>JABTBR010000108.1 GCA_013284265.1 Oxalobacteraceae bacterium | reverse complement strand
GGGGCCCCCCGGGGGGGCCCCCCCCCGGCTCTTTGCCGTGGGTTTTGCCCAGCCCTGCGGCCCCTTAACTGAATAACTGAACAACGCCAGGGCTTCAGTTGGCGAACACTTCGCGGTACAGGGCGCCCATCTCGGCGGCGGCGCCCTGGTCGCAACCGGGCAGGTCGCACACGCAGCGCCCCGGACCGCAGGCCAGGTGGGCCGCGCCCTGCTCATGGATCACGGTAGTGGCCAGCGTGGCGGCCATCACCCGCGTCACATAGGCGCGCACGGCCGCCATCTGCTCGGGGTCGGGATCGCCCCCCGTGCCGACCATCACGAACAGCACCCGCAGCCCGGGATTGAACATGCGCGCCGAGTTAAGCCGGGCGATCAGCTGATACTGCTTGGCCAGATCGACCTGGCCCGGGCTGACCGGAACCAGCACCAGCCGCGCGGAGATCAACGCGGCGCGGCTGGCCGGCGTGTCGCGTCCTTCGGTATCGATCAGGATGTCGTTGTAGTGCAGGCGCAGCAGCTCCAGCTCATGGGCCAGATCGCCGCCGACGATGGCGCGCGCGGCCACCCGTGGCTGCACCCCGGCGGCGATACGCGCGCTGTTCCAGGCGCAGGAGGATTTCTTCGGATCGGTGTCGACCAGCATGACCTTGCGTCCACTGCGGGCACGCAGCAGCGCCAGGTTGTTCGCGACGATGGTCTTGCCGCTGCCGCCGCACTGATTGGCGATGGCGATGATCATGACGCCACCCGCACAGGCGACAGCGGTGCTTCCCGCTCCGAAATACGGCCAAACTCGGCACCGGGCAGGAAGCGCAGCACCGCCTCCATCACCTGCTGCACCAGCGCACAGCTCAGGCACAACCAGACTTTGACGCGCGCGCCGTGCTCGCGCGCTTCGATGCGCATGAAGCGCAGCGCATCGCCGCAGACCCGCATGACCGCCTGGCGCAGCGTGGTAATGGAAGCGCTATCGACCGTCATCCGCATCAGGCACGCCGGGGATGCGGCCACCGGCGCGGAGCGGGAACGGGATGTTCTGGTACGAGGAAATGCTGGCATGGCCGACCTCTGTTTTGATCATTGCGATACAAAACAGCTTATCGATCCAGTCGTAAAAACGGTCTAAAAAGACGCAGGACGGGTGTAAACGCGGTGTATACGAGGGGCTATATCAGGTAATGCTCATCAGTTTTTTGAGCACCGCACGCAGATGGTGGTCGGCCACCGGCCTGTCGAGCAGTCCTTCGGCGCCGGCCACGCGGCCGCGCACCGCGTCGTAGACGAAGGGCGGCGCCACCAGCAGCACCACGGCCGGCTGCAGCGGGCCGCCGCCATCCTTGAGCGCCGCGCACAGGCGGTAGGGGTCGACCGCCGTCAGCGCGGTATTGATCAGCACCACCGCCACCGCGCGCGCGGCGCAGGTCAGCACGGCCTCGGTTTCACCGCCGACGTTCAGGGCCGGAATGCCATAAGGCTGCAGCAGCGCGGCCAGATGCTGGCTAAAGACGCTGTTGCGGTCCACCACCAGCACCGCGCCGCGCGCGCCATGACGCCGCCGCGCCTCATACTCGGCCGGGTCGGTCAGGTCGAAATCGAGCCGTTCGCGCAGGCGCCGCTCGGGCATGGGCGCCGTGCCGGCGGCGGCCAGTTTGGCGAAAGCGTCGGCCCGGCGCAACACCAGCTGCCCCAGTTCGGCATGAATACTGTCGGTGTCGGCCGGCTTGGCCAGGTTGGGATAGGGCAGATCGAGCGCCGGGGCGCCCAGGATCAGCGCAGGACGCAGATCACCCTGGCTCAGCGCGGCCAGGGCCGCCAGCGCCTTGAGTTCGTCGCCATTGGCGATCAGCAGGTCCGGATCCTGCAGGCTGTCGTCGGACAGACAGAAAAACGCCGGTCCCGCCGCCGCCGACTGGGCCAGCTGCAGCGCCAGACGGCGCGCATCATCGGGCAAAAAGCCGATCAAACGCACCGCGAAGGGGTAGTTCTCTGTTTGCATACGGCTCCAGAGCACGCTGAAAAAAGGAAAACCGGGGTTTTTTTATATTTAACCACAGTTTCCCCCCTCTCCCAACGCAGTCAATGCCGCCGGTTCGCCCGGTTGAGGATAGAATACGCAAGCATCCAGATTAGCCTGTACATAAACCCAGTATCGAATTCACTTAGCTTGATCACGTATGGCCACCAAAAAACCAGTTTCCGACTACAGCGAATCATCCATCCGCGTCCTCAAGGGCCTGGAACCCGTCAAGCAGCGTCCGGGCATGTACACCCGCACCGAGAACCCCCTGCACATCATCCAGGAAGTGATCGACAATGCCTCCGATGAAGCGCTCGGCGGCCATTGCAAGAACATTTCCGTCATCCAGAACGTCGATGGCAGCATCACCGTGGAAGACGACGGCCGCGGTATCCCGGTCGGCCTGCACCCGGAAGAAGGCGTGCCGACGGTGGAAATCGTGTTCACCCGCCTGCACGCGGGTGGTAAATTCGACAAGGGTTCGGGCGGCGCCTACGCCTTCTCGGGCGGCCTGCACGGGGTCGGCGTCTCGGTCACCAATGCGCTCTCGACCCGCCTGGAAATCACGGTCTGGCGCAAGGAAAACGACGGCAACGGCCTGCACCACCTGGTGTTCGCCAATGGCGACGTGATCGAACCGCTCACTTCCCGCCCCGCCCCGCGCGACGGCAAAAAGTCCGGTACCCGCGTCACCGCCTGGCCCGATCCGAAATACTTCGACTCCCCGGTGATCTCGCAAACCGAGCTGCAACGCCTGCTGCGCTCCAAGGCGGTGCTGCTGCCCGGGGTGACGGTCACGCTGACCAACGCCAAGACCGGCGACGTCCAGACCTGGCAGTACAACGAAGGCTTGCGCGGCTATCTGACCGAAGCGCTGGCGCAAAGCTCCAACGGCGAGACCCTGATTCCGCTGTTCGAAGGCGCCCAGTTCGCCGGCCCGGACGCCGAAGGCTTTGCCGAAGGCGAAGGCGCGGCCTGGGTGGTGGCATGGACCGAGGAAGGCGGCGTGGTGCGCGAATCCTACGTCAACCTGATCCCTACCCCGAACGGCGGCACCCACGAATCGGGCCTGCGCGACGGCCTGTTTGGCGCCGTCAAGAACTTCGTCGAGATGCACTCGCTGCTGCCGAAAGGCGTCAAGCTGCTGCCCGAGGACGTGTTCGCACGGGTGTCCTTCGTGCTGTCGGCCAAGGTGCTGGACCCGCAATTCCAGGGCCAGATCAAGGAAAGACTGAACTCGCGCGACGCGGTGCGGCTGGTATCGACCTTCACCAAGCCGCCGCTGGAACTGTGGCTGAACCAGCACGTCGACTACGGCAAGAAGCTGGCCGAACTGGTCATCAAGCAGGCCCAGTCGCGCCTGCGCTCGCTGCAAAAGGTGGAAAAGAAAAAATCCTCCGGCGTGGCCGTCCTGCCGGGCAAGCTGACCGACTGCGAATCGAGCGACATCACGCGCAATGAACTGTTCCTGGTCGAGGGCGACTCGGCGGGCGGTTCGGCCAAGATGGGCCGCGACAAGGAATTCCAGGCCATCCTGCCGCTGCGCGGCAAGGTACTGAACTCCTGGGAGACCGACCGCGACCGCCTGTTCGCCAACAACGAGATCCACGACATCGCGGTGGCGATCGGCGTCGATCCGCACACCTTCGGCGACACGCCCGATTTGTCCGGTCTGCGCTACGGCAAAATCTGCATCCTCTCCGATGCGGACGTGGATGGCTCGCACATCCAGGTACTGCTGCTGACGCTGTTCTTCAAACACTTCCCGGCGCTGATGGCGCATGGCCACATCTGCATCGCCCGTCCGCCCTTGTACCGCGTGGACGCGCCGGCGCGCGGCAAGAAGCCGATCCAGAAGCTGTATGCGCTCGACGAGGGCGAACTGGTGGCCATCGAGGACAAGCTGCGCAAGGACGGCGTCAAGGACGGCGCCTGGTCGATCTCGCGCTTCAAGGGCCTGGGCGAGATGAACGCCGAGCAGCTGTGGGAAACCACCATGAATCCGGACACCCGCCGCCTGCTGCCGGTGTCGCTGGGCGACTTCGACCACAGCTACTCGTCGGCCCGCTTCAATATGCTGATGGGTAAGGGCGAAGCGGCCGCACGCCGCGCCTGGCTGGAAGAACATGGCAACGAGGTCGAGGCGGATATCTGATCGCCGTATCGGCACCGCCCCTATCTGACGACATTACTGAATACTTCACATGACTCAAGCAAACCTCTTTGACGAACAGCAGCCTGCCCCGGACCAGCCGGGCGGACCGACCGATGGCGGCGAAGTGCTGACCCTGTCCACCTTCGCCGAGCGCGCCTATCTGGATTACGCCATCTCGGTGGTCAAGGGCCGCGCCCTGCCCGATGTGTGCGACGGCCAGAAGCCGGTACAGCGCCGCATCCTGTATTCGATGAACGAACTGGGACTGAACTCCACCGCCAAGCCGCGCAAATCGGCCACCGTGGTGGGCGATGTGCTGGGCAAGCTGCACCCGCACGGCGACCAGTCGGTCTACGACGCGCTGGTGCGCATGGCCCAGGACTTCTCGCTGCGCTATCCGCTGATCGACGGCCAGGGCAACTTCGGCTCGCGCGACGGCGACGGCGCGGCGGCGATGCGTTACACCGAAGCGCGCCTGACCCCGATCGCCAAGCTGCTGATGGACGAGATCGGCCTGGGCACGGTGGACTTCCAGCCCAATTACGACGGCTCCTCGGAAGAGCCTAGCATGCTGCCGGCGCGTCTGCCGATGGTGCTGCTCAATGGCGCCTCCGGTATCGCGGTCGGCATGGCGACGGAAATCCCTTCGCACAATCTGGTCGAAGTGGCGCAGGCCGCCGTGGCGATGATACGCAATCCGAACATCAGCCACAGCGAACTGATGGCCATCATTCCCGGCCCGGACTTCCCGGGCGGTGGCCAGATCATCACGCCGCCGGCGCAGATTCAGGAAATGTACGCGGCCGGCCGCGGCAGCATGAAGGTGCGCGCGCGCTGGAAGATCGAAGAACTGGCGCGCGGCCAGTGGCAGGCGGTGGTCACGGAACTGCCACCCGGCACCTCCTCGCAGAAGGTGCTCGAAGAGATCGAAGAGCTGACCAATCCGAAGATCAAGCTGGGCAAGAAGGCGCTGTCGCCGGAACAGATGGCGCTCAAATCGCTGATCCTCAATTCGCTCGACACCATTCGCGACGAATCGGGCCGCGCCGCGCCGGTGCGCCTGGTGTTCGAGCCGAAGTCGAAGAACCAGGACCAGACCGAATTCATGCTGATGATGCTGGCGCACACCTCGCTTGAATCGTCGGCCTCGATCAATATGGTGATGATAGGCGGCGATGGCCGCCCGCGCCAGAAGGGCCTGGGCGACATCATCCAGGAGTGGATCACCTTCCGCTTCGAGACCGTGACCCGCCGCACCCGCTTCAAGCTGGCCAAGGTCGACAGCCGCATCCATATCCTGGAAGGCCGCGAAACGATTCTGCTCAATATCGATGAAGTGATCCACATCATCCGCAATTCGGACGAACCGAAGTCCGCGCTGATGGAACGCTTCAAGCTGTCCGAGATCCAGGCCGAGGATATTCTTGAGATCCGTCTGCGCCAACTGGCACGCCTGGAAGCGATCAAGATCCAGCAGGAGCTGGCCGAACTGCGCAAGGAAAAACAGTCGCTGCAAGACCTGCTGGACAATCCCTCGTCAATGAAGCGTCTCATCATCCGCGAAATCGAAGCCGACACCAAGCAGTTCGGCGACGCGCGCCGCACCGTGATCGAGGAAGCGCAGAAAGCCGTGGCCGAGCAGAAGGTGGTCGACGAGCCGGTCACCGTCATCATTTCGGAAAAAGGCTGGATACGCGCGCGTACCGGCATCGGCCACGACGCCGCGCTGTTCACCTTCAAGGCCGGCGATGCGCTGTATGGCGCCTTCGAATGCCGTACCGTCGATACCCTGCTCGGCTTCGGCAGCAACGGCAAGGTCTATTCCGTGCCGGTGGCGGCCCTGCCGAACGCGCGTGGCGACGGCGTGCCGATCACCACCCTGGTCGACCTGTCCGGCGCCGCGCCGAATCAGGCCGTGCGCATGCTGCATTACTATGCGGGACCGTCCACCACCCAGCTGATGCTGGCCACCAGCGCGGGGTATGGCTTCATCGCCAAGGCCGGCGATATGGTCAGCCGCCTGAAGGGCGGCAAGTCCTTCATCACCCTGGACGAAGGCGACATCCCGCTGCCGCCTAGCGTGCTGACCGAATCGGCCAGCGCGGTGGCGGTGCTGTCGGCCAATGCGCGCGTGCTGGTGTTTGGCCTGGACGAGATGAAGGTGCTGACCAATGGCGGCCGCGGCGTGATCCTGATGGAGCTCGACGAGAAGGAAACCCTGATCGCGGCGCGTCCTATCAGCCAGAAGGGCGTGATCGTGTCGGGCATTGGACGCGGTGGCAAGGCGCAGGAAGAGCGCTTGTCGGCGTCGGCGCTGGCGGTCCACTTCGGCAAGCGCGCCCGCAAGGGCAAGGCGCTGGCGACCAGGATCAAGCCGGAGTCGTTGACGCCTATCGTTTAAAAACTGCGGCCAGCGCCGTTGGCGCTGCCGGCGGCGCATGCAAAAAAGGGACGGGCATCAAAATGCCCGTCCCTTTTTTTAAACCCA
>JABTBR010000107.1 GCA_013284265.1 Oxalobacteraceae bacterium | reverse complement strand
GCTCCGTTTTGCGAGGAGGCGAACTATAGCAAAGCCTCATACAGTCCAGCAAGGAAAATTTAAGCTATTGTGGAAATCGCCTCCAGCACGCAGCGATAGTGAATACGCTCCTGTTCAAGTCGCACTCGCTCGCCATGCAGATCATCCCGTAACGCGATAAACAGTCGCAGTTCATTGTCATCGAGATGCGCAGGCATCCCTTTGCAACGCTTATCCCCTTCCTCAGCAACCCAGAGCGGACGGTGTAACTGCAAGGTGGCCTCATCCATCAACATCGATCGGGCCAGCGGCAATATGCCGCGCAGGCGATCGAGGATCGCAAACCCATGCGTATCAATATCACCCCAGTAGAAAATTTCCCTATCCCTTAGCCAGGAAATATCGGCCAGCCGTTCGATACCGTAACCACCGCCAAAAATCACCATGCTGTCCGCGACGTCCGGAAACGCCAGGCCGTTGATCTCGTTCTCGGTGATAAAAACCCGCCGAACCTGCGTCTCCAGCGCGGCGAACTGAGCAACCGGCACCGACAGGTCGGACAGCCCGCCCACATCGTGCTTCCGATCCAGCATGCGGAATCGGACACTGACAGGTTTGGCGAGCAAGCCGTAGCGCGCCTCGAATTGACGCGCTCCTGTCATCGCCATATCGATCGACTCGGCCGGCAGCACCACATCCAGTAATTCCGCCAGCAAGCCTTTACGCTGCTCGATGAATTTACTGTCCACGCCCACGATATCGAGCTGGCGCAGATAGAGCCCGGCACGTGGATGCGCCGCAAACCATTGCAGGATCGCCAAAACACGCTCCCATGATGCCGCTTGCTCGAGCACGGTCAAGGGCCGCCTAGTCAGCCAATCCCGCAATGGCGGAAATAGCGCCAGCGTTGCGCCGGCCAACTGCGCGAAACGGCGCGCATCGGCCTGCCGTCCAAGCAGACGCAAGGCGTCGCCCTCCGTGTCGATCACGGCGGCATCGGGCACGCGATTGCGCCCCAGTTGCCGATGGTTGATCTCGCGCCAATTGAGCCGATACCCATACCCTTTGCTGGCAACACTGCCCTCCTCCAGCGCCCGTATCCACTGGCGTACGTCATCGAAGCGCTCACCCAACTCCGCCACGGCGGGCTGGCGCAAGGGCAATGTCAGCGGAAAGAGCGGTTCGCCGCGCAGCGGCGCGGCGAGCAGGCGCCCATCCAGCCACCAGCGCTGCAACTGCGCTAGCACATCCGCCGGCGTAGTCCAGTTCGCTTTCCTCATGGCTTGCGCGCGTCCCGCTCGGCCTGGTACTCATCAATCGTCAGATAGCGCAGCATCGACTGCCGCCCTTCTTCGCTATGCACGAAACCGAGGCCGGCCACATGCGGTTCGATGATGTGGATTTTTTGCAGCGGCGTCACGATCAGCAGTTGCAAATTCATGCGCTGGAACAGTTCCAGGCCGTAGCGTGCCGACTCATCGGAGCCGCGGCCGAAGGCCTCGTCGATGACCACAAAACGGAAGGAGCGCGACCGTGTTACGCCCCACTCCAGGCCGAACTGATAGGCCAGGCTGGCGGCCAGCACGGTATAGGCCAGCTTTTCCTTTTGTCCGCCCGACTTGCCGCCCGCGTCGGTGTAATGTTCGTGTTCACGGTCGTCCTCGCGCCAGCGTTCGGAGGCGGCAAACACGAACCAGTTGCGCACGTCCGTCACCTTGCGGGTCCAGCGCCGGTCCAGCTCCGTATTCCCCTCCCGGCCGCGAAAACGCTCAATGATGGTCTTGACCTGAATGAACTTGGCCTCGGAGTACTCTTCGTCGGTCGAGCCGGTGAGCGCGCCCTCCGTGCAACTGCGCAAATCCTGCTGGAAATCGCGCAAGTCGGCGTCAACGTTCGGCTCGGCCTCCAGCGCAATATAGCGGTTCGGGTTGTAATCGATATCGCGCAGCGAACGGTTGATGATTTCGATACGCTCGCGTATGGTCTCGCGCTCCCGTTTCAACTGGGACTGGAAACCGGCGATCTCGCGGATCGTATTTTCATTGAGCAATTCCTTGAAGCGCTGCGCGAAACGCGGCAAGTCGTCGGCCTGTAATAGCGCCAGCATGGCGCAGTATTCGGCGCCCGCCTCAATGCCCACGTCGACTTCGCGGGTGTCCAACGGCCAAGCTTTGCGGTAGTCGCTCATCGCATTGATGATGCGGTCGCGCAAGCGCTCCATTTTTTTGGTCTCGCTGTCGATGCGCTCCTGCAGGAAACCGCGCATATCCTTTTCACGGTTGTCGCAGGATTCCACGCTGAGCGTGTGCTCGCCCAGCGCTTCGTCGGCCAGCGCCTGCATCTGCGGGAAGTACAGGATGCGCGCCGCTTCCGGCGTCGCATCGAGCAAGACCTGGCAATCCTCGCGCAGGCGGCGCGCCTGCTCCAGGCGTTCGCCCAACACCGAGCGCTCCCCATTGGCCTGCTCCAGCGCCTCGTCGATCGCCTGCTGGGCCAGCTGCAATTCGTCCAACTGCTGTTGCAGCACGCGCAACAGATCCGAGGCGGCCTGCAGGGCCTCGCGCTCGCGCTCGAGTTGCTCGATCGCCAGCACATAAGGTTTCCAGTCCAGCTCCTGGAAGTGGCTGAACATGGCCAGCTGCTGCCAGCGCCCAAGCAGATCCTGATGTTTATCGACCTCGGCGCGCATACTGCTGATCAAGCCCGCATGCGCGGCGATGCGCTGAGCCAGATCGCGCGCCTGCTTTTCCAGCGCGGCGATCTTGGCCTGGTTCGACCAGCCCAGCACATAATGCGAGCGGTCGTCCAGGCTGCGCCTGTCATCTTTCTCGTGGCGCTCGCCGCCGGCCTTGATCTGGCCGTTGCGGGTGATCGCATGCCTTTCGCGGCGAAACTGATCCAGCTTGTCGCAGCAGGCATAGTCGAAACGCCGCGCCAACTCCGCCTCTATCCACTGGAAGAAACGCGATTCCGGCTTGACCGCCAGCTTGTGCAGCAGCGACTGCGGGTGGATGCTACGCACCTCGCTGGCCTGCACTTGCCGCACGCGGTAGTACACCAGCCGCGCGCCCAGATGGGTGCGATCGACCCAGTCCGCCACCGCGCCGTAATGCGCATCCGGCACCAGCAGGGCCAGGCCGAAATTGTGCAGCAGACGCTCAGCCGCCCCTTCCCACGCGGCATGCTCTTCGCGCACCTGCAACAGCTCTCCAACGAAAGGCAATTCATCCGCGCGCAACTGCAAGGCCTGGCACAGGCCATCGCGCAGACGCAGCATCTGGCCCGGAATGTTGGAACGGCGCTGACGTAGCGAGTCCAGCTCCACACTCAGCTCGCCATGACGCGCGCCCAGCTCGCGCACGATCACGCCAGCTTCCGTCAACTGGTTCTGGCAATCGTCACGCTGCGCGACGCAGCGGATTTGACCTTCGGCCTGGGCGCGCTGATTGGCGATGAAGCCGGCCTCGTCGGCCGCGCCATGCAGGCCCAGCGTTTCGGTCAGCTGATCGTAGAGGCCCGCGCGCGCGGCGCGCTCCTCCTTCTGTGCTTGCTGACGCACGATTTCCGCGCCGATCTGCTCCAGGCGGTTGCCGCCGTTGGCCGATATCGCCTCCTTCAGTTCATCGCGCCGCAAGCGTTGCGCCGCGCGCTGCTGGTCCAGCCGGCCCCGGCGCGCATTGGCCCGGTCCAGATCGGCCAGCAGTTGCGCGCCGCGCTTGTCGAGCAATTCGCTCTTGCGCAGCGCGAACCAGGGACGCAAGGCTTCCCGGCAGGCGCGCCAGCGCTCCACCTGCTGCGCAAGGCCGCCATGGCGCTCGCAATCCTGCGTCAACGGCAGCAACTGCTCAATCTGCAACTTGGCCTTGAGTACGGCCTCATGGGCGCGATGCAGATCGTCGAAGTGGGCGATCAGGGCGGCGATGCGGGCTTCCACCGGGAAGGCTTCGAGCATGTGCTCGCGCACGAATTCGGTCAAATTGCCCACCGATTTCATCGACACGGTTTGATGGAACAATTCCATCGCCTGCTCATTGCCGATGCCGAAGCGGCGCCGGAAGTCGGCGCCATAGGGCGGGAAACTGTCGTGCAGCGTCACGCCCGCCATGCCACGCAAGCGCTTGCGCAATTGATTGATATCGCTGCCGAAGCCGCCGAACTGTTCGGCGATCGACAAGGCGCCCTCGGCCACCACATAGAAGCGCTCCGGCTGGCCGCGCGCCTCCTTCATCCAGAACACCTGCGCCAGCGTGACGGTCTGGTCGTAACCCTCGTTATGGAACACGCCCAGGATGACAGAGTAACTGCCGTGGTCGCGCAGGGCGACGGCGCGCGCGGCCATGCCGCTGTCGCCGCGTTCAGACTTGAAATGGCCCAGCACATAAGTACGCAGACTGCGCTCATGCGCGTCGGCGCCGGCCGCCTTGTTGTAGGCAATCTTTTGCGCCGGCACGAGCAGGGTGGTCAGCGCATCGACCAGCGTGGATTTGCCGGAGCCGATATCGCCGGTCAGCAGGATATTGTCGCCGCCGGGGTGCAGCTTCCACACGCGCTGGTGGAAGGTTCCCCAGTTGAGCACCTCGAAATGGTGCAGACGGAAGCCGGCCTTTTCCAGCGCGGCCGGTGTGGCGGGACCTGCCGCGCTGGCGGCGGTGTCGGCGGCGGCGTCAGCGAAACACGCTTGCCCGCCGGCCGTTTGCGGCGGCAGTTCCATGGCGTCGGACACGGTGGTCATACTTCGTCCGCCAGCAGGGCCGCTGCGTGGCTGCCATAGTCGGCCAGGCGCTGCTCGAATTCGCTAAGCCATTGCGCATCGACAAACGCCTTCAGGATGCGGCGCACTTCGAATTGATGTTCCTCGCCACGCAAACGATGCAGGAATCCCAGTTCAATGACTTTATTGATATGCGTGTCGATCCGGTCCAGCAGCCGCGCCTCGTTGGCGGTATCGGGCAGGAACAGGCGAAACTGCTCGGAAATTTGCTCGCGGCCCAGCACCAGCCGGGTCTCGCCGCCGATGGCGTCGGACTCGGCCAGCTTCTTGCGCAGCAGCACGAGCAACAGACTGACCGGATAGCTCAACTGGCGCCGCTGCACCAGCCGCGCCAGCGGCGGCTCGCCTTCGGCGCGGGCGCGCTGACGCAAGTAGGCGTAGCCTTCGGCCTCATCGAGTATCAGTTCCAGCCCGATCACCTGGACGTGGTCGCGCACGCGCGCCTGCAAATCCAGCAGCGATTGCCACAGCGGCAAATCCTGGTCGCGATACTGCACGCCCTGCATCAAGCCAACCAGCAAGGGCCCCAGCTGGGGAGAAGGGAGGGAAAAGTCTGTCATGAATGGCTAAAAATTAGGAGGGGCAAAGTCGCCTGGCGCTGGCGGCCGTGGGCATCGATCCAGTAAATGGTTTCTTCCTGCGTGTCATCGATCGCGCTGTGCAATTCTTGCGTCGCCAGGCTCAGATAGGTCGCCAGTTCGGCCAGTCCCTGCTCCAGCGGATACGAGGCCAGCAGTCCCGCCAGGCTGATCTGCTTGCGGGTTTGCAGCGCGCGGCGAATATTCGAACTGAGCCGTAACCGATCGACATGGACCTGTTCGAACAGCGCGTCCGATGGCACCGCCTCGGTCTGGTCGGCCACGATGCGCTGCGTGATGGCTGCCTTGAAAGGCGGCGCGAACAAGGTACGGTCCATCGGCATGGACAGCGCGGGCGCGGTCTCGTCCAGACCGATGAAGGCCGCGCGCTCGTCCACCTGACCGCGCAAGGTCAGCGCCTTCTGTTCGATATCGCGTATCAGTTGCATGATGCGGCGGTTTTCCAGCCAGGCCTGATCGTCCAAATAACGGCGCAATTGCTCCGACAGGCGCGCCACGGTACGCTGGGTCACTTCGCCCGCTTCCAGCCAGTCGTAATGCACCCTTTGCAGGCGGCCATCCGGTTCCAGCGCCCGCACCGGCTCGAGCGCCATCACCGCGCCAAGCAAGGTGCTCAGCTCATCCTGCCGGCTCGGCGACATCAGCAAATCCCAAAAAGCACGGAAACTTTTTCCCTCGTCGGAATCGGCAATGACATCGCGCCGGCCAAAGATTTCTTCCAACAGCTCGCCCTTGCTGCCTTCCCAAGTGGCAATACGCTCCCGCACCGAACGATCGAGCACCCGGAAATTCTGATCCACGGCACGAAAATCGGACAGCAGCTCACGCGCCGTGCCCGCCATTTGTAAAAACCGCTCGCGGATTTGAGTCGCGTCCATCATGTCGAGACGGCCTTCACTCACATGCTGGATCTCCGCATCGATGGCGGCCTTGCGCTTTTGCAGTTCGGCGATACGCCGGCGTGGATTGAGTTCCGTGCCATCCATGATCTGCCGGAGCAGATTAAACACCGTCATCAGACGCGACTCGGTCCCGATGAACTGGCGCTGGCCCAGGCCCAGCAGCCAATTGATGGCCTGCTCGGTCGCGGTACTCAGATCGTAGTGCGGTTCATCTTGGCCGGCGGGATAGTATTTGCGCAGCCAGCCACGTTCATCCGAAGCCCAGTCATCCAGATAGACGGTGGCCGCTTTGGGAAACAACACCTCCCCACTTTGCTCATGTAGTTGAAACAGATGATCGTCTAGCTGCGATGCCAGTTGCTGGCGAGCCACTGTGCGCAAGTTCGGCACGATGAAGCTCGCGTGCAAGAAACTGGCGATCATCGGCGCATGGTCGGCCGCCAGCAAACGCCAGGCAGGATGATTGCGCCGTTGCGCGCTAAGAAGGTGAAAGTCCATGGTGAGCTGCTTGTGTTTTTGGCACTCTAACACGAATGCGGTGCATAACAATG
>JABTBR010000106.1 GCA_013284265.1 Oxalobacteraceae bacterium | reverse complement strand
GGGGGCGCGGGCCTTGCCCGCGCCGCTCAGCCAGATGTCGCCAGCCGCATGCAGCGCCGCCTCCGGCGTGGGATGTTTGGCGGCGGCCAGGCCGAGGCCGCGCGCATCGACGTTAATGCTGCTGCGCGGGGCCGCCATGCTGCCGCTGATGACGCCACTGGCGCTGGCGCTGCCCAGCAGGCTGCTGCTGGCGGCCGACAGTTTGGGCGCATCCACTTTCCAGTTCAGCTGTTCGCCCCGTTGTTCGCCTGCCAGACCGAAGCTGCCGCGCAGCTCGGCCTTGTTCTCGCCCAGCGTGATCAGCGCTTCGACGCCGCTGATGTGCTGTGCATCGGCCTGCAGTTTGCCGCTGCCGCCCAGCGGCTGGTTCAGCAGCTTGCTGGGGCGCAGCGCGAAGTCCGCCGCGAGCTTCCACTGCGGGGCCAGCTTGCCGCTGGCCTTGAGGTCGGCGTTGATATCGGCCACCGGATAGGCGCCGAAGGCGGACGGGTCGAAGCGGCTGGCGCTGGCGCTGGCCTTGAAGGCATGCTCGTCCTTGAGCGAGAGCTGGCCGGTGGCGCTGATGCTGCCCTGCTTGGCCGTCAGGCGCGCCTGCTTCAGTTGCAGCAGGGCGTCGGCCAGCGTGGCTTGCAGTTCCAGTTTCAGGCCGGTCTGGCCCAGGGCCGCGCCCAGCGTATGGCGCTTGTCCCTGGTGGACAGTTCGATGTCGCCGGCGATGGCGCTCTTGTTCATGCTGGCGTACAGGCCGCGCAGGTCGATGCCGTCGGTGTGCAGCTTGAAGCTGGCGCTGGCGATGCCGGCGTCCGGCGCGCTGCGCGCGATCTGGCCGCCGCCATGGAAGCGGCCCGCCGCGCCCAGGTCGATCAGCACGGCGTCAATGCGGCTGGCCGTCAGGGTGCCGTCCAGCTTGGCCGTGATGGCGCGCAGCGGCAGCAGTTGCTGGTCCAGCGGACCGGACTTGCCTTCGTTATGCAGATTCAGTTCGCCGCTGAGCTGCTGGCCTGCGCCCACCTTTGCGCTCAGGCGCAGGCCCAGCTGGGCTTGCGGCCCGCCTTCGGCATAGCTGGAGGGGTCGATGCCACTGCCCTGGATTTCCACGCTGCGCAGCATCACGGGATCGAAGGGCGCCAGTGCCAGCACGGCATTGCCCTTGGCGGGACCGGCCGTGCCCTGGGCTTTCAGGTCCAGCAGGGCCAGGCTGCCGCCGGCCTGCAGGTCCAGATGGGCCGGCGGCTGCTGGCCGGCCGTCGCCGTCGCCGTCACCACGGTCTGCGTCAGGCTGGCCTTGCCCTGGATAGGGAAGGGGCGTTCGGCGCCGAGTGTGACGTCGGCCTTGAGCAGGCCCACGGCGGTGAGCGCGCTGGCCTGCCCGATATGCCAGCTGGCGCGGTCGCCATTGAGCTGGAAGCGCACATTGCTGATGATGTTCGTGCCGTCCTTGCTGGCCAGCGTGAGTTTGTCGAGCCGCGCGTCGGCCAGGCTCAGACGGAAGGGCGCGGCCAGCGTGGCCGGCAGCACCGGTGGCTTGGACGGACCGATGCTTTGCACCAGCAGGCTGGCCACATGCAGCTCGCTGATGCTGATCCCTTCGGAGAAATACTGCAGCGGCGACCAGTTGATGTCGATGTTATCGGCCGTGATGACGCTGTCCGGGCTGCGGTAGACCAGCCGTGTGACGTGCATGCGGCTGTACAGCGAGCCGCTCACGCCGGACACGGCGATCTGGCCGCCGCTGGCGTTGGCGAGGCGCTGCACCAGCTGCTGCAAGGTCGATTCGCGGCCCAGCAGCCAGACCGCGCCGGCCAGCAGCGCCACCAGCGCCAGTACGGCGATCAGCAGGCGGCGCGGCCAGCGGCGTGCGCGCAGCGGCGGCAGGGCTTTGCCGGCCGCGGCGGGTGGAGGGGGAGTGTGATCGGCGTCGGACATCAGAAGGAGAATCCCAGAGAGAAGTGCAGGCGGTATTTCTTGACGGCGTGGCCATAGGCCGCGTCCACATTGATCGGGCCGACCGGGCTTTTCCAGCGCAGGCCCAGGCCGTAGCCGGATTTGGGTTTCAGGTCGCGCGCATTGTCGGCCGCGTTACCGGCGTCGTAGAACACGGCGCCGCCCCATTTTGGTTTGAACCAGTACTGGTATTCCGCGCTGCCGGTGGCCAGGTAGCGCGCGCCGGTGATGGCGTCGCCGTCGCGGATGCCCAGTTCCTGATAGGCGTAGCCGCGTACCGACTGGTCGCCGCCGGCACGGAACTGGAACACGGCCGGGATGCCTTCCTTGTTCTTGGAGGCCAGGATGCCCGCCTCGGCGCGGAAGATCAGATTACTCCTGGCGCCGATGGGCCGGTACAGCACACCGCGCGCATAGGCGCGGATGAAAGGTTCGTCGGTCAGCACCGGCAGCAGGGCGCCGCCCAGCTGGGCGTTGATGGCATAGCCCTTGGCGGGGAACAGCAGGTTGTCGAGCCGGCGCAGGGTGTAGCCATAGGTGAGCGGCAGGCTTTTGCTCTTGCTGGTGGCGCTGCCGTCGACGGTCTTGGTCTCGCTCAGGTACTCCAGCGTGAAGCTGCGCTCGAGCAGCGGCGTGCCCCAGGCGCGCTTGCCCGACACCGTGCTGACGGTGGTCACCTCGCCGGAAATGTCGCTGCGCTCGACCGAGGCGCCCATGCTGTCGCTATAGCCCTTGGGCGTGACGGGGAAGTAGAAGTCGCCGCGCGCGGTCTGCTTCTTGGTTTCCAGCGTCAGCGCGCTTTTCAATTTCAGGCCGAAGATCGACAGGTCGTCGTAGCTGAGCGAGGCGCGGTTGCCGGTATTGGTGGAGTAACCGACACCGGCGCTGACGTTCTTGCGCTTGTTCTCGGTCACGCGCACCAGCAGCGGCAAGGGCGGCATCGGGGTGGCGCGGGCCGCTTCGATGGCGGCGCGGGTTTTTTTGGCCGCCTCGGCGGCGGCGTCGGCCTGGGCGGCCGGCGTGGCCGCGCTATCGGCGGCGCTGGCTTCGGCGGCGGCCTCCGGCGCGCGCGCGGCGGCCATGTCGAGCTGCTCGCCCAGGATCGCCGACATGTCGGCGCTCACTTCCACGCCGCTGAAGTAGCCGGTGTCCTGCAGGCGGCTCTGGAAGGCCTGCAGCGCCGCCTCGCTATAGTATTCGCCGGGACGGATCTGGTTCAGATTGCGCACCACCGATTCCGGATAGCGCCGCAGGCCCTCGATGCGCAATTCGCCGAAGCGCAGCTCGGGGCCGCTGTCGACCAGCACTTCCAGCGCGGCGCGGTGGGCTTCCGGATCGACGGTGGCGCGGCTCTCGACCAGCTGGGCGCGCGGATAGCGCGTCTGCACCACCTGGCGCAGCAGCGCGCGCTTGGCCTGCTCCCAGTCGCCCTGGCGGAAGATCGCGCCGGACTTGAGCAGCCAGCTGGCCTTGAGCGCCTCGACGTCGAAGGCGCGCGCCTCGGCCTGGTCGGCCGGCTTGTCGAAGCCCTGGAGTTGAATGCTGACCTCGCCCACCAGGACCGGCTCGCCCGCCTCCACCGTCACCTGCACGGTGGGCGGGGAGGCGTCCGCGTCGAGCCGGGCGCTGATGACGGGCGAATAGTAGCCATCGGTGGCCACCAGCGTGCGCGCCTGCTCGGGCGCGGCCCGCACCATGCGCTGCAGCTGTTCGCGGTCGACCCGCGCATTGCCGCGAAAGCGCAGCAGATCGAGGTTCTGTTCCAGCAGTTCTTCCAGCTCCCTGGGGGCGTCGATGCGGACCTTGTAGTTCAGGCCCTCGGCCGCGATAGCAGGCACGGCGCATAATCCCAGTGCGAGCAGCCCCATTGCATTTGCCATGACTTGTGCCAAAATTGGAGGTCTTGCCATTTTTTTTGTGGGAAATGCCGGAAACATGGGACTCCATCGAGGGTAAACGCCAGCCCCATGTTACCGGATTGCCTGCAATGATGGCGCTCTACTAATATTTATTACGGCCCGCCGTAGCAGAAAGATTTCCATGCTCCCTACCGATAGCGCCCTGGTCCTGTTCAGCGGCGGCCAGGACTCCACCACCTGCCTGGCCTGGGCCTTGAAACATTACCGCCGCGTGGAGACCATCGGCTTCGATTACGGCCAGCGCCACGCGGTGGAACTGAGCGTGCGCGCGCCCGTGCTGGCCAAGCTGCGCGCCCATTCGGCCGAGTGGGACAGCCGCCTGGGCGAGGACCATATGGTCGACCTGTCGCTCATTTCCGCCATCTCGCAGACGGCGATGACGGAAGACATCGCCATCGAAACCCAGGCCAACGGCCTGCCCAACACCTTCGTGCCGGGCCGCAATCTGCTGTTCATGACGGTGGCCGCCACCATGGCCTACCGGCGCGGGCTGACAGTGCTGGTCGGCGGCATGTGCGAGACCGACTTCTCGGGCTACCCGGACTGCCGCGACGACACCATGAAGGCCCTGCAGGTGGCACTGAACCTGGGCATGGACACGCGCCTGAAGCTGGAAACGCCGCTGATGTGGCGCGACAAGCGCCAGACCTGGGAGCTGGCCCAGGAGCTGGGCGGCCAGGCCCTGGTCGACCTGATCCGCGACGACACCCACACCTGCTACCTGGGCGAGCGCGGCGCGCTGCACGACTGGGGCTACGGCTGCGGCAGCTGCCCCGCCTGCGCGCTGCGGGCGCGCGGCTACCGCCAGTTTGCGGGAACCGAGGCGTAAGCCGGAAAAACCTGTCGCTCAGCCTGTTGGGCGGCATATAAGCTTGCGAGCAACGCTGGTTGCACACCCGCACCCACTCACGTACCATGGGTTCGGGCGAGACAATCCAGGCGATGAACGACCATGATCCACTTTCTTCACCGGGCCGCGCGCGGCCGCTTGCTGCTGGATCTGCTGAGCCCGGGCGCCTTGGCCGGCCTGATCCTGGCTGTGTGCCTGAGCGCGACGGCCGGACTGTGGCGCGGCGCCCACGCCGACGCCGAGCTCGATGCGCGCGCCGAATTCGATTTCCGCGTGCGCGAACTGGTCAACAATATCGCCCAGCGCATGCAAACCTATGTGCAGGTGCTGTACGGCGTGCAGGGCCTGTTCGCCAGCTCCGAGTTTGTCGACCGCGATGAATTTCGCCACTATCTCGAGGGCCAGGAGCTGAACGTGCATTTCCCCGGCATCCACGGGGTCGGCTATATGCGCCTGGTGGCCGGCGATCAGCGCGAGGCGCATATCGGCATGGTGCGGCGCGAAGGCTTCCCCGACTATACGATCGACCCGCCCGGCAACCGCCCCTGGTATTCCCCCATCGTCTATCTGGAGCCCTTTAGCGGCAGCAATCTGCTGGCCTTCGGCTATGACGGCATGTCCGAGCCGGTGCGGCGCGCGGCGCTGGAGCAGGCGCGCGATTCCGGCATGCCGGCCATGACCGGCAAGATCCGCCTGCGCCAGGAAGCCAGCGCGGCCCAGCCGGAGCAGTCCGGCTTCCTGGTGGCGCTGCCGGTGTACCACAACCGCATGTCGCACAGCACCCTGGGCCAGCGCCGGCTGGCTATCCGCGGCTGGGTCTATGCCCCCTTTCGTATCGGCGATGTGATGAATGGCCTGGGCGGGGAGCGCGCCGCCACGCTGGACGTGAAAATCTACGATGGCGATCAGGCCACGCCGGCCGCGCTGATGTATGACAGCGCGGCCGGCGCGCGGCCCTCCGGGCGCGCCGAGGCGCTCAGCAATCAACAGGTGATCAGCCTGGCGGGCCACCGCTGGACGGTGCGCATCGCGCCGCTGGCCGGGATCGATGGCGCGCGTGCCGGCAAGCCCGAGGCGATCGCCGCCGGGGGCGGCCTGCTCAGCCTGTTGCTGGCGGCGCTGACCTGGTTGCTGGCGCGCAGCCGCAGCAAGGCGCGCGCGGCGCTGGCCCATGCGCGCGAGCTGACCGAGGAACTCAAGGATGGCCAGGCCAGCCTGCTGGCCATGGCCGACAGCGCCCAGCGCAGCCAGACCGTGCTGCGTATCATTCTCGATTCCACCGTCGACGGCGTGCTGGTCGACAATGTGCAGGGCCAGGTGCTCAATGCGAACCGGCGCTTCCGGGCGCTGTGGAATGTGCCCGAGCATATGGATTGGCAGGGCGACGGGGCGGCGCTGCTGGCCCATCTGGCCGGCCAGTTGCTGCACGCCGAGCCGCTGCAGCATGCCAGCGGCCGCCTGCACCGCGACAACGAGGAATACCGCGATCTGCTGGAACTCAAGGATGGCCGGGTGATCGAGCAGTTCACCCGCGGCCTACAGCTGGGCAATGAGCAGGCGCGCCTGTGGTCCTTCCGCGACATCACCGAGCGCACCCAGATCGAGCGGCGCGAGCAGAGCCGGCGCCAGGTGCTGGAAATGCTGGCCACCGGCGCGCCGCTGCACGCCATCCTGGAAGGGATCGTGCGCGGGGTGGAGGCGGGCCATCCGAGCATGCTATGCAGCGTGGTGATGCTCGACGAGGAGGGCAAGCACCTGCTGGTGGGGGCCGCGCCCAGCCTGCCGCCGTTTTTTGTGACGGCCGTGGAGGGCCTGGCGATCCAGGGCGGGGAGGGCAGTTGCTGCCGCGCCATCGCCAGCGGCGTGCGCGTGGTGGTCGAGGATATCGCCAGCGATGCGTCCTGGCGCCTGTACCGCGAACTGGCGCAGCGTGCCGGACTGGCGGCCTGCTGGTCCGAGCCCATCCAGAGCGCCAGCGGCAAGGTGCTGGGCAGCTTCGCCATCTACCACCGCCAGGCGCTCAGTCCCAGCATGGCGAATATCGCGCTGCTTGCGCAGGCGGCCCATCTGGCCGGCATCGCCATCGAACAGGCCCGGGCCGGCAGCGCGCTGCGCGCCGGCGAGGCCCGTTTCCGCAGCCTGTACGACCACGCGCCGGTGGCGCTGTGGGAGCAGGACTGGTCGGCCGTGCGCACGGCGCTGGCCGAGCTGGCCCAGTCCGGCATCGACGATCTGCCGGCCTATCTGCGCGCCAACCCCAGCCAGGTGCGGCGTATGGCCGGCCTGGTGCGTATCCTCGACGTCAACGCGGCGGCATTGGCCCAGGCCGGCGCGCCGGCCGGCAGCAAGGATGTGGCGGCGCTGAGCCTGGCCCAGATTTTCGACGACGATGGCGGTGACTGCCTGCTGCGGGTGCTGTGCGCGCTGGCCGAGGGCCGCCAGCTGTTTAGCTGCGAGAGCAGCTTCCGCCGCCTGGACGGGGTGGCGCGCCAGAACGAGCTGACCATGCTGGTGATGCCGGGCCACACCCGCAGCCTGGACTTCGTCATCGTCTCCACGCTCGACATCACTGAACGCAAGCGCATGAACGACGAGTTGGTGGTGCTGGCCACCACCGACTTCCTGACCGGCCTGCCGAACCGGCGCGCCTTCATGGCGCGGCTCGACGACGAGCAGGCCAGGCTGCAGCGCGACCTTGGCGGCTGCGCCGCCGTGCTGATGCTGGACCTGGACCATTTCAAGCGCATCAACGATGAATTCGGCCACGCCAGCGGCGACACGGTACTGCGCCATGTGGCCGCGCTGATGCACGACAGCCAGCGCAAGATCGATATGGTGGGGCGGGTCGGCGGCGAGGAATTCGCGATCCTGCTGCCGGGGGCGGAACTGGAGGCGGCCGCCGCCTTCGCCGAACGGCTGCGCCAGCGCATGGCCGACAGCCCGGTTCAGCTCAGTAGCGGGAAACTGCTGACGGTGACCGTCAGTGTCGGCATCGCGGCCATGAGCGGCGCCGATGCCAGCGGGGATGTGGCGCTGATCCGGGCCGACCAGGCGCTGTATCGCGCCAAGCGGGGCGGGCGTAACCGGGTCGAGAAAATGGTGGCGTGAGCGGAGTAATTTTATTTGTAGCGTGCCGCAACGCTTTTTTAGAACCCACGGCGTACCCCTGGGGTCTGACCCGA
>JABTBR010000105.1 GCA_013284265.1 Oxalobacteraceae bacterium | reverse complement strand
CGGCTCCTGGCCGGATGCCGTTGTCAGATCGGGTCCCGATGCCCTATATCTCATTTCTCTGGCCGGTTCATCGTCCACATGACGCTGGCGATTTTCCAATTGTCGCCGACAACTTTCATCATTTGCCAGGTTTCAATCCCATAATTCTGCGTCTTTCCATCACGGATAAATTCATAGTCGAACATCACCCATGCCACGTTGCCGTCTTGGGTAATCTTCACATTGTAGAACTTCTCCTCGATCGATTCTTTGGACATGCCGATCACGCGCGCAAATTCGCCGTATCCGCCAGCGCGCAGGCCGTCGAAGCTTGTGTCATGAGTGTTGCGCACGTAGGCGATATCCTCCGGGTTCATGGGCGAATCGAACAGGATGTTGGAGTTCAGAACAAGTGTCGAGAGCAGCTTCCGATCTTTTGTTTTGATCGCAATCTGGAAATCCTCGATGACCTTGTTAATTGCCCGTGTGTCCTGGGGCGTGGAGATGTGCTTGCCGATGTAGGCGGGGGCGGTATCAGTTGCACTCGCGGTAGCGCTACTTAAGAATATTGATGTGGCCAGGAGCGCAAGGGTGAGACAACGCATGAGGGTCTTCCTATGGATGGAGAAGTCCACATCTAGAGGTGGTTTTCCAAAATGCAAGTGTGCATGAGCAGTTCGATAGGAAGATACCGCGGCAACGCTGCACCGATGTATTCGATTTCGCTGGAGGGGCGGCAGGGTCAGCGCGCGCGCCGGTAATGCATGGCGACCACGCCATTGCGGAGTGGCTGCGCCGAAATTAACTCCAGCCGTCGCGTACTGGGCAGTCCGCTCCCGTACAGGGTCGGGACGTGGCCGGCGATTCTGGGGTGCACGAGTATTTTGTACTCGTCGATCAGATCCAGCCGGTCCAGCTCGGTCGCGAGCTTGCCGCTACCGAGGAGTACGCCGTTCGGGGTTGCGTCCTTGAGCTGCTGTACGCCCGCGCGCAGCTTGCCGGCGATGTGGTGGCTGTTATTCCATGGGAAGGCCGTTCGCGTCGAGGACACGACGTACTTCGGCTTGGCCTCCAGCTTGAGCGCCCACTCGCGCATCGCAGGCGGTGCCTCGGCGGCGCCGCTGGCGACCGCTGGCCAGTAGCTCTCCATCATCTCGTAGGTGACGCGGCCCCACAGCATTGCCCCGCACTCGTCCATGAGGCGGGTGAAGAAGGCGTGTGTCTCGACGTCGGCGATTCCTTCCTGGTGGTCGACGCAGCCGTCCAAGGTGACGTTGATACTGAAGGTCAAGAGTCCCATAATGTCCTCCGTTCGAGACACACGACGTGCCGCTTGCCGTCTGGCATGCTGATATGCAAAGTCGCCCCTGGCAATTCCGGATTTACCGTTGGCGCTATCGTCCGGTTCTCGCCGCCTGGTGCCAATGTATCAAAAAAAGGGCTGGCACGAGGCCAACCCTTTGATTTGAATCTGGATCAATTGGTGAATTTCCGCGAGATGAACGCGGCACCAGGTGATTTTTTGCTTAACGGCGACGGCGGGAAGCGACGCCGATCAGGGCGATGCCGGCCAGCATCAGGGCATAGGTTTCCGGTTCCGGCACGGCATTGGCGAACTGCACTTCGCTGGCGAATACCCAGCTGTTGTTGCGCACGAAGGTGACGTTCAAGTCGTTGCCGATGAAGCCGACGCCGCTGGCGGTGAACCAGAACGGCGCGTAGCCGGCCGGGTCGGTGACGGCATAGGTGTTGCCGTTGATGATGACGGCGGACGGTGCACTGACGCCGCCATAACCATCGGCATCGTCAAAGTGGATTTTGACGGTATCGACACTGGTCGATGCATTGAAGTGGAATTTGATGGTGGGGTCGAGCGTCCAGCCCACATAAGGACCATTGTTCGGAACTTCGGTGACGTACCAGTTGTCGCTGGCAACGATACCATCGGTCAGCTGGCCGAGGCCGCCGGACAGGCTGGCGTTGTCGCAGCTGGTACAGCCGGCACCCGAATAAGTGTCATCCCAGTAGTGATAGCTGCCGGTGTTTCCGTTCAGCATATCGTAAGAGTCAGGCAGGGGAGTGGCCGCAGCGGCCAGGGTGGAAGCACAGCAAGCCGCAATCGCGGCGCAAAGACGCACGTATTTCATTTTAGTTCTCCGTGGTAAGTGCACCGGCATGGCAGGGTTGCTGAAGGCTCGGCGCAGCAGAATTGTTTTTTTGACTGCATATTCAGTGTAGAACCAGCGCAATTAATGTCAACGTGAAAGCCAATCGAACATGCTAAAAATCAAAGTGCTGTGGTGAGATCGAAACGTTTCAGCGCCTTCGAACGCTAGCAATTGCTGGTGGGAATTAAGGGGGTGATGCCTGCGGAATACTTGTGTTAGCATTGATATTAAATAATCAAGTGTGCTTATTCATCCACTGTGCGCCTGCCTTCCAGGCGAATCTACCTGCCGAGGTCCCTTGAAGCATTCCGCCATCCTGTTCCCCGTCTTTGTACTGGTCAGCTGGACTTTTCTGGTGCTGATACGCGTCGCGGTGCTGCGTTTCCAGTCGCGTTTGCAACCGGCCGAATTTGCGTTTGGCGAGTCCGAGCGCGCGCCCGCCGCCGCCAAATACGCGAACCGCAATTACACCAATCTGCTGGAGCTGCCGGTACTGTTCTATCTGATCTGTGGCCTGCTGCTGTCCAGTGGCAGCGTGCCGCCGCTGGCGCTGTACCTGGCCTGGGCCTATACCGGATTGCGTATCGCGCACAGCTGCATCCATATGAGCTACAACAATGTGTGGCACCGTTTGATTGTCTTTACCCTCAGTAATATGACCCTTGCCAGCCTGTGGATCGTCGCCGGCCTGCAGCTCACCGCTGGCTGATATCCGATTCATTTAACGAAATCTATGCAGACCGAATTCATCATCGCTACCCCGGCCGACGCGCCGACCGTCGCCCGTCTGGTCATTGAGCTGACCGACGAAATCTGCCAGCGCGCCGAGATCAAGGGTTTCAACATCAATGTCGAGGAAACCATCGCGCGGACCATCGACTTCATCAAGCGCGGCTTCTACACGGCCATTCTCGGCGTGCAGGAAGGGAGGGTGATCGCCGTGGCCTGCATCGCCGAAAGCTATGCCCTGTATGCAGGCGGCAAGATCGGCATCGTGCAGGAATTCTTTGTCTCGCCGGAATACCGCTCAAGTGGCGTGGGCGCGCAGTTGATCGAGGCGGTCAATGCCCATGGCCGCGAACAGGGCTGGGCTTGCGTGGAACTGTGCACGCCGCCATTGCCCGCGTTTGACAACACGCTGGCGTTTTATCAGCGCAATGGCATGGCCGCCGTGGGCGGGCGCAAGATGCGCGCCTATCTGGAGTCCTGAGGGGAGCACTGAAGCGGCGCGGAATTATATTCAACAGCGCATGCCGCGTATCGCCAGCCAAGGTGCGCAATAGCACTTGTAAATGAGAATCATTATTGTTAAGATGACTTGTTGCCAGCCATCTTTTCACCCGACGTAAGCGCGTTGCAGGTTCAAGAGCCAGCCGTTCCCCACCTCTTTTACCTGGATTCTTATGGCTGCTACCCACCCGGGCGCAAGGTCTTTGGCCGCGTCTTCGTCTGTCCCCAATTCACTGACCCATCCGCGCCTGCTGGCCGTGGCTGTCCAGTCCGCCTTGCTCAGCTTGCTGGGCGCGGCGCTGCCGCCAGCCCATGCGCAAGTGCAGGGCGCTGCGCCCGCCGCTGGCGCCCTGACGGAAATCCTGGTGCAGGCCAGGCGCGATGAGGTAGTTCGCAGCGGCAGCACCACCGTGGTGAGCAGCAATGAGCTGGATAAGCGCAATTCCGGCAGCATGGCCGACATCGCCCGCTACGCGCCGCTGATCAGTGTGCCGGGCGCGGCCAGTGGTTCGGGCAATATCTGGGATGGCGCCGGCAATACCGGCTTCAATATCCGCGGCATCGAAGGCAACCGCGTCAGTCTCGACGTCGATGGCATTTCCCTGCCGGACGCCGCACCGAAACCGGACGGCACCACCCTGGCCGGCTTTGGCGTGGCGCGCGACTACTTCGATCCGGAAACCTTCCGCGAGGTGCGCATCGGTTCCGGCTCCAGCCCGGCCGGCGCCGGGACGCCGGGCCTGGGCGGCTCGGTTGCCTTTGTCACCAAGTCGCCGGAAGACTACCTGAACGACAGCCGCCGCTTCTATGCCGACTATAAATTCGGCTATCTGTCGGCCACCGGCAACCGCATGCATGCGCTGACCGGTGCTGCCGCCGTTGGCGAGCTGAAGGCGCTGGCCGTGCTGGTACACCGCGATGGCCACGAGGCCGACAGCAAGGGCAGTGTGGTGCCGAATCCGGATGACTGGCGATCGGACGCGCTGCTGAGCAAGTTCAGCTGGGCCATCGGCCGAGGCCAGAAACTGGGCCTGACCATCGATGCCTACGATGCCAAACACGAGCGCGCATTCATCAACAAGCAGGGCGCCCTGTATCCGGAAGGCGCCACCCAGGATTCGCACACCAAGCGTACCCGCTACAGCCTGGAACACCAATTGACGCAGGGCAGCGGCTGGTTCGATACCCTCGACAGCCGCGTCTACACCCAGGACTCCGAGGTGGTCGACCAGACCCACGCCAGCTATGTCAGCGGCAACCAGCCCTATCTGCGCGATATCGAAACCGGCTTCTACAACAAGAGCCTGGGCCTGGGCGCGGACGCGATCAAGGCTCTGGGTGCCGATGCCACGCTCAGCTATGGCTTCAACTGGGAGACCCAGGAAACCCGCCGCCCATGGCGCGAAGATCGCACCGTCGTCAAGACCGGCGCGCACCAGATCACCAACAAGAACCGCATGGCCGATGCCGACACCGACAAGCTGGCCGCCTATCTGCGCGGCGAGTTCGGCTTTGCGCTGGCCGGCTACCGTGCCGTGCTTACGCCTGGCCTGCGCGTGGAGCAGCGCAAGTTCAGCCCCAAGAATCTGAGCAACTACGTCGTCGCCGTGCCAAGCGCATCGGCCGAACTGAAGAAGGAAAGCGACTTCTTCGCCACGCCCAGTCTGAACCTCTCGGTCGACCTGACGCCGGCGATCAATGTGTACGCCCAATACAGCCGCGGCACCCGCCTGCCGACGGCGGGCGAGCGTACCGGTACCTACGATTCCTTCAGCTACACCGGCGCCGGCAATGGCTATGCGGTGCTGGGCAATAGTGATCTGAAAAAGGAAACCAGCAATGCTTTCGAGCTGGGCCTGAAGGGGACGCCCGCAAACGGTCTGGAATTGAGCGCGGCCTTGTTCTACACCGGCTACAACAACTTTATCGAATACGCGGCCCAGCCTGCCGACCCGGTCAACTATCCGACCATTTCACAGGGCATGTTCCGTCCGGAGAACGTGGGCAAGGTCAAGACCTGGGGCGCCGAGCTGAGCAGCCGTTATGCGCTGGCCCACCTGGCGTCCGCGCTGAAGGGCTTTAGCGTGGCGGCCACGGTTGGCCTGATGCATAGCCGCGCCGAGAATACGCTGACGGGCAAGACCAGTGAGCTGGCGTCGACCTTGCCGGTCAAGGGCAGCCTGACGCTGGCCTGGGACGATGCGCAAGCCCGCTTCGGTGCCGCGCTGGCGACCACGGTGATTCGTGGCAAGCGGTCTGAGGCGGATGTGATCAGTGGCGTTACGGCGGAGCGCTTCAAGATTCCGGGTAGCGCCACGATGGATGTGAATGCTTATTGGAATCTGGGCAAGAACGTCGTTCTGCAGGCGGGCATCTTCAACCTGACTGATCGCAAGTATTGGGATTACGCGTCGTCGCGAGCGCTCGCCGCCGCGACCAGCGCCGCTACGCTGGCCGATATTGAACGGCAGGCACGTCCGGGGCGCAATTACTCGGCCACGTTAAAGCTTGTGTACTGATTTTTTAAAACCCACGGCAAAGAGCCGGGGTCTGACCCGCCGGGTCAGACCCCAGATTTTAGCCGTGGGTTCTAATTTTGTCCCCGGCCCTTTGCCGTGGGTTCTAGCTTGATTTCCCCGTTATCGCTATAGGAGACTATATGAAACACCACTACCGCTACACCCTCGCCCTGACCGGCGCCCTGTTGATCAGCGGCCTGGCTGGCGCCGCCACCTTGGGCGAGCGCTACGATGCGCTGCGCGCCGAGCAGCCCAAGCTGGGCCTGCGCGATGCCGCCAAATCGCTGAAGGTGTCCGAGGCCGAACTGCTGGCCGTGGGCATCGGCAAGACTGTCACGCGCCTGAAAGAGGGCGACAATGTGCCGCGCGAAATCATGCGCCGCGCGCTGGATCTGGGCACCGTGCTGGCGCTGACCCGCAATGAAAACGGCGTCATCGAGCGTACCGGCGTAGCCACCCGCCTGAAGCCGCAGGAGGAAGTCAGCGGTCTCGACGCGGACAAGGAAAAGGAACGCGAAGCGCGGCTGCGTAATATCGCCGGCGGCTATCTGGGCGGCGAGATCGATCTGCGCTTTACCTTTAAAAACTGGGCCTACGCCTTCGCTGTGGTGCAACCGGGCAAGGATGGCGTGGTCTCGCGCAGCCTGCAATTCTTCGACACGCATGGCGATGCGGCGCACAAGGTCTACGTCAAGAGCGAGGCCGGCGTGGCCGTGTTCGACAAACTGGTGGCCGACTTCCGCAATCCGGTGCAAAGCGCCGAACTGAAGACCGTGGCAGCGCCTGCCAAGCTTGCGGAAAAGCCGGACAGCAAGGTCGACGTCAAGGAATTCCAGCTGGCCTGGAACGAGCTGAACGATGTGCACCAGTTCAACCGCCTGCTGAGCGAGTTCGGCGTATCGCGCGAACAGGCGCTGCGCCTGGCCCCGGCCGGCGCGGTGCAACGCGTCACACCGCAGGCGGTGCGCCAGTTGCTGAATGAGTCGGCACGCCAGAAGCTCGACATCATGGCCTTCCTGGGCAATGAATCGGTGATCCAGATCTTCAGCGGCAAGGTCGGCAAGGTGGCGGAAGGTGGCGGCTTCTTCAATGTGCTCGATCCCGAGTTCAATCTGCATTTGCGCGACAGCGCCTTCAACAGCGGCTGGGTGATCAAGCGCGCCGGTGTGACCTCGGTCGAGTTCTTCGACAAGGATGGCGAGCTGGTGGTGAGCTTCTTCGGCGTGCGCGAGCGTAACAAGCCGCAGCCGCAAAGCTGGGTCGACATGACGGCGGCACTGCCGGCTGTTGCCAAGGCGCAGGCCAGCGCCGGCCTGTAAGCAGAGGAATTGTTGCGCGTGAAATCCAACGGTTTTGAATATTGTTGCGATTGAATGTGCGCACGGTTGCTGAAAAGGTAGGGGGAGTGTGTATTTTTTAGTAAGATACTGCTTTCCTCTTACTTTCTCGTCGACATGAAACCTATCCATTGCGCATTGCTGGCCTTCACTCTTGCGCAGGCAGCACAGGCTGAGCCGATGCAGAACCGCATAGGCGAAGCGGCCACCACACCGTTGCGCGATCTGAACCTGGCTCAGGATGCGATTCCGGCCATCTTGCAGGAAGCCAAGCAAAAGCCGTATTTTGTGCCAGCCGATCAGAGCTGTACCACGCTGTACGCCGAAGTGCGTGCCCTGGACGCGGTTATCGGCCCGGACATCGATGCGCCTGGGAAGGATGGCGAGCGCGGTTTGATGGAGCGGGGCGGCGATGCCGCCGGGGATGCCGTGATCGGTGCTTTTCAGCGTACGGTGGAGGGCGTGGTTCCCTTTCGCAGCTGGATACGCAAGCTGAGCGGTGCTGAGCGCCGCGCCCGCGAAGTGGCAGAAGCGCTGCTGGCCGGTGGCGCGCGGCGCGCCTTCCTCAAGGGGATGGCGAGCGCGCGTGGTTGTGCGAATTATTATGATGATTTGGCGGCGTCGGCGGTTAAGGAAGTTAAGGTGGATACGGGTGCAACTGCAACTGCAACTGCAACTGCAACTGCGGTTGCACCTGCAGTAGCACCGGCACCGGCACCGGCACTGTCGGAGCCTGCCGTCAAGGCCGATCAGCCCCTGCAGCAGTAAGCGCTGGCGGGCCACCTGCGCCTGTTAAAACCCAAGGCGTACCCCTGGGGTCTGACCCGGCGGGGCAGACCCCGG
>JABTBR010000104.1 GCA_013284265.1 Oxalobacteraceae bacterium | reverse complement strand
CTCGGCGCGGCGCCGGTGCACACGCTTTGCGCTTCCCTCACAAAAAAATAATACGATCGTTCTTTTTATGCGGTATAGTGAGCTTTCTCGCAGAACCCGAATTCCGTTTTCATCAGACTAATAAGGAAGAGACATGAGCGCCGAATACCACGTTAGCGGCAGTGTTGCCGTCATTACTTTGAACAATCCGCCGGTCAACGGCCTGGGGCACGCCACCCGCGCCGCCGCGGTCGCCGGCCTGAAGAAGGCCCAGGCGGACGATGCCATCAAGGCCATCGTCATCACCGGTGCCGGCAAGGCCTTTTCGGGCGGCGCCGACATCAAGGAATTCAATTCCCCGGCCGCGCTGGCCGAGCCTAGCCTGGCGACGCTGATCGCCACCGCCGAAGGTTCGAGCAAGCCGGTGGTGGCCGCGATCCACACCGTCTGCATGGGTGGCGGACTGGAGCTGGCGCTGGGTTGTCATTACCGCATCGCCATGCCGGGCGCGCAAATCGCGCTGCCGGAAGTCAAACTCGGCCTGCTGCCGGGCGCCGGCGGTACCCAGCGCCTGCCGCGCGTGCTGGGTCTGGAAATGGCGATCAATATGATCGTCTCCGGCACCCCGGTGTTGTCGGAAAAGCTGGCCAAGACCGCGCTGTTTTCCGAAGTGCTGGCCGCCGATGCCGATCTGCTGACTGCGGCGGTCGCCTTCGCCAGCAAGGTGGCCGATACCCGTCCGCTGCCGAAAGTGCGCGACCTCAAAGTCGACTACCCGAACCACGAAGCTTTCCTGCAATTTACCCGCAACACCGTCAAAGCCATGTCGGGTCCGTTCCCGGCGCCGCTGGAGTGCGTGGAAACCGTGGCCGCGTCGGTCACGAAGAAGTTTGACGACGGCATCCAGTTCGAGCGCGAGCGCTTCCTGAAACTGATGCAGACCACCGAATCGAAAGCCCTGCGTCACGCCTTCTTCTCCGAGCGCGTGGCCAGCAAGGTGCCCGATGTGCCAGCCGACACCCCGACCCGCGCCATCAAGTCGGCCGCCGTGATCGGCGCCGGTACCATGGGCGGCGGCATCGCGATGAACTTCGTCAACGCCGGCATTCCCGTGAAACTGCTGGAAACCAAGCAGGAAGCGCTGGACAAGGGCCTGGCGACCATCCGCAAGAACTACGAAAACACCCTGAAAAAAGGCAAGCTGACGCAGGAGAAATTCGACCAGCGCATCGCCCTGATCAGCGGCACCCTGGACTACGCGGAAATCGGCCAGGCCGATATCGTCGTCGAAGCCGTATTCGAAGACATGGGCGTGAAAGAAACCGTGTTCAAGAAACTGGACGAAGTGATGAAGCCGGGCGCGATCCTGGCCTCCAACACCTCCACCCTGGATCTGGACCAGATCGCCAATTTCACCAAGCGTCCGCAGGACGTGGTCGGTACCCACTTCTTCAGCCCGGCCAACGTGATGAAGCTGCTGGAAATCGTGCGCGGCCGCGCCACCGGCAAGGATGTGCTGGCCACGACGCTGGCGCTGTCCAAGAAACTGAAGAAAACCGGCGTCGTGTCGGGCGTGTGCGACGGCTTCATCGGCAACCGCATGATCGAGCAATACAGCCGTCAATCCGGCTTCCTGCTGGAAGAGGGCTGCTTGCCCGAGCAGGTCGACAAGGCCATGGAAAAATTCGGCTTTGCGATGGGTCCCTTCCGCATGAGCGATCTGGCCGGCAACGATATCGGCTGGTATATCCGCAAGCGCCGTTATGTGGAAAAGCCAGAAATCAGCTATTCCAAGACCGCCGACCTGCTGTGTGAAATGGGCCGTTTCGGCCAGAAAACCGGCGCCGGCTGGTACGACTATAAGGCGGGCGACCGCAAGGCTTACCCGAACGAGCAGGTCAATGCCATGATCGTCAAGCATTCGGCCGACCTGGGCCTGACCCGCCGCAAGATCAGCGATCAGGAAATCGTCGAGCGCCTGGTGTTCTCGATGGTCAATGAAGCGGCGCTGATCCTGGAAGAGGGCATTGCGATGCGCGCTTCCGATATCGACATGGTCTACCTGACCGGCTATGGCTTCCCGCTGTTCCGCGGTGGTCCGATGTTCTACGCCGATACCGTGGGTTTGCCGAATGTGCTGGACGCGATCGAGAAATACTCGAAAGGCCATCAAGGCCAGGCCTGGAAGCCGGCGCCGCTGCTGGTCAAGCTGGCTGCGGAAGGCAAGGGCTTTAACGGCTAAGCTCGATATTGATGCAGAGCAGGACGGCCAATGGCCGGGTCTGCTCTAATCGAGTTTCCCTCAGCCTTCAGCCGCCAGCAATGGCGGTTTTTTTTTGCCCATGCCCAAGTAAGGCCAAGCTTGCATTTTTTTTACGCAACTGTTGCTCAGATCTCCCAAAAGATGCAAAAAAGTAACTAGTCCAGTCCGCAATTTGCTACACTTTCGAGATAGCGGTTCTGCCGGAGCCGCACTGAGCAGGTAGCCTGAAAATGGAACTTTCGCCACTACAAGCGGGCCGCACCTTGGTGCTGAGCCCTGCGGGCCGCATCGACCACAGCCACGCCGATGCCTTTAAACTTGCCCTTGATCCCCACTTGCGCGACTGCACCGCTGCCGGTGTGGCGCTGCTGATCGATTTTTCGCAGGTGAACTACATCAGCAGCATCGGTTTGCGCGCGCTGATGATCGCCATCAAGCAGGTCAAGGCCCAGGGCGGGCGGATGGTGCTGGCGGCGCTGACGCCGCTGGTGCTGGAAGTGTTTACGATCAGCCGCTTCGACATGCTGTTCGAGATCTTCCCCGACCGCGCGGCGGCGCTGGCCGCCTGCGGCGCGGCGGCATGAAGGCGCGCATCTGGGGCGCGCGCGGTTCCCTGCCGGTGGCCTTGAACCACCGCCAGATCCGCGCCAAGCTGGTCAGCGCGCTGGAAGGGGCGATCGGCCTCGATCTGGACAGCAGCGCCAAGGTGCAAGCCTATGTGGACCAACTGGGCTTCGACGTGCGCGGCACCTACGGCGGCAATTCGAGCTGCGTGGAAGTGGAGGTGTGGGACGCCGCCAGTACCGAGCACGTGGTGCTGGACATGGGTTCCGGCCTGCGTCCCTTCGGCGGGGCCATGCTGGGCCGCTACGGGCCGGGCAAGCCGCAGACCTACCATGTGTTCATGTCCCATCTGCACTGGGACCACATCATGGGTTTCCCCTTCTTTACGCCCGCTTACATACCGGGCAACCGCATCATCATCTATGGCTGCCACGCGCAGCTGGAGACGGCGTTCCGGCGCCAGCAGGAGCCGATCAGCTTTCCGGTCGGCTTCGACCAGCTGGGCGCGACCATCGAATTCCGCCAGATGAAGCCGGGCGTGCCCCTCGATATCAAGGGCTTGCGCGTGACGGCCAAGCTGCAGCTGCATGCGGGCGACTCCTACGGCTACCGGCTCGAACACGGCGGGCGCACGCTGATCTACTCCACCGACTCCGAGCACAAGCTCGATAACGCGGCCGAGCGTATCTCCTTCGTGGACTTTTTCCGCGATGCCGATCTGGTGATTTTCGACGCCATGTATTCGCTGGCCGACTCGATCTCGGTCAAGGCCGACTGGGGCCACTCGAGCAATGTGGTGGGCGTCGAACTGTGCCAGCTGGCGGGGGTGCAGCAGCTTTGCCTGTTCCACCACGAGCCGATCTACGACGACGCCCAGATCGCGCGGGTGCTGGCCGAAACCCGGCGCTATGCCGAGATCACCGGCGAGGCGCCGCTGCAGATCGTCTCCGCCTACGACGGCATGGAAATCGAGCTCTAGCGCCGCCATGCCGCGGCGCCTGATCAATCGTGGCCTGGGTGGACTGCGCGCCGGCCAGGGACGGCCGCTGGCGGGCGCCATCGCCTTGCTGCTGGCCGGCGCGCTGGCGCTGCCGGGCGACGGGCCAGTGCCTACGCTGCGGCTAGACCTGTTCGATACCTACCAAAGCCTGCTGCCGCGCACCCGTCGTTCCGGCCCGGTGCAGATCATCGCCATCGACGAGGCTGCGCTGAAGGCCTACGGCCAGTGGCCCTGGCCGCGCACGCGGCTGGCGGACCTGATCACCGACGCGGCGGCGCAGCGCCCGCTGGCGATCGGCCTCGATATCATGATGCCGGAGGCGGACATGACCTCGCCCGAAGCGTTGGCGGCGCGGGTGGTTTCGCCAGCCCTGAGCATGGAGCTGCTGGCGCTGCCGGCCAATGACGCGCTGCTGGCGGCGGCGATGCGGCGCGCGCCGGTGGTGCTGGGGGCCGCCGGTTTCAATCATCCTGCGCCCAGTACCAGCGCGGCCTTGCGGGTGTGGCCGCTGCGCGAGCAGGGCGGTGCGGCCCTGAACCATGTGCGGCGCTATCCGCAGGCGCTGGCCAGCCTGTCCCTGATGCAGGCGGCGGCCAGCGGCCAGGGGCTGCTGTCGGCCGATCTGGAAAAGGGTATCGTGCGGCGGGCGCCGCTGGTGGCGGCGATCGGCGACTCGCTACTGCCTTCGCTGGCGATGGAATTGCTGCGCGTGGCCACCGGCGCGGAGGCGCTGGAAGTGACGCTGGACGCGCACGGCGTGGCGGCGGTGTCGGTTGGGGACCTGCACGTGCCCACGCTGTCCGATGGCAGCGTGTGGGTGAATTTCTCGGCGCCGGCCCCGGCCCGTTATGTGTCGGCGCTGGACTTGATGGAGGGCCGGCTCGAGCCGGGCGCGCTGGAGAACAAGATCGTCATCGTGGCGCTGACGGGGCTGGGGCTGATGGACTACAAGACCAATGCGCGCGGCGACTTCCTGCCCGGTGTCGATGTCCATGCGCAGTTGATCGAAAGTTTTTTTGACGGCAGTTTCTTGCGCCGGCCGGACTGGATGCGCTGGGCCGAGCTGGCCTGCTTTGGCGTGCTGGCGCTGGCGCTGATCGCCGCCATGCCGCGCCTGCGGCTGGCATGGTCGCTCATGCTGGCGGCGGGAATGTGCGCCGGCGTCGGCGGGGCGGGCGCGGCGCTGTTCATGCGCGGCTGGTTGTTCGATGCGGCGGCCGTACTGGCCGCGCTGACCGCGGTTGGCCTGTCGCTGCTGGCCAGTATGCTGGCCGCCGCGGTGCGCGCGCGCAAGCGCAGCGACCGGGCCTTGCAGCTGGCGCGCGAGTCGGCCGCCAAGGCCGCCGGTGAGCTGGGCGCGGCGCATCGGATTCAGATGGCCAGCCTGCCGGTGGCCGCCAGCGCCTTCCCCGGCGAGCTGCGCTTTTCCCTCGACGCCTTGCTGGAACCGGCGCGCGAAGTGGGCGGCGACCTGTATGATTTTTTCATGCTCGACCGCGACCGGGTGTTCTTCATGATCGGCGACGTGTCCGGCAAGGGCTTGCCGGCCAGCCTGTTCATGGTGGTGGCCAAGGCCCTGTCCAAGAGCATCGCCCTGCGCGGCGCGGCCGATATGGCGGTCTTCATGAAGCACGCCAATCGCGAGCTGGTGCGCGAAAATCCGGAGATGCTGTTCGTGACCAGCGTGGCGGGGATACTGGACGCTTCCAGCGGCGAGGTTTTGCTCTGCAACGCCGGCCACGACGCGCCGCGCCGGCTGCGCGTCGATGGCGGGGTGGAGCGTCTGCAAGCGGCCGACGGGCCGCCGCTGTGTGTCATGGACGACTTCGACTACCCGGTGCAGCGCTACCTGCTGCAGGCCGGCGAGTGCCTGTGCCTGAGCACCGACGGCATCACCGAAGCGATGGACGCGCACGGCCAGTTGTATGGCAATGAGCGGCTCGACCTGCTGCTGGCGAGCCAGGCGCGCTTGCCGGGGGCAGCGGATGGCCAGTTCCGGACAGGGGCCATTGCGGCGCCAGCGGTCGATGAAGCGCTCGGTGCGGCGGGTGCGTCCATTCCCTCGGCCGTCGTCAGTGCCGTGCGCGAAGATGTGCGCCGCCATGTGGGTGCGGCGGCGCCTTCCGATGACCTGACCTTGCTGGTGCTGCGCTGGAATGGCGCGTCGGCGGAAAAAGCCTAGCGCACCCGGATCTCGACGCGCCGGTTCTTCGGTTCGGCCACACCGTTTTTGGTGGGGATCAGCAGTTCGCGCTCGCCGCGTCCGGCCGCGCCGATACGCTCGGGGGCGATGCCCGCTTCCACCAGCATGGCCTTGACCGTCTCGGCGCGTTTGAGCGAGAGCGTGTCGTTATAGGCCGGCGTGTCGACGCTGTCGGTGTGGCCGATTACCATGATCTCGGGTGCCGGCCGGCCAGCCAGGTCCTGCTGGATGCGGGCCAGGCGGGCCGCCGATTCCGGCACCAGCACGTCGGTGGCGGTGTCGAAGTAGACCAGGAAGGCGGCCGCGCGCTGCGGCAGCGCCGCCAGGGTCGTGCCATAACGGGATTGGATCGCGGCCGCTTCGTCGCTGGTGGTATTGACCTGCCCGCCGCGGGCGATGCTGGCGCTGCGGAAGGGCTGGTCCAGTACGGTCTCGCCGCTCGACGAGATGATCACCAGCGCGCTGGGGCGGCCATCCTGGCTGGGCAGCAGTGTGATTTTTTCGGTGGGCGGGTGGATCTGGCTGACGGCGGCCAGGGCGCAGACTATCCATGCCAGCATGATGAACATATCACTGCTCCGTGTCGCCGACGTCGATCAGGAATTCGGTGCCGCGTACGCCGAGGATGGCGCTGGGGGTGCGGAACTGCACCGCGCTGGGCGACTGCTTCGATAGCTTGCCCGAAATGACGGCCATGGTGCCGCGCTTGACGGTGGCGTTCAGCGCACCTTCGTGGGTGGTCGAATCGAAAGCGAATTTTTCCAGCCATACCTTGCTGTTGGGGCCAACCGAAAGCAGGGTTTCGTCGCGCAGCGTGACGCCTACGCTGCCGTCGGCGCCGGTCACGATCTGGTCGCTGCCCAGCACCGCGGCACCCGGCGCGGCCGGGAACTTGCGGCCAGCGCGTTCGATCGCGGCCGTGCCCTTGCTGGTCTTGACCGTGCCCGCTGGCTGGTCCGCGGCCATGGCCGGAGCCGGGGCAAGGGCTGTGTGCAGCAGCAGGGCCGCAGACGCCGTGGCCAGGATGATACGTCGCTTGCCGTTCATCGTTCTTCTCCTCAGATAGGCAATCCGATAATATGCTTGTATGGAGCAAAAAGGAATCAATTTAGGCGCGGCCAGTGGCGAAAACTGCACGCCGCAGCGCGGCTTCCCGGCCCGTCTGGACGCCGTGCCCGAGGCGCTCGCCTTCGTGGCCGAGGGCCTGCGCGTGGGCGGCTTGTCCGAGTCGCAGCTGGCGCGCGCCGAATTGATTCTGGAGGAGCTTTTTCGCAACACTGTGCTGCATGGCTATGGCGGCGACAGCGCCCATAGCGTGTGGCTCGCGGTGGCGCCTGGCGTGTTCTGGCTGGAGGACCAGGCGCCCCCTTTCAATCCGCTCAGTGACGGGCCGGCCGGCGTGGCGCCCCAGCCCGGACTGGCGATCGAATTGCAGCCGGTGGGCGGCGCCGGTCTGCTGCTGATCCGCCAGCTGGCGCAGGCCCTGCGTTATGAATACACGGCGGGACGCAACCGCGTCGAGGTGCGCTTGATTGCTGGCTGACAGGCTGACCATTCCCATGCCCGCCGTCATACAATGGGCGGCAGGCTTTTACCCACCCCAGATACGGACCAGGCATGAGCGAATTTTCCCAGGATATCTACACCGAACCGAGCAACGTCGACGTCAACACCTTGAACAATCTCGGCCCGCTGCGGGCCATGGCGGGCGTGTTTACAGGGACTCGGGGGCTGGACATCAAACCGAAGGCGGACGGCCCGCGCAAGCAGGCTTTCGTCGAACGCATCGAGCTGCAGCCGATCGACCCCGTGACCAATGGTCCGCAGCTGTTTTATGGGCTGCGTTATCTGATCATGATCACCAAGCCGGATCAGGTCAAAACCTACCATGAGCAGGTCGGTTACTGGCTGTGGGAACCGGCCACCAATACCGTGATCCAGACACTGGCGATTCCGCGCGGGCAGATCGCGATGGCTTCAGGGGTAGCCAGTCCGGACGCGAAATCGTTCGAGCTGGTGGCGCTGCGCGAGTCGGACACTTACGGCATCCGCTCCAATCCCTTCCTGGAATATGGCTTCAAGACGGTGGAGTACCGCATCAAGGTGACCATCAATGACGACGGCACCTGGGGCTATGAGGAGGATACGGTGATGCTGATCCGCGGGCAGGATGAGCCTTTCCACCATATCGACCGGAATTTGCTGAGCAAGGTGGAGGAGCCGACGCCGAATCCGCTGGCGCGGCCTGTTGGGGTTTGATTTTTAGCTTGTCCTAAACGTGACGGGGCACTCCTTTTAAACCCACGGCGTACCCCTGGGGTGGGGCCCCGCG
>JABTBR010000103.1 GCA_013284265.1 Oxalobacteraceae bacterium | reverse complement strand
CTGCCCCGCCGGGTCAGACCCCAGGGGTGCGCCGTGGGTTTTTGGCGGCTGCCGGCGGCCCGCAAACCGGCCGATCAAGGCTGCACGGGCCGCCGCTCGCGTTTCGGTATCACCTACGTACAAACAATTATCGCGGGTTTTAAGTATGCAAACGGTTGTTGGGATACAATACCGCGTGCTATCCTGAATGACCATTTTTAGATCTACCGAAAGAAACAGAGCCCTTCCCCACAACTTGATGTGCAATCCGCTAACCGGTCAGGCCGTGTCGCGGAAGGTTAGATTAACCCGCTAATCTCGCGAAGCGCGAAGAAAGGTGAGCAATATGATGCAGCAACATAGTTCCAACTCCTACCTGTTTGGTGGGAACGCTCCATACGTTGAAGAGCTGTACGAAGCGTACCTCAACAACCCGGGTTCCGTACCAGACAACTGGCGCTCGTACTTCGACGCCATGCAACACGTGCCGGCAGTCGACGGCTCCAACAAGCCGGACGTGGGCCACGCCTCCGTCATCGCCTCCTTCGCCGAACGCGCGAAAGCCGGTCCTATCCGCACCGTGGTTGCCTCCGCCGACGCCGAAATGGGCCGCAAGCGTGTCGCCGCGACCCAGCTGATCGCCGCTTACCGCTACCTCGGCTCGCGCTGGGCCAATCTGGACCCGCTGCAGCGCCAGGAGCGTCCATCGATCCCTGAACTGGAACCGAGCTTCTACGGTTTCACCGATGCGGACATGGATACCGTCTTCAATATCAGCAATACCTACTTTGGCCCGGAAACCGCCTCGCTGCGCGACCTGACCAACTTCCTGCGCGATACCTACACCCGCTCCATCGGTGCGGAGTATATGTACATCTCCGATCCGGCCGAAAAGCGCTGGCTGCAGGAGCGTCTGGAGTCGATCCGTTCGACCCCGAGCTTCACCCCGGAAAAGAAAAAGCACATCCTGGAACGCCTGACCGCCGCTGAAGGCCTGGAGCGTTACCTGCACACCAAATACGTCGGCCAGAAGCGTTTCTCGCTCGAAGGCGGCGAGACCTTCATCGCGTCGATCGATGAAATCATCCAGCGCGCCGGCGAAAAAGGCGTGCAGGAGATCGTTATCGGCATGGCCCACCGCGGCCGCCTGAACGTTCTGGTCAACACCCTGGGCAAGAGCCCGAAAGAGCTGTTCGAAGAATTCGAAGGCAAGCATGGCGACGACCTGCCGGCCGGCGACGTGAAATACCACCAGGGCTTCTCGTCCGACATCTCCACCGTCGGCGGCCCGGTCCACCTGTCGCTCGCGTTCAACCCTTCGCACCTTGAAATCGTCAACCCGGTCGTTGAAGGTTCGGTCAAAGCCCGTATGGATCGCCGCGGCGACACCCTGGGCCAGCAAGTGCTGCCGATCCTGGTGCACGGCGACGCCGCCTTCGCAGGCCAGGGCGTTGTCATGGAAACGCTGAATCTGGCGCAGACCCGCGGCTACGGCACGGGCGGCACGGTGCACATCGTGATCAACAACCAGATCGGTTTCACCACTTCCGATCCGCGCGACGCGCGTTCGACCATCTACTGCTCCGACGTCGTCAAGATGATCGAAGCGCCGGTACTGCACGTGAACGCCGACGATCCTGAAGCCGTGGTGCTGGCGTCGCAGATCGCCATGGATTACCGCCTGCAGTTCCAGAAGGATATCGTCGTCGATATCATCTGCTACCGCAAACTGGGCCACAACGAGCAGGATACGCCTGCGCTGACCCAGCCGCTGATGTACAAGAAAATCGGCCAGCACCCAGGCACCCGCAAGCTGTACGCGGACAAACTGGCTGCCCAGGGCGTGGTTGCCGCCGACGGCGGCGATCAGATGGTTGCGGCCTATCGCGATGCGATGGACGCCGGCAAGCACACCGTCGATCCGGTCATCTCCAACTTCAAGAACAAGTACGCGGTCGACTGGCTGCCGTTCCTGAACCGCAAGTGGACCGACTCGGCCGACACCGCCGTGCCGATGACCGAACTGAAACGTCTGGCCACCCGCATCACCACCGTGCCGGAAGGCTTCAAGGTCCACTCGCTGGTCGAGAAGGTACTGGGCGACCGCGCTGCCATGGGCCGCGGCGAACTGAACCTGGACTGGGGCATGGGCGAACACCTGGCTTACGCTTCGCTGGCCGCTTCCGGCTACGCCGTGCGCCTGACCGGCCAGGATGCCGGCCGCGGTACCTTCGTGCACCGCCACGCCGTGCTGCACGATCAGAACCGCGAGCGTTGGGATGCGGGCACCTATGTGCCGCTGGAAAACGTGGCCGACGGCCAGGCGCCGTTCACCGTGATCGACTCGGTCCTGTCCGAAGAAGCGGTACTGGGCTTCGAATACGGCTACTCGACCGCCGAACCGAACACGCTGACGATCTGGGAAGCCCAGTTCGGCGACTTCGTCAACGGCGCCCAAGTGGTGATCGACCAGTTCATCAGCTCCGGCGAAGTGAAGTGGGGCCGCGCTTCGGGCCTGGTCATGATGCTGCCGCACGGTTACGAAGGCCAGGGGCCGGAGCACTCCTCCGCCCGTCCCGAGCGTTTCCTGCAACTGTGCGCGGACAACAATATGCAAGTGGTGCAGCCAACCACCGCATCGCAGATCTTCCACCTGCTGCGCCGTCAGATGGTGCGCCAGTTCCGCAAGCCGCTGGTCATCCTGACCCCGAAATCGCTGCTGCGCAACAAGGACGCGGGTTCGCCACTGACCGAACTGGCCAAGGGCGCCTTCCACACCGTCATCGGCGAAGTGGACGAGAAGATCGACGCGAAGAAGGTCAAGCGCGTGGTGGCCTGCTCCGGCAAGGTCTACTACGATCTGGTCAACGCCCGCAAGACGCGCGGCCAGACCGATACGGCCATCGTCCGTGTCGAGCAGCTGTACCCCTTCCCGCACAAATCGTTTGCCGCGGAACTGAAAAAGTTCCCGAACCTGACGGAAGTGGTGTGGGCACAGGATGAACCGCAGAATCAGGGCCCATGGTTCCAGATTCAGCACAACATCTTCGAGGGCCTGGAAACCGGTCAGCGTCTGGCTTACGCCGGCCGTCCCGCATCGGCGTCGCCTGCCGTGGGTTACTACGACAAGCACTACGCTCAGCAGAAAGACCTGCTGGAAACGGCGTTCTCGAAGCTCAAGGGCTTCATCCTGACCAAATAAGCATCACCTACTGACGGAGCGCCGCCCCAGCCGATAGCAGCCAGGGCGGCGCCGCGACAACAAAATTTACGGAGTTTTACATGGCACAAATCGAAGTCAAGGTTCCCCAACTGTCGGAATCGGTCGCAGAAGCGACCATGCTGACCTGGCATAAAAAAATCGGCGAAGCAGTCAGCCGCGACGAAAACCTGATCGACATCGAAACCGATAAAGTGGTCCTGGAACTGCCTGCGCCGAACGCCGGCGTGATCGTCCAGATCCTCAAGGGCGACGGCAGCACCGTGGTCGCCGGCGAAATCATCGCCATCATCGACACCGAAGGCTCGGCCAAAGTGAGCCCGCTGGAAGTGTCCGCCGCACCGGCCGCCGGCGTTGCCGCCGCCGCAGCACCAGCAGCAGCAAACAAGGGCGACGTCGCCATGCCAGCCGCCGCCAAGATCCTGTCGGAAGCCAATCTGAGCGCCTCGCAAGTGGCCGGCTCCGGCAAAGATGGCCGCGTGACCAAGGGCGACGCCCTGGCCGCCGTGGCCGTCAAGCCAGCAGCGCCTGCCGCACTGGCACCAGCGGCCGCCAAACCGGCCCTGCAGCAAGTGGCCGCGCCTGCCGCGCCTAACCTGGGCGAGCGTCCGGAAGAGCGCGTGCCGATGAGCCGCCTGCGCGCCCGTATCGCCGAGCGCCTGATCCAGTCGCAGTCGACCAACGCGATCCTGACCACCTTCAACGAGGTGAACATGGCGCCGGTCATGGAACTGCGCAACAAGTACAAAGACAAGTTCGAGAAAGAGCACGGCGTCAAGCTGGGCTTCATGTCCTTCTTCGTCAAGGCCGCCGTCGCCGCGCTGAAGAAATACCCGATCATCAACGCTTCGGTCGATGGCAACGACATCGTCTACCACGGCTACTTCGACATCGGTATCGCAGTCGGTTCGCCGCGCGGCCTGGTGGTGCCTATCCTGCGCAATGCCGACCAGATGTCGATCGCCGACATCGAGAAGAAAATCGGCGAATTCGGCGCCAAGGCCAAGGACGGCAAGCTGACCCTGGAAGACCTGACCGGCGGTACCTTCTCGATCTCGAACGGCGGCACCTTCGGCTCCATGCTGTCGACCCCGATCATCAACCCGCCGCAATCGGCCATCCTGGGCGTACACGCCACCAAGGACCGCGCTGTTGTCGAAAACGGCCAGATCGTGATACGTCCGATGAACTACCTGGCCATGTCGTATGACCACCGCATCATCGACGGCCGCGAAGCCGTGCTGGGCCTGGTCGCGATGAAGGAAGCCCTGGAAGATCCAGCGCGCCTGCTGCTGGACCTGTAATTCAACGTCGCAGTCCCACCCCGGCCGCGCCGGCGCCAGGCTATCCGCCTGATGCCGCTCGCCGCCGCCGGGGTTTCTTAGAGAGGTCACAATGTCTGTCTCCGAAGAAATCAAGCGTTTGCACGAGCTGCACCAGGCCGGTGCCCTGAGCGATACCGAATTCGCCCAGGCCAAGGCCAGGCTGCTGGACAAGGAACCCGCCCGCATCGGCGACTCCGGCGCCGGCAGCGACATCAGCCAGGATTTGAACCGCTTCCGCCGCTCGCAGCGCGACCGCGTGCTCGGTGGCGTGTGCGGCGGCCTGGGTGTGTCGACCGGCATGGAATCCTGGATCTGGCGCCTGGTGTTTGTGCTGTTCACCTTGTCCTTCGGCTTCGGCCTGCTGATCTACCTACTGTTATGGATCTTCGTCCCGGACGAAGAACTGATTGGAAATTAAAAACATGAGCAAACAATTTGACGTAGTAGTCATCGGCGCCGGTCCTGGCGGTTATATCGCCGCCATCCGCGCGGCCCAGCTGGGCTTCTCGGTCGCCTGCGTGGACGCATGGGAAAACGCCAAGGGCGGCCCGGCACCAGGCGGCACCTGCACCAACGTCGGCTGCATCCCGTCCAAGGCGCTGCTGCAATCGTCCGAGCACTTCGAACACGCCGGCCACTCCTTCAAGGAACACGGCATCGACGTGGCCGGCCTGTCGCTGAACCTGGGCCAGATGGTCAAGCGCAAGGACACCGTCGTCAAGCAGAACAATGACGGCATCCTGTTCCTGCTCAAGAAAAACAAGGTCACCTTCTTCCACGGCCGCGCAGCCTTCACCGGCCCGGCCACCGCCGAAGGCTATGAGCTGAGCATCTCCGCGCCGACCAATGAAATCGTCAGCGCCAAGCACGTGATCGTGGCCACCGGCTCGAACGCGCGTCCACTGCCAGGCGCACCGTTCGACGAGAAACTGATCCTGTCGAACACCGGCGCACTGGCGATCGACGCCGTACCGGCCAAGCTGGGCGTGATCGGCGCCGGCGTGATCGGTCTGGAAATGGGCAGCGTCTGGCGCCGCCTGGGTTCCGAAGTGACCGTACTCGAAGGCCTGCCAGTATTCCTGGGTGCGGTCGATGAGCAGATCGCCAAGGAAGCGGGCAAGCTGTTCGCCAAGCAGGGCCTGTCCATCAATCTGGGCTGCAAGATCGGCAAGATCAGCACCGGCAAGAACCAGGTCACCGTGGAATACGAAAACGCCAAGGGCGAAGCCCAGAGCGCCGTGTTCGACAAGCTGATCATCTCGATCGGCCGCACCCCGAACACCGACGGCCTGGCCGCCGACAAGGCCGGCCTGCAGCTCGACGAACGCGGCTTCATCGCCGTCGACGGCGACTGCAAGACCAATCTGCCGAACGTGTGGGCGGTGGGCGACGTGGTGCGCGGCCCGATGCTGGCGCACAAGGCGGAAGAAGAGGGCGTTGCCGTGGCCGAGCGTATCGCCGGCCAGCACGGTCACACCAACTTCAACACCATCCCTTGGGTGATCTACACCTCGCCGGAAATCGCGTGGGTAGGCCAGACCGAGCAGCAGCTGAAAGCGGCCGGCGTGGCCTACAAGGCCGGTACCTTCCCCTTCCTGGCGAATGGCCGCGCACGCGCGCTGGGCGACACTTCGGGCATGGTCAAGTTCCTCGCTGATGCGACGACCGACGAAATTCTGGGCGTTCACATCATCGGACCGATGGCTTCGGAGCTGATCTCGGAAGCGGTCGTGGCGATGGAGTTCAAGGCTTCGGCCGAAGACATCGCGCGCATCTGCCACGCCCATCCATCGCTGTCGGAAGCGACCAAGGAAGCCGCGCTGGCGATCGACAAGCGCTCCTTGAACTTCTAAGCAGTACGCGGCGGGCTAACAGGCCCGCCGTTTTTTTCGAGAAAACCCACGGCAAAGAGCCGGGGTCTGACCCGCCGGGTCAGACCCCAGATTTGCGCCGTGGGTTTTAAAAATGGCGCCGGCACGCCGTGGGTTTTAATGATGGCGCCGGCACGCCGTGGGTTTGAAAATTGGCGCGGCACCTGCGCGCACAGAATGAGTCAAATGAACGTCGAAGAGTTTTATCAGCAAGCCCTGGAACAGCGTGATTTCAAGGCAGACCCGGCCCAGCGCCGCGCGGTCGATCGCCTGCAGCTGTGCTATGACGAGTGGGTGGCCTACAAGGGCCAGCGCTCGAACACCTTTAAACGCCTGATCAACCGGCCCGACGTGCCGCGCGGCGTGTATATGTGGGGCGGGGTAGGGCGCGGCAAGTCCTTCCTGATGGACAGCTTCTTTTCGGTGGTGCCGCTGGTGCGCAAGACGCGCCTGCACTTCCATGAATTCATGCGCGGGGTGCACCGCGAACTCGATGAGCTGATCGGCGTGGCCGACCCGCTCGACGAAGTGGCGCGCCGTATCGCCCGCAAGTATCGCCTGATCTGCTTCGACGAATTCCACATCTCCGATGTGGCCGACGCGATGATCATGTACAACCTCCTGAAGGCCCTGTTCGACAATGGCGTGAGCTTCATCATGACCTCGAACTACGATCCGCAATTGCTGTATCCGGATGGCCTGCACCGCGACCGCATCCTGCCGACCATTGCGCTGCTGTACGAAAAACTGGACGTGATGAATATCGACGCCGGCATCGACTACCGCGGCCGCGCGCTCGAACAGGTGGAATCGTATTACACGCCGCTGGGCGCCGACACCGACCAGGCCCTGCGCGACGCCTATACGCGCATCGCCGAAACGGCCGATGAAGACCCGGCGATCCGCATCGAGGCGCGCGAAATCCGCGCGCTGCGCCGGGCCGGCTCGATCATCTGGTTCGATTTCAATACCCTGTGCGGCGGCCCCCGTTCGCAGAACGATTACCTGGAAATCGCCAGCCGCTTCCATACCGTGATATTGTCCGGGATTCCGATGATGTCGGCCGCGATGTCGTCGGAGGCGCGCCGGTTTACCTGGCTGATCGATGTGTTCTACGATCAGAAGGTAAAATTGCTGATGTCGGCCGAAGTCGAGCCGGAAGAGCTGTACACCAATGGCGTGCTATCGAACGAATTTCACCGCACCGTCTCGCGTATCGTCGAGATGCAGTCGCGCGAATATATGGACAAGGAACAGCGTGGCGCCGCCGAAGCGCTGTCCTGAACACGAGGAATTGATGAAGAAAACAGTTGCCACCCTGCTGCCGGCGGCCTGCCTGCTGCTCGGCGTTACGCTGGCCTTGCCGAGTTTGGCCCAGGATCTGGGACAGGCCCCGCAGGGCGCGCCGCGCGTGCCCACCACCCACTCGGTGGAGCAGGCCAATGCCACGCTGGCCGAGGTGGCGCGCGACCGCGCCGCCGTGCATGCCCGCTATGCCGACAGCGAAAAAGTCTGCGCCGAGCGCTTCTTCGTCAACAACTGCCTGGACAAGGCCAAGGAAGAGCGCCGCGCCGCGCTGGCCGATCTGCGCGCCATCGAAGTCGAGGCCAGCCACTTCAAGCGCAAGGACTCGGTCGACCAGCGCGACCGCGAACTGGCCGAGCGCCTGCGCCAGGACGAGAATGAACAGGCCGGCCGCATGATCGAGCTGCCCAAGTCCATGGGGCCGGAAGCGGCGGCAGGCAAGCGGCCAACTGGCCCGAGTCTGGCCGAGCGCCAGGCCGGCCACGAGGCCAAGCTCAAGCGCCAGCAGGCCGAGCAGGCCGCCGGCGCCGGCCAGCGCGCCGCGAACGTGGCCGCGTTCGAGAAGAAACAGCGCGATGCGGAGCGGCGCCAGCAGGATGTCGCGGAGAAAAAATCGGCCAAGGCCAAGAAGGCGGCCGATGCGGCCAAGGCTGAGCAGGAGGCGTTGGAGAAGAAGGCGGCCGCGGCAGCTGCTGCTGCGGCCGCTTCGAAAAAATAAGGGCCGTTGGCGCGTTTAGAACCCACGGCAAAGAGCTGGGGTCTGACCCGTC
>JABTBR010000102.1 GCA_013284265.1 Oxalobacteraceae bacterium | reverse complement strand
CACCCCAGGGTTACGCCGTGGGTTTTAAACCGCGCCTGCGGCCCGCCAGCAGTTTGCCGACGCCGCCAGCCACAGCGCCTCTCAAACCAGCAACAACACCCCTCCCCCCAAACGAATTTTGTGCGTTTTTTGGCACAAATATCGCGCCGATGTTGCTGAGAAGTTGCTGTGAAAAACGAACTTAGCCCGATGCCGTATAATTTTAGACCCGGCTATTGCCCTGAAATGCCGCTGCCGACGTTCCAAATCGCCTCTTGAAAGTATCAAATGAATAACACCGTGCCACGTTCCGCCATGTCCAAGACCGATGCCCAGCTGCGCGAGATTCTCCAGCGCCGTATCATGATCCTCGACGGCGCGATGGGCACGATCATCCAGCAATACAAGCTGGACGAGGTGGCCTACCGCGGCGGCCCGGCCGGCCGCTTCATCGATTTCGCGGCGCCCGCCGACAGCGGGGCGCGCGAACTCTTCGTCAAGGGCAATAACGAACTGCTGACCCTGACCCAGCCGCACATCATCCAGGAAATCCACGAGCGCTATCTGGCCGGCGGCGCCGACCTGATCGAAACCAATACCTTCGGCGCGACCACCATCGCCCAGGACGATTACCACATGGCCCACCTGGCCTATGAGATGAACGTCCAGGCCGCCAAGCTGGCGCGCGCCGCCTGCGATAAATACAGTACCCCCGACCAGCCGCGCTTCGTCGCCGGCGCGCTCGGACCGACGCCGAAAACCGCTTCGATCTCGCCCGACGTCAACGACCCGGCCGCCCGCAACGTCACCTTCGACCAGCTGGTCAAGGCCTACCACGAACAGGTGCAGGGCCTGGTCGAAGGCGGCGTCGACGTGCTGCTGGTCGAAACCATCTTCGATACCCTGAACTGCAAGGCCGCGCTGTTCGCCATCGACCTGTTCTTCGACGAACATCCGGAAGTGCCGCGCCTGCCGCTGATGATCTCCGGCACTGTCACCGACGCCTCGGGCCGCATCCTGTCCGGCCAGACCGTGCCGGCCTTCTGGAACTCGGTGCGCCACGCCAAGCCGCTGACCATCGGCCTCAATTGCGCGCTGGGCGCGGCGCTGATGCGCCCTTACGCCGAAGAGCTGTCGCAGATCGCCGATACCTTCGTCTGCATCTACCCGAACGCCGGCCTGCCCAACCCGATGAGCGACACCGGCTTCGACGAGCTGCCGGCCGACACCTCGGCCTTGCTGCGCGAATTCGCCGACGCCGGCTTCATCAACATGGCCGGCGGCTGCTGCGGCACCACGCCCGACCACATCCGCGCCATCGCCAACATCCTGTCCACCACGCCGCCGCGCGTGATCCCGGACGTGCCGGTGGCGCAGCGCCTGTCCGGCCTGGAGCCCTTCACCATCGATGAAAGCTCGCTGTTCGTCAACGTCGGCGAGCGCACCAACGTGACCGGCTCGAAGGCCTTCGCGCGCATGATTTTGAACGAACAGTATGACGAGGCGCTCAGCGTGGCGCGCCAGCAGGTGGAAAACGGCGCCCAGGTCATCGACATCAATATGGACGAGGCCATGCTCGACTCGCTGGCCGCGATGACCCGCTTCCTGAACCTGATCGCGTCCGAACCGGACATCTCGCGCGTGCCCATCATGATCGACTCGTCCAAGTGGTCGGTGATCGAGGCGGGCCTGAAGTGCGTGCAGGGCAAGTCCATCGTCAACTCGATCTCGATGAAGGAAGGCGAGGAAGAATTCATCCGCCAGGCCAAGCTGTGCCGCCGCTACGGCGCCGCCGTGATCGTCATGGCCTTCGATGAGAAGGGCCAGGCCGACACCTTCGAGCGCAAGACCGAAATCTGCGCGCGCGCCTACAAGATCCTGGTCGAGCAGGTCGGCTTCCCGCCGGAAGACATCATCTTCGACCCGAACATCTTCGCCATCGCCACCGGTATCGAGGAACACAATAACTACGCGGTCGACTTCATCAACGCCACCCGCTGGATCAAGGACAATCTGCCCTACGCCAAGATCTCCGGCGGCGTCTCGAACGTCTCGTTCAGCTTCCGCGGCAACGATCCGGCGCGCGAGGCGATCCACACCGTGTTCCTGTACCACGCCATCAAGGCCGGCATGACCATGGGTATCGTCAACGCCGGCATGATGGGCGTCTACGACGACATCCCGGCCGAGCTGCGCGAGCGCGTCGAGGACGTGGTGCTGAACCGCCGCGACGACGCCACCGAACGCATGATCGACATCGCCGGCACCTTGAAGGCCGGCGCCGGCAAGCAAGATGCGCAGAATCTGGAATGGCGCGAAGCGACGGTGGAAAAACGCCTGTCGCACGCACTGGTGCACGGCATCACCCAGTGGATCGTGGAAGACACCGAAGAGATGCGCCAGCAGGTGCTGGCCGCCAAGGGCCGCCCTATCCACGTGATCGAAGGTCCGCTGATGGACGGCATGAACGTGGTCGGCGACCTGTTCGGCCAGGGCAAGATGTTCCTGCCCCAGGTGGTCAAGTCGGCGCGCGTGATGAAGCAGGCCGTGGCCCACCTGATTCCCTACATCGAAGAAGAAAAACTGCTGGAAGAAAAACGCACCGGCATCGTCGCCAAGCCGAAGGGCAAGATCGTCATCGCCACCGTCAAGGGCGATGTGCACGACATCGGCAAGAACATCGTCTCGGTGGTCCTGCAATGCAATAACTTCGAAGTGGTCAACATGGGCGTGATGGTGCCCTGCTCCGAAATCCTGGCGCGCGCCAAGCTGGAGAACGCCGACATCATCGGCCTGTCCGGCCTGATCACGCCCTCGCTCGAAGAGATGGCCCATGTGGCCAAGGAAATGCAGCGCGACCCGCACTTCCGCATGCTGAAGATTCCGCTGCTGATCGGCGGCGCCACCACCAGCCGCGCCCACACCGCCGTCAAGATCGCGCACAACTACGAAGGCCCAGTGGTCTACGTGCCGGACGCGTCGCGCTCCGTGTCGGTGGCACAGTCGCTGCTGACGCCGGAAAGCCGCGACCAGTACATCGACGAGATCGAGCAGGACTATGTGCGCATCCGCGAGCAGCACGCCAACAAGAAGGCCTTGCCGATGCTGCCGCTGGCCGCCGCGCGCGCCAACAAGATGGCGCTGCCGTTCGCGCCGGTCAAGCCGAAGTTCATCGGCCGCCGCGTGTTCAAGAATGTCGACCTGGCCACCATCGCCCAGTACATCGACTGGGGTCCCTTCTTCCAGACCTGGGACCTGGCCGGTCCCTTCCCCGCCATCCTGAAGGACAGCGTGGTCGGCGAAGCCGCCACCAAGGTCTTCGAAGAAGGCCAGGCCCTGCTGAAGAAACTGATCGACGGCCGCTGGCTCACCGCCAACGGCGTGATCGCCCTGCTGCCGGCCAACAGCGTCAACGACGACGACATCGAGATCTACAGCGACGACAGCTGCTCCAGCGTGGCCTTCACCTACTACGGCCTGCGCCAGCAAGGCGTCAAGCCGGTGGTCGATGGCGTGCAGCGTCCCAACCAGTGCCTGGCCGACTTCATCGCGCCGAAGGCCTCGGGCATCAAGGATTACATCGGCATGTTCGCCGTCACCTCCGGCCTGGGCATCGAGAAATACGAGAAGCGCTTCGAGGACGCGCATGACGACTACTCGTCGATCATGCTCAAGTCGCTGGCCGACCGCCTGGCCGAAGCCTTCGCCGAATACCTGCACGAGCGCGTGCGCACCGACCTGTGGGGCTATGCCGCCGGCGAGACCCTCAGCAACGACGACATGATCGCGGAAAAATACCTCGGCATCCGCCCGGCCCCAGGCTACCCGGCCTGCCCGGAGCACACCGTCAAGGCCGATATGTTCAAGGTCTTGCAGGCCGAGGAAATCGGCATGGAGCTGACCGAGTCGTATGCCATGTATCCTGGCGCGGCGGTGTCGGGCTTCTACTTCGCCCATCCGGAATCGAAGTACTTCGTGGTCGGCAAGATCGGCGAAGACCAGCTGAACGATATGGTCGCGCGCCGCAAGGTCGGCAAGGCCGAGCTGGAAAGCTGGCTGGCGCCCAACCTGTCGTAAACGGAAAACGGCTGCCGATGGCAGCCGTTTTTTTTAGAACCCAAGGCTGAAATCTGGGGTACGACCCGGCGGGTCGTACCCCGGCTTTGCGCCTTGGGTTTACCAGCGCGCTACCTACAAAGCGTAACGCACCACATTATCACTCCACTCGAAGGCCGCCATTTCCAGCTCGACCAGCTCGTCGGTGGACATGGCCAGATCGCGCAAGGTCGGCACGATATGGTCTTCCATTTCCTCGATGCGTTCGATGCACTCGGCCAGCTTGAGCAGGTCGCCATAGAAACCGCCACGGAACATCAGCGCATCGGCCACATCCTCGCCGACCGGAATCTGGGTCAGGATCTCGGCCATCGGAATGCCGAACAGGGTATCCATCAGCGACATGATGCCGACCGTGAAGGCGGTGTCGGCCACGCCGCGCTGGCTGGGACGCAGCTTGTTGGCCAGCAGTTCGAGCAGACGGCCACGGGTGGTCGCCAGCATCAGCAGCGGGGTCATGCTATGGCCGCGCTTGCTCGGTTCGGCGTACAGCATGATCTGCAGCCAGCGCTGCAACTGGCGCCGGCCCAGGATGGTCACGGCCTGGCTCAGCGAATCGATGCGCTGGCGCGCGCCCACGGCGGGCGTATTAACCAGCCGCAGCAGATTCAAGGCCAGCGACACGTCGCGCTTGATGGCGCGCTCGATCTCCAGATTGTCCGCATCGGAGGTGACCAGGGTCATCAGCTCCATCACCGCCAGTTGTGATGGCGACAATTTCTTGCCGCTCATGATTACCGGTTTGGCAAAGTAATAGCCCTGGAAGTAATCGAAGCCCAAGTCCAGGCAATTCTTGAATTCCTCGCGGGTTTCCACCTTCTCGGCCACCAGCTTCTTGCCATCCTGCTTGAAGCGCGGCGCCAGTTTCATCAGGTTGGACAGCGGCAGATTGCGCATGTCCATCTTGACGTACTCGACCAGCGGCAGGAAATCGCTGACATGGCCGGTATCGACGGTCACATCATCGAGGGCGAAGCGGAAACCCTGGCTGACCAGTTCGGCCATGCGCGTCAGTACCGGTTCGCTCGCTTTCATGGTTTCGACGATTTCCAGCACCACGCGCTCGCGCGGCAGGAAGCTGAAGATATCGCTCATGATCACGTCGGCATCGACGTTGACGAAGCCGAGCGCGTCGCCGATGGTCTTTTCCATGCCCAGTTGCGAGGCATGGGCGATCACCGACGCGGTCGCCGTCAGGTTCGAGGTGATGTTGGCGGGACCGACGGGAGCGTTGCGAAATAACAACTCATAGCCGAACAAGCCCTGATTCCGATCCAAAATCGGTTGGCGACCCAAATAGAATTCGCGCACGCGCAAATTCTTGGCGGTCGTGTCATTGCTGGAGATATCGATCATTGCGTGGTCAATCTGGTCTGGTGGGGCGCGCGGGGCGCAAGCGCTACTACAGTGCACCCGGATTCAATCCGGGGAATAGGCTCTACTTTACCCCATTTATTCCCTTACGCTAAGGTTTTGACGGCAACACCGGCCTTGTCTTGGAGTATTTTTTTGCTAATTCGGCACAAGCGGCATGCCATCGACAAACAGCATCAGTTCGCCCGGAGAAAATGCGCTCCAGGCCTCGTTGGTGGTCAGCGGCTGGGTCACGATGATGGCCACCCTGTCATTCGGCGTGGTCACCTGGGAAAAATCGACGCTGACGTCCTCGTCGGACAGCTTGGCCGTGTCGAAAGGATAACGCCGCACCAGATAGAACAGATTGGTCGAGCAATGGGCGAACAGCTCGGTGCCGCTCGAGAGCATCATGTTGAAGGTGCCATGGGTGGCGATCTCGGCCACCAGTTGGGCCAGCGCCGCGCGCAGCGCTTCCAGCGGCGGACGGGTGTCGCCAAAGCGCGACCGCAATTGCTGCAGCAGATAGCAGAAGGCGCGTTCGCTGTCGGTGCTGCCGACCGGGCGGAAGGCGCCGTTTAGTTCGGGGTGGAAGTCCTTCAGGTCGCCATTGTGGGCGAACACCCAGTAGCGCCCCCACAGCTCGCGCACGAAGGGATGGCAATTCTCCAGCGACACCACGCCCTGGGTGGCCTTGCGGATATGCGCGATGACGTTCTTGGATTTGATCGGATAGCGTTTGATCAGCTCGGCCACGGGAGAGGCAACGGCGGCCTGGTGGTCGACAAAATGGCGCACGCCGGCACCCTCGAAAAAGGCGATGCCCCAGCCGTCGTGGTGGGTATCGGTCTGGCCGCCGCGCATGGCGAAGCCGGTAAAGCTGAACACAATGTCGGTCGGGACATTGCAGTTCATCCCTAGAAGTTGGCACATATTTTTAGAAACCTATTTAAATCAATAACCTATGACAAAATCACCAATTTTTTTAGTGTCTAGCTATTGGAATCCGTCTACCGGAGACAAATTGAAAGATGCGCATGCGCGCCCCTGTAGAACCAGCTGCAAGCAACTCGAGCTAGCTTCCACTTACCTATGGTAATCGGGAATTCATCCCTATCAAAGGATACTCCTGGCTTAACAGTCGAGTCCGTGTCAGGGCAACGAACGAATGCCACACACAAAGTTGTATACAATTCAAAGATCGCGTTCAACCACCTTGATAGGTGTTCGACTCTGTCTTCGTTTACTATCTGGGCCCCGCTCCATTGAAAGCCCTCAGGCGCCGCTGCTCAGAAATACGACATGACATGCGCTGATGGCTGGTTTAACCTAACAACACTATGACACACGCATTAGTCAATCCGTCCTTAATGTCCTGGTCTCGCCGTCGTGCCGGGCTGAGCGCGGACGACTTGGCCAAAAGCCTTCCGGTGAAGGCTGACAAAATCGTGGAATGGGAATCCGGGGAGAGCCTCCCAACTTTCAAGCAAGCGCAGCACTGGGCAACTTTGGCCCATATCCCGTTTGGTTTCTTGTTCCTAAAGACACCTCCTCAAGATGTACTCCCGCTTCCCGATTTGCGCACAGTGGGAGGGGTCGCACCTACACAACCAAGCATCGACCTACTCGATACCTTGCGGGACGTGTTACACAAGCAAGCGTGGTACTTGGACTACCTGAAGGAACAGGAGCAAGCGCCGCTGCCCTTCGTCGGAAAGTTTTCGACTGATTCTCAGGTATCCGAAGTGGTGACCGACATCCGCAGAACACTTGGCGTGGATAATTTGCCAGTCCAACAAAGTAATGATGAATACATTCGGCAACTGGTCGGTGCTGCCGATGCCGCCGGCATCCTCATCATGCGTAGCGGAATGGTGGGATCGAATACCCATCGAAAACTCGACGTTGGCGAGTTCCGTGGCTTTGCCATCAGTGACCGGCTCGCCCCAATCGTGTTTATCAATATCGCTGACGCGCCGAACGCCCGGGTATTCACCCTTGTGCATGAATTGGCCCATCTGTGGATAGGTAGCACAGGCATATCTAGCGTTTCGCCATCGAGCAATCGCAAGGACGAGGCATTCTGCAATGCCGTCGCGGGTGAGTTCTTAGTACCCGAAGAACAATTTAGAATTACATGGCGCGCCGTAGATAACTGGATAGATACCCTTCCTGAGTTGGCAGCGAGGTTTCATGTCAGCCGCCTTGTCATTGCCCGTAGGGCGTGCGACCTGGCCCTTATTTCGACTGCGGCGTATAACGAATACTATCGGGCAGAACTCGACGCGTTCCGCCAAAAGAAAAGTAGTGGTGGAGACTTCTACCGCAGTGCTGGAGCGCGAAACAGCAAACGGTTTAGCCGTGCCGTCGTATCCGAAGCCTTGAGCGGACGCCTGCTGCTCCGGGATGCAGGGAAGCTCCTCGGTGTTCAGCCAGCAAAAATTCACACATACGCCAACAAGGTGGACGAATGAAATACCTACTCGATTCGAACACTTTGATTGAGGCGAAAAATCGATATTACAGCATGACGGTGTGCCCAGCTTACTGGCTTTGGCTTATCCAAAAGAACCAGTCCCATGATGTCGCCAGCATAACGTCGGTCAGCAAAGAACTACGGGAAGGTAAAGATGAACTTGCCGAGTGGGCCATTGCAAATCCAGAAATCTTTCTTGAGGTCGACGACGACGAAACACAAATCAACTTCGGCGAAGTTGCCAATCTAGTCTTCGGGAAGGCGGCCACGATGAAGACTGGTGCCGTTGAGGAATTCCTTTCGGGAGCAGATCCTTGGCTCATCGCAAAAGCAATGACGACTAAAGCCACCGTTGTCACACACGAGGCATTTCACGCAGACGTGAAGCGAAAATTTCTGATTCCAAACATTTGCAGGCATTTCGGCGTCAGCTGGATTAACACGTTCGAGATGCTGGATACCTTAGAGGCAAGATTTGTACTGCCCGCTTAAGGCGACCTCTAAAAACCTCGCCGCCACCTGCATGAGCCGGTAAAATTCTGCCACCAGCCAATCGC
>JABTBR010000101.1 GCA_013284265.1 Oxalobacteraceae bacterium | reverse complement strand
TCCCCGCACCACATCATTTACATGCCGTTTTGCGGGGAGGCGAACTATAGCAAACCCTCAGCGGGTTTGGCAAGGCCTAGAACCATGCTTCCACCTGGAAACCATAAGAAGTTCCGCTGCTGCCATTGTTATAGACCGGGCCGGAATTATTGGCTGCATTAACAGAAGCACGTGCCGCCTCATTCCACTTGCCATAAGTAACAAAGGCGCGCAACTCCGGACGCGACCATAACCCTGGGCCCGCCGAGATCGTCGGCGCAAAGGTGATCTTGGTCAGGCGCTGTGCCGCACCGCCGTTTGGCGAGGTCACGCGGTCACTGCCAATGTCGGTCACCAGCTTGAAGTTCTGGCTCAGCGCGTACACCGGACGCACGCCCAGCGTGGTCCAGGTGCTGGAGCCGCCCGCATCCGATTTATCCCGCTGCATCAGTACCACCATCTCCATGCCGAAGTTCCATGCGGGCTGAATCCACAGGCTGTCGAACATGCGCAAGCGGGTGACGTCGGAGCCGAGCAAGGTGCTGCCGGATGCACCGATGCGGTCATTGCCCACACCGATGCCGGTACCCGGTCCCACGCCATACTGCACCCCGACCGTATTCGCACCGCCAAACACCTTGTCCTGCTTATGGAAGGCCGAGATCTGCCAGCCATTGTGCACCTTGCCCAGCTTGTCGTCGCCCTGAGCGGTGATGATCGAGGCGGCGATGTCGATGCTGCCGTTCGGATTGACCGGCACATCCTGATACATCAGGTTCTGGCGCGTGGCGGCGGTGGTACCCAGCAGCTTGCCGCCAGCGTCGAAGGCGTTGGCGTCGTTATCCTTGAAGAAGGCATAGGAAAATTTGCCCGGTCCCGCATTAATGCGATCGAGGCCGGCGCCGGTACCGTTGAAGTTGATGTACTGCAGATCGAGCATGTGGATGTCCGGGCGGTTGTAGAAGCGCTTGCCGACCCAGGCCGTGCCGCCATTCAGGAAGTCCAGATTCTTCGCTTCCACATAGGCCTTCAACACATTTAGCTTGGCGTCGCCGAAATCGGACTTGGGGCTGTAGGCATTGGCCCAGACGGTGGCGACGTAACTCACGCCGTCCGACTTGGCGATCTCCCTGGTGTAGCCGCCCTCGATATACGCGTCGCACTCGTTGCCGAAGCGGTACTTCATCGTATTCCCACCGAGGCCATAGCAGCTTTGCGGCCCGTGCGAGCCGGCGCTGGTGGTACCGGCGCCGACGCGGAAGTAGCCGTGGAAGCCGTCTTCGTCATGACCATCGCCGGCCTGGGCTGCGCTACATGCGGCAATCGCCAGCGCCATTGGCAGTACTTTCAGGATGCGGTATTTCATATTGGGTCTCCTCAGTTTATGTTTTTGTAGTAGTGATGGACGTAGGGGTACTGCCGGAGTGCCCGGTCCGGGACGCTCCGTTCTTACTGTCTGCCGCGGGTGAAAATTCGGGGGAGGCTTAACTCATTACGCTGCCACCATCAACGTTGATGGTCTGGGCAGTGATATAGGCAGATTCGTCACTGGCGAGGAAGACCGCTACTCCAGCAAGGTCGGAAGGCTTGCCCATGCGGCCCAACGGTACGGCCAGGCCGACCGCCCGCTTCTTCTCGCCCGGCTGCAGACCTTCGTAGCGCGCGAACAGGGAATCGACATGGCCCCACATCGGCGTATCGACCACGCCGGGGGCGATGCCGTTGACGCGGATGCCGTGCGGCGCCATCGCCAGCGCGGCTGACTGGGTATAGCTGATCACGGCGGCCTTGCTGGCGCAGTAATGCGACACCAGGGCTTCGCCGCGCCGTCCGGCCTGCGAGGCCAGGTTAATGATGGAACCGCTGCGGCCACCATCGCGCATGCTTTGCAGTACCTGCTGCATCACCAGGAACATGCCCTTGACGTTGACGTCGAAGATGCGCTGGTACATATCCAGATCGGATTCCAGCAGCGGCGCCATATCGAATACGGCGGCGTTATTGAACAGGATATCGAGCGGCCCGAAGCGGCGCTGCGCGGAGGCCAGCAATTGCTGCACCGAGGCGAAATCGGTCACATCGGCGCGCACATACTGCAGTTGCTCCGGGTAGCGGGCCATCACTTCGGTCAGCGCGGCAGGCGCTTGCTGCGCCAGGTCGGCCACGGTGCAGCTGGCGCCTTCGGCCAGATACGCTTCGGCCACGGCCAGGCCAATACCGCCGCCGGCCCCGGTCAGCAAGGCATGTTTGCCCGCGAGCCGGTTCATGGCGCACCTCGTGCGGTGTTGGCGATGTGCTGGCGATTCATGGAAGATCTCCTCTCGTTATGGCGATGCAGTTATTTGCATCGTGAGAGAAAGTCTAACTGCGGCGCCCGCGCAAGTTCGATACTGAAAACACGATAATCGATACTCGCCGACAGCGCCTGCGCAGCGTCGTCAGCCGCCGAAACGGCCCGACGCCTGCTGACGAAATTCCTTCGGCGTCATGCCCTTCAGTTCGAGAAAACGGCGGTTGAAATTGGCCACATTATTAAAGCCGGCGTCGTAGCAGATATTGGTCACATAGCGCTCCGTTTCCATCAGCAGCTGGCAGGCCTTGTTGACCCGCAGGCGGTTGACGAAATCGGTGAAGCTGTTGCCGGTGGCAGTACGGAAGAAGCGCGTGAACATGCGTTCCGACATGCCCAGCTGTTGCGCCAGATCGCTCATCGAAAACTGGCTGCTGAAATTCTGCACGATGAAGTTGACCGCGGAACTGATGCGCGCCAGCGCGTCGTCATCGTCGCTCGACTGCATCGGCACCGTCGACAGCAACTGGTAGTTGCTGCTCTCGGCCAGTTCGCCGAGCAAGGTCAGAAATTCAATGAAGCGCGCCAGGCCGGTGCTGTCGCGTATCCGCTCGAAGCGGCGCCGCGCCTGCTCGCTCAGGTCGAAGAACTCGATGCCGTAGGCGGCCCGGCTCAGCAGCGGCAGTACCGTGCGCAGCTCGGGAATCGAAGCGGCCATTTGCTCGAGCGGCGCATGGCTGAACTGGACCACCATGTCGCGCAGCTTGACGCCCTCCTCCGGCATATCCAGCGAGACCCAGTTGTGCGGCACGCGCGGACCGGTCAGCACCAGGTGGCCAGGCGCGAACTGGCCGATGTAATCGCCCACGAAGACCTTGCCGCTGCTGGCGCAGATCAGGTGCAGCTCGTATTCCTCGTGATAGTGCCAGCGCACCAGCGAACTGGGCACGCCGTGCTCGAGGTAGCGGATGAAGCCATAGCGTCCATCCGGCTCAAAACCCTGGCGCGGATCACGCACGCAATCGTGCTCCATTTCTAGTGTGTGATGGATGCTCTTGGCTGGCATGTCTGTCCCTTCCCTGTCTCTGCAGCTTGAGTATAGCAAAACCGAAGTGACTCAAAACAAAGGCCTCAACTGCCCATACAGGGCGCGGAAACGTTCAAAGCGCGGCAGCAGCGCGGCCCGCCATTCCGGCTCCGGCAGGATCAGTTCCAGCACAGGGGGCGCGACACAGACCTCGGCCACGCTCAGGCGTGGATTGGCGGCCAGCAGCGCCAGCCGCGCCGCGCCCAGCGCCGCCCCCACCTCCGCGCCGCTGTTGAGCGACAGCGGCAGATCGAGTGCGCTGGCGAGCAGGCGCGCCCAGTAGCGGCTTTGGCTGCCGCCACCGACCAGCGCGGCGCTGCGCAGCGAGCCCCCTGCCGCCTGCAGCGCCAGATAGCTGTCACGCAGGCCGAAGGCCACGCCCTCCAGCACCGAATAGCCCAGCAGGGCGCGGCCGCTGTCGTGGCGCAGGCCGAACCACACACCGCTGGCATCCGGGTCGTTGTGCGGCGTGCGCTCACCCGACAGATAAGGCAGGAACAGGGGCGCGGCCTGGTGCGCCGCTTTACCGACCGCCGCGATGTCCTCGAGCAGGCGCGCTTCGCTGGCGGCACCGGTCAACTGCGTGACCCAGCGCAGGCAGCTCGCGGCCGACAGCATCACGCCCATCTGGTGCCATTGCCCTGGCAGCGCATGGCAGAAGGTATGCAGGCCCTGCTCAGGATTGGGGCGGTAGCTGTCGCTGGCAGCGAACAGCACACCCGAGGTTCCCAGCGAGATGAAGCCTTCGCCAGCGGCCACCACGCCCATGCCGATCGCGCTGGCGGCATTGTCGCCGGCGCCACCGGCCACCACCACGGCCGCATTGGCGGTAATGCCCCAGTCGCGCGCCAGCTCGGGCCGCAGCAAGCCAGCGGGCGCGCTGCCCTCGACCAGCCGCGGCATCTGCGCGCGGCTCAGGCCGCAGGCATCGAGCATCGTGTCGGACCAGTCGCGCCGGGCCACGTCCAGCCACAGCGTACCGGAAGCATCGGACATGTCGGAGATGCGCTCGCCGGTGAGCAGGAAGCGCAGATAGTCCTTGGGCAGCAGCACGGTGGCGGTGCGCCGCAACAGCTCCGGCTCATGGGTCGCCAGCCATAACAGCTTGGGCGCGGAAAAGCCGGGCATGGCCAGGTTGCCGGTAATTTGACGCAGCAGCGGCACGCGCCGTTCCAGTTCGGCGCACTCGGCACCGGCGCGGGTGTCGTTCCACAGCATCGCCGGACGCAGCACCTGAGCAGCCGCGTCGAGCAACACCGTGCCGTGCATCTGGCCAGACAGGCCGATGCCGCGCAGCGCCGCCAACTGGCGCGGATGGCTGCGCGCAATGGTGGCGATGGCGGCCCGGGTGGCGCTCCACCAGTCGGCCGGGTCCTGCTCCGACCATTGCGGCCGCGGACGGCTGATCGCCAGCGCCGCGCGGGCGCTGGCAATGATGGTTTGCTCCTGGTCGATCAGCAGCACCTTCACTTCCGAGGTGCCAAGGTCTATGCCGAGATACATGGTATCGGCCCGTTCAGTCCAGCGTGGGGGTCAGCGCGGCATTCAATGCGGCGCGTGCGCCATCGCGGTACAGCCGCGCCAGCGCGGCGCTCACCTGTGCCACAAAACGCGGCTGCCCGGATAGCTCGCCGAACAGCTCGCGCATCGCCAGCAGCGCGCTCGCATCGGCGCCGCCCTGCAAAGCCAGCGCCCGCAGCCGCTGCGCATAGGGATCGTTGAGCGGCAGCACCAGTCCCTGCTCGGAGCGGCCATTCAGATAGCGGAACCAGCATGCCACCGTAAAGCTGAGCAGTGCAATCGGACCACCCCGCTCCAGCTGCTCGCGCACCGACGGCAGCACGAACTTGGGAATGCGCGCCGAGCCTTCCGTGCCGATGCGCGCCAGCTGATCGCGGATGGCCGGATTGGAGAATCGTTCGATCAGGGTGCGTTTGTAGGCCGCCAGATCGATCCCCGCCACCGCCGGCAGCAGCGCCGTCACCTCCTGGTCCATCAGGTCGCTGAACAGCTGGCGGATGCCGGCATCGGCCATCGCTTCGTGCGCGAATTCGTAACCGAACAACATGCCGATATAGCACAGGGACTGATGACCGGCGTTGAGCAGGCGCAGCTTCATTTTTTCGTAGGGCAGCACGTCGGCCGTCATCTGCGCGCCGACCAGCTCCCAGGCCGGACGGCCGCCCGGGAAGTGATCCTCGATCACCCATTGCAGGAAGGGCTCGGTCATCACCGGCCAGGCGTCGCTCAGGCCGAAGCGTTCGCGCAGCAGCGCGCGGTGCTCGTCCGTGGTGGCCGGCGTGATGCGGTCGACCATGCTGTTCGGGAAGGCGCAGTGCTCGGCCAGCCAGGCGCTTAAACCGGGGTCGCGCAACTGCGTAAATGCCAGCAGCATCTTGCGCATCACCTCCCCATTGTTCTGCAGGTTATCGCAAGACATGACCGTGAACGGCGCCAGGCCGCGCTCGCGACGCCGCTGCAGCGCTTCGGCCAGATAGCCAAAAGAACAGCGCGGCGTATGCGGATGGGCCAACTCGTACACGATGTCGGGATGTCCGGCGTCAAACTCGCCGCTGCCCTGATTCACATAATAGCCGCCCTCGGTGATCGTCAGCGACACGATACGGGTGCCGGCATCGGCCATCTTTTCCAGCACCGCCTCGGGATCATCCGGCGCATACAGGAATTCGAGCAGCGAGCCGATCACGCGCGCACTGTCGCCCTGGGCGCTGCGCTCGACCACGGTGTACAGGCAGTCCTGTTCGCGCATGGCGTCGCGGATCGCGGCATCGTGCGCCAGCAGGCCCACGCCGCAGTAACCCCATTGCGCCTGGCCGGGCAAGTGCAGCAGCTGGTCCAGATATACCGCCTGGTGCGAGCGGAAGAAGCCACCCACGCCGATATGAACGATGCTGCGCGCGACCTCGCCGCGCGCATACGCGGGGCCGGCGACGCCCGCCGGCAGGCGCGCCAATGAGGACTGGTTCAGGGCCATCGGTAAGGAAGCGGCCGTCATCATACGCTCCCCCTTGCGGCTGCCGCGTAGCTGGTGCCGAGACGGTCGAAATGATGCACCTTGCCGTGGTCGAAACTGAGTTCGGTGCGGTCGCCCGGCTGGAGGCCGCTGCGTTCGCTCCCACGCGCGACGATCTGCACATTGTTTTCAAGCCGCGCGTAGACCAGCGTTTCCACGCCCAGCGATTCGACCATGTCCACCGTCGCCGCCAGTCCCTGCCGCCCCGGCACATCCAAGGCGACATGTTCGGGGCGGATGCCGACAAAACCATCGCCTTGCGCCGCGCCGCCGGCCAGCGCCGCCAGCTGCGGCAGGGCCGCCGCCGGCACCACGTTCATGCTCGGAGTGCCGATGAACTGGGCCACAAAGCGGTTGGCGGGTCGGTCGTACAGCTCCAGCGGTGCGCCGTGCTGCTCGATCTGGCCGTCGCGCAGCACCACCACGCGGTCGGCCAGCGTCATCGCCTCCACCTGGTCGTGGGTGACATATATGCTGGTGGCGCCCAGCTCGCGGTGCAGCTTGGCGATCTCGATGCGGGTCTGCACCCGCAAAGCCGCGTCCAGGTTGGACAGCGGTTCGTCGAACAGGAAGACCTTGGGATCGCGCACGATGGCGCGGCCGATGGCCACCCGCTGGCGCTGTCCGCCGGACAGGTCCTTGGGGGTGCGCTCCAGGTATTTGCCCAGGTCGAGGATGGCGGCCACCTTGTCGACCTTTTCGCGGATCACGGCGCGGTCCACCCCGGCCAGCTTGAGCGCGAAGGACATGTTCTCGAACACCGACATATGCGGATACAGCGCATATGACTGGAACACCATCGCCAGGTCGCGCCTGGAGGAAGGCAGCGCGGTGATATCGCGCCGGTCCAACTGCAGGCTGCCCTTGTCGATCGCTTCCAGCCCGGCGATCAGGCGCAGCAGCGTCGATTTTCCGCAGCCGGACGGCCCCACGAAGACGACGAACTCGCCCTTTTCGATGGCCAGGTCGATGCCCTTGATGGCGTGGTGATCGCCAAAGAATTTTTGAATATTATTGAGTTCCAGGTAAGCCATGATCAAGTCCTATATTTTTGTAGATGCCGCGCTTATTTGACTGCGCCGAAGGTCATGCCCTGCACCAGCTGCTTCTGGCAGAACCAGCCCAGCGCCATGATCGGTGCGATGGCCATCAGCGAGGCGGCCGACAGCTTGGCCCAGAACAGGCCTTCCGGACTGGAGTAGGAAGCGATCAGCCAGGCCAGCGTGCCGGCGTTGGAGGCGCCCAGATTGAGCGACCAGAACGATTCGTTCCAGGCCCACACCATGCACACCAGCGCGGTCGAGGCAATTCCCCCGACCGACAGCGGCAGCACCACATGGCGGAACTCATCGGCGACGGTGGCGCCGTCCATGCGCGCCGCCTCCAGGATCTCGCGCGGCAGTTCGCGCATACTGGTGTACAGCAGCCAGATCATGATGGGCAGGTTCATCAGCATGAACATCGCGGTCAGTCCGGCGCGGCTGTCGAGCAGGCCGAAGTACTGGTAGCAGATATAGATCGGCATCAGCGCGCCGACGCCAGGCATATAGCGCGAGCTCAGGATGAACTTGAGCAGCCCCACGGTGCCGCGGGTCGGGAAAAAAGCCATCGAGTAGGCCGCGGGAATCGCGATCGCCAGGCCGATCGCCGTCGACACCACGCTGGTGATCAGCGAATTGAAGGCGTAGCCGGCATAGTTATCGCGCGCCAGTACATCACGGAAGCTTTGCAGCGTCGGCGAAAACAGCAGCAGCGGCGGCGTCGAAATGGCCTGGGCCTCGGTCTTGAAAGCCATCAGCCCAAGCCAGAGGATGGGAAAGAACAGCAGCAGCGCGAAGAACCAGGCGGCCCCCGTGCGCAGATGCAGGGTCAGTTGTTTGCTCATTTTCTTCTCCTTATTTCGCCAGGTTCTTGCCGATGACGCGCATCAGGAAGAAGGCCGCGATATTCGCCAGCAGCACGGCAAACAGTGCGCCGGCCGAGGCAGCGCCGATGTCGTAGGACTGCAGCGCCTGCTGATAGATCATGAAGGTGATGGTCGTCGTATCGAAGCCGGGACCGCCGCCGGTGGTGGTGAAGATTTCGGCAAAGATCGACAGCAGGAAGATCATCTCTATCATCAGTACCACCGAGACCGCGCGACCCAGGTGCGGGATGTACAGATAGCGCAGCTGCTGCAGATACGTGGCGCCGTCCATGCCGGCCGCCTCCAGCTGCTCGCGGTCCATCGATTGCAGCGAGGTCATGAAGATCAGGCAGGCGAAGGGCAGCCACTGCCACGACACCATCATCACGATCGACAGCAGCGGGTAGTGCGACAGCCAGTCCACCGGGGTCTGGCCGAACAGGATGCTGACCTGGGCGAACAGGCCGTAAATGGGATTGAGCAGCATGTTCTTCCACATCAGCGAATTCACCGCCGGCATCACCAGGAAGGGCGAGACCAGCAGCACGCGCACGATGGCGCGGCCAGGGAAGGCTTCATTGATCAGTAGGCCGAGCGCGGCGCCGCAGACCACGGTCACCAGCATCACGGAGAACATCAGCACAAAGGTGTTCTTCAGGGCCGGCAGGAAGGCGCCGTCGGTGAAGAAGAAGTAGAAATTCGCGAGGCCGTGGAATTCGTGCTCGCCTGGCGCGAGCAGGTTGAATTTGACGAAAGCGTAGTACAGCGTAATGAGCAGCGGGACGATGGAAACGACAGCGATGGCCAGTACGGCCGGCGTCAGCAAAGTCCGAGGTATCAGTCGGTTCATGAGTATCTCTGGGTGCGTGCGAAACCGCCGGCGCGGGCCGGCAGCTTCAGCGGACATCGGATGCAGCGGGGCAGGTGCGGCGCGCGCTCACGGTGAGCCGGCGCGGCAGGCAAGCCCGCGGCGGCGCCATTCAGCGCGGCCGCGGACCGGCACGGCTATTTGTAGTAGCCCGCCTTGCGCATTTCACGGTCAGCCGCCTGCTGCGCCATATCCAGCGCCTGGTCCACCGTCAGCTTGCCCAGCAGTGCCGAAGCGATCTGCTGTCCGGCCGCCTGACCGATCGCCTGAAATTCGGGGATGGCGGCAAATTGCACGCCGATGTAAGGCGATGGCTGCAAGGTGCTGTGTTTCGGACTGCTGGTGGCGATCGCCTTGCCTTCCGCCGCGGCGAACCTGGCCGCCTTGACGAAGTCCGCATTGGCGTAGGTCGACTTGCGGGTGCCGGTCGGCACATTGGCCCAGCCGACCTCCTTGCCCACCAGTTTGATGTAGTCCTTGGAGGTGGACCAGTTGATGAATTTCTGCGCGGCCTCGGGGTGGCGCGAGCTTTTGGGAATCGCCAGCGACCAGGCCCACAGCCAGTTCGCGCCGCGCTCGGTCACCGCATACGGCGACTGGGCGAAGGCCACCTTGTCGGCCACCTTGCTCTGCTTCGTATCGGTGATGAAGGAGGCGGCGATGGTCGCATCGATCCAGATGCCGCATTTGCCTTCATTGAACATCGCCAGGATTTCATTGAAGCTGTTCGAGGCCGAACCCGGCGGACCGTAATTCTTCAGCAGGTCGACGTACATAGTGACGGCGTCCTTCCATGGCTTGCTGTTGAACTGAGGCTGCCACTTCATGTCGAACAGCTGAGCGCCGTAGGAATTGGCCATGGTGGTGATGAAGGCCATGTTATCGCCCCAACCCGGCTTACCGCGCAGGCAGATGCCGTACACGCCATTGGCCGGATCGTGGATCTTGGCGGCCACCGCGCGCAGCTGGTCCCAGGTCGGGCGGTCGGCGATCGTCACGCCGGCTTTTTTCACCAGGTCGCTACGGTACATGATCATCGAGCTTTCGCCGTAGAACGGCGCCGCATACAGCACCCCATTGGCCGACAGGCCTTCGCGTATCGTCGGCAGCAAGTCATCCACGTCGTAGCCGGCGTCTGGTTTGATCGGCAGCAGCCAATCCTTCTTGGCCCAGATCGGTGTTTCGTACATGCCGATGGTCATCAGGTCGAACTGCCCGCCCTTGGTGGCGATATCGGTGGTCATGCGCTGGCGCAGCACGCCCTCCTCCAGGGTGACCCACTTCAGTTTGATATCGGGATTGGCCTGCTCGAAGAATTTGCCGAGCTTTTGCATTTCGATCATGTGGCCGTTGTTGACGGTCGCAATGACCAGCTCGGTGGCAGCAAAGGCGGGAACAGCGGCGCAGAACAATCCAGCGCACAGAGCGCTGATGGCGATTCGTTTCATGTTGTGGTCTCCGGTATTTTTTTGTGAGCGATGCTTGTTTGCACCACAACGACAGGTTATCACCGGGGTTCGATACTTTCCGATACTGGGAATCGTAGTCTCGATACTTTTTGGTATGCGATTTCTAACTTGGCTGCAAAAAAGGTGCGCCACAGTACAGATCGATAGCTGGAAGGGGAAAAGCAAAG
>JABTBR010000100.1 GCA_013284265.1 Oxalobacteraceae bacterium | reverse complement strand
CCGACGGACGATGCGCTGCTGCCCAGCATGCGCCGGGTGCTGGCCGATGTGCCGTTCCGGCGCCTGCTGCTGGTCTTTCTCGCCAATGGCATCGCGGCGGCCTTGCCCGCCACGCTGTTCCTGTTCTTCGTGGCAGACGTGCTGCAACGGGAAAGCGCGGGCGGCCCCTTGCTGGCGCTGTACTTCCTCGCCGGCGCGGTATCGCTGCCGCTGTGGGTGCGGCTGGCCGCGCGCTACGGCCGCGCACCTGTCTGGCTGGGCGGCATGGGCCTGTCGATCGCGGCCTTCGGCGGCGCCAGCCTGATAGGCAGCGGCGAGCTGCAGGGCTTTGCCCTGGTCTGTCTGGCTTCCGGTGTGGCGCTGGGCGCCGACCTGGCTTTGCCGGGCGCCATCGCCGCCGGCATGGGCGAACGGCTGGGGAAATCAGGCGCTTGCTTTGGCGTATGGAATTTCATCTCAAAAATCAATCTGGCGCTGGCCGCCGGGCTGGCCCTGCCGCTGCTCGGCGCGCTCGGCTATGTGCCGGGCGGTAGCGGCGGCCTGCCCGCGCTGACGTTTGCTTACGCACTGCTGCCGCTTGCCTTCAAGCTGCTGGCAGCGGTTTTACTCTGGCGCTGGCGCCATTCCCTGGAGACTGCATGATGAAAACCTTATTGGCCGCGCTCGCGCTCTGCCTGGCCGGCTGCGCCTCGCATTCGGTCGAGCAGTACAGTAGTGAACTGCCCAGGCTGGAACTGCGCAGCTATCTGAACGGCACGATCGACGCCTGGGGAATATTCCAGGGCCGTTCGGGCGAAGTGAAAAAACGCTTCCACGTGGTCATCGATGCCAGCTGGGACGGCAACTACGGCACGCTCGATGAACGCTTCGACTGGTCCGACGGCAGCAAGTCGCGCCGGGTCTGGAAGCTGACGCTGCAGCCCGACGGTAGCCTGCGCGGCAAGGCCGACGACGTCGTCGGCGAGGCGCTGGGCACCCTCTCCGGCAATGCGCTGCGCTGGCGCTATGTGCTGGCGCTGCCGGTCGACGGCAGCGTCTACAACGTGGACGTGGACGACTGGATGTTCCTGATGGACGACAAGATCATGCTGAACCGCTCCTATCTGTCCAAGTGGGGCATCAATGTAGGGGAAGTGTCGCTGACCTTCCGCAAGCGATGAATCCGCGCATCCTCGACTGGCGCGGCAAGCGCGTCTGGCTGGTGGGCGCGTCCAGCGGCATCGGTGCGGCGCTGGCGCGCGAACTGGCGCGCCGCGGCGCGCGGCTGGCGCTGTCCGCGCGCAGCGGCGCCAGGCTGGAAGGGCTGGGCATCGCCGGCGCCATGCTGCTGCCCTGTGATGCGACCGACAGCGGCGACCTGGCCGCGAACCGGCTTACCCTGGTCACAGCCTGGGGCGGGATCGACCTGGTGATGTATCTGGCGGGCGACTATGCGCCCATGGGGGCGGACGATTTCGATCTGGCCGTGGCTGAGCAGGTGGTGGCCGTCAACTTCAACGGCGGCATGCGGCTGGCGGCGGCGGTGCTGAAGGACTTGCAGCCTGGTGGCGGCATCGCCTTCGTGGCCAGCGTGGCCGCTTATCGCGGCTTGCCCAGGGCGCTGGCCTATGGGCCGGGCAAGGCGGCGCTGATCCATTTCGCCGAGGTGCTGCATCTGGACCTGGCGCCAAAAGGTATTGGGGTATGGCTGGTCAATCCGGGGTTTGTGGCGACCCAATTGACCGACAAGAACGATTTCAAGATGCCGGCGCTACAGACGCCGGAGCAGGCCGCGCTGGCGCTGCTCGACGGTTTCCGCTCGGGTGGATTCGAGATCCATTTCCCCAAGCGCTTCACGCGGGTGATGAAGCTGCTGGCGCTGCTGCCCTACCGCTGCTACTTCCCCCTGGTGCGGCGCCTGACGGGCGGCTAGCCAGGCCACCGCCGCATCAGGCACCAGGCATCAGCCCTGTAGCAGCTTGAGCAGGGCCAGCGCCGCTTCCTCGGACGAGGCCGGATTCTGGCCGGTGATCAGATTGCCTTCGGTGAGCACATAGGAAGCCCAGTCCGGTCCCTTGGAATACATGGCGCCGTGCTCCTTGAGCATATCTTCGACCAGGAAGGGCACGACCTCGCTCAGGCCGACCGCCGCTTCCTCGCTGTTGGAAAAGCCGGTGACTTTCTTGTCGCGCACCAGCGGGTGACCGTTGGGGCCCAGCGCATGGCGCAGCACGCCGGGCGCGTGGCAGACCGCCGCCACCGGCTTGCCGGCCGCATACATCGTTTCGATCAGCTTGATCGAGTCCTGGTCTTCCGCCAGGTCCCATAGCGGGCCATGGCCGCCCGGGTAGAACACGGCGTCGAAGCCGCTGGTGGCCACGTCGGCCAGGCGGGCGGTGCCGGCCAATGATTCCTGTGCCTGCGGGTCGGCCTGAAAGCGTGCGGTGGCGGCTGTCTGCGATTCCGGCGCGGCGCTCTTGGGATCGAGCGGCGGCTGGCCGCCCAGGGGCGAGGCCAGCGTGACGTGGGCGCCCGCGTCTTTCAGCACGTAATACGGTGCGGCGAATTCTTCCAGCCAGAAACCGGTTTTGTGGCCGGTGTTGCCGAGCTGATCGTGCGAGGTGAGTACCATGAGAACGTTCATGCTGAATCCTGTCGTATGTGTAGGGGCTGGTGGATGGGGGCGCTGGACTGTTACCAGCGTCAGTTGGTCTGGCGGGTCGTCTCCAGTTTGCTGATGTCGAAACCTTGCTTGCTCAGGCGCTGCAGCAGCGCGGCGTAGGTTTGCGGATCGACGGTCGTGGTGCGCGACAGTATCCACAGGTATTTGCGTTTGGGTTCGCTCACGGCGGCCAGCTTGTAGTCCGCGTCCAGATCGATCACCCAGTAGTCGCCCCACACCATCGGCAGCATCGACATCCAGGACGGCGCGAAGCGCACCTGCAGCTTGGCGGAACTGGCACCGCCGATCTGGCGGGTGTCGCCCATGGCCTGGTCGGACTGGCCGTTGGCCATCTTGCAGCGGTTGAGCACGTCAACCTTGCCTTCGGGATTCAGGCTGTAACTGGCGGTGGCAAAGCCCACGCATTTTTTCTGGAAGGAGTTCGGGAATCTGGCGATTTCATACCAGGTGCCCATATAGCGCGGCACGTCCAGCGAGGCGATGGCGGCCAGCGGCGCGGCCTCGGTGGAGGCGTCGTCCGCGTGGCTGGCGCCGGCGGCAAGGCTGGCGCAGCACAGCAGCAGCGCGGACAGGCGGGAGTGGATGGTGGTCATGGTGGCCGATGCAATTATGTCAATTGCGCCATCTTACCTGCGTTGGGGAGAAAGCGTCGCGTGGTTCAGTGGGGCATGCTGCGTTGAGCCTGCTCAGTGGCTGACTGCTTGAGCATCCAAAGGGAAAAGTGATACTCTGGAGTGAATTGAATTTTGGTGCGTAAACATGTCAACTACTTCTTTGAAACTGTCGGATGAGCTTAAGCGCCAGGCAGTGGCTGCCGCTCAGGACGCGGGAGTGACACCCCATGAATTCATGGTTGACGCGATCCGCCAGGCAGTGGTGGACGCCGCAAAAAAGGCGCAGTTCATAGCGGAAGCAAAAGCCGCCCGGGCCGAGTTGTTGGCCAGCGGACTTGGATATGATGCCCAAGAAGTGCATGCACATTTGCGCGATCGTCTTGGCGACCCAGCGGCGCCTGCGCCGAAAGCCAAGCCTTGGCGCGGCTGATCTATTCCAGGCAAGCGCTCGACGATCTTGAGCGCATTAGCGACTTCCTGGTAACATACGATCCCGCTATAGCCAGCGCCGCCATCGAACTTATTATAGAGGCCGTAACAGTTCTGGAACGGCATCCCTTGATTGGACGGGCGTTCGACGAAGACCTGCGCGAGCTTGTAATCACGCAGGGAAAAACAGGATACGTCGCTCTGTACAGTTTTGAAGAACCACATGATGCAGTTCTGATTCTGGCGGTACGGCATCAACGCGAAGCGGGATTCCATTCGAGCATAAAATAGCGTGTGTCTGTAAGTGTGGTCTGCTTTACGAAGCCGCCGCTTCCAGCTTGGACGAATACATCGCGCGGTCCGCATGCCGCATCAACTGGTGCATATCGTCGCCGTGGTCGGGGAAGTGGGCCACGCCGATGCTGGTGGCGATGGGTAACTGGCGGCCTTCGCCCAGATCGACCGGGGTGGACAGCGCCAGGTGGATCTTTTCCTCCACCAGCCGCGCATGTTCCGGCAGCATGACATTTTCCAGCAGCACCACGAATTCATCGCCACCGATGCGCGCCACCGTATCGGCCTCGCGCACGCAGCTCTTGATGCGGCGCGCCACTTCCTGCAACAGCAGGTCGCCGCAGGCGTGGCCGTAGCTATCGTTGACGCCCTTGAACTTGTTCAGATCCAGGAACAGCAGCGACAGGCGGCCATGGTGGCGCTGGGCGCGGATGATGGCCGTTTCCAGACGGTCATGGAACAGGCGCCGGTTCGGCAGCCGGGTCAGTTCGTCGTGCTGGGCCACAAAGCTCAGGCGTGCGTGCAACTGCTTGCGCTGGATCGCGGTGGCCACCTGAGCCGAGATGAACTGCAGCAGATCCTGGTCCTGGGCCGTGTAGCTGGCCGTGCCGTGGCCGCCATGCAGGACCAGTACGCCGATGCGGCCTTGCGCCGTGCTCAGTGGCACGCCCAGCCAGTGGGCCGGGGTGGCGTTGGCGATCGCCTGCAGATGCGACGGCAGCTCGGGCAGGGTGTCCGGCGTGAGCAGCAGCGGTTCGCCGCGGCGCAGCACTTCCTCGCACAGTACCCGCGCCAGCGTTCCGTGCGGAGCCGGTCCGCTGTCGTCGGCGTGATAGGCGAACTCCAGGTCCGGGCAAGCTTCGTTCTGCAAGGCCACGGCAAAGCCGGGCGCGGGCAGCAGGCCGGCGATGATCTGGTGGATGCGCTGGAACAGGGTGGGCAGGTCCTCGGCCGCGTGGGCCGCCTCGGAGATGGCGTACAGCGCCGCCTGCATGGCCTCGGCCTGCTTGCAAATCGTGATATCGCGGGCCACGGCGATGCGCAGCTGGTCCGCTTCGGACCAGCGCGCCGACCACATAATGTTGACCAGCTTGCCATCCTTGCGGACGTAGCGGTTTTCGAAGTGCAGATTCGGCTCGCCGCCCATGATGCCGCGCGCCGCGCGCAGCGTGCGCTCACGATCCTCGGGGGCCACCATGTCGATCATGACCCTGCCGATCATCTCCTGCTGGGTATAGCCGAAGATGCGTTCGCATGCCGCGCTGATATACACAAACCGTCCGCCCGCATCCACCATGCAGATGGCGTCGAGCAACAAATCGGTGAAATTAGCGACCGGGGCGATAATTTTTGGTTCCATAGGAAACTATTCTAGCGCCGATTGGCGTGCATACCACAGGGCAACTGAAAAAAAGACGATGGCAAGCCGCGGGGCGGGCGGGTGTAAAATTGGTGCAGGCAGTTTTGCTGCCGCATGATGGCATGATATTTGGAGGTGCGATGCTGAAGGAAGTCGGTGCCAGCGGCCAAATATCGCTGGGAAAAAAATATGCGGGCAGACTCTTTAAGGTCATCACCCATCCAGATGGTCGATTTGAATTGATCCCTGTGCGCGTCGTTGTGGCTGCCCAGCCGCAGGCTCCCGAATTGCTGGCGGCCCCTGATGGATGGCTACCCCCCGGAGGATACGAGGGCTGCACCCAATGGGCATTGGATAATCGGGTAGCGCTTGAAAACTATGCACGGCAGGTCGAAGCGGAGGGGACCGCAGCGGAGCAGCTGGAACGGTTTCTTGCCGAACACCCCGAAAGCCTGGGTGACGACGATGGCCCGATTTGATATTTTCCGTAACCCAAACTACTCCGAATTTACTGGCCGTGCCGGCACGAATGCTGCGCCGGCGACTTGCCACTCTGTCCTTCGGCGAGCAGTTGGCCGTCGAATCGTGCATCGAATTCATGTTGCGCGGCTATTGATTTCCCCGTGCCGTGCTACAGCGCCTCCAGATTCGGTCCGCGCAAGCCCACCAGCAGGGCCTTGCCGTCGGGCGTGACGCGGAACTCGCCGTATTTGGCCTTGGCAAAGCGTTCGCCTTCGCCTTCCTTGAAGAACCAGGCGTCGGTGACGACCATCGTGCGGCCATTTTTGTAGCTGATGTTCAGCAGGAACTCGCCGGCCGCCAGCGGCGCGCTGCCTTCGTGGTAACGCAACAAGGTGGCAACGCCCGTGGCATCGCTCCGCGCGACCAGCTGCGGTTGCGCCGCAGGGACATTCATCGGCGACAGGGGAAGGCTGAAGTTGAGCTGCATGTAATCGCCCTGCATCAGCGAACGCGGATCGACCGGGGCCAGCGCGAGGTAAATTTTGTCGCCGTGCGCGATCAGATCTTCCTTTTGCCAGATGCCGACGTTGGCAACGGCCAGTACCGCCAGCGCGCACAAGGCGAGGCAGGTACGCAGCAGGCCGGCGGAATACGGTGCAGCCGGCAGCTGGGCGGTTTGAGCGGAAAATGCCTGCATGCTGAAAGATGGCAGCCAGGCCTTGCCTGTCGTGGCCGCTGCATCCGGCATTGCCGGCGGCGCTGCGCCCGCATCCGCGCCGCCGCGCATGGCCAGCAGCGCCAGGCCGATCAGCAGCAGTCCGCAGGCGAAGAACAGCGCGGCCTTCTGCGTCAACGGCCAGGCGAGCTGATAGTAGGCCGCCGTCACGATCCACACCGCCGCCACCGCCGCGAAGGCGGCGCTGCGCCAGCGTCCGCCAGCGAGGCAGATCGCCAGCACCAGCAGCACCGCACCCAGCGATGGCATGCACCATGCCATGGCGAGCAAGACCAGCAGCACGCAGGCGCACCAGCCATGGCGCAGCGAGGGCCAGCGGCGCGCCAGCAGGGCAGCGCCCAGCCCGGCAAGCAGCACCGACACCAGCTGGAACTGCAGCGCCAGACCGCCCTGGGAGGAACGCTCATACAGCGTGCCGCCCAGGAAGCCGTCGCTACTGGCGCTGAGCAGGAAGGGCACGCCCGCCCACAAGGCCAGGGCGATCAGCGTCAGCACGATCCAGCCGCCGGCGAAGGCTTCCAGCGTGGCGCCCAGCGCTGCCGTGCCGGAGTTGCTGAGGACACTGCGCTGGAATTGCAGAGCCAGCAGCCACAGCGCCAGGGTGAGATGAATCCAGGCAAACAGCGTCAGGCCGCCGTCATAGCGGTTCGCGGAAAAATGCGTGGCCAGTACCATGGCCGCGGAGAACATGCCCAGCAGGATGCGCAGCCAGTTCTTGGGAATCAGTACGGCCAGCATGCCAGCGAGCAGCGCCAAAATCATAAAGGTCGCGCGCAGCTTGACGCCATTGGCCAGACTGAAGGCCAGGCAGCCCATGCCCACCAGCATCAGAGGCAGCGCAAGCTGTTCAACGAAGATGCTTTTGCTGGTGCCGCGAAACAGGATCACCGAGGCCAGCAGCAGCAGCGGGCCGATCACATAGCCGGGCGTACTGCTGTTGGTATTGAGGTAAAAGGTAAAGGCCACAAAGCACATGATGGGAATGGCGGCGATCCAGGCGCCGATGGCGCTCAGCGCCAGTACCGGCCAGGGCCGGTTGTCGGCATCCTTGTGGACGGCGGCGGCCTTGGCGTCCTGCAACAGCTGGTTCAGATCAAGCGTCATGGACCGTCTCCCCTTGCGCCAGTTTGCGCGTGATGTGCACCAGCAGTTTGACCGTCCATCCCAGCAGCACCGCGATCAGGAAGCCCGCCAGCAGCAGCGACAACAGTTCGCTTTCCTTCCAGGATGAGAACAGCAGTTTGATGATTTCGCAGTCGATCAGCACATTGAGCGCCAGGGCCAGCACGCTCAAACCGAAAATGTCGTAGGTGCGCGGCTGGCTGAGCACACAGGCGGCGCCACCCAGTATCAGCAGGCCCAGCCAGAACATCAGGGCGATACCGCCGCCCCCGTGATCCCAGCCGCCGGCCTGCGCGGCCAGCGCGTCGCCAGTGATCTGCATGGTCGCCAGCAGCAGCACGAAGCGGAACGACCAGCTGCCGCTGCCGGTGTGGCGGCGCAGGCTGGGATGGAGCAGCAGCGTCAGGCCCACGACCAGCGCCGTCGCCAATAAGCTCAGCGGCAGATCCTGCAGGGAAGCGTCCCAGCGAAACCCGCCATGCGCATGGCGCCACAGATTCAGCGCGGCCATGAACACCAGCACCCAGGGCATCCACAGCGCATCATGGCGCGCCCCTATGCATAGCGGCAAGGCCAGCACGGCCCACAGCGCGAACAGTTGCCAGGCGTCGGCACCGGTCTGATAGGTCTGGCCGAAACAGGCGAACAGGCCGCCGATGGTCAGCAAGGCCAGCAGCGCCAGCGGCACCCGCGCGGCGGGACGCCAGATGGCGCCTGCGCACAGGGCGGCAAAGAAGCCTTCGAGCAGGGCGAAGCGGCCGAACTGGCCCAGCACCGCCCAGTTGGCGGCGATCCAGAAAATCACGCCCAGGCCCGCCAGCGCCGCGCCGGCGATGGCCGCGCCGCGCGGCAGCCAGAACAGCAGCCGGCCTGGTTCGCGGCCCAGTTGCGCCAGCTCGAACAGGCTGGCCGTCTGCTGTGCATTCAACTGGTGGCGCTCAGCTTGCTGGAGCAAGGCGATTCGTAAGCTCATGGGGCTACCCCTTGCGGGTCCTCGGTGGATGGGCGGGGGGCGCAGGAAGGATAGGGCCTGTACCGGTAATTTGTTGCATTTATGGTAATTCCAGCGCGTATTCTATCCAACTTTCGCGATGGCGGGTTCTTGCCGCGTGCGCTGCTGCGCGGACTGCCTGCGACTGCAGCGGTTCATTGTCGATATTTGGCGCTAAGTGGCCCGTATCTGACCCGTGTATGACCCGTATTTATGTCGGATTCTTGGGTTGGTGTCGCAGCTTGCGCGTTATCATGATGTTTTAACGGTTCAGTATCGGTTCAACTATGAATGAGTCAGCATCGATTTCCACCTCCAGCGCTGTGGCAGGCGCTTACCGCAGCGGCGTGGCGGCCCGGCTGGCGGGTCTGCCAGTGGAAACGCTCAGGGTCTGGGAGCGCCGTTATGGCGTCTCCGACACCGAGCGCTCGGCGCACGGCCAGCGCCTGTACTCGGCCGAGCAGGTGCGCCGGCTGGCGCTGATCAAGCAGCTGGTCGACCAAGGCCAGCAGATTGGTTCGCTGGCGCGCCTGCCGCTGGAGCAGTTGCGGCAGCAACTGGCTTTACCGGTGTCACGCGCGCCCGAACGGTCCGTGCGGGTGGCGCTGGTGGGGCAGGCGCTGGCGCGCCGGATGGCCGCGAGCGCGGCCGGAGCGCTGGCCCTTGAGGTGGTGGCCAGCTGCCTGAGTCTGGACGGCGCCGCCCAGGCCCTGGCCAGCGTGGGCAGCGAAGTGGTGCTGGTCGAGTTATCCGAATTGTCCGATGGCGCGGTGCCGGCCATCGCCGCCTTGCGCGAGCGGACGGGCGCGGCCACCGTGGTGCTCTACCGTTTCTGCGCCAGCGCCACCATCCGGCAGCTGCGCGCGCTCGGTTGCCTGGTGGCGCGCGCGCCAGCCGATCTGGGCGAAATTGAACTGCTGTGCCGGACCGCATTGGCCGCACCGGCGGCCCCGCCGATGTTGACCGTGAGCCCATCGATGGCGGCCATGAGGCCGCCGGCCGCGCGCCGGCTGGACGACCAGGCCCTGGCCGCGCTGGCCGCCGCCGGCAACAGCGTGGCCTGCGAATGCCCGCGCCATCTGGCCGACATTCTGCTGATGCTCACCAGCTTCGAGCGCTACAGCGCGCAGTGCGCGGCAAGCTCACCCGCGGATGCCGAGTTGCATCGGGAACTCAATCACTGCGCCGGCCAGGCCCGCACGCTGCTGGAGGCCGCGCTCGTCAAACTGGCGCGCGCCGACGGGCTGCCCTTGCCCGCCGGCTTGTGAGCCGGCGTCGATGGAGAGCGGGAAATATCAGGCCCCAGGGCGCCCTTTGCAGCCGCGCCCGTCCTAACGCCATGAAGCTGCCACGGCACTTTTTTGAACCCACGGCGTACCCCTGGGGTCTGACCCGCCGGGTCAGACCCCGGCTCTTTGCCGTGGGTTCTAAAGGCTAGGTGGCCCGCCAACCGTCAAGGCTAGGCGGCCCGCCTAGCAGGCATGTCAATCCAGGAAGTCCGAATATTCCTTCTGCCCATAACCCTTCAGTTTTTGCCACGGCAGCTCGCGGGTCAGGCCGGCCTGCACCGTCATCTCCACGCGGTTGTAGAAAGTGGCGGCCTTGTCGCCGCTTTCGATGACCAGCGGGATCTGCCGGTTCTCATCCCACAGCACGCGTTCGAACAGACCTTTTTCTTCGCGCTCGCGCCAGCGCGCGCCCGGCACCGAGGAGGCGCGCGCGGACAGCGGCATCGCTTTCAGGCGTTTGCTGTCGAGCAGGAAGTAGGCATGCTCCCAGGAACCGTCGAAGCTGACGTTGTCGAATTCGGCCGCGGGAATCGAGATGATTTCCTTGTCATGCGCATCGATGAATTCCACGCGCGGCTTGTTATTTTCCAGCACCACATGGCGCGGCAGCACCACATGGTTGAAATGCTTGTGTTCGGCGCTTTTGCGCGCCGCGACTTTTTTCAGCGGGTTCGCCTCGTGTTCGTGCTGCTCCTGGGCCGATGCCGGCAGCACGCGCGCGTTCCAGACATGGCCGGCGCGGCGCAGCATTTTTTCTTCGTAGCGCGCTTCGCGGGTCACGCCTTCAGGCGTAACGACCTTGCTGTAGTAGACGATGTTCAGGTCCAGATCGGCGCCGGCGGCCGGCGGGGCGGG
>JABTBR010000010.1 GCA_013284265.1 Oxalobacteraceae bacterium | reverse complement strand
CCGGCCCGCCAGCCCAGCGTTATCCGGGTTTGAGCGGCATTCCCGTCTGAAGGAAATGACCATGAACGAAGAACCAGTCCTGGAACTCGACGATATCCAGGGCAACATCGTCCCCGGCTTCAAAAAAGACAGCCAGCACTTCATCTTCCTGCGCATCGTCGACGGCCTGGCCGCGCGCGCCTGGCTCAAACAGCTCGGTCCGGAAATTTCCACCGCCCGCGAGGTGCTGGACGCCCACGGCATGTGGAAGCGCATGCGCCGCCGTCTGGGCCGCGACCCGGACAATATCGACTTCCGCTTCATCAACTGCGCGCTATCCTATGCCGCCATGGACGCGCTCGGCATCACCGGCCAGGAAAAATTCGGCGATGCCGCTTTCAAGGCCGGCCTGGAACAGCGCTCCAGTTTGCTTGGCGATCCGGAGGCCGGCTCAGGCCGCCCTGGCGCGGCCGACCTCTGGCAGTTCGGCAACGCCGCAACGCGGGTCGACGTGCTGCTGATCCTGGCGGCCGACGACGCCATCTGGGTCGAGCAAAAGGAAAGCAGCCTGATCGCCTCGGCCGCAGCGTCCGGCCTGCGTCTGGTACATGTAGACCACGGCAAGGTGCGGCCCGGCGAGCAGGCCGGGCACGAACATTTCGGTTTCAAGGATGGCGTGTCCCAACCCGCCATCCGTGGCCGCCTGTCGGACGCCGAAGGCGACTTCGTCGAAGCGCGCAACTGGCCCGACGACCCGCGCTACGACCCCTGGCGCCAGCGTTACGCCAGCATGGGCCGCGCGCTGGTCTGGCCCGGTCATTACCTGTTCGGCTACCAGCGCCAGGACGCCAACCGTCCCGAGCAAGCGCTGCCCTTACGCGCGCCGGACGGTCCGGACTGGTGCCGCAATGGTTCCTTTCTGGTCTACCGGCGTCTGAATCAGGATGTGCCTGCCTTCCACCACTTCCTGGAGACGGCCGCCGCAACGCTGCTCGGGCAGGGCGCCGCCGGCATGAGCGCCGGAAAACTGGGCGCTTTGCTGGTCGGGCGCTGGCCCTCCGGCTGGCCCGTCATGCGCGGCGCGGACCAGAACGGGCCGGGCGCCGCCGACTGGGAAAACCATTTCGCCTTCAATGACGCTCTGCAAGCCTTGCCAGGCGATACTTTCCCGCCCTCCGTGGCCGATAGCGGTGGCGCCGTCTGTCCCTTTGGCGCCCACATCCGCAAGGTCAATCCGCGCGACGATGCCACCGATCAGGGGCCGATGGAGCGCAGCCTGCTGCGCAGCATGCTCAGGCGCGGCATCGCCTTCGGGCCGGAAATGGATCAGCCGCAGGAAGAGCGCGGGCTCCTGTTCGTCTCTTACCAAGCGTCGATCGTGGATCAGTTCGAGTTTCTTACCCGCACCTGGATCAACAGCGAGCGCAAGCCCAAGGGCGATAGCGGCATCGATCCCATCCTGGCCAATGCCCCGGGCGCCTGGGTCAAGCTGAACGGCGTTGGCGAAACACGCCTGCCCGTGCCCGGCGGCTGGGTCGTGCCGACCGGCGGCGAATATCTGTTCGCGCCGGGTGTGAAATTTTTCAGCGAAGTGCTGTAAAGCTGGAAATACCGAGTCTTAGATCGTGAGTGAAGCGAAGTTATTCCTCATATATAAGGGGACGGCCCCCGCCACATGTGTCAAGCACCAGCCCGCGCAGCCAGCGATGCGCCGGATCGGCATGCTGGCGCGGGTGCCACAGTAGCGACACCGTAAATGCCGGCAGCTGAACGGGCAGGGGAAAGCTGTGCATGCCGGCGCGCAGATTACCGGTATGCCGCTCCGGTACGCTGGCGATCAGATCGGAGGCGCGGGCCAGTGCCAGGGCGCAGGAAAAGCTATCGACGATGGTGCCGATGCGCCGTTCCAGTCCCAGCGCGAGCAAGGCATCGTCAAGCCCGGCGCGCTCGCTGCCCTGACGTGATATGAGGATGTGCTGGCCCGCCGCGTAGCGCGTGGCCGCGATGGCGCCCTTGCTCTTGATGAGTGGATGGCCTTCGCGCACCACGCCGATGAAGCGGTCGCGGAACAAAGCCTGCACCTTTACCTCTGGTCCCATCGCGCCACTGACGACGCCGGTTTCCAGATCGACGCTGCCGTCGCGCAGCAGGCTGCTGTCCTTGTCCATCTTCTGCACGAAGCGCAAGCGGACGCCGGGCGCTTGTTCCGCCACGCGTGCAATCAGCCCGGCACCAAAATTTTCCACGAAGCCCTCGCGGCTGCGTAGCGTGAAGGTGCGCACCAGCTGTTTCAGGTCGGGTGTTTCCGCAGGACGCAGCACCGCTTCCGTATCTTGTACCAACTGGCTGACGCGCCCGCGCAGCTCCAGTGCGCGCGGCGTCGGCACCAGTCCGCGTCCCGCGCGCACCAATAAGGGATCACCGGTGGTTTCGCGCAGGCGCGCCAAAGCCCGGCTCATTGCGGACGGACTCAGGCGCAGACGCTGGGCCGCGCGTGCGACGTTACCCTCGGTGAGCAACACATCCAGCGCGACCAGCAAATTGAAATCAGGGGTAGACATGCCTGAACGATAACATGCCCGCCGCAATATATGGCGTTTGCCGCACTAATGAACTGCAAATGATGCGCCTTCCGCCATAGTTCGGGCAAGCGTAGCATCGGGTATCGACTGAGTTCAGGAGCAAGGAAATTACCATCAATGTGAAGCCGGCAGCACAGGACGGCAAGGCGCCGGGCATTACCGGTGGCGCCGGCGCCAGACAGCGGCTCGCACCATCGGCGCCTTGGGCGCTGGCCAGCCTGGCGCTGACCATCTTGCTGTCCGCCCTGGGCACCAGCATCGCCAATGTCAGCTTGCCGACCCTGGCGAAAACGTTCAACGCCTCGTTTCAGGACGTGCAGTGGGTCGTGCTGGCGTATCTGTTGGCCATCACGACCTTGATCGTCAGCGTCGGCCGGCTTGGCGACTTGATCGGCCGGCGCCGCCTGCTGCTGGCCGGCATCGTGTTGTTCACCTTGGCGTCGGCCTTGTGCGGCGCGGCGCCTACGCTTGCGCTGCTGATTGCCGCCCGCGCGGTACAGGGCCTGGGTGCGGCCATCATGATGGCACTCACGATGGCCTTTGTCGGCGAGGCCGTACCAAAAGCAAACACCGGCAGCGCCATGGGACTGCTGGGGACCATGTCCGCCGTGGGCACCGCGCTGGGGCCCACCTTGGGCGGCACCCTGATCGCCAGCTACGCCTGGCCCGCCATCTTCCACATCAATTTGCCGCTGGGTGTGTTGGCGTTATTCCTGGTCTGGCGCTTCTTGCCGGCCGACCAAACCCGTTCGGGCGCGGCCCGGCCACGCTTCGACCATCTCGGCACACTGCTGCTGGCGTTGACCTTGAGCGCCTTCGCGCTCGCCATGACGGTGGGACGCGGCAGCTTTGGCCGGCTCAATGGATTGCTGCTGTTTGCGGCATTGTGCGGCGTGGGCCTGTTTATTCGTACTGAAAAGATCGCCGTGTCGCCGCTGATCCGGCTCGCGATCTTCCGCGATCCCGTGCTAAGTGGCGGTTTCATCATGAGCGCGCTGGTGATGACGGTGATGATGGCCACGCTGGTGGTCGGCCCCTTCTATCTGTCTGGCGCGCTGGCGCTCGACGCAACACGGGTGGGGCTGGTCATGTCGGCCGGGCCTATCGTTTCGGCGATAACGGGTGTGCCGGCGGGCCGTCTGGTGGACCGTTTCGGCGCGCAGCGCATGATCATAGCCGGCTTGTTGGCGATGGCTGCGGGCAGCAGCATATTGACGATGCTGGCGGCCAGTATCGGCATCCCGGGCTACATCATTCCTATGGCGCTCATCACCGCCGGCTACGCGGTATTTCAGGCGGCGAATAACACGGCAGTCATGGCCGATGTCGCGGCAGACCAGCGCGGCGCCATTTCCGGCGTACTCAACCTGTCGCGCAATCTGGGCTTGATCACCGGCGCCTCCTTGATGGGGGCGGTGTATGCTGTTGGCGCGAGCGCCGATGACCTGGCGGCGCGTCCGGTCGCGGTTGCCGCCGGCATGCATATCACCTTTATCGTCGCCGCGCTATTGATCTTCATTGCGCTGGCCATCGCGTTTGCCAGCCAGGCGATGGCGCGGCGCGCCAACGCTTTACGCCAAGGGCACGATTGTGCCCTTGGCGTTGACTAGGGCTTGTGCATCAGGGCTGGCCGTTGCGGCCATGTGCCAGATACGCCGGACGCTCGCTCAGCCGCGCGTAATAGGCTTGCACGGCAGGCAGGGAAGGGCGCTCCATTGGCGTCATCATCCAGCGGTTGAGCGACAGGCCGAGCACCACATCGGCCAGTGTGAATTCGGCACCGGCAACGAAGGCGCCGCTGCGGGCAAGCTGCGCATCGAGTATCGCCATATGCCGGTTCCATTCCGCCACACCGGCGGCGAGCAGCGCCGGATCTTGATGGGCTGCGCTCTGGCGCACCAGCGCCATGAAGGCGTAGCGCCAGGAATTGTTCAATTCGGTGGCCTGCCAGTCCATCCATTTTTCCACCTGGGCGCGCGCCAATGGATCGGCGGGCAGCAAGTCGCTACGCCGGTGTTTGCCGGCCAGATAGCGGCAGATGGTATTCGACTCCCACAAGACCGCGCCGTCATCGACAACCACCGGCACCATCGCATTGGGATTGAGGGCCAGGAATTCCGGCGTCTGGCAGGACTGGTGGCCGCTGCCGTATTGTTCAAGCGTGTAAGGCAGGCCGATTTCCGCGCAGGTCCACAGGACTTTGCGCACGTTGATGGAGGTGGACTTGCCCAGGATAGTCAGCATGGGATATACGAGTGAGTGGAGGAAGATAAATTATGCCAGCATATTCAATCAAGGGTCGATCAACCCCATTTGGCGGGCGATAAACACCGCCTCGCTGCGATTGCGCGCGGCCAGTTTTTCCAGGATGCGTCGGATATGCCACTTCACCGTGTTCACCGACAGGAACACGGTGGCCGCCACCTGTTCATTGGCCATGCCAGTGGCAAGCAAGCGCAAAATGGCGCGTTCCCGTTCGCTGAGTATCGCCACCTCGGTAACAAACGCAGGTGCTGCCACAGACCCTATTTCTGCATGTGGCAAAGGTGCCGCCGCCGCGTCTAATTCCCGCGGCTGAAACCCGGGGTCGTACCCGCCGGGTACGACCCCGGCACTTTGCCCTGGGTTTGCGAAATGCGCGCCACCGCACACCTCGCCCCAGTAGTTCAATAAAGCCGCGCCATCCTTACCATCCGCATCTTGGGCCACCAGCTGCACCGGCAACTGCCCCAGCAACGCTATCAGCCGTGGCCCCTCATCGGCAAAGCTGCGTTTCGCGCCAAACTGCCGGCCCAGCACTAACGCAGCATAAAGGTCAGCCTGCACCGCTTCCGCCGCAGCCCCATTGGCATCATGTGCCAGCGCGCGCAACAGCAATAATTTGAGCAAACGCCAGCGCCGTCCGCCTTCGCCAGCCGCATCGACCGCGCCATCGAGCAGGGCCAGCGCCTGTTGCGGCGCGCCGCGCGCAATGGCCAGCCGCGCGGTCTCGATACCTGCGCCGCACAATTCCTCCACAAAGGAATTGCCCGGCTTGGCGCGCCCGCCCGGCTGCATGCGTTCCAGCGAATCGGCCCGCAGCAGCGCCCGTTCCGTATGCCCGCACACCAGCGCGATGCGGATGCGCTCGGACTCCACCACATGGCGCGCGCGCGCAAACTGCCAGAAGCTGGCGATCTGCCGGTCGGCCCCGTTCAATAGCTCCTGCGCGCCATCGGCATCGCCACGGGCCAGTTTCACGCGCGCGAAAATCAGGTGGCACAGCAGTAGCATGTCTACGGAGGGCTGCTGCATCATCAAGGGGAAGTAGCGCTGCAGCAGCTCGTCGGCCTCGTCGAGCCGATCCATTTCATACAGCACACTGGCGATCAGGCCGATCGACGCCATCTTGACGTGGGTCGCTTCGAACCATGGCTGCTTCAGCTGCGGCACCGCCATCTTGTCCACCGCGTAAAACTGTTCCAGCGCCCGTTCCAGATTGCCCTGGATCGCTTCGATCAGTCCCGCCACCGACAGCGCATAGCCCAATCCCAGTGCGCTGCCGATCGCCTCGTTGCAGGCGCGCGCCTCGCTGCTGAACTGGCTGGCGCGTCCGAACTGGCCGTCCAGCATCAGGCAGTAGGAGATCACATTGGCCAGCGCGCCCGCCGCAAAGCGATGCTCCGGGCCGATGACCTGCCAGTGCGCCAGCCCGCGTGCCAGCGCGGTGTCGGTGTCGCCGCTCATGGCGATCAGCACCGGCTCGAGCGCCATCAGCTCATCGTAGAGCGGATTGTCGGCGCGGCTGTCGGCCACCGAGGGCATCAACCGCGCCAGCCAGCCGGTGGCCGCTTCGGTGTCGCCCATGAAGCCGCAGGCCCAGGCTGCGGCCAGCAGCAGTTCGGGGCCGGCGGCGGCCAGGCCGTCTTCGTCCAGGCGTTCGATCCAGCGCACGATGGTGCCGAACTGCGCCTGCATCACCATCTCGCGCGCGCAGGCCGCCATCTCGCGCAGGGCGGCGGCGGTGTCGCCGGCCAGCAGCCACAGGTCGACCGCCTCCACCGAACCGCCGTGACGCGAGAACCAGCGCGCCGCGCCCCTGTGCGTCGCTTCCACCCGCTCGGGCGAGAGCACCTGGGCCTTCTGGGCCTGCAGGAACTGGGCGAACAGGGGGTGATAGCGATACCAGCTGTGGCCGACGTCGAGCAGGATGGTGAACAGGCCGTGCCGCTCCAGGTATTGCAGCATGCGCGCGCTGTCGCTGCGGCCCGTGGCGGCATTGCACACGGCCGGGCACAGGCGCGGGAAGTGGCAGGTTTCGAGCAGGAAGGTGCGGACCTCGGGCGTCTGCGCCTGCAGTACATCTTCGGCCAGATAGTCGGCGATATGGGTCAGGCTGCCCGACAGGTCGGAAGCATAACGTTCCAGGTCGCCCTGATTGCGGGCGGCCAGCGCCGTCAGTTGCAGCGCGGCCGGCCAGCCGCCGGTAATGCTTTGCAGTTTTTCCACCAGCACGGTCGACAGCGGCGCCGCCATGCGTCCGCCAAAGAAGCGTCGCGTTTCGCCCAGGTCGAAACGCAGGTCGCCCGCCGTCAGCTCCAGGAGTTCGCCGCGCACGCGGTAGCGCTCCAGGCCCAGCGCCGGTTTGTCGCGGCTGCTGATAACCAGGCGCAGCTTGCGCGGCAGCCGGCTGGCCAGCATGCGTGCCACATGCAGCGCCGGTTCGGCACTGATTTTTTCAAACTCGTCCAGGAACAACGTGTGCTGCGGGGCGCTTGGTCCCATTCTTTCGAGCAGGGCCAGCCAGTGGTCGGACGATTCCGGCACCCGCTCTATGCTGGGCCCCAGGCTCGCTTCCATCGACTCGCGCAGCGCACCATACAGGTCGGACATCAGCTGGGCCGGATCGTTGTCGCTCTCGTCGAGCGTGAGCCAGCTGGCGTAGCCGTCTTCGCGCAGCATCTGCTCCATCCACTGACCCATCAGCGTGGTCTTGCCATAGCCGGCGGGGGCCAGCAGCAGAACGATGTGGGCCTTGCTGTCCTGATCCAGCCGCGCCAGCAGCGGCGAGCGGTCGATGCCGCCCCGGCTCGACAGCGGCGGATGGAATTTGATCCGGTCGAAGAACTGCCCCGCTTGCGGACTGCCTTCGGCCAGTACAGGGCCCGCGAGAGGAAGCAAGGAGTCAGTCATCGAGGTGTGTTTATAGCGTGGTTCCAGTCGGTGGAGGCGCCTGCCAATTTGTTTGACAGGCACGAATCGTTGTCGATTGTATCACTGCATGACGCGGTTTTCGGCCTCCTCCGCGCACGATTGGAGGACATACTCAGCTTGTGCGCGGGCGCCCGCGGGCAGCGATGGCAGGCTATGGCCGGGTTTGACGCACAGGCGCAACAGGTAGTAGCCGGGGCGGACGGCGACAGCGCTGTGGAAGCTCGGACTATCGAGGTCGTGCCAGGCCAGGGGGAAGCTGGCGCGGTCATAAATCGTCAGGTAGCTGTGGCAATGGGCGAACACGGCCGGGTCAAGATCGACGCGGATGCGCTGGCCTGCGCGGTGGTAACCATAGACGAAATGGGTGTTGGGATTCCCCACCGGCAATAACTCACGCCGCAGCAACTGCGGTTTGACGCTGCGTTCGAAGCGCAGCAGGGCGGCCACATAGTATTGCAGCGCGCGGTAAAACAGATTGCTGCGTTGCGCCAGCGTGCGGTAAAAATCATTGGTGTGGCGGTCCAGCGCCTGGCTGGGGCAGAACGCTTTGCCGTCGATCTCGATGGCGGGTGCGCTCGGCGCCGCGCCCAGATGGTAGTAGCGCAGGCTCAGGGTGTACTGGCCCGGCTCGACCTTGATGTCGATCCACTCGCCATGCGCGCCCGGCGTGGGGGCGAGCACGTTCAAGGTCTTGTAGTGCGGATGGGTGTAGAGCACGATGGTCCAGTCGCCGGCACTGGCGTCGGCATCGGCCAGCCGCACCCGCACGCGCTGATTCGCGGTGAAGGGGCCTGCGTTGGCGATCAGCGCATGCGGATTCCAGCGCGGCGCCCGCGTCATGATCCAGGGCAGATACCATTTCACCTGCAGCATGGCACCGGACATGGGACGCCAGCCAGGCTTGTAGCTGTGCTGGCGGAAGGTCTGGCGTTCGATCAGCCGCGCCAGTATGGCGCGCGCGGTGCGGAAGATCACGAACGAAGCCAGTCCCAATGGGACCATCCACAATGCTTCGAGGCGGGTTTTGAGTGTCGATTGCATACGGTCCTAGGAAGTCAAAGCCATGCCGGCGCGGGGCCGGACCAAAAAATCAGCCAGCGCCGACGCCAGTGGCGCCGGGCTGTCGATATGCAGGTTGTGGGCGCCCTCCAGCGTTGCCACTTGCGGCTGCGCCAGTGCGTCCAGTAGCTGCTGCTCGTCGCGCGGACGGCGCTGGATGCTGTGGGCTCCGCGCAGCCAAAGCACAGGAAGGCTGAGCGTGGCGAGCAGGGCGCAATAGCGGGCGCGGTCGGTATCGCGCAGTGCCGCGACCAGTCTGGCACCGCCTTGATCCAGCGCGGGGCAGCCATAGCCGTCGGGCGTGGGCACGGCGATGCGCTTCGCCAGCACCCGCAATGCCGCCTCCGGCAGTTGCGGGAAGCCGGCGTGCAATCGCCGCACCAACGCGTCGAGACTGTCGTAGTGCGCTGTGGCTGAGCTTTTAGCTGCATCGCCGACGTGGCGCCGCAATGCTTCGTCCGGTGCCAGCGTGGCGGCATCCTCCGGCAGTATTGGTTCGATCAGCGTCAGACTGAGGACCAGGTCGGGCCTGGCCGCAGCCAGCATGGCTGCTACGATGCTCCCAAAGGAGTGGCCCACCAGATGCACCGGCTCCCGGCCCAGTAGCAGGGCATCGATGTCGGCCACGAAGTCCCAGCTGCTGGGATGGACTCCGCCTTGCTCATGGCAGCGCCCATGGCCCGGTAGGTCCGGGGCGATGACGTGCCAGCCTTGCGCGGCGAGGCTACGCGCCACCGCCGCCCAGGACGCGCTTTGGTCCTGCCATCCGTGCAGCAGAACGACGGTGGCGCCACCTGCCGCCCCCCATTCGCAAACAGGGATGTGCGAGCGGGAGGTGGCGATTCGATGGTCGGTGCAGCCGTCAAGCCAACCGGTATTGGCTGCTTGTGCGGCCAGGGGCTGGGCCGCGATGATGCCGGGCTCCGGGAAGCCGATGTTTCCGGCATAGTCCAGTCGATGCGCCGCGTTCAGCGTCGCCGCGGCCAGCTTGCGCTGATCCCGTATCGCGCGCTTGACCTGCGCCAGGCTGGCATCTATCGATTTGCGGGTGTGGAAATTCGGATCGCCCACCTGCGCGCCACCGCTACGGACTGCATCCGTCATCCGCCCTGGGGCGTGCGGCTCCAGAAGCGCGGCTTCGAACGGAATATCGAGGAATGCACACAGGCGCCGCATTGCCGGCTCCGGCTCCATCACGAGATCCTCATAACGCAAGCGTAGCCATTGCGCGGACGGCGTGTCCGCTTCGAGTGCCAGCAGATTGTCATTGCAAGCGAGCCAGACGGATTCGCCGTCCGCCGGCGTGTCTGGATGGGCATCGCCAAGGATGCGGTGCATGCGCAGACGCTCGAACGATTCGATCATCGCGTGCGGATCGCGCGTCAAATGGATGAACCTGGGCTGGTCAAACCAGCGCTCTATGTCCTGCAAGGCTTGCGGCTGTAGCGCGTAACTGGGTGATTTATCTACCAGAATGCGCTTGCCTGCCAGTTGCTGCAGTTGGTGGTAGACGGCAGCGGTACTCAAGTCAGCTTCGATCCAATCGGCGATCCTGGCCCGGGCGCTGTCTGCGTCGAGTGCGCATAGCTCCATCATGGCGCGGATCAGGCCCTCATCCAAACCGGAGCCGCTCAGTTGGGCGTGGCGTTCGCGCATGCTGGAAAACTGCAGCAGATGCAGTTCCGGCGGCGCGAACAGCATGCCATGCCCTGCCAGCATGGCGCGCAGCAGGGTCGATCCGGAGCGCGGGGCGGATAGCAGGAATACCGCGCCGGCCAGCTTGGGCGAGGGTGCGGTCCGCAGCGTCGAAGCCGCAAGCGGGAGCGTGGACGCGGAAGCGACGGCTTCGGGCGGCGCGGCCGCTCTCGTCAGTTCGTTCGCGAGATAGCGCGCCAAGGCGCTCAGCGTGGGGCGCTGATATGCCTCGCGTGGATACAGCGTAAAGCCCAGGCGTCGCTGCAGACGGCCCAGCCACTCAACCAGCAGCAGCGAATCGAGCCCCTGGGCGAAAAAGTCCTGCGCCTCGTCGAAGGCAGAGGGTTCCGATGCCAGCGTCTGCGCAAGCGTGGCGCGCAGGACCGCCATTACTTCGGTTTCTCTTTCCGCTACAGGCATGCTGGCCCAATCCGGCAGCGCTGGAACTACAGTGGGGCTGCCCGAGCGGCAATCGGCCGCGCTGGTGCTGTCCTCAGGATTGTTGGTGCCCGGCGAGCCCGATCGTCCGCTGGCTGCAGCGTTTTCTACTGAAGGTGCCAGCCAAGCGAGATGTGGCGCCGCACTCGCCAGTTGCGTCCAATCGGCGTCGCATGCAATTACCTGCGCTTCGCCGCAGCCAATGGCCGCGTCCAGCATTGCGAACGATTGCACCGGATCGAGCAGCCGCAAGCCATGGCGTCGCAGCCGCTGTTGCATTGCGGCGCTCAACTGCGCCGCTGCACCAGCTTCCGCCCATGGCCCCCACAATATGCACGTCGAAGGAATGCCTGCGCGGCGGTCGCTGATGGCGGCAGCTTCCAGTACGGAGTTCGCCGCCACATAGTTTGCCTGCGCGGGCGAGCCGACCACACTGGCAATGGACGAAAAGTAAACCAAGGTGTCGACGCGCTGCCCGCTTGCCAGTTTGCGCAGCACAGGTAGGGCGTCAAGCTTGGCGCTCAATGGTGTTTGCCATCCTGCGGCATCGATAGCGGCCATTGGCGCATCGGCGCGCGCACCAGCCAGATGGAAAATGCCGGCCAGTGGGCGGGCCATGCGGGCAAGCGCGTCAATCACCGCGCCTTCGTCAAGGCTGGCAGCCACCAATAACTCGATGCGGACGCCGGCAATGCGCAATGCGTCGAGCTGCGCCTGCTGCTGGCTATCCGGCATGCGCCGCGTATGCAGCACGAAAGCGTTGGCACCGCCACGGTGCAAGTGAGCGAGCAGCGACAGCCCGATTCCGCCAAAAGCGCCGGTAATTAAATAGGCTGCGTCGCTGCGCGGACGGAATCGCTTCGCCGGATTGGCGATCGAACGGCGCTGTTGAACATACATTTGGCCATCGCGAACGGCCCGAATGGATGCCGCGTCTTCACTGAATACGGCGGCGGGGCCATGTTCGGCGGGTGCTACGCAGGTACGCAAAAGCGCGAGCGAAGGTTCATCGGCGGACGCCGGCATATCAATCATCCCGTGGAAGCGGCCTGGATACTCCGCCAATGCGGTTTTAAACAATCCCCACATTGCGGTGGAATCGCTATCGACCGCTTCATCGCCCCAGGCCTGGGCCGCTTCGGTGATCAGCCAAGGTTTGAATACGGCTGCGGATGGCTCAGCCAGCAGCGATAACAATGCCGCACCATGCTGGCAGGCCTTGGCCAAGCTGGAGGCCCGCGCCTTGGAATCACGGTCCATTGCTAGGAAGTAGCTTGCCGACAGCATCAGTCGGATGCTTCCAGCGCTGTGCAGGTCCTGCATCAGCGCGGTGATACTCTTTGGCTGATCAGGCGCGACAAGCTGCGGCGGGCCCTCCTCGGGCTGCCCCGCCGCCTCCGGCCAGACGGTGACCGCCGCCTCGCCGTGCGCGCGCAGGTGGCTGGCAAATGCGTTGAGCGGGCTGCCGGGCCCACACAAAATGACCGTGGTGGCGGCCGCACCGCCGCTGCCCCAAGGCGCGGCACACGGCTGCCAAGCGGGAAGGTATAGGGCGGGGACGACAGTGCGGGACTGTCCATCAAGCAGATTCCAGCCCGCGGCCACATCCACCCAGTGACGATGCCGCTCGAAGCGATAGCCGGGGAAACCGTTGCGCCGGTAGGCCTTGGCTTCATCGGCAATCTGCCAGTTGACCCTTGCGCCAAGCTCGTAACAGCGCGCTAGCGCCGCATGGAATGCCGCGCGGCTGTCTTGCTGACGTCTTAATGTCGGAATCCATGGCACGGTGAAACCGGCCGAGTGGGCCAATGAATGCAATACCGGCTGGGCGCCCAACTCCAACACCGCCGCCGGTGCCAGCGCCTTCAGTGTTGCCAGCGCAGCGCCGAACTCCACTGGTGCACAAATCTGGCCCGCGAAGTGACTTGGCCAGTCCATCTCACCTTTAATGCGAACGCCGGTGACGCTGGAAATCAGAGGACGCTGCGGCGCGCTGTATTCAAACTGGCGTGCGTAGCGCAGGAAAGCCTCTGCCGCCGGCGCCATCATCCGGCTATGGAAGGCTTGCGAAGTTGCCAGCCGGTGCGCGCGCAGGCCGGCAGCGGTCAACGCGGTTTCGCATTCCGCGATAGCGTCCAACGGCCCCGCCAGTACCAGCGCATCCGCGCCGTTGCGGCATGCCAGTTCGATACCGGCCGGCCATGGCGACAACACCTGACCTAGCCGATCCTCGTTCGCAGCCACTGCCAGCATGGCGCCCGGCTCGCAAAGCGCCATCAGGCGGGCGCGTTCCAGCACCAGCCGCATGCCGTCTTCCAGCGAGAATACTCCTGCGCCCCATGCGGCGGCGTACTCGCCCAGGCTGTGGCCCAGTAGTGCGGACGGGCTGGTACCCGAAGCTATCATCGTTTGCGCCAGGGCGCATTGCAGGGCAAACAGCATGGGCTGCGCTATGGCGGTGTTTTGCAGTGCAGCGTTGTCATAGGCGTGCAGGGCGCCGATCAGTGACCAGCCTGCGTCCTTGCGCACCACCGCATCGCAGCGTTCAAGTACGGCGCGCACCGCCGGCAGGCTGGCGATGGCAGCCGCCACGCCGGCGTACAAGGTTCCCTGGCCGCTAAACACAAATGCTGGCTGAAACGGCGGGCGTGGTGCGGCAGTGAACTGTTCGACCGCAGCGGCGATGCGTGTCAGTTCGGCGGCGAGTTCCGCACCGTCGCCACCCTGTACGCACAAACGGAACGGGAAATGGCTGCGGCCGGCCTGCGCGGTATAACAGGCATCCGCCAGCGCTTGTCCCGATGCCATCGGCCGCAGGTGGGTGGCGCAGTGGCGGGCCAGTTCCCGCAATGCGGCTTCACTGCGTGCCGACAAGGGCAGCAAATAGTTGGATGCGACGGTTTGCCGCGACTCAGCTGGCTGATACGCGGTAGTAGCTTGCTCAGGTTCGGCAAAGTCGCCGCCACTATCCAGGTAATGGTCAGGTGCTTCCACAATCAGGTGTGCGTTCGCGCCGCCGAAGCCGAAGGAGCTGACACCGGCAAGCCGTGGCGCGTGTCCGGGCAGCCATGGCATATCCTCGGTCTGCACGGCCATCGGGCTATCCTTGAGCGCCTGTGCGACCAGCGGATTCAATGCGCCCAGCGGCGGTTGCGCCGGAAATTTCTGGTGCCGCATCGCCAGCAGCACCTTGAGCAGGCCGGCCGCGCCGGCCGCCGCTTCGGCGTGGCCTATCACTGCCTTGGCTGCGCCCAGGCCCAGCGGGCCGCGCTCCAGCTTGGGCGGCGCATACACCGCACGCAGCGCGCCGGCCTCGATCGGATCGCCCAGGCGGGTGCCGGTACCGTGCGTCTCGACAAAGCGTACCTCGGCCGGCGCCACGCCGGCACTGTGCAGTGCTTGCCGGATCAAGGCATGCTGCGCCGGTCCGCTGGGCGCCGTCATGCCATTGCTCTTGCCGTTGTGATTGACCGCGCTGCCGCGAATCACGCCCCACAGCGGATCGCCGTCGCGCAAGGCGTCGGCCAGCCGCTTCAGGATAAATACGGCGCAGCCCTCGCTGCGCACATAGCCGTTGGCGGCCGCATCAAAGGTCTTGCAACTGCCATCGGGCGCCAGCATGCCCGCCTGCGACAGCACGATCGACGACTCGGGCGACACGATCAGGTTCGCGCCACCGGCGATCGCCAGCGAGCTTTCGCCAGAGGTCAGGCTCTGGCACGCCATATGCACCGCCACCAGCGAGCTGGAACAGGCGGTATCGATGGCCATGCTGGGACCGCGCAGATCGAGCAGGTGGGACAAGCGGTTGGCCGCGATGCACTGGGTGGAACCCGCCGCAGCATAGGCATCCATGAAGCGGGTGTCGGTATTCAGGATCTTGTTATAGTCCCAGGTGGACAGGCCGAAGTACACGCTGGCGTTGCTTCCCGCCAGCGCGGCCGGCACCACGGCCGCGTCTTCCAGCGCATGCCAGGCCGCTTCCAGCAGCAGGCGCTGCTGCGGGTCGGCCGCCAGCGCCTCGCGCGCCGTCATGCCGAAGAACAGGTGATCGAAGCGATCCACGTCCGCCACAAAACCGCCGCGCCGGGCGACGGTCTTGCCCGGCGTGCCGGGACGCGGGTCGTAGAAGGCGTCGATATCGAAGCGCGAAGACGGGATGTCGCCGATTGCCGTGCCGATGCCGTTCAAAATATCCCAGTAAGCCTCTACGCTGGCCGCGCCGGGAAAGCGACCGGCGCAGCCGATGACGGCAATCGCTTCCATCAACGTGCGCTCAGCGGGCCGTCGACCCGCTTCAGCGTGAAACGGTACAGTGCGAGGTTGCGGTTCTGGAAGCCCAGGTAGGAGTACTGCAAGTAGCGCTCGTAGTACTTGACGGTCTCCTCGCCGACGATGGCCACCGCTTCATCACGGCGCGCGCGCAGGCGTTCCAGCCAGATGCGGCAGGTGCGGGCATAGTCCAGGCCATCGTTGCGCACCTGTTCCAGGTGGTAGTAGCCTTCGATGGCTTCGGCCACATTGGCCAGCCGCGGCGGATCGGTTTCGGGGAAGATCTGCTGCGCCAGGAACTGGGTCGACTCCTTGCCGCGCGCGACGTCCAGCGGCACCGTGCTGCCGTAGGCGAAGGTCTGCAGCGACATATAGCCGCCCGGTTTCAGCCATTGGCGGCTGGCCTGGAAGAACTGGCGGTAGGCCGCAACTTTCTCGGCGTCCGAGAAATCGAGGCGGGCAAAATGCTCGAAGGCGCCGATCGAGATGATCGCGTCGTAAGGCTGCTCCGGCGCGAAATCCTTCCAGTCCTCGACCCGCGTATCGATGCCGGGCAGCGCATGCTGGCGGCCGTAGGCGGCCTGCGCCTCGCTCAAGGTCAGGCCATGGGCCTGGCGCACCCCGTGGGCCGATACCAGCCGGCGCAGCACCGCGCCCCAGCCGCAGCCGATATCCAGCACGCGTTCGGCATTCTGCGCGCGCGCCTGTTCGATCATATAGTCCATCTTGCGCACCTGCGCCTGGTCCAGCGTGTCGCCGTCGCCCCACATGGCGCAGGAGTAGAGCATGTTCTCATCCAGCCAGAGCTTGTAGAAATCGTTGCTGACATCGTAGTGATGCTGGATCGCTTCCTTGCTGGCGCCGACCCGTTCCAATGTGTGCTCCATATTGTTTTATCCTCGAATGGTAAGGTGGGATTATTTGCGGACCAGCGCGGCGGCGTAGACGGCCAGCTGCTGAATCGTCGGATAGTCATACAGCAGGGTCGGTTCCAGCTCGCCCAGGCCCAGCGCCCGTCCCAGCTCCGCCGTCACTTCTATCGCCTGCACCGAATCGAGGCCGTAGCGGTCGAAGGTGATGTCAGGGTCGATCTGCGCGCTGTCGATCTGCAGGGCGGCGCCGATGCGTACGCACAGCCAATGGCTGATGGCGTCGGTGCTCAGGTCCAGGCGGGACAATTCCGGTGCGGCGACTGCGGTGTTCATGGTGCTCTCCTTGGTGGTGGGGTCGGACGAATAAGTACTGCGTTATTGTTGGCCGGGCCGGCGTGCCTTGGCCTGCATCTGGCGCGGGCTCGGGTAGCGCCGTTCGCTGACCCAGCCGAAGCGTTCCCCCAGCCATAGCAGGCCATGGCCCAGGTCGAACTCGTACCAGCGGTGCGACATCTTCGACGAGGCCGGGAAGGCGTGATGGTTGTTGTGGTAGCTCTGGCCCATGGTCGGCACCGCGAACAGGATGGCGATGGAATTGGTGCTGCGGTCGGCCGTCTCATAGGGACGCGGGCCGATGCTGTGCGACAGGGTGTTGATGCCCCAGTAGCTCAGGTGGTTCATAAAGAACACCCGCACGAAACCGCCCCACAAAAAGCCGAGGAAGGCCCCTTTCCAGCTACCGTAGGCCAGTCCGCCGATCACGGCGGGGATCGCAAAGCCCAGCGCCAGCCAGACGAAGTAGTACATATGCACGCGGAAGATGGCGGCGTCGCGGTACAGGTCGCGCACATAGCGGCCCCAGGCCGGCGAACGGATGCTGTCCGGCGTCCAGATCCAGCCCAGGTGGGCGTGCACGAAACCCTGTACCCGGCCCGCGAAGGTGGTTGGCACCGGCCGGCTGTCGGGGAAGTAGTACATCGAATGCGGATCCCCCGGCCGGTCGCTGTGGCGATGGTGCTTGCGGTGCACCGCCGCCCACCAGATCACCGGCCCCTGGAAGGCGAAGGAGCCCATGATCGCCAGCGCCACCCGCAGGCCGGGCGAGGCGCTGAATGCGCCATGCGAAAACAGGCGGTGGTAGCCCAGCTCGATGCCGGCCACGGCCAGGAACCACATCAGCAGCATGCAGCCAATTTCCACCTTGCCGATGCTGTACCAGCCGCTGAAGTGCAGATACAGCGCCAGTGCGAACGCCAGCGGCGGGGCGAAGGTGACGACGATGGCGAACACGCGATCCACCAGCCGCCGCGCCGACACATCGCGCACGCCTTGCGGCAGATTGACGAGGATGGCCTCGCCGCCGGGGATGTCCAGTTCTAACTCGTCGGGGATGCGATTGTTCATGGTGTCACCTTGGCTTATGTGGAGTGGATCGGAACGGCGCCTTGGGCGATGCGGTCGAGGCAGGCCGCGTCCCAGGTGCCGGCGCTGAATTGTTCGCGGCAGGCGGCGCGCCGCAGCTTGCCGCTGGAGGTACGGGGCAGGGCGCCCACCGGCAGCAGCACGGCGGAACTGAGGGCCAGCCCGTGTTCGGCGGCGATCGCGCTGCGCAGTTCAGTCAGCAGTTCGCCCGCCTGCTGCGCGTCGATACGGCCGCGGCCCAGTTCCAGTGCCGCCACCAGTTGCGGATCGCGGCCGCCGTCGAGCGCGAACAGGGCCGAGGCCAGCAGCTGCGGCGCGGCGCGGCGCACGGTCGCTTCGATGTCGTCGGGGTAGTGGTTCACGCCGCGCACGATAATCAGGTCCTTGATGCGGCCGGCCGGCACCAGCTGGCCATCGCGCATCAGGCCAAGGTCGCCGGTGCGCAGCCAGCGCTGGCCGGGGCAGGCGGGCGATACGGCGCCAAAACTCGCTGCGGTCGCGCCGGGTGCGTTCCAGTAGCCTTGCGAGACGCTGGCGCCGGCCAGCCAGATCTCGCCGGTGCCGCCGTCGGCGACCGATTGGCCGCTCTCCGGATCTGCGATCAGCACCGTGCAGGCGTCGCCCGGCACGCCGCAGGGAACCGGAGCCGTTGGATTGACCTGATCGTCCTGCCAGTGGCTGCCCACGACAAACAAGGTGGCTTCGGCCAGGCCGTAGCAGGGATAGAAGCTGCTGCGCTCGAAGCCGCAATGGCCGAAGCGGGCGTGGAAGGCGCGCATGACGTCGGCGCGCACCGGTTCGGCGCCATTGAAGGCCAGCCGCCAGCGGCTCAGGTCCAAACCGTCGGCGGCACCGGGAGCGATCTTTTCGGTGCACAGCGCATAGCCAAAGTTGGGGCCGCCGCTGGTGCTCACGCCATAGTCGCTGATGGCGCGCAGCCAGCGCAGCGGCGCGCCGATGAAGTCCAGCGGCGACATCAGCACACAGGGACGGCCCAGGAATACCGGCTGCAGCACATTGCCGATCAGGCCCATGTCGTGAAACAGCGGCAGCCAGCCGGCTACCACGGTAGTATCGTCATGGCCGAAAGCACGGGCGATGGCGCGTTCGTTGGCCAGCAGCTGCGCGTGGCTGACCACCACGCCCTTGGGTGCGCCGGTGGAACCGGAGGTAAATTGCAGCAGCGCGGGGGCGCTGTCGGCGATTTGCGGCAGCGCGCCGTCGCGCAAGTCCGGCGTGGACAGGAACAGGTCGGTGGCGATACAGTTGAAGGAAAACTGTTCCAGGCTTCCGGCCCGCAGTGCCAGTTGCGCCAGGCTGCGCGTGTCGGACAGCAGTGTCGTGCTGCCTGCCACGGCGGCCACCGTCGCCAGCTTCGTCGCGCCGCGCGCATTGCGCGGCAGTTCCAGCGGTACCGGAACCAGTCCGGCGTACAGGCAACCGAAGTAGGCGCGCACGAAGGCCAGTCCCGGCGCATATGCCAGCATCACTGGCTGGCCCGGCGCGATGCGCTCCATCAGGCCGGCGGCAATGCCGCGCGCGGCAGCATCCAGTTCGCCATAGCTCAGATGCTCGACGTCGATGCCCGCGCTCAGGAAGCGGAAGGCCAGTTGCTCCGGCTGCCGCTGCGCCCAGTGCCGCAGCGCCTGATCGATGCGCGTCAGGTGGTGCAGGGAGAGAGCGGTGCAGCCGCTCATGCGACGGACTTGGCGGCGATGTCGCGCACGAAGCCGCGCATGCGCAGTTCGAACTCGCGCGACTGGGCGGCTTCCAGGTAATGGGCCATCCGGCCCAATGCCGCCGGCGTGGCGCTGGCCTGGTCGAAGCAGTGCGCTTCCTCCAGCAGCCCCTGCGCCATTGGTAGCGCTTCGGCGGCGTCGACGGCACGCTTGGCCAGCCGGATCGAATTGGCCGGATACGAGGCGATACGGGCCGCCAGCGCATCGACAAAGGGGCCGATTTCATCTTGTGGCAGCGCGCGGTTGATATAACCATAGCGTTCCGCCAATTCGGCGCTGATGGTGTCGCCACCCAGTATCACTTCCAGCGCGCGGGCGCGGCCTGCGCGGCGCGGCAGGCGCTGGCTGCCGCCGATCGCCGGCAGCAGTCCGACCACGATTTCCGGATGGCCGAAGGTGGCCTTGTCCAGCGAGGCGAAGCACATGTCGCAGGCCAGCACCAGGCAGGAGCCGCCGCCGCGCACGCGTCCTTCCACCTTGGCGATACTGGCCTGGGGCAGCGCGCGCAGACGTTCGAACAGGGTTTGGGCGCGGGTGGCCTGCAATGGCCTCGGCACCGCTTCGCCGCCAGCGTCACGCGCCAGTTGCGTGCCGCGCTTCAGGTACAGCGACACATCGGCGTGGGCCACGAAGAATTCCGGATCGGCACTGGCCAGGACCAGCACCTTGATCGTAGCGCTTTGTTCCAGATAGCCGAGCAAGGCTTCCAGATCGTCCAGCATGGCATCGTCGATCAGGTTCATCGGGCTGTGCTCCAGCGTGGCGGTGGCCACGCCGCCATCAATGGCCAGGCGCATGCATGCCAGTTGCGGCAGTGATTCCATCGTTGCTCCTATTCTGCTTGTTGAATATCGGGCGGGTGGTTCTTTATCGGCGCAGCGCTTCGGCTTTGCGCCGCACCAGGGCATCGAGCGGCAAGCTATGAATGACGCGTGGCGTGGCGCCTCGTATCAACTCGCGCCGTTCCAGCTCGGCCAGTACCAGGGCGGCGCTGGCCTGCGGCGCACACCCCGCGGTGGCCACCCGCAGCTCCGGTGCGCGTGGCGCTTCATAGGGCGCCGAGATGCCGGTGAACTGCGCCAGGCTGCCATCGATCGCCCGCCGGTACAGGCCTTTCGGATCGCGCCGCATGCATTCGTCCAGGCTGGTGTCGACATGAATCTCGACAAAAGTGCATCCCAGCTCGGTATGGCGCTCGCGCACCAGCCTGCGGTCTTCCTCGTAGGGAGCGATCGCGGCGGCGATGACTATCGTGCCCGATTGCGCCAGCACGCCGCACAGTTCCCCCAGGCGGCGCACGTTTTCGGCCCGGTCGCTGCGCGAAAAGCCCAGGTCGCGATTCAGTCCGGCGCGCTGGACATCGGCGTCGAGCAGATAAGCCAGGTGGTGGCGGGCGATCAGCTCCTGTTCCAGGCAGGCGCCGATGGTGCTCTTGCCCGCGCCGGACAGGCCGGTCAGCCAGACCGTCAGACCCTGCTGGCCCAGCAGGCCGGTGCGCATCACTTGCGCCAGCAACGCACTCATGGCGTCACCTCGACCACGTGCACGGCGGCGTCCTGCGCGCTTGCCGATGAACCTGGCGTGGCGGAGAATGCTGCCGCCGGCCCCTGCCATGCGTGACGCAGATTGACCATCGCCGCGCGGCCCAATGCGGACGGACGCAGGAACTCCCCGACCGACATCGCCCGCGAACCATAGGCATGCAGATGGGTGGCGGTGCGCGCATCGCGCGCGGCGGCGGAGAACATCAGCCGCTCCACCGGATTGAAATTGCGGATGCGGCTGAAGTCCGCGATCAAAAGCTGGTGCCAGCGGGTCTGGTCGCGGTGATGGCGCGCATAGGCGCTCAGCGCCTTATCGATGGCGCTGACACTGCCCAGCGCCGCCTGCACATGATCGGCCAGCCAGCCGGCGGACTGCAGCGCCCAGGTGCAGCCGCTGCCCCACAGCGGATCGGACACCATGGCCGCGTCGCCGATCAGTGCCAGTCCTGGCCGGGCGCGTTCGCGCGAGACGTTTTGCAGATGCTGGTCCGACAGCAGGACGCTGCTGCGCCGGGCCGGATCGAAACGCGGGAAGTCGGGCAGCTGGCGCAGCCATGCCTCCATGTGCGCGACCGGATTGTCCTGCCAGCATTGCGCCATGGCCCGGCTGGGATAGCAGCCCAATTGTGCCGAACCATTCTCGTTGGGGAAGGCGAAGCCCTGTTCCGGTTCGCGGAACCAGATCAGCGAATCGTTCGGCGCCGTGAATTCCACGCCATCGTAATAGGCGAAGAAGCCCACCCGCCCATTGGCGCCTACCCGCTCGCGGCAGCCCGCCAGACGGGCGATCCTGGAATGGCGGCCATCGGCGCCGACCACCAGCCGCGCGCCGATGTCGCGCAAAACCCCGTCATGGCGCGCTATCACACCGGCCACACGCTTGCCGCGCCACAGCAGCTGTTCCACCTTATGGCCCATCAGCAGGGTCACGCCGGGCGTGGCCGCCGCCTGTGCGCGCAGCAGCGGATCGAGCGTCTGGCGCCGCACGTTGTAGCCATGGGTAGGCCAGGCGCTGTGCGGATCGGCCTGCGGCCGTACCCAGCCCCAGCGCGTCCACGCCTGCATGCCGTTACGGATCGCGCCCGCCTGTTCCAGCAAGGCTTCCAGCCCGAGCCGGTGCAGGGTAGGCGTGGCGCTCAGATGAATGTGGTGCGAGCACAGTACTTTGTAGGCGCTTGCGCGGCTGGCCTGATCGATCAGGGCCACCCGCCAGCCGGCACGCGCGAGCAGGATGGCCGAGCTGCACCCGGCCAGGCTCGCGCCGCAAATTGCGACGTCGAACTCCATGTATTCTCCTAGGGGGGAAAGGCGGGCGCGCAGCCCGCCGGCTTCAGGCCACCGGCTGCGCTACCTGCGGCCTCTGCGCGCTTTGACGCTGGGTTTGCGCGGCGCCAGCCTGCTGGCTGGCACGGCGCGCGGCCTTGATCATATCGCTGGCTTTTTCAGCGATCATGATCACCGGCGCATTGGTGTTGCCGCCCACCAGCAGCGGCATGATCGAGGCATCCGCCACGCGCAGGCCCTGCAGGCCGTGCACGCGCAGCTGCGCATCGACCACCGCCAGCGGATCGCTGCCCATCTTGCAGGTGCCCACCGGGTGGTAGATGGTTTCGGCGCGCTGGCGCACGAACTCGCGTACTTCGGCATCAGTGCTGCATGGGCCTTTTGGCAGCAGCGTGATGCCGCGATACGGATCGAAGGCGGGTGCCGCCATCACCTTGCGCGCCAGCCGCACGCCGCGCACCATGCGTTCCATATCGTCCGGATCGCTCAGGTAGTTGGCGCGGATGTCCGGTTTGTCGTAAGGGTCGCTGCCGTTCAGGCGGATTTCGCCACGGCTGCGCGGGCGCAGATTGCACACGTGCAGAGAGTAGCCGTCGCCCACCATGAAGCCCAGGTCCAGGCTGTGGCGCGACAGGCGCGCGGGGCTGAAGTGGAACTGCAGGTCGGGAATCGCTTCTTCCGGCGCGCTCTTGGCGAAGCCGCAGCCCTCGGCGCCATTACTGGTGAACATGCCGGTGCCGCCCAAGGCATAGCGCAGCAGATTCCATGCGCCCATCAGCGTGGTCTTGACGGTGATGCCCCAGGAGACGGCTTTGCGGCAGGTATCGACCACGATCACGTCCAGGTGATCCTGCAAATTCTTGCCCACCCCGGCCAGTTCGGTATGTACGGGAATGCGCGCCGCTTCCAGCGCGGCGCGCTCACCCACGCCGGACAGCATCAGCAGCTGCGGCGACTGGATCGCGCCGGCGGTAAGCAGTACTTCGGCGGCGGCGCTCACCTGTTCGGTCTTGCCGGCCTTGATGTATTCGACGCCGACGGCGCGCTTGCCCTCGAAAACCACCCGGCGCGCATGGGCCCCGGTGACGATGGTCAGGTTCGGGCGCTGCCTGGCCAGCTTCAGGAAGCCGGCCGCCGTGCTGCAGCGCCGGCCGTTCTTTTGGGTCAGCTGGAACAGGCCCACGCCTTCCTGTTCAACGCCGTTGAAGTCGTCGTTGAAGGGCAGGCCGGCCTGGATGCCCGCCTGGATAAAGGTCTTCGACAGCAGATTCGGATGGCGCTGATCTGCCACGTTCAGCGGGCCGCCCACGCCGTGCAGCGCCGAAGGGCCGCGTTCCTGGTTCTGCGAGCGTTTGAAGTAGGGCAGCACGTCGCGGAAGGACCAGCCGGGATTGCCCAGTTTTTCCCACTCGTCATAGTCGTTGGGATGGCCGCGCATATAGCACATGGCGTTGCTGGAGCTGGAACCGCCCAGGGTCCGGCCGCGCGGCCAGAATAGCTCGCGGCCATTCAGTTCCGGCTCGCTGCGGGTGTGGAAGTTCCAGTTCAATACCTTGCTGCGCATCATCCACAGTATGCCGATCGGCATGTGGATCAACGGATGGGTATCGGCCGGGCCTGCTTCTAGCAGGCACACCTTCACATCGGCGTCTTCGGAAAGACGGGCGGCCAGCACACAGCCGGCGCTGCCGGCGCCGACGATGACGTAATCGTACATGTTTTGTCTCCTCCAGTTTCGCGCCCGACGTACTTCTGCCGTACCTGACGGTGAGTACCTTGTTCTGATGCGCAATTTGATAGTAAGCCGCAGGCAGGATGGGGTCACCATCCAAAAGGATGGAAGCAGGATTGTTTTAATTGAATTATCCGGAAAGCAACAGAAATGGCTACTGGACGGGTATGGCGCCCACTGGCGAAAGGCGGCCGAAGCAATTGAAAGGCCGCTCTTGATGCTCGACAAACTCCCAAGACTGCGCGCCCGCCATTTTGGTTGGCGTCGTAAGGCCGGAACGATCCTGATTCTTTGGAGTAAGTGTGCGCAATATTTACTAAAAAGTAAATTTAATCCGAATCTCTGTTACATTATGGCTAACAGAATCCTTTACATGGCATACATTACATAGCGGATTAAGTGGCAATTTTTGATGGTTGGCAAGTGACAGGGCGGACCATCACACAAGCGTCCGTATCACAACAGACGGGAACATGAGGCGCCGTCCGGAACCGAACCGGCCGCCAGACCTTTTCGGGAGTGACATCATGCCGGATATCGTCCCCCCATCGCCAGTCTACACCGCCTTTGCCGACTCTGCGCTATGGTGGCTGCAGCGTAGTTATTACGAACGGAAGGGCCAGGATGCGTGGAGCGAGGGGATGGTGCCGCACTACGTAAGCAGCCACCCCGCCATGGCACGGGCCTATGCGCAGGTGGTACTGGGTTTTTGGCGCGATTTGAAGGCACAAGGCATGGCTAGCACCCAGCCGCTTTATATCGTCGAGCTAGGCGCCGGCTGCGGCCGCTTTGCCTACCATTTCCTACTACACTTTTTCGACTTGTTCGATGCCGTGCGCGGCCCGGACGACAAAGTCTGCTATGTGATGACGGATTTTTCAGCTGTGACGATAGCACAGGCGCGCCAGCGTTTGCACGCCCGGCTCGGCCCGTTCGTGGCACAAGGCCGCCTTGATTTTGCGGTGTTCGATGCCGGCGCCGATAGCGAGCTCGAACTGCAGCATCAGCAGACACGGCTGTCGCCTGGTAGCCTGGTACTGCCGCCGGTCATCATTGCAAATTACGTGCTGGGCAGTCTTCCGCAGGACCTCTTTTTTCTCAACAAAGAGCGCCTCTACGCGGGTTGGGTGGCCATTGACACCGGCGGCGAAAGCGATCCTGACCAGCCGTTCGCCAGCCTTACACCACTCTATCAAAAACGCCATATAACGGCGCCAGGGTATGCCGACAGTCGCTGGAATCGCTTAATCGCAAGTTACGCCGAGCGCCTCCCTCCTTGCGCGCTGCTGTTCCCTTCTCATGCGATATGGCTGATTGAGCGCCTGGCGAAACTACACGGCGACAATCTGTTGTTGCTCAGCGCCGATCGGGGCAGCCATGAAGCGAAGGCGCTTGCACGGCAGCAGGAACCGGAGATGGCGCGTCACGGCAGCTTCTCGCTGGCGGTCAATTACCACGCGCTCGCTGAGCTGATTCGCGGCCAGCGCGGCGAGTGCTGGACCAGCCGCGCCGGTGACGGCTTGGCCATCCTGGCCGCATGCTGGCGCCCGCCTGGCGGCGATCGTGGGAGCTGGCGTGAAACGGCAGCGGCAGCGACCATTGCGTTGCAAGGTGTCGACCCGAACGATTTTTACCGCATCAAACAGGCGCTGGAGACCGGAGCGCAGCACCTGAGTCCTGAACAAATGCTGGCCTTCCTGCGCCTGAGCCAGTGGGATACCAAGATCTTCTATCTAATGTATCCGCACATCTACGATTTCCTCGCTCAATTGGCCGAGCACGCGCAAGACGAATGGCAGCAGGCGCTTACCGAAGTCTGGCGCTGCCACCTGCCGATCGGCGAGGACTACGACCTGGCCTTCGATCTGGGCAGGCTGGCTGCGGAACTGAATCGCTGGTCGGCGGCAATTGCGTGGTTTTCGCAGTCGCTCGATCATCTGAATCCGGCGCAACGCCAACCGCAAAACCGCGTCGGCATCTATTTCAACCTGGGAATTTCGCATTGGCAATTGGCGGCGTATGCCAAGGCGCAAGAATGGCTGTTGCGGGCACTGGAGGTGGCTCTGCCAGACGAGAGCCAGTCCGATTACGGCAATACGGGCTATAGTGAGGACGAGGAAGCGGAACCTGATAGCCATCAGCAGCCGCGCCCGACCATGCGTGAACAGCTTGCTGATCTTCAAGTCTGGCACACCCGGTGCCGGCGGCTGCTTGGCGCCGAAACGCTACAAATGCCATCGTCCGCCCCGGACGAGCGGCCCCATTTATATGCCAGCCTGCTAGGCCCACACCAAGCCCAGGCCCTTTACAAGCTGCAGCGTGACCCCGAGCTTTGCCGCTTGGCCGGAGTCGAATGTCTGCAAAATGGCGCGCACGCCCGCGAATGGATCGAGCAGGAACAGCGGGAATGTCAACAGGTGCTGGCGATTCTCCATCCTGATCTGGGCCTTGTCGGTGTCGCCACGCTGGAATATCCGGTCCAGGCCTCAAGCCCCGCAGACGAACGCAGCGGACGCTTCTACTACTGGATAGGGCAAGGCCACCAGAACCAGGGATACGGGCCAGCAGCCATGGTCCTGCTGCACCGGCTGGCGCGCAGCAAGGGAATACATCACCTGTTCAGCACGGTGGACCAGTCCAACCTGGCTTCCCAGCGCGCCCTGGCCAAACTCGGCTACCGGCAGCTTTCTGCCGATCCCGCCGGCGAACGCCTGGGTTACCGCCACTACTACATCGGCCCGGCGACGGACGCAAAGGAACTGCGCGCCATGCTGGCCGGGCTGCTGGCTGCGCTGGACAGTGATAATGAGCTTGCGTCCGCAACCGAAGAAAGACATGCCTGATATGCTGACTATCCGGAGAAGCCAATTGCGCGCAATGGGCTGCTTCGCCCACACGCAATACGTCGACGCCATGGTGGCGCATTTGTACGACTATTTTCCGGCGCTGGCCTGGCCGCTCACGCGCAGCGAAGTGGGCGGACTCGTCCACGCTGCGATCGAGCACGCGGCAGCTTATGGACTGACCACTCAACAACAGGTATGCCGTTTCATCAACTTGGGCGCCGCTTACGGCTGGCAATTCGACAGTGACCCGAACCTGCCCTGGATGCGCGCGATTCTCACTGATACGAGCTTAGCGCAGCCGGCAGAACGGCTGGACCGGCTGATACAGACCTGCCTGTACCGGCAGCGTATCGAAGCGCATAACCGGGCGCTGCGCCAACTGCTTGGATTGGAATCCGCTGTGGCATCCGATGTTTCCGAGACAAGCTCGCCAACCGAGTATTGTGGCCTTGACTCCTACGGCAATACCGTGCCGGGACTCGCCAGCTTTGACGAAGCGCTCATGCGCAATCGTTTACGCTCCGATCTGAGCTTCAGTCTTTGGCACAGCGTGGAGGCCGCGTTCACGCCAAGGGCAAGCGGGGAAACGCCTCCCTGGACCGGCGAGACTGCGGCGCTGCTGCGCGCAATACCGGGAGCAAGCCATGCGGACGACAATTAACGTTTCCAAAGGTGGAGCTAGCGTCGGCGATGTCGCCAGTCCACTGGCCAGGGCGGAACACGCTGCCCTGGCTCAAAGCGACAGCCAAGCGGTAGACTCCGCCGTGGTGGCTTGCCCCTATTCGCCGCAGGCGCTCTACAAGGTGATCGAAATCCGCGTCATTGGCGAGGACGACAGCGGATTGGACGGCATCGCCATGGTACTTGTAAGGGGAGACGGCCGGCTCTTGAGGGGAAAAACAGGGCCGGCGGGCTCTTACCGTTTCACCGGCATTGGGCCTGGCGGCTATCAACTGATGTTCCCTGAACTGGACGAGGATGCCTGGATGATCGAAAGCACCACGGCTTTAGCCGAATCCGAAGCGAGCTGCACGAGCATGGCCAACTGGCAAACCCCGGTAGCGCCAGCTGTTGCACATGAAGTGGTTCACATCGTCAAGCAAGGTGAATGCGTCGGAAAGATCGCTGAAATGTATGGCTTTTTCCCGGCAACCATCTGGGACCACCCGGCCAATGCGTCGTTGAAAGCTTTGCGGCATGCGAACATGTATGTGTTGTCCAGTAACGACCGGCTGGTGATCCCTCCAAAGCGCCAAAAGCCGGCGACTGGCACTGGTGGAGACAGGTTTACCGTGCGCCGCAAGGGCGTACCGGAACGCTTGCGCATCCGCTTCCTGCGCTATGACGCAACACCGAGATCGAACGTGCCATTTTTGCTCAGCCTGGTCACGCAGTCGGGGGACCCGGTCGCAGACATAGCGGGCAATACCGATGACGCAGGGTTTGTCGATCAGCCGATTCCACCGAGTGCTATACGCGCCACCGTTACGCTGGTGTTAGACGAGGCCGAGGTGCATCAATTTAAGCTGGGTTATACGAACCCGGTCGATCAGGTATCCGGCTGGCAGGCGCGGCTCAACATGCTGGGCTACGACTGTGGTCCGGAAGACGACAACTTAGGGCCTCGAACCGAAGCAGCAATCCGTGCTTTCCAGCGAGGCCAGAAATTGCCGGAAACCGGCAAGCAGGACGAGCCGACCAGGCAGGCCTTGCTGGCACTGGCTTTGTCCTGAGACGTCACGGTTCCCTGCTGACGATACCGTGTGGCAGGGCCATGCACTGACGCCTGATCATTTCCGCCGGGAGAACAATATGAGTAAAGACACGCGCCGCAAAAAAAAGCAAAAAAAGGACCCTGCCGACGAGCTGCAAGCGCCGTCCGGCGGGGGGGCGCCAGCAGACGAAGTGGCAGGCCCGGGCAACGAAGCCTTCGCTTTGCCGGCAGTCCAGATGGCACCGGCAGGCGTGCAAACCATGGAGCACCTTGCCGCTTCCTCGGCGGCGCGTCCCCGAAGACTCGCCAGGGACGTCGCCACCAAGGCCGTATCATTCGTGGCAAGCAAAGAGACATGCATCCACAAAAATAACGAACAGTTCTGGTATTACCAGGCTGCCGGGAAAGCGGGCAGTACCGCCGGCGACGCGGCATTGGTTTCATTGGGCGACACTCTGTTGGTTATTGATACTGGAGATAGTCCGATAAGCACAATTCACACCCAGTGGCCCAAGGCTACAACATCCGACAAAAATTCTACAACGGCTAAAACCGCCAAGGCTGCCTATAAAAGAAAGATTTTTGTGATTACCCACTGGCATAGTGACCACGCTAAGCTCGCGAGCCCATTCATCAAGGCGCTGCGCTCTTCCGGGGAGCAGCCTCATGCGACTCTTCCGGACTGGTGGACCGAGGACGAGCAGACCTTCTGGCGGCCCGGCGGGGAGGAGGGAGAGGAGGAGAGGGAGGAGGAGAAGGAGGAGCAAACCGCTGCGTCAGCGTCCAGCGCGCATGTCAGCACGTCCATGGGAAAGCTAGGCCAAAGCCGCAAAAGTAGCCAGAGCGATCTCGCCCTGATCACCTGTTCCCGCGCGCCCAAAGGGGAGGCCGATCAGTTTTACAAACCCGCTTTTGCCTTTCCTGACTGGTGCAATGAGAGTATCTGGTGCGAAAGGATTGGCGGCTGGCCCCCCCCAAACGATGATAGCGATCGGGGGTGCGAAGTCATCTACAGATCGCTTACCCCGGGTGGTGTCCCGATCGATATCGGTATTTTCGATCCCAGGCTTCCTGGTCCCCTCTCGAACGACAATGATACCTGCCTCGGTATGCTTGTGGTAGTGGGCCAGTGGGTTCTGTTGACGCTTAGCGATATGACGGTTGATGCCCAGAAGAAAATGCATGCATGGATGCCGAAAGGAGTAAAACCAACTGTCATCAAGCTGTCACATCATGGCAGTGCGAAGAATATCTATTTGCCGCTGCTAAGCTTTGAACCCAAGCCACAATTACTTATCTCATCTGGCCACACGGGCGCGTGGGACGTGAACGGCCCTTTGCGCAACAGTTCCAAGGAAGAGGTCGCGCCGTTGGCGTCGAGTCTGGCTGTGCTCATGCAGAAGAAGCAATGGGATGGCGATGCGAGGGGTAGCTCGTTCCTTAATGGAGACTCTGGCGCGCACTTCGCCAAACTTGGTTCGGCCCGCGAACTACATCATGTCGGAAAGTTGATTTCGCTAGAGCGGTATGCGGTGTACGAGACCACCCAAGGGCTAGACGCGGCGGCGGCAGCGTCGTTCCCTTCCTCCATATCGTTCCAGGATGTCGATGAAAAGAAGGAGGCCATGTCCGATGACGATCAAGCCACGTCCCCCGCCGGCAAGTTTCCTTTCCCGTTTCAAACCGCGGCGTTGGGGTCGGAGAGGACGCCCAGCGATCGGCATGCGGCTTCCGCCGCGACCAAGCCTGGCACCGGCCGTCAGCAGCGGTCCTCCACAAGTCTGTCGCGGCCTTCCGGGCGCGGCAATTCGCAAGCCAATCAGGGTGGCATAGCCAGCGAAACAACACCAGCTTCCGCCGCGGCGTCCTCGTTGTCCAGCACCAAACCAGGCACCAGCGCGAACTCTGCAGCGATAGAAACGCCAAGCAAACGCAGGTGGGAAGGGGACGAGTCGGAGCAGGAGGAGCCAGAGGAGCCTGACAAGCCTGAGAAGCCGCAATAAGGGGCCATCGCCGGGCACTGTCGTATGCGGCGCCTTGGCGCGGCCGCGATGCAGCTGCTCCTATTCTGTGGTTCCGCTTGAAGCCGGCGAAAATGCGCATGGGCATTGTTTTGGCAAACAGTGGCGTCCGTTGGCGGGAAGGGGTATCGATTGCGATGGTATTGAAGAATGGCAAGTGTCACTACCCATTGCGGAAACAAAAAACGGCGACGCCTCCAAAAAGAACGCCGCCGCCGGGAAAGCTTGGCCCGTCTGGGCCGGCCGGATGCTCGAGCTTAATCGACTTCTTTTACCGCCATCGACAGGCCGGCGGCGATCAGCATCGAAATGCCGCCCAGCACCAGCATCATCACGGCCTGGCCGTTGAAGAAGCGGGTCAGGAAGAAGCCCAGTGTCAGGCCGGATACCAGTTGCGGAATCACGATGGACATATTGAACATGCCCATGAACATACCCATCTTTTTTGCCGGAATGGTGCAGGCCAGAATCGCGTAAGGCATCGACAGGGTGCTGGCCCAGGCCATGCCGACACCGATGAAGGGCACGATCAGCATGCCGGGGGTGCTGATGAAGTAGATCGAGATGAAGCTCAGGCCGCCGACCGTCAGGGCGATCGCATGGGTGGCTTTGCGGCTGGTGTGGCGTGCGATTACCGGCAGCAGGAAAGCGAAAGCGATCGAGGCGGCGTTGTAAGCGGAGTTGCAGATACCCCACCAGCTGGCGCCCTCGTTGAACAGCACCGAAGTGGTATCGGAGGTGTGGTAAATGTGCTGAGTGATGGCCGCCGTAGCGTAGGTCCACATCGAGAACCAGGTAAACCAGGTGAAGAATTGCACCAGCGACAGTTGCTTCATGACCTTAGGCATCGTCAGATAGTCGTTGAAGAAACCTGCGACGCCGGACTTGGCCACTTCGGTCACTTCCGGTTCCGGATGGTACTGGCGCATCTGTTCCGGCGAGTATTCCTTGGTGCGCAGCACGGTCCAGGCAACCGCGCCGAAGAAAGCGGCCGCACCCAGATAGAAGGCCCATACCACCGACGGCGGAGCTTCGCCGGCCGCTGCCGTGTTGGCCACATTGAACCAGTTGCTCAGCACGTAGGGCAGGGCGGAGGCGATCACGGCGCCAACGCCGATGAAGAAAGTCTGGAAGGCGTAGCCTTTGGTGACCTGTTCCTTGGGCAGCAGATCGCCGACGAAGGCGCGGAACGGTTCCATCGAGATATTGATCGCGACGTCGAGCACCAGCAGGATGGCGGCGGCGATCCACAGCGACGATGCGTTCGGCATGCCCAGCAGGGACAGCGAGGCGAGCACGGCGCCCAGGATGAAGTAGGGGCGGCGGCGGCCCCAGCGGCCCCAGGTGCGGTCGCTCATATAGCCGATGACAGGTTGCACCAGCAAGCCGGCCAGCGGCGCGGCGATCATCAGGAAGCCGATCTTGTCCAGCTCGGCGCCCATGGTTTGGAAAATACGCGGAACGTTGGCTTGCTGCAGCGCAAAGCCAAACTGAATCCCGAGGAAGCCGAAGCTCATATTCCAGATCTGCCAGAACGACAGAGTCGGTTTCTTGGCTGCCGGGCCCGCTTGCGTGAATTCGGGATCTTTTAGCTGTGTATGCATTGTCTCGCTCATATTGTTTTAATCTTGCTAATTTTTTGATTGACTATGTAGCTAAGATACTCTAGATATTGAAGAATGCCAAGACCCTTCTGGCGGCCGCGACGGTGGTTGTGGGCCTTGGTGTACGGTAGATTGACGAAGGGATTGACTGTTGCTCGCGCGCTTTTCGTATCGAATAGTAAGAAAACTACATAAAATTGATGTGGCGATGTAGTCAGCAAACATTGCCCGCCGCACACCGGTGTCACAATCTCGCGAAACGGATTCACCATCTGGCCGGAACAAAATGTAAGATGGAGGCGAAGCGACGGGCTTGCTCGTCATCCATTCCAGTTTTCCAAGTCGATATGCTTTCTTTTTCTTTCCCACGGCCAGCCGCGGGCATCGTCCGCGCCGCTCTCTGTCTTGGGCTGGCGCTAGTCAATTTCCCCGCGTGGTGCGCAGCGGACAGTGTGTTTTTGGAAGACCTGACCTGGACCGAGGTCCGCGCCGACCTGCAGGCCGGCAAAACCACCATCATCATTCCCATCGGCGGCACCGAGCAGAGCGGTCCGCATCTGGCGCTGGGCAAACATAACGCCCGCGCCAGGGTATTGGCCGGCAAGATCGCTGCCACGCTGGGCAATGCGCTGGTCGCCCCCGTCGTCGCCTACGTGCCGGAAGGCAGTATTTCACCGCCGGCCGGCCATATGCGCTTCGCCGGTACCATTTCGATCCCGGACGAGGCCTTCAAATCCCTGCTCGACGCCACCGCGCGCAGCATGAAGCAGCATGGCTTTGTCGATATCGTGCTGATCGGCGACCATGGCGGCTACCAGGCCCAGATGAAAGCGGTGGCGGCGCGCCTGAACAAGGACTGGGCCGCGACGCCGGCCCGCGCGCACTTCATCGGCGACTATTACAAGGCAGTCGAGAGCGACTATGTGCAGGTGCTGCGCACCAAGGGCTTGAGCGAAGAACAGATCGGCATCCATGCCGGCTTGGCCGATACGGCGCTGACGATGGCCGTCGATGCCAGTCTGGTCAGGCCGAAGAATATGCCGCGCGATGCGCGCGAGGGCAAGGCCCTTGGCGTCAACGGCGACCCCAGGGCCGCCACGGCGGCATTGGGCCAGCTTGGCGTCGAACTGGTCGTTTCCAGGTCGGTGGCCGCGATTCGCTCTGCACAGGGCAGCCATCGATGAGTAATAATGTAGTTGAAGAATCAGAATTTAACTTGAAGGACAGTTCATGCGCAAGAATCGTATAGCAGCCTTAGCAGTATTATTTACCGCATCGGGATCGTTTGCCTGGTGGGCCGTGGCTGGCGATACCGCCAAGCCGGGCGCCGCCCCGGGCGCCGCCGCCGCCCCCTGGGTCGCGGTGGCCGGCATGCCGCCGGTGCCGGACCGGAATAATTTGTACAGCGAGATCGGCGCGGACAAGCTCAGCCCGGCGGTGGCCGGGGCCTTGCAGCGGGTCTACGTGCCCAACCACACCGCCAACACCGTGTCCGTCATCGATCCGGCCACCATGAAAGTCGTCGATACCTTCAAGGTCGGCGTCAATCCGCAGCACGTGGTGCCGTCCTGGGACTTGCGCACGCTGTGGGTCGCCAATAACGCCGAGGGCCGCAGCGACGGCAGCCTGACGCCGATCGATCCGCTGACCGGCAAGCCGGGCAAGACCATCGCGGTGGAAGATCCCTACAATCTGTACTGGTCGCCGGACGGCAAGTCGGCCATCGTCGTGGCCGAAGCCTTCAAGCGCCTGGATTTCCGCGATCCGGTGACGATGAAGCTGCAATACGCGATATCCACGCCGGACTGCGGCGGCATCAACCACGCCGATTTTTCCATCGACGGCAAGTTCGCCTTCTTTACCTGCGAATTCAATGGCTCGATCACCAAGATCGACCTGGTCAACCGCAGCGTCGTTGGCACGATCAAGCTGAGCAAGTACTTCAAGCGTCCCGACGTGCTGGCCCTGATCGCCCAGCCTGGCAAAAAGGCCAAGTACGTGCCCGACCCGGCCCAGCTCGGCGCCGAGATCTGCACCACCCAGGGCATGCCGCAGGATGTGCGCGCCTCGCCCGACGGCAAAATCCTGTACGTGGCCGACATGATGGCCGATGGCGTGCACGTGGTCGATTCTGAAGCCTTCAATCAGATCGGCTTCATCCCGACCGGCGTCGGCGCCCACGGCCTCTATCCTAGCCGCGACGGCAAGAGCCTGTACGTGGCCAACCGCGGCAGCAACAAGATCCGCGGCAAGGCGAACGGCAAGGGCAGTGTGTCGGTGATCGACTTCGCCAGCCGCGCCGTGACCAAGACCTGGACGATTCCCGGCGGCGGCAGCCCGGACATGGGCAATGTCAGCGCCGACGGCAAGCATCTGTGGCTGTCGGGACGCTATGACGATGTGGTGTACCGCTTCGACACCAGCAGCGGCGCGATCGACAAGGTCAAGGTCGGACGCGAGCCGCATGGCCTGACGGTGTGGCCGCAGCCGGGCCGCTATTCGCTGGGGCATACCGGCAATCTGCGTTAAGCAAGCCTGTCCCCGGCCGGCAAGCCTGCGCTGGAGCACGCGCTCCGCGCATTCAAAAAAACAATCGCTATCGGCCACGCGCCGGTAGCGATCTGCTATCCCCCCTCTTTTCGATGTGGCGTTTTTACCCACTGGCAGACTTACTTCAGCTAATTTTAAAGTAATGATGACAATTCTTAAATTGCTGAATTAAACTTGTTGCTGGCCATGGCGCGACATACGCGACCCCATGGCGCAGCGGACGGCGGCTTTCCCGTCCCCGATCACCACGACACAGGACTATGGCAATGCTCGTTATCCGGCAGGAGCAAATGAGGGTAATGGGGCTGGCGTTCGAAGACGGATTCAGCGACAAGCTGGCCGCGCAACTGCGGGCCGACTATCCGCAACAGGTGGCGGGATTGGACCAGCGCCAATTGCTGGCGGCGGTGGATGCGGCCCGTCATCGCGCCGGCTTCTACGGATTCGAATGGCAAAGCAGCGTGCTGGCCTTCGTCACGCTCAGCGTGACCGTCGGCCCCTACTTCGACCGCCAACTGCGGATCGCCCAGCTGTTGAATCAAAGGCATGTTCCCGCCGATTCCCGTATCGCCTACCTGGCCGAGGCCATCAGTGCGGCCGAATGGGAAGAAGCGCGCGGGATGGCAGCGGCATGATCGGCCCACCCAAGCCTCCGGTCGGCACCGGCTCCGCGGCCACGGGCAGCGGCGAGCCTGGCGCCATCATTCTGCACAGTGTGGCGCAGCCGAATTTCCAGGTCTTGCTGCATTTGCCCGTGGAGCAGCCCTGTCCCTTGATGGCAAAGCTGAACGGCTATCTGAACCTGCTCTATCTGTACGCCGACGGCACGCCGGTGACGAAAGCCAATTTTACGATCGAAGCGGCGGTGGGTAGTCCGCTCGGCGCCGGCGCCCTTGGCGGCGACGGTCGCGGCCGCCTGTACCTGCCTAAAACCGCATCGTATCTCTATTATTTCGATCAGGACAAGGCGCCTGACGGTTCTATTTTCCAATTCTTCCCGGCCTACAGCGAGCAGGTTCCGGCTTTCAATGCTGCGATAGCGGACTGGAATCCCACCTTGGCGGCGCAGGGCAAGGACAGCCGCCGGCAGCTGCGCTGGGGTAATGTGGCGCTGGCAAAAGCGCCCGAGAACCTGGACCGGCCGGTGCTGGAAAAATTCCTGCGCCATATCGTGGATCAGGCGGTTGCTCTGCCGGGCCAGGCCGCGCTGCAGCGCGAGGCGGCCCAGATCCTGCTGGCCATGCTGCTCGGTTCCCATGCCGATCAGGCTTTGTGGGCGCGGCTGGTGCTCAACCGGGCCGCCGCCGCTCCCGGGCAGCGCAGCCGCCTGCTCCAGGAACTCTGTGTGCTCATGGCGAACCCGCCGGCGCAGCTTGCAGAGCGTCTGACGGTCATGCTCAATTCCGCAGGGAAGGGCAATGCCGTCGGCTTCTATCGGACCTTTGCCACCGACATGGCGGGGATCCAGGCCGCCGTCGCCGCTCACATCGATGGTTTGCTGAATGCCATCCGCACCCAACTGGGCAAGATCAAGAATGCCGCGACGGCCGGATTGTGGAACCAGGCGACGGCGTCCGAACTGCTGGCACAGCTGGACGATTTTCCCGCAACGGCCACGCGGGTCGATGCGGTGCTCGGGCCGGTCGCGCAAGGCATTCGCGATGGATTCGCGACGCATCCGCCGTATTGCGTGCGCAGCGTTGGCGTATTCGAGCGCGAAAACGTCTACCGACAGGTCGAGTTTGCCTTTCCCAAGTATCAGCCCGGTCCGGTCGTTCTTCCGCGCAGCTGGTTTGAAGCGCAGTTCTTGTACGCCAACGACGCGCCTGTGGCCAAGGCCAAGCTGGTATATGAGGACACGCTGCTCAAGGACGGCGGCAAGGAGATTGAAACCGACGAGCATGGATTTGCGTTCATTTCCATTCCGACGGGGAAAAGCTACGAATTGCATTTCCACAGCGACCCGAATGACTATGTCTTGCTGGACGCGCATCTGCTTAAAGCCCGCGTGCCGGACTTGCTCGGCACCGGCATGCTGGATGAGGCCATCGGGGCGGCCAAATTTGGTGCGGGCATGCCGGCGCTATGCTGGGGCGATACCGATTTTACCGATAACGAGGGCTTCAAGCTGGCGCCGACGCTGAGCCAGCTGGTCAGCGCCATCGTACAGAACCGTAGCGCCCACCCGCCGTCGGCGGATGACCACAAGGAAATGCGCGCCTTGTTCTACCCGCTGCTGATGGGGAAGTTGTTGCCGCAGTTGGAGCAGGATGCATTGTGGCAGCAGGTAGCCATGCAAAGGCTGGGAAGCTGCACCGGACCACAGGGCGCACTGATCCGTGACATGCTGTTCCGCTTGCAGGACAACGCCGAGGCCAAGGTCGAACAGGCGCTGGAATGGCTCAATAGCGTGGGCCAGGGCAATGCCTATCTGTATCTGAGCAAGCTGCATGGCGAGGCCGCCAACCATGAAAAGAGCGTGGTGGACAATCTGCTGGCGATGCTGGACGATCTGGATAGCGGGCTCGGCAAATTGACCGGTGCCGACGATGCTGTTGTCCTGCCGCTGCACAAACGTTATTGCAAGGATGTGGCACTGCGCCTGGCCGAGTTGAAACTGCTGGTGGCCGACAAGATCCAGGCCGCGCTGGCGCCGGCGTGGGCGCGGCTCGATGCGGTACGCCAGCAGGCGCAGCCGCAGTATGGCGCGGCGGCGGTGCTCATGGATTTGACCGTCTGTAAGCAAAAGTCGCAAGCGCTGCTGGCGCGGCCAGCGGCGCTTGCGCCGGAGCTGGACTGGATCGAGCTGGAATATTTGCATCCCGACGACGCCCCGGTGGCCGATGCCGAGTATCTGGTGCTGGATGAGGCGGGCACCACCAAGCTGTACAAAGGCAAGCTCGACGGCGGCTATGCGCATCTGGTCTTGCCCAAGGGCCTGAAATTCCAGTACCGCTTCCGGCGCGACCAGGCCTTCGTACCAGACCCGGCTTGGACCAGCCTGGCACCCAGTCTTCCCGCGCTGGCGGCGGACTTTTTGGACCTGGCCATCGCCGCCGACAAGTTAAAGGTGGCGCCAGGGTTCTTCTCCTGGGACGATGCCGCGCTGAGCGACCAAGTGACGTTCGAGCTGGCGCCGACCTGCGCCAAAGTCGCGCACCATTGTGTATTGCTGCATACCAATCGGGTTGCCCACAAGGATGACGAGGCTGCGCTGGCAAAGCTGCTGGGTCCCCTGATCCAGCAGGCGGGAGATATGCCTGCGCTGTGGACCACGGTGGTGTTCCATGCGCTGGGCATGCTGGACCTGCCTGAGGGCAGGGTGCTGCAGGGACTGTTGCATTATCTGGACGTGGATGGCGTCACGGCCACGGTGGAAGAGCTGATCAAGCGCGTCAATAGCGCGGGCAAGGGCAATGGCGCGCGGCTGCTGGAGAAACTGAACGGTGACATGGGGGCGCATAAGACCTCGATACAGGCCCATCTGAAACTGGTGCTGCAGCAGTTCAAGACGGAATGTGACAAGATCGTTACCGGCGACGTCACCAAATTCGATGCCGGCATCCAGGCCTATGCGAAGTTGCTGAAGGATGGCATCGATGCGCTGGATGTCGACCAGGGCGTTGACAGTATTTTCGCGCCGCTGGAAATCGCGCTGGAGCAGAAACTGTTAGCCGTCAAGGTTACCCCACTGCTCGGCAAGCTGGGTGGCGTCAATCAGTTGAAGCAGGCCATGGAAGCGCTAAAGCCTTTCGCAGCACCGGCCGCCGTGCTGAAACCGTGGTTCGGCATTCTGTACCTGCATGCCGATCTGACGCCGGTGGCGGCCAAGTGCATCGTCACGGACGACACGGCCGTGCAGATCGCGGATACCCAGCTCAGCGCGGCCGGGGCGAGTTTTCATCATGGCCTGGACAGTGGGAAAAGCTTCACCTTCCGCTTCCACAAGGAAAGCGCTTTCGCGATCGATGCGGGCATGCAGTCGCAAGCGACGACCCTGGTGGCGCTGGCGCCGAATTTGACGACGATGGTCCAGAAACATTTTGATCAGTTCAACCTCAACAATGGCGTCCCCTACGGCTGGGGCGACACCGGACTGGCCAATATGGCGGAGTTCGAGAGCGGCCCGCATCTGGGCCGGATTTGCCGTAATGTCGTGCGCGCGAATACCGCCTTCCTGAGCAAGCCGGCAGATCCGAAGGATGAGCTGGAGATGAGCGAGATGCTGCGCTTTCTCATTCTGGAAAACCAGCATGCGGACCTGCGGGTCTGGTCCATCGTGGCGATGAACCGGATCGCCACCGCGCACGCCGATGGCCTGCTGCGGCGGGCCGTGCTGCTGCGCCTGCAGTTCGACGATCCCTTCCCGGGCACCCTGGCGAAGGATCTGGTGGCCATGCTGAATGCGGCTGGCAAAGGGCACGCCGTCGAATGGCTGCTGGCCCTGTTGGCTGATCTGAACACCTTGCGCGATGCGGCGATTACGAACTGCAAGACCATCCTGGATACGGTCAAGACGGAAGTACTTAAACTGAACCGTGTCCCCCTGAGCGGATATGTGAAGGGGAGGGCAGTGACGCTGGGCGCGCAGGCCCTGGTGGCGCACGGGGTGGCAGAGGCCAAGATCAAGCTGGTGATCGATCCGCTGACGGTGAAACTGACGACCTTGTTCGGCGGCGCAGCCAAATTCCTGCTGCCATCGAATGCGCTCCTGAACCAGATGAACGTCTTCGTGCAACCCATGAAAAAGGTGCAGGAGTGCTCGCCCGATTGCATCGTGGCGCCGGCCTGGCCACTCGATCGCAATGTGGAGCTGCAATATCTGTACGCGGATGGCACGCCCATAGTCGGCGCGAATTATGTATTGGAATCCGGCGCCGGCGTTTCCCTGTTCACCGGGCTCACCGTGGCGCAGGGGAAATCAGGCAATAAGTTGGTCCCGGCCGGCACCTCGGTCATGAACTACCTGTTCGGCAACGATCCGCAGGTCTACGTCGTCAAACCCGCGGTCGAGCCCTGGCCGAATCCCTATGTCGCGCTGCCGCTCGGCTACGCCAACACGGCGGCGTTGACGAATGTTTTGTTCGCTGGGCCAGCATTGCCGGCAGGGACGCTGACGGTGGGCACGCAGGCGGCCTTCAATCTCGCGCCCTCATTGGGGCGAATGATTTCCGATGCCGTGATTCGGAATACCATCAACGTGTCGGGCGCGGGCGATGTCCAGGACCTCGGTGCGGTAGTGCAGAATCTGATTGCAGATCCTCCCGTCGCCACCGACGACACCTGGTTCCGGGCCGGCGTCAACGGCCTGGGCTCGATTGCAGCGGTGGGCAGCGTGTTGCGCGGACTGTTCCTGTTCTTCCGCTACAAACCACCCGTCGATGCGGCAACCTTGCTGGCCTTGATGAACTGGGCCGGCAAGGGCAATGTTGCCCGCTGGTTGAAACTGCAGACGCTTGATGCGCACATACAAACCGCCGTGACCCGGCTGATCAACGTGCTTGACACCCTGAACGCCAGACTGGAAGAGTTGCGCGTACATGTCCAGGTGCATGCCGACATCCAGTTGCAGATTGCCGAAATTCAGGTCCGTATCGGCACGGCACGCGCTCAGGCCGACGCCGAGATCAAGGCGCAACTGGCCCTGCAGCGCGCCGAGCTCGACGCGCTGCTGCAAACAAAAAAACTTTGGCTTAAATTCCCCGCCGGCCCGCTGACGCTCAATACCTACAAGCAAAAGGTCGACGAGTTCCTGGAGTGTAACGACCAGCTCGCCAGTGCCTGCAAGACGGCCATCGATCTAGCAGCCACAAACAGTCTGATCGCAGCGAACGCGCCATTTGCCTATACGCTGCTGAATCCGCCGGGTCCGCCGCCGGGAGGACCACAGGGCGCGCTGTTCAATGTGGATGCCCACGCGTGGAAGGCCTTATCCCAGTATCAGTTGGGAACCCGCGGGGGAGCGGGCAAAAGTCTCGCTCCCATCCTGTCGCAGGCAAGCAAGGCCAGCTTCGTTACCAGCATTGAAGCTGCGACTGGCGTGACGCTGGCGGCAGTGCGCCTGGCGCCACCGTCGATTGTCAACGCGCCGTGGACGGTGACGCTGGGTAGCTGGAGCGGCGGGGAAATGTGGTTCTTCGAGCACAGCGACGGTACCCTGATCCGTTACAAACCGGATGGCGACGCCTTCATGAAACCGCCTTGCGCGACGTATAGCATCGAGCTGATCAAGGATACCGCCCTGGGCTGGATTCAGAACCTGAATAATCCGCTGGCCAACACGGCATTCAAGATCGATGGCCAGGGTTATGCGGTACCCAAGGGGCCGACGGACAAGGTGGACATGCTTAACTGCCCCTGCGGCAACGCGCACCCGATGGCGGAAGCCAATAAGCACTTCCTGGATCACTTGATGAAAAGTGGACACAGGTCATTACGTTTTTAAGAGGATGCTGCAATGACAGAGATGATGATGTTTGAACCGCTCACCGGCGTCTATGACCTGGACGCGGTGGCCGCCGCCATTCTGGCGATGCCGTTCACCTTCCGCGACCCCAGCGACGACAAGGGGCCTTTCCTGCTGTGCGGGAATGCGGAAATGACGGGCGCCTGCCGCCGCCAGCTGCTGGGCGATCCGGACGCCGGCTATCCCCACGTGGCGATGGCGATCCTGAAGCCGGAGCGGATTATGCTCTCGCAGGTATGCGAAGCCGACTCCGCCGCGCAGGCGCGCGAGTTTGCCGAATGGCTGCGCAGCGAATACCCGAGCCGGATACTGGACGGCTACGGAACTGATTTCACCGCGCTGTGCAAGGATACGCTTGACCCGCTGTACCAGGATTGAACGCCCCTGCCTTATTCCAGTATATGCAGCAATGCGCTATCGAGCTTTTGCATGAAGGCCTGTAAATGGGGACTGCTGCCGTCGAGCTGGCTCCGATAATTTTCGTGTCCACGCGTGTTTGCGCTGACGATGGAGGAATCTTTTCACTTTTCGCCAGCTATTTCCATTATGTTCGACAGCGCATCCTCATAGCGTTCTATGCTTAATTTCCGCTCAGTGGCGGCGGACGCCACTTGTGCACGCACAAAGTTGCGCACCAGGTCGGCGGCCGAGCGGTACTCGGCTTCGCAGCCGGCGACCTTGGCCTGCGCAAGCACGCGCTGGGCATCGCTGCTGTACAGATGCATGCCGGTCAATGCGGCCTGTATGCTTTTTTCCGTCTCGTCCAGCAGCTTGGCGCTGGCTTTGGCCGGATCGGCATTGTCGGCCACCACCTTGATCAGCTTCGCGCGCCCCGGTTCCAGATGCTTGGCGTCCAGCGGACTGAGCAGATCGCCGGCCTTCTTTGCCTGGCAGCTCGTTTCAGGCCAGTTTGGCACTGTAGCAATTTGCGCGGGCGCTTTTACTGGTAGTTCGGTGACCACCGCCAGCAAGGCACTGGCCTGGGCATTGGTATCGCGCTGGTAGCGGCTGGCATAACGGTCGCGCACCTTCAACAGCGAGGCGCCGCCCTGTTTATTTTGCTCGGTCAATTCCTGTTGCAGCGCGGTGCGTTGCGTGGCATCCAGCGACTTGTCCTCGTCCAGCTTGCGCTGCACATCGAAACGCCGCAGCAGGTTGGTGTTGATCGTTTTCCCACTATTAAACAGCGCCAAACTGCTGGCTGACTTGATGATCGCCTCGGGATTGTCGCTATAGGCTTTCACATACCAGTTGCCTACATCGTCCTTGGCCAGCACATAGTTGGTGAAGCCGCCGCCGCTGACCGTGACTTTGTTGATGTTTTGCCAGTGCATCTTCTCCAGTTCGCCGCGGGCGGCATACTTGGCGTCATTCTCGAAGGGATTCAGATATTTTTTAAGCCAATCGAACAGCATATTCCGGTACTGCTGTTCAGTGCCGTCCTGCAGCTGTGTGGCGGAATAGACGCTGCGCAGGTAGTCGCTGGCAGGACGCAGGTAAATCATGGCTGTCCGCTGGTCATATGCGACGTTAATCGCCTTCAGTAAATTGTCGGCTGTCACGGTCTCTCCCTTCGCGATGGCTTGTACGCGCTGTGCGCGCAAGCTCGCGATCAGGTTGTCGACCACGTCGACAGTGCTCTCAGCCTTGCAGTTGCGCGAATGCAGGCCGGCGTAGCATGGCGTGCCTGGCACGACGATGAGTTCCACCAGGCTGCGCGTGAATTTGATATCCGCCAGGTTGGCTGGCACTGGCTTGTCCGCCTTAGCCATCTCGTCCAACTTGTGTAATAGCTGGTTCCCGATGACCTTGGGATCACGGGTGTTGATCTGCGCCGCCGCGAGCAACACGCTGGCGCGTGCAGACTCAACGACGGCGACGCTTTTCTCACGGGTTTCCGCGAGACTTTTGGCCTTGGTTTCCTTAGCCAGCTTGGCAACTTCCGCCAATTTCCGCTCAGACTGCAGTTTGATTTTCGCCTGTAAGGCAGCGATGGGGGCGTTAAGCTCTTTGGTGCGAATGACCGCCTGGGACGTACTGGCTGCGATATGGTTCTGCAAGATCACCAGCGCCTCGCTGCGTTTCGCAGTGGTATTGATGCCCGCTGCCGTCAGCCGGGCGGCTTCATCCGTCAAGTACTTCCGTAAGCCCTTTAGCCGCTCTATGCGGTGCGGTGCGGTTACGACGCCGGGCTCCAGTTCTCTTATCAGCCAAGTGTTCAAAGGTTTCAAGGCGTCCGGGGTGGCTGCTCCCGTTTCCACTTTCTGATCCGGGTACAGTGCTGCGATCGCCTTACGATCATCCAACGCTGACTGAATATCGACATCCGTGGCGCCATCATCAATCAAGGGAGCGGGTAGTTCCCCTTTGACCGTGCGGTGTGCGGCGATCAGCGTGGACAGGTCGGATAAATATTTTCCGGCCGCCGTGTTCAGCTTGTCGAGCTCGGCCTGTTGTTCGGCGGGAATGGAATACAAGGTTTCTTCCCCTGCCTTGGCCTGATCTGGGGGAGTGTAGCGTTTCAGCCTGCTGACGATGGCGTCCAGCGTGACAGACGGCTCGGGCTGAAAGGCCTGCTGCACCGCGTCGCTCTCGCTGGCGCTTCTATTTTTGAGTAAGGCCGTGCGGGAATGTTGACGCTGCAAATCGTTTGCGTGAACCAAAATGGTGTTGCCGAGCGATTGCAGCACCGACATCTTGGGATCGCCTGGCTGGGAGTCTCCATTTGGTGCGGTGCCAAACAATAATTGATTGTTCGTCACGTAGAGTAATTTTTGAGCGAAAAAGATCAAGGCCTCGTTCAACTCGTCGACGGCATCGTCGACTCTTTTTTTGTATCCGGCCGCATCGCGCGATCCTGCCATAGCTGCCGTCACATTGTGCGTCAGGGTGCCCAGTCCGGCCGCCGGGTTGCTGTGATACGGACGCTCGTTCTGCGTTACCTTGTCAGTAGGCGGGGTCGATTTGGCGCCCCGCTGTTTGTCGGCGTCCTCATATAAGTCAAGTATTTCGCAAAGGAATTTTCGCTTGAACTCAGTTGTTTTTTCACAAGATATTTCCAGTTCCGCTGACGTGCAAGGAGAAGGTAGCGGCTGGCTCGAGTGGAGTTGACTGCAATATAAATGCTCAATCGAAGGCTTGGCCGAAATGGCCATCGACGCATATTGCCGCACCTGGATTTCCGGTTCGTGGGCCAGCGGTCCTTTATAGACGTCCACATCCACTTGCAAAGATGAGCAGCCGCTAACGAGCAGCACGGCCAGCGCAGCGGGCCACAGCATCGGTTGGCGCTTGACGGAATAGCTCATGGCATCAGTCCTTTCCGGTCAAGTCCAGCATGGTCTGCATGGCGCGACGTTCCTCGCGCATGCGTGCGGTATCGGCCCATATTTCGCGGGGGACGTTTGGCTCGGTAGTTTGTGGCTGTGTCACGCTGGCAACGACGCCCAGCGCTCGGTCGACCGAATTAAAGAAGGCGTCTGGATTCGAGCCCATCACCACAACCAGCCGGTGGTCCCTGGGCGCTTCGCGAAAGCCTTCCGGTCCGAACATGATCAACCTGCGGTTCAGCGCACCTCTGTCCACTTCGGGGGTAACCCTGTTGGCGACATCCTCGCTGGTCTTGACCTGGGTCTTGTCCAATGAAATCTGGCCTGAGAGCGAATCGACCAGGTCGGCCCGAATCCATCCTGATGCGAAGGCGGTCGTGGACAGCGCGCTGGCTTGACCCTGAACCCTGATCCGGTAAATGGTAGGCGGCAGTTGCTCGCGGGGATCGAACACGCCCAGGTAATAGGTCTGGCCGATGTTGGTGGTCGGCGTATGGCCCAAGGCCACAACCGTACCAACACCCAAGGCATAATTATTCCGGGAATTCGCGCAGCCAGTCAAAATGCCCAAGGCGCTTATGCAGACGAGACTGCGCAGACCGCTTCGTGTCATAGCTCACTCCCAAAAGTAATACGAAAACAGGATTATTTTGTTGCGGGCTGCTCGGCGGGTGGCGGTGCGAGCGTCGTGCAGGCGGTGCTGCCGTCAATGGTGACAAAGCAGGCATCGAAGGTGTCGATCGAGACTTGCACAAGATCCTTGCCATTCAGGCTGCGCGCCCTGGCTTCGATTTCCAGCCTGACCTTGCTTCGGTCTGCCGGCAGGTCCGTCAATTGAAAGCGCCGATCGTTTGCGCTGCCATCGAGTACCTGGCCACGCGGATAGAAGACCTTGTGGTGAGACGCGCCGAAGCTAACCTTGAGTTCCAGTTCGCTAAGGGCGAGTTTATTGTCGGCGCCGCGCACGTCGATCTGCAGGATAGCGCCCTCGGGCGGCGGCTGAGTCAGCACCAGATCGAAGCGGCAGAGTGCCTTAATTCTGGCTTTGCTGTCGCGTGGCGTGACGAGCAAATAATTATTGCGGCGCTCAATGGAGATGACGCTGTTGTCTGGCGCCAGCACGTAGACGACTTTGTCTGCGCTGCAGCCATTCGCGGAACCGGAATGAAACACCGGGGCGGAGAACGCCGGTAGCGCCGGCGCGGCGCCAGCGCTGGAACATAGCAGAAACAGGCCCGTCATTGCTGTTGTTGGTATTTTCATGACAGCCCCAAACAAGGTTGGTGTTGCGCACTAGAAATATACCAAAAAGAAAATGACAAAAATACACGCTTTGTAACAGGCCTGGTCTAACAATAGGTCCAAATCAGGCTAAATTGCGCAATATCGTGGGAAACGCGCGCTGCTGGCAGTCGTTTCGCTCGCAGACTTTGCAACCGGTACCGATAGCGGTGGCAACGCTGGGCTCCTTCAGGTCTAGTCCCTTGGCGTACACCAACCGGTGCGCCTGGGAGATGGCGCAACCGAGGGCGATGGCGAAGGATTTGCTCGGCGCATGAAAGCCGGCCGGGCCGGCGCTGACATGCCGAGCGATCCACAAATGGGTGCCGCCGTCCGGCATCCGCGCGATCTGACGGCATCGCGCTCTCTGGCTGAGGTGGTGGCCGCCATCCGCGCCTACGATGGCAATGCGCCGTGGCTGCAGCGCGCGGCGAAGACATTGGCCGCAGGCGCGCCGTTTTCCGCCGCGCTTGCCTGGGCCACAAAGCAGCGGGCCCGCCATCTGAGTTTGGCCGAGGTATTGCGCCTGGAACTGAGCGTGGCGCTGCGCTGCTGTGCGCACCCGGACTTCTGCGAAGGCGTGCGTGCGCTGCTGTGCGCACCCGGACTTCTGCGAAGGCGTGCGTGCGCTGCTGATCGACAAGGACAGCGCGCCGCAGTGGCAGCCCGCCAACCTGGACGGACTGGCCGCCGAGACCATCGCCCAATGCTTTCGTTCCGCTATGGACTGAGCATCCGCTGGCCGGTCTGAATTGATTACGCAAACCAATCTGGACATTCCTATGCAACACATCGCTTCTATCGGACTGGGCAATATGGGCGCGCCGATGGCGCACAATCTGCTGCGCGCAGGCTACCAATTATCGGTGTACGACTTGTCGGCGGACGCGCTGGACGCGCTGGCCAGCGCCGGTGCCCGCGCCGCGGCCACGGCGGCCCCAACTGGGCGCTGGAACTGTACAAGCCCTGGCTTGGTGTGATGGAGGCGGCGCCAGCGTCGCGCGGCTATAGCGGCGGCTTCGGTTCGGCGCTGATCCTCAAGGATCTGGGACTGGCCCTGCAGGCCGCCCTGAGCATGCAGGCAGCCACGCCACTGGGCGGTCTGGCGCGCCAGCTGTATTAATTGCATCAGCAGGGCGGCCATGGACAGCTTGACTTCTCCAGTATCCTGAGTTTATTCAGGCCGTAATTTTGCGCAGACCGACATCCGGCACGGACGCACAACGGCATCTCCTCGCCGCTGGCAATGTGCAAGTCGCTGTTGCCCTGGTGACGCCATTTCCGGCGCGCGACAGCTGCGCAAGTAGTTGCTGATAGGCCACTTATTCAGGTATTTATTTGTTCCAAGAAAATTCTTCTGAGGCCCAGCAATTTACTGCGGCATATAATTGTTACGCCATTCGGCCAGCCACGCAGTGGGCGCGCCAAGCCATCGCCATCCAGCCTGTTTAAGTATCCACTCACCGGTGGCATGTCATAGCCTTTGTTCAAAGGAGAGATGATGTTCGCAAATATGAAAGTGGCGACCCGCCTGGGTCTCGGTTTTGGCGCGGTCGTGCTGATGCTGCTGATCCTGTCGGTGGTGAGCATCCTGCGCCTGTCCGCCATCAACGACGGCGTCAAGATGATTACGGAAGACCGCTATCCCAAGGTGGTGCTGGCGAACGATGCCGTCAAGCTCACCATCGATAACGGCCGCCAGCTGCGCAGCATGATGCTGGCCACCAGCGATGAGGAGCGCGACAAGTTCCGCCGGCTGGTCGAGGCGAACCGGCCCAAGATCGCCGACGACCTGGCCAAGATGGACAAGATGATCACGACCGAGAGAGGACGGCAGCTGTTCCGCGACATTAGCGCGAAGAGCCTCACGCTGGCCCCCAAGTATGAGGTGCTGTACGGGCTGGCCAAGAGCGACACGAAGAAGGCGATCGAATACGTCAAGACGGAGTTCGCCGAGGCGAACAACGCTTACATCGCCTCGCTCGACGCGATGGCCAAGCTGCAAGGCGAGTTGATGGAAAACGAGGCGCAGAAAGCCGACGACACCTACGCGGAGACGCGCAAGATCGTCATCACGCTGTCCATTGTGGCGGTGCTGGCGGCCATCGGCATCGCCTGGCTGATCACGCGCGACCTGGTGCGGCGCCTGGGCGGCGAACCGGCCCATGCCGCCGAATTGATGGAACGCGTGGCCCGCGGCGACCTGAGCGGTGAAATCGTGCTCCGGCCAGGCGACCGCACCAGCATGCTGTTCGCGATCCGCGAAATGATCGCCAAGCTGCGCCAGGTGGTCGATGGCCAGCGCACCGTGGTGGCGGCGGCCAATCGCGGCAATTTCGAGGCACGCGTGGATCTGAATGGCTTGCAGGGTTTCCAGCAGGAGCTGGGCGAGGGCCTGAACCAGCTGGCCACCACCACCGGCGCCAGCATCGCCGATGTGGTGCGGGTCATGGGCGCGATGGCCGAGGGCGACCTGAGCAAGACGATCGACAAGCCCTATGAAGGCGCGTTTGGCCAGCTCAAGGAATACGCGAACAATACCGTGGCCAGGCTGGCCCATGTGGTCAGCGAAGTCAACAACAACGCCGAGGCGCTGGCGGCCGCCTCCGAGCAGGTCAGCGCGACCGCCCAGGCGCTGGCGCAGGCGGCCAGCGAACAGGCCGCCAACGTCGAGGAAACCTCGGCCTCGGTCGAGGAGATGACCGCCTCGGTGGCGCAGAACACCGAGAACGCCAAGGTGACCGACGCCATGGCCAGCCGCGCCGCCGGCGAGGCCAACGAGGGCGGCGAAGCGGTGCGCTCGACGGTGTCGGCCATGAAGCAGATCGCCGCCAAGGTGCTGATCATCGACGATATCGCCTACCAGACCAATCTGCTGGCCTTGAACGCGGCCATCGAAGCGGCCCGCGCCGGCGAGCACGGCAAGGGCTTCGCCGTCGTCGCGGCCGAGGTGCGCAAGCTGGCCGAACGCAGCCAAGTGGCGGCCCAGGAAATCGGCCAGGTGGCCAGCGGCAGCGTGGAACTGGCCGAGCGGGCCGGGCAGATGCTGGGCGCCATGGTGCCGAGTATTAAGAAGACTTCCGATCTGGTGCAGGAAATCACGGCCGCGTCGGAAGAGCAGTCGGGCGGACTGGGCCAGATCAATGCCGCGATCAGCCAGCTCAGCCAGACCACCCAGCAGAACGCCGCCGGTTCAGAGCAGCTCGCTTCGACTGCCGAGGAGATGAGCGGCCAGGCCGAAGAGCTGCAGCAGACGATGAGCTTCTTTACGCTGGCTTCGAATATCAAGTTCAGAGGCAACCCGCGTGAACCCGTGAAGGGAATGCGTCCGCGCCTGGCGACCGCGCGCGGAATGGGAACGGGCACGAACGCACCGGATGAAGCGGACTTCGTACGCTACTAAGATATTACCGGCCTGGCCTGCCCCTGCAAACGGGCCGGTCAGGCAAGCCGGCGCCCGCTTGATGATCGGCATAGCCCGATTGCACTTGCCCCGCCCCATTCGTAGCAGGCGCTGCTGCAAGCAAGGGCAAGCTTGCCGGCCACCGGCCGGTATCGTTGTACGCACTTGTTGAATATAATAATTTCTTGATCTGCATCAATTTCCTCCGCTGACAATCCCCCTGTTCCCCACTACAGTTTAGTGGTAGTGCGGCGGCAAGGCCAGATGGCCTCCTGTTCCGTCGCCTGCTTCTATTGACCGTAATGGGGGAGCAAGCATGAATCATCTTGTCTGGACGCCACACATGGCCTTGGGTATCCCATCGATGGATCTGGCCCATCAGGCCTTGATCGAACAAATCGCGTGGCTGCAGGAACAGCACGGCCGCGACTTCACCCAGGGCATGGCGCAGCTCATCGAGCATATCGAGCTCGACTTTCGCGAGGAAGAAAATCTCATGGAAGAGATAGACTTTCCGGGCCTGCGGTCCCATCGCGAACAGCACGCCCGCGCGCTGGCAACCTTGCATAGCCTGGCGGAGGATGATCAGGTCACGGCGCGCAAGGTGTTGGCCCTGCTCACGCTGTGGTTTGAACAGCATATGGCGAGCATGGACGCGCGCCTGGCCCTTGCCCTGCAACAATCCGGCAAGGCATTCGCCCTGGCGCCAGGCGCCCCCTTGTTGGCCGGTGACATGCTCTGAGCGCCAGGGCCTTCCCATGTTCAACCATATTCTTTTGCCGACTGATGGAGATGCCATTTCGACTGGCATCGTTCGTGATTGCATCGCCCTGGCCAGGAGCTGCGGCGCGATCGTCACCGGCATCCATGTCATCCCGGAATTCCGCTTGCTCGACGAGCAGACCGAAGTCTTCGAGGCCAGGCGTGCCGAGTACCTGCGCCTGCGAAGGGAACGGGCAATGCTCTATCTGAGCGAGATCGAGCAGGTCGCCGCAGCGCTGCACGTGCCTTGCAACACAGTGGCGCCGATCAGCGATTATCCTTATGAGGCCATCATTGCCGCCGCGCACGAGCAGGGTTGCGACCTGATCTGCATGGCTTCGCATGGCGGACGCGGCGTCAAGGGCCTGCTGTTGGGAAGTGAAGCCCAAAAAGTGTTGACGCACAGCCAGATTCCGGTGCTGGTATTGCGCTGACGCCGGACTGGATCAGTCCGGCGCAGACAGGACTTAGTGCGCCATCAGTACTGGCACTGTCATGCTTTGCAGGATGGTCCGGGTGGTGCCACCGAGTACCATCGCCGGCCAGCGCATATGGCCGTATCCCCCCATCACCAACAGATCGGCGCCGATATCGGCGCTCAGTGTCAGCAATTCATTGCCGACGTCGAAGGGCGTGTCCTGCCGCCGCACTTCCACGACGATACCGTGGCGGGCGAGATACAGCGCCATGTCGGCGCCGGGCTGATCCCCGTGCACCTGGAAGCCCGCGCCAGGATTGAAGATGGCCAATGTCACTTTGGCGGCGCGGCGCAGTAGCGGCAGCGCGGCCGAGATTGCGCGACTGGCTTCGATGCCACCATCCCATGCGACCACGATGTGCCGGCCAATCTGGTCGGTCCGGCCGACTTTGCCAGCATAGGGCACGATCAGCACCGGTGTGGCCGACTGCAGCAACAGGTGTTGCGGCAAGCCTTCCTGTGGGCTGGGCCCGGCTTGATCCGGCTTGGGCTGGCCGATGACGATCAGGTCGCAATAACGCCCATGCAAGGCCAATCCCTCGTCGAACTCCTCGTCGATGCGGCGCGTTTCGCAGGATGCCAAACCGAGTCGGCGCGTGATGGTATCGAACTCGGCCAGTTCCTTGTCGGCGCGATCCCGGAAATAGCCCAGATCATCGACCTGCACCGGGACACCTGGAGGAAACAGACTGGTCCGATGCAGATAGCGGGCAATGCCAGTACTGGCCAGGCCGATCAAATGCGCTTGCTGGGAAATGGCAAGTCCGGCCGCCACGGCAATGGCGCCATCGCCGGCGCGGCTGTGGTCCGCGAGGACCAGGATGGTTTTGTATGACATTTTGTACCTCTTAGGCTTAGACGCAGGATTGGTCGTGAACGGGGGCTGCGCCGCTGCTGTTCGCCCCCTCGGCGGCGGCTTGGCAGGCATGGCACAAATGTGCACTCGGTTGCGCCCGCAGACGCGCGACGGCAATGGTGTCGCCACAATCGCTGCACTTGCCATAACTATGCCTATCCAGACGGGCCAGCGCATCGTCGACGGCGCGTAGCTCGGCGAGTTCATGCTGAAGCAAGGCCATGTCGATGTCGCTCAATTGGCTAGCCTCGGCCTGATCGGCTTCGATCGTGTAATTGTTAAATAGCGCCAACTGCTCCAGTTCATCCGCTTGATGCAGGCGTTGGCGCAACTGTGCCTGTAGTTCCTGTTGCCGAAGCTGCAAGCTGGTGCGCAGTTCCTGCATGATCGCGGCGGCGATGAGACCCATGGTGTCCTCCCGGTTCTTGTCATGCTCTTCATCGTAGGGATCTGACGTAAAAAATTGATTGATACAGATCAAGAAACACCTTGCTTCTTCCTTCTGCCGCCAGAACGGGCGCCTGTTTGCCAGTAAATTGCCCTATCAATTAGTCTTGACTAATTCATTAGCGGAGGCTAATCTGTATGCATGAACCCCAGCCACGACATCAACACCGTCATGCGTACGCTCGCCGATCCCACCCGGCGCGCCGTGTTCGAGCGCATCGTCGAGTCCGAAGAAATCACCGTGGCCGAACTGACCAAGGGCAGCGGGGTGACGCAAGGCGCCATCTCCCAGCACCTCAAGTCCCTGAAGCTGGCGGGACTGGTGGCCGAGCGTCCCGAAGGGCGCAACGTCTTTTACCGCGCCGAGCCCGAAGGTCTGGGACCGATGGTCGACTGGATGAGCCACTACGGCCTGTTCTGGCGCGAGCGCTTTGCCAACCTCCGTACACTGTTGAAGGAGATCGATCCATGAAACCCACCGGTTTCAATCCCCAACTGCGGGACATCGTGGTGGATGAAATTTTCCCCCATACGCCAGAGATTATCTGGAAAGCGCTGACCACCGGCGCGCTGATCGCGCGCTGGCTGATGGAAGCCAAGGGCTTCGAGGCCGTGAAAGGCAATCGGTTCACCTATCAGACTAAGCCGGGAGGCGAGTGGGATGGCGTCATCCATTGCGAAGTGATCGAGGTCGTACCGAACGAGCGCCTGGCCTATCGATGGAAGGGCGGCCACGAAGCCAATGCCGGCTACGGATCCAAGCTGGACACCGTGGTGACGTGGAGCTTGAGCAGGGTAGGCAAGGGCACGCGCCTTAGCCTGGTCCACTCCGGCTTCGTTACGCCGAACAACGATTCTGCATTCAAAACCATGGGCGAAGGTTGGCCGAAGGTCGTACACGAGCTGGGCGAGATTGCCACAACGCTGCACTAAACTTCACAGGAGAACGGAATGAGCGAGACCTATACAGGCGGTTGCGCATGTGGCGCGATCCGCTATGAAATCTCTGGCGAACCGGTGTTTTCGAATGACTGCCAGTGCCGCGACTGTCAACGTGAGAGCGGCACCGGGCATGGCTCCCACCTGACTTTCCTGCGCGAAGGCGTGAAGCTCACGGGAGAGGGCAGTCATTGGGACATGCTGGCCGATTCGGGCAACATGAAGACGCGTTATTTCTGCGCCAGTTGCGGGACACCGGTGTACCTGACCTTCTCGGCCATGCCGCAGTTTTTCTCCGTGCGCGCGGCCAGCCTGGACGATCCGGGCCGCTACCGGCCGCAGGTGGTCACCTACCGCGCGCGCGGCCACGACTGGGACAAGGTCGACCCGGCCCTGGCGCAGTTCGACAGGATGCCGCCGATGTAGGCAGATTGCATTGAATAACTGGATGGCGGTCAATCTATTGATCAGCAAGCGCAAATTCAGCAAGGAAGAATCGCGCCAGTGGGGTGCCTTGATCAAGGCCATCGTGGCCGACGGCACCATGCTCCGCCTGCTGAGTAAGTATGCGGAGCGGGACGCGGCCGCAAAGATGCTCACGCCCTGATTTTCGCTCCAAGGGAACCTCGCGCCGGCTCGTCTGTCCAATCCTCAAGCGAGGAGGACATCATGTGGCATTCCCGGCAGTCTAGGCAGTTCAAGCAGTTCAGGCAGTCCAGGCGGTTCAGACCTTACCTGCTTTGCCACTTGCATGCATTGGCGGCTTCAGCATGCGCGCGCTGAGCTTGCTGCTGGCCTTAGCTTTGCTGCTCGCCGCCACGCCGCCCGGCCTGGCCCAGGGGCCGGCATTTCGCTGTGCGCCTTTGCTGCCCAGCGCCTCCAGAAAACCGGCGTATGCGCGCGTGCCCAAGGAAGAGCGCTGCGAGGGGTATTACGAGCAAACGGTGTCGCAAGCGTTTATCGAGTTATTGTCACTCACCATGCAGCGGCTCGATACGCTGCCGTCCAGCGCAGACGGAGTGCTGCGTATCGCCGCCCGTTCCAGTCTCCCTCTGCAGTTGCTGATCCAGCCGCTGCGTCCCAGCCCCTTCTATCGTGTCGATGCGCGCCTACGGCCTCGCCAGGCGCTGATGTGGGACCCGGCGCCGATGCTGGCACACACGGGCTTGCGCCGCAATGAGCTGGGCTTCCTCGCGCGCAATATCTCCTCCGATGCGGATTTTGCCGGCGCAGCGCCACTGTCGCTGGCCGCTGGCGCCGAGAATCCGGCACTGGCGTATGCAGTGCTGCGCGTTTCTGTGCCCGTCAAATCCATCGCCGCGCGCCAATATGTGCTGGGCGGCGCAGGCAGCGGCGAGAGCAATTGGCGTGAGTTGCCGGGAACGCCCTTATATGCATGGGACACCATCGTGCTGCCCATTGACATGGCTGGCGCCACGCAAGACAGCCATGTCGACGTACGCGCACTGGCGGCCGATGGGCGCCTGCTGCCCTTGCTGCAATTCCTCGTCCTCAAACGATGAGGCAGCGATGGAGCCCGACGATGCGGCGGCCGTGCAGGCCTTGCGCCAGCAACTGGCTTCGCGCTTCGCCACCATGGCCCAGGATGGCAATACGCCGCTGAGTGAATTGCGGGAACTGCGCGACCGTCTGGCACTGCTGGACGCGGCCGCCAACGATCCCGGCCAGACCGCGCGCCGGCGCCGGCGCCGCATGACGATTGCCGCGCTGCTGGTCGCGACCGTACTGTCGCTGGCGGCACTGATACCCATGCCGCAAGTGCCTTTTTCGCTGGAGGCGGAGGCCAGCGCGGCGCGCCTGGAGGTGGATGACAAAGGCATACTGGGCCCACAGGCGCTGGCAGGCAGGCTGCGCGTCGATGGCTATAGCGCGCTGGAATCGCCCGATATGGCCTTGAACCACCAGCAGGGTGCGCAATCCGGGCAGTTGGTGCTGACGGCGCCATCGCTCAATCTGCGCCGCATCCGCTATCCTGCCGGCGCCGCCATTGAGCTCGCCGCCAGCACGTCCGGCCCAACGGTGACGATCCACAGCCCGCAAGCGCCGGTCGAGCTGGAGGCGGAATTTTCCGGGCTGACAACGACGCAATTCGCTTCGGCTGGCAGCGCCCGCACTGCCGACTATCCCGTCGCCGAGTGGTTGCGTGTACGCGGAGTGGCTCAGGCCGGGCAGGCACCGCCGCCGATGATGGTTGTCCTGCCCCGGCCCGGCGCTGTTACATCTCCGCCACCAGTACAGAACGAAGCCCGGAGCGAGGCACAGAGCGACTATCTGTGGACGGGCCTGCGGCCCCGGCAAGTGCGCTTCGTCGAACGCCTGCAGGGCGCCGATGCCGAGGTGGTGGTGCTGTCCAGCCTGTCCAAAGCGCACATTCAATTGCAGGCCAAGGCCGACGAAGTGCAACTGGGGCCGGGGGAGGAGCTCGAGCTGGGAGGATTGGAGCTGCAGCGCTGCGAAGTGCGGCTGGGGCAGGTCTTGCGCATCAGCATGACAGGCACGGCCCGCACCTTGCAAACCCGCACCGGCCAGTTTGCCCGTTCGCTCAAGCCCAGCCTGCTTGAATATGCGGCCAGGCACAAGAAGGTGGCGCTGCTATGGAGCGCCGCCGTGTTCATATGGGGGATCGTGCAATGGCTACAACGCTTTGCCGCTACCGGCGATTGAACCCCGGCCGCCATCTTGCGGCGCTGCTGGCGCTCTGCTGCGGTGCTGCACACGGCGCTGCCAGTACTTTTGACACGGGCCCCGAGTTGGGCCAGCGGCTGTTGCACAACGTGGTACAGGTCGCGGCACTGGATCTGGGCGAGCATGGCTTTGGCCTGGTCGTCGGCGTCGATCCGCAGTTCGCCTATATCGTGACGGCCCGCCACGTAGTGGCACGCCAGGCGCCCGCCGGGCTGGTCGAGCCGGAGCGGTTCAGCGCGGAAATCGGCGTCCGTTTCTGCGCGGCGCCCGTCGCTGCGGGCCCTCAGAGCGCGGCCATGCTGCCCGCATTTGCGGGCGCCGACGATGATCTGGCCTTGCTGCGCACGGCGCGGCCAAGGGACTACGCACCGCAGATTCATGTGCTGGCGCCGGCGGATCACGACAGCAGCGGCGAAGCCGCCTGGCAGCTGGGCCGGGAAGGCGAGTGCGCGCTGGTGCCCACGCCCGGTATCGTCAACGGGCCGCCCGATACCCGCAACAATGTGCGCATCGATCTGTATGGGGCGCTGGGCGGCAGTTCCGGCGTGCCGGTGACCACTGGCTACGGCATGATAGTCCTGACCAAACGCTCCGACAGCGTAACCATCCGCGGCCATGCCATCGCCGACATACGCAGGAGGGTGGAAGCGCTGGGCCTGCCGTTCCTGCTTGGCCCGGCCGGCAATATTCCTCCCGGCGACCCGCAGGCGGCCGTGGCCGACCTGACAGAAAGCTTGAATGCCTATCTGTTTGGCGTGCGCGACCTGAACGGACTGCTACGTCAGGAAGTCGTGCCACGGACCACATTTTTTGAGCTGGTTGGCAACTACAGCCGCAGCGTGGACCGTTTCAAGGCAGCGCGTGGAAAGTACGACGGCACACTGCAGCGCAACTGGCCGCCCGAGCTGCTGCCGGAATGGGATGCGCTGCGCGACCGGCTCTGGGCGATACACCTGGTGTTCTTCGGCCTGAATGCACAGGATACGAGCACCATCACGCGTACCGAGCGCTCGCCCCGGGCCGTGCGGGCACGCATGGCGGCGCTCGAACCTGATTTGCAGCGGCTGCAAAAGGACATCGAACATTTCAGCACGCAACTAGGTACAAGGAGGATCGATCATGTGCAATCTCAATAATGTCCATCGCGCTGGTTTGGGCGGACGGATACCGTCCCTTGCGGCGATGCTGGCAGGCCTGGCCCTGCTGCCCACAACGCTGACAAGCTGTGGCGGCGGAACCGAGCTGGCCCTGGTGGCGCCATATATCACCTTTGTGTTCCGGGGTGTGAATGGCCCGCCGGACGCGCCGCTGCAATTCATCCAGCTGGGCCTGCAATCGGCCGATATCGATCAAAAGAAGCCCCGGGGCGGCATCGAATCCGGCTCCTTATCGACGACGGATGCCGGCACGGGCGCCGGGCAGCAGTTGGCCAGTATCGCGTCCGGCACTTACGCGGGCGGCGACTTCGACATCAGCTTGCCATCGGCGACGGCGCCGCTGGCCACCGCGTATTCGGGAACGTTTTCCGACGCCGATACCATCGTGCTCAAACCCAAGACCGCCGGCCTGGCCACCTTCACCCTGGTCCGGGTGGACAACTCCTTCCGGCCCAAGATGCATGACAGCAAATGGACTGGCAAGCTGGGTGCCGGGATGCAGGACTGGAAAGTGAGCTTCAATACGAATCCACCCTTCGACGAGGATGCGATCGAACTGCTGACGGGCAGCGATAACTTGGGCAATACCTTCAGCGGCTACACTCTGATGCGCAGAATAGAACTGCTACGTAGTCCGGGAAATACGCGGATGTCCGGCCGCATGGGACCGGCAGGGCAAACACCGCCCGTTTCCGACACCTTTGCGCCTGCTCAAACCATCAAGTTCGACGATGGCAGTAGCTTGACGCGGGATTGAAGTTTGGTGTGAGCAAGCGCTTGGCATAGCGATCTGGCGCACTGCTGCCGAGCAAAATTCACGCAACTCGAGTATCATGCCGAACTTTGTAAAATTTGCAACAAGAGGAGACAGTCAGCATGGCCGAGAAACGCATCACGAAACCCGCAAAGGATCTTGTCTCCACAGTCGGCGATGCCGTGCAGGAAACGGCCGGCTTGCTAGGCCAGAGCGGCCCGCTGAAACGGGGTTACGGACTGGCCAGCGGCGTATTGGCCCTGGTGCTCGCGTCGCTCAGCCTGCTGGGTGTGGCCGCGTTTCATTTCCCCCAATATCTGACCACGCCTGAATTGCGGCATAACTACTCGCCCGACGTGATCCGCCACATCCTGTTCGCGACCATGGTGATCTCGGGCTCCATCAGCCTGCTGAACGTGCTGTTCAAGCGGCGCCGCGGCATCAACGCGGTTGCCGCCGTGATCGTGCTGGCCTGCGTGGTGGCCGGTGGCACCCATGTGCCCTTGAAGGACTTCCCGGACCACACGCCCTATATCGGCCTGGACTGGTTCATCCTGGATCTGCTCGGCTCCACCGTCATCTTCGCCGCCTTCGAAAAGCTGTTCCCGCTGTACAAGGGCCAATTGCTGTTCCGGCGCGAATGGCAGACGGACATGGTGCACTTCGCCGTCAACCACTTCATCGTCGGTCTGGCCCTGCTGACGGTGAACTTCGCGATTCACCGCCTGTTCGGCTGGATGGCCAATGACACCGTACACAGCTTCGTGCAGGCGATACCCTTCTTCCCGCAGCTATTGCTGTGTATCCTGGCGGCCGACCTGGTGCAGTACTGGACCCACCGCAGCTATCACGAAATTCCCTTCCTGTGGCGTTTCCATGCGGTCCACCATTCCGCCAAGACCATGGACTGGCTGGCCGGTTCACGCCAGCACATCCTGGAACTGATCTGCACCCGCGTCGGCGTGCTGGGCGCGCTGTATGTGTTCGGTTTCGAAAAAGAAGTGATGGACCTCTACATCATCGTGGTGGGCTTCCAGGCCGTGTTCAACCACGCCAATGTGCATATGTCATGGGGGCCGGTGAAGTACCTGATCGTCACGCCCGACTTCCACCACTGGCACCATTCTTCCGACGACGTGGCCATCGACCGCAACTACGCGGCCCACTATGCCTTCCTCGACCACCTGTTCGGTACCGCCATCAAGGGCCAGACCGGTTTCCCGGAAAAATATGGCGTGCAGGGCGACTATATGCCCGATGGCTACGTCAGGCAGCTGATGTTCCCGTTCCGTTCGCAAAAATAGCAGCAGGCCGGCGGCGCGCCGGCCGCGAATGGCCTGCCTTTACCGGCAAGGAAACGGTGACCACGGTGCGGTTGCGCTCGGCGCCGGTGTGCATGCTGGTGTCGCCGTTCCGGGCCTGTGCCAGAAGACGGCGCGGCGTATCAGCGCGATCTGGCGCATGGGCGGCGCGGGGGGATAAAGGGAAAACTCACGATAGCCCCGCTTGCTCAGGAAAATTGGCGCTGCTTCCTGGCCAGGTCGTCGTCGCTGTCGACGTAGCGCGCGGCGATCTCGCGGAAGCGTTCCGCGATGACGAGGAAGGCGTCGACAATGTCTGGATCGAAGTGCTGTCCACGGCCGTTGCGGATGATGCCCAGCGCCTCTTCGTGCGGCATCGGCTCCTTGTACACCCGCCGGCTGATCAGCGCGTCGTACACGTCGGCCAGCGCCATCAGGCGCGCGCTGATCGGAATGGCGTCGCCCACCAGCCCCTCCGGATAGCCGCTGCCATCCCATTTTTCCTGGTGCGCGAAGGCGATCTCCTTGGCCGTGCGCAGGAATTCGACGTCAATGCCCAGCACCTGCTCGGCGTGGGCGATGGCGTCGCGGCCAAGCCGGGCATGGTCCTTCATGATCTCGAATTCCTCGGCGGTGAGCCGGCCCGGTTTTTTCAGGATGGCGTCGGGGATGCCGACCTTGCCGATGTCGTGCAGCGGCGCCGACTTGAACAGCATCAGGATATTGCGCTCGCTGAGATAGGCGCTAAAGCGCGGGTGATCGCGCAATTGCTCGGCCAGCGCGCGCACATAATACTGGGTGCGCAGGATATGGTTGCCGGTCTCGTTGTCGCGCGTCTCGGCCAGCGACGCCATCACCATGATCGTCACGTCCTGGATCGCCATCACCTCCAGGGTGCGGCGGTCGACCTCCTGCTCCAGGAAGATGTTCTGGTCGCGCAGGAAATCGGCCGCCGCCTTCAGGGCCAAGTGGGTTTTCACCCGCGCAAACAGGATCAGCGGGCGGGCCGGCTTGGCGATGTAGTCCACCGCGCCCGCCTCGAAGCCGCGGCGCTCGTCCTCGGCCTCGTCCTGCGAGGTCAGGAACAGCACCGGAATGTCGCGGCTGACCGGATCGGCCTTGAGGCGGCGGCACACCTCATAGCCATCCATGCCCGGCATCATGATATCGAGCAGGATCAGGTCGGGCGGGCGTTCCGAGCTGGCGATCTTCAAGGCCTTCTCGCCGTTGACGGCCACCTTCACCTTGTACTCGCTCTCCAGCAGCTGGCTCATGACGGCCAGATTGGCGGTGGAGTCGTCCACGATCAGGACCACAGGCTGTTGTTTGATCTTAAGCTCGGCATCCATACTGCCATCCTTCCTTCAAATAGACGCTTCCATGCCCTGCAAGGTCTGCATGGCCAAGTCGAAATCGAAGTCCTCGGCCGCTGCGGCGATGGCGCGCAGCGGCGCTTCCACCGGGCTGCCCTGGGCCGCGCGCGCAAGCTGCTCGGCCAGTCCGAGCGCGGCCGCATCGCTGTCGTCGAGCAGGGCGCGCAGGCGCTCCAGGCCGGCGCGCAGGGCCGCGCTGTCGAGCGCCGGCGGCGCAGGCGTCGCCTCGGGTTCCAGGTTCAGCGCGGCCAGTCCGGACAGCACGATGTCAAGCTCGCCGGCGAGACGCGCCTGCAGATCGTCCAGCCGGGGGCCGGGCGCCGCGCTGGCGCAGGCCTGCTCCAGTGCGGTGGCCGCCGCCTGCACCTGCAGCGCGCCTATCATGCCGGCGTTGCCGCGCAGCGTGTGGGCCAGGCGCCGCGCCAGCACATCGTCGCCGGCCGTGCGCGCCGCGCCGAAGGCGGCGTCGAAGCCGGCCTGGTCCTGGCGGAACTTGCGCAACATCTTGCGGAACATGGCGGGGCTCTCGCCCACCGCCGCCAGCCCCGCGGGCGCGTCGAGTCCGCGCAGGCCGGCAAATTCCGCCGCCGCGCCCAGCGCATGGCGCGGCGCCGGCGCGGGCGGCACGGCCGGATGGGCCGGCGTGATCCACTGCGCCAGCGTGATAAACATTTGCTGCACATTGAGCGGCTTGGCGATGTGGTCGTTCATCCCGGCCTGCAGCACCTTGTCGCGGTCGTCCGACATCGCGTTGGCCGTCATCGCCACGATGGGCAGCGACTGCCATTGCGGCTGGCGGCGGATTTCGCGGGTCGCCGTATAGCCGTCCATCACCGGCATCTGGCAGTCCATCAACACGCCGTCGAAAGGCCCGGCGTGCGCCAGCAGCTCCAGCGCCTCGCTGCCGTTGCCGGCCAGGGTGACCGTGATGCCGGCCTTGGCCAGCAGGTCCTGGGCCAGCTCCTGGTTCATATCGTTGTCTTCGACCAGCAGCAGGTGGGCGCCCGCCAGTTTGGCCAGCGCCTGCGCGCGCGGCTCGTCGCGCAGCTGCTCGGTGCGCGTCACCAGCACTTTGCCGAGGGCGGTGGCGAGCGCGTGCACCAGCTTGGTGGCGATGATCGGTTTGGTCAGCACCCCGGCCAGCCGGATCGCGCGTTCGCGGGCGAAGGCCAGGGCGTCCTCGCGCCCATGGGCCGTCATCATCAGCACCGGCAGCGCCGCGCCGGGGCCGAGCTGCAACTGGCGCACGCATTCCATGCCGTCCATATGCGGCAGCTTCCAGTCGATCAGGATGACATCGACCGGCGTATCGCTCAGCCGTGCGAGCGCCTCGACGCCATCGCGGGCCAGCACCACCGCCATCTCCAGCTGGGTGGCGATGGCCGTCATGATGTCGAGCGAGACCGGATTGTCGTCCACAATCAGGATGCGTTCCCCGCGCAGCAGATCGCGCACATCGGCCAGCGGCTCGACCGCTTCGGGCTGCACTCCGAACTTGCAGACAAAGTGGAACACCGAGCCCTGCCCGAGGGCGGACTCGACCCAGATGCGCCCGCCCATCAATTCAGTCAGTTCCTTGCAGATGGCCAGCCCCAGTCCCGAGCCGCCATACTTGCGGGTGGTGGAGCTGTCGGCCTGGCTAAACGCCTGGAACAGGCGCTCGCACTGCTCGGGCGTCATGCCGATGCCCGAATCGCTGACCGAGAATTGCAGTTCGATCTCCGAATCGATGCGACCCAGTTGGACGACATCGACGACCACCTTGCCGCCCTCGGTGAACTTGACCGCGTTATTGCCCAGATTGATGAGGATCTGGCCGAGCCGCAGCGCATCGCCGACCAGGGCGGTGGGGATCTCCGGGTCGACCCGGAACAGCAGTTCGATGCCCTTGCTTTCAGCCCGCAGGCCGACCAGGGTGGCCAGATTGTCCAGCGTATCGTCGAGGCGGAAGGGGATCATCTCCAGCGTCAGCTTGCCGGCCTCGACGCGTGAAAAGTCGAGGATATTGTTGATGATGCCCAGCAGATTTTCCGCCGCCCGCAGCACTTTTTCGATGTAGTTGCGGGCCTTCGGTTCGAGCTTGAGATCGAGCGCCAGATTGCTCATGCCGATGATCGCGTTCATCGGGGTGCGGATCTCGTGGCTGACATTCGAGACGAAGATGCTCTTGGTCCGGCTCGCCTCCTGGGCCTGGGCCAGCGCCACCGACAGGGCCTCGGTGCGGTCGGCCACCAGTTCTTCCAGGTGCTGATGGTGGCGCGCCAGCTCCGCTTCGGCCTGTTTGCGCTTGCTGATATCGATAAAGCTGGCGCGCAACAGTGTCTGGCCGCCGGCCGTCAGGCGGTTCAGCCACACTTCGCAAGGAATCGCCCTGTCGTCCTTGGTGCGCACGGTGCGTTCGAACACCAGGCTTTCGCCGCGCAGGGCGCGCTCGGAATTGCTGAGGATGTTCTCGCGCAGATTGTCCGTGTCCATCTCGCCGGCGTCATAGAATTCCTGGATCTGCATGCCGCGCAATTCCTCGCCGCTACGGCCAAACAGTTGCTCGGCCTTGGAGTTGAAATGCAGGATGGCCCCACCCGTTCCGCTGGCGCTGCCGGCAGCGTTGGCGTCGACCACGACGATGGCCTCGGGAGCGCCTTCGACCAGGGCGCGGAAGCGTTCCTCGTTGGCCAGCAGCGCGCGCTCGGCCACAGCCTTGCGCCGGATCTGCCATAGCAGCGCGGCGATCATGGCCATCAGCAGCACAAACGCGCATGCCGTCACCATCACGGCCGCGCGATATTGCACCCAGATCGGCACGGGACGGTGGAGGAACACCGTCTCGGCCGGTAGCCGCGCCGGATCGGCGCCCCAGCGTTCGAGCTGGGTCCAGTCATACAGACTCTGCTGAATCGGCTGCCAGGACGACATCGCGGCCGGCGCCGCCGCCGTGCCGACGGCCAGATCGTAGGCCAACTGGCTGACCCGCTTGGCCTCGGCGCGGATGCTGAAGACATGTCCGCCAAGGAAGCCGCGGTCGCCGATGCCCAGGTCGTAGAAGACGAAGAAGGGCGCCTGGCTGGCGCCGGCGAGTTGCTGCAGCGTTTCGAGACGGTTGAAATTGCGTCCGCTGCGGTCGCGCCGCCATGACAGGCCGAGTACGATGGAGTGGGCTGGCAGCGCGCGCAAGCGTGCCTGCGCCTCTTCCAGACTGAGCTGACGGGTATCGCCGATCGACAGCTTGCCGGCCCATGGTGTCAAGGCTGTCTGGAGTTCGGCGAATTCCCGCGCTTCGGACTCGCTGCTGCCGGTCACCACCTCGATATGGCGTGTGGCGGGAAACAGTGCGATCGCCTCGCGCATGGTGGTCTGAAAATTGAACGTGCGATCCATGAGTACCATCGGATGGCGCCCCGGCTGCAGGCCAGGCCGGAGCGACGCCAGCACCGTGATGACGGCGGCTTGCGGAGCAAGGTCTGGCGCATCGTTCAACAGGAATTCCAGCGCGGGTTGCAGCACCGTCACGATGACATCGATGCGGTGGCGTGCATGTTTGTCCAGCAGCAAACGCCTCGTGTTTTGCCGGAACTGAGCGTCCGTGTTGCGCTCCAGATCGAGGTATTCGATGAAGATATCGGCGGAATTGTAGCCCTTGTCGACCAGATGCTGACGCAGGTCGGCGGCGAAGACATCCACGCCGGGCGCACCCGGACCGTAGGGCAGCAGCACCGCGATTGCGTGGCGCTCAGCGGTGGCGCCCTGTGCTGCGGCAAATGGCAAATAGCACACCAGCATCAGCGTGATGATCGAAATCGCCGCAAAGAAACTGGTGCGCTGGACAGTCCTAGTCATCGTGCCGCCCAGCCGATCGAATGAAGCGAGCATACCGACTCCGCGTAAGCCCCCGCCCTTGTGACCTGTCAGACGACAGGCAACCTCGCCGGCACCGACTTGCCTGACTGCGTGCCACCTTGCAAAGAGGATATCACTTTGTTTTCATCCGCAATACAAGGAAATTTCCATATGTACACTTTTCCAACAGACCGACCCCATACTGGATGATTCCATAACGAAACCCATTGTGCGTTTTGACTACTCACCACAGGAGTTCCGCCACAATGCGACAGGAACTTGCAATGGAGGATCATCTTGGCCCTGCCAGGTGTCGCTCACAGCACGATCGCTGCGCTGCATACGCTCGCGCTCTGCATATTTCCCACATCGGCCAGCTTTTCGAGCATGGGCCTGATGCCCAGCTTGAACTGATCGGCGTAGGGGCCAGCGCTGGTGCCAATCACCAGTTCTTTAGGATCTTTTGCCAGCGCAATGCTGGAGGAGAGGACGAGGCCAAGGGCGGCGTTCAGGGTGCGGCGTGCGATATTCATGGAAATCCTTGGCGTATTCAATGGGAGATTCGCGGTGGTCGAGACGGCGTGCGATGCGCGTGCCGGTAAATTGAATCAGTTGGACCAGTGCGGGCAGCACCAGTCAAGTGGCGCTAAGGCAGGAAGGTCGCCTTGATCTCATCGAGTTGATCGTCGATGGAATAGGGCAGGGCCTTGGCCAGCAGATCGAGCAGGATGAGGGCGTTGATGGCGCCATCCTGCTCCACCGCATGCCGCAGGCGCCTGGCCATGGCGGCATTCACACTTTGCAGCGCAAGATAGCGCGCCTTCAAGCCCTCCAGTTCCCAATCCGGCACACCGCCTTGCTTCGCCAAAAAATATTGGCCCAGCAAGTAGGTTGACGCCGCGCGATAAATGGTTTCCTCCTCGGAGGCGAAGGGAAGATGGAAGTGGGCCATGGGCCGGAGAAAATGGGCGTGCGGGCAATCGCTGCTGGCTGCAAGCAAGCCCATCAAGGCGCCCACGCCGCGCTGCACAGTGGTCAACTTGCTGACGCTGCGCTCCGCCGTTTCCACCCGCACTTGCACTTCTTCATAGGAGTGCAGTTGACCCATGACCTCGATCAGGGGAACGAAGCGCAGCGCCATCGGACATTGAGGCGAGCTGGCCGCTTGCAGTGGGCAATTCGGACATTGCTCGAATTCGAGCGCGGTCCAAGGGGGAAAGCCGGCCGGGTCCGCGGAAGCGGCGCTGACCGAGCAGGACACATCTGGGCCGCTAGCGAAGTGAAAGTGATAAAGCACATCCTGCATGGACACTCCTGTGACGGCCGGTGTAGCGCACGGTCTGCTGCTGTTTGCCAGTATGCGGCCGCAACACTGGCTTGGCAATTCGCGGGCCGAATACACGGCGGCCAGGACATGGCGATCGCGTCGGGCGACTATTTTTGCCCGGATGTATTGATCGGTCTTAAGATTCAGAGTAGAACTAAAAGTGTCGCCGCAGACATCTTATTGGCGGCATCAAGCGCTAACGCAGCGAAACAACGGGGAAGCAGGCGTGGACTATCCAAAGATGGCAAGGGCTTTTCGGCTAGCCGCCGCACTGTTGGCGGTTGTCGCAAGCAGTGCCGTCGCAGCCGACATCGATCCCTCCAGGAGCTATACGGTCGGCGTCGAGGACTTGCAATATTACCCGCTGCATACGATTAGCAACGGTAATACCTTTGGCGGCTTCGCGCGCGAGGTACTGGATGCGTTCGCGAAGGATCAGGGATATGAGTTCCGCTACGTGCCTTTGCCCGTCAACCGCCTGTATCTCGCCTTCCTGAAGGAGCAGTCGCTCGACTTCAAATACCCGGACAACCCGAAATGGAAGGCCGAACTGCGCGGCACGGCAAAGATCCGCTATAGCGCGGCGCTGGTCACGACGGAGGAGGGCGCGATGGTGCTGCCCAAGCACAAGGGGCGCTCGCTGCGTGAGGTCAAGACACTGGGCACGGTGCTGGGCTTCACGCCCTGGCCCTATCTGCCCGCCATCGACAGCAAGGCCATCGCTCTTAGCACCGGCGCCGAGTTCGAAGGCTTGCTCAGGCATGCGCTGGCGGACCATATCGATGCCGTCTATGTCAATATCGACGTCGCCAACTATCTGCTCGCGGAACGCCTGAATGCGCCTGCAGGCCTGCTGTTCGACCCGGGCTTGCCACACGCGCGCAGCGACTTCAGCCTGTCGACGCTGCGCCATCCGGGCCTGTTGAGCGAATTTGACGCATTTTTGCAACGCGAACGCCTGATGCTGCAAAAGCTCAGGAGCAAATACAAGATCGAAGAGCGCTAGGGACCGCGAGACCATTTAGCGCGCGTTGGTCGGCTAGAGCCCAGCGCTGGCGGCCCCCCCCCCCGCATGGTTCCCGGCGGGTATAAGCCGGGAGTGTGGCCGTGAACAAAAGTTCAGCATCGGATACTGATTGAGTTTCAGACAGCTGGTAGCGCGTTGCGGTATGGTTTATTGATGGTCTCGCCCTTCAGGCAACGTGAAGCCAACTGGGCGAAGGAGACTGCCAATAGGCTCAGGTTCGCGAATTCTGCGGCGTAATTCAAGGCAGGTATGGATAACGAAAACGAGGTTCGGAATTCGGCTGGATTTGTGGAAGAATTGCTTCTGACGCATCCTATCGCTATTGATTATTTTCAAGGAGAACTGTACTCGTTTGGAACGGCGATTCCCATAGAAGAAATCGAGGTCAGGGGGATGGCGGCAGGAGATTTGCTGCTGGATGCGAAAACCGCAGGTCGCCTATTTTTAGCGCCGGATGGCTCGACGATACGGTCGTCACTTGTGAGAGAGCAGCAGGAGGCTCCGGCGGGGTTTGAAGTATTTTCGAACAATATCTTTGTGCGTGAAGATCAGCAAAACGGGGTCATTGCATATCGTGACGCTCGGGGCGATTCGCTTTGGTTAGACGCGCTGTATATCCATTCCCTAATGTTAGACGAAAGTGCCCCCGAAAGAATGGGCACTGTGGCCTTTGGTCTGATGGCAGTTACCGCTGCCAAATTGGGTTTTCATCGTATTGGCTTGTTCGCTGCCGGGCACGGTCCAATAGATCGCGATGACCCGGAAGCCATCTATGGCTACGCTGTGTGGCCCAAGTTCGGTTTCGATGCTCCTGTTCATCCTGCTGAGTTGAATGGACAGACATCGCGACATCTGGCCCATTGCACGTCAGTTCAGGAAATCATGGCGATCGATCCCATCTGGTGGGAAGAGCATGGGACGGGCAGGGAAATGGATTTCCACCTGGACCTGGAAAGCTCGTCGTGGACGATTCTGCTAAACTACGTCTACAACGCGATGTTGGAGGACGAGTGATGAGTGCAGCGAAGAAAACTCCCCGCAGTTTTGTTACTGGTGCTGAGGTAATGGCATTAGTAGCTTCGCGCAAAGAAGCCATGTCCGCCGATCCCTCAATGACGGCAGAAGAGTCTTCGCAGACTTCACAAAGTGCGCCAATTGTGAAGCACAAGATTTCTAACGCGAAGTATAAGATCGCCGCCGCTGCGAGGCGTCAAAAGCTTTCGGGGCCATCCGACGTGCGCTTGCTCGATGGCGAACTCCCACCAATTAATGGAAAGATAGTGATATCCCTGAGCGGAAAAGCCATCACGGTCGATCGTCGTGCAAAATTGTTTGGGCCAAGCAAAATAGAAATCCCGGAAGTGCGCAACTATCGAAAAAAACCGGCTAAGTAGTCTGCGTTCATTGTTGCCATTAAACCTCAACCTTGGCCGGTACGAAGCTCTCCATGAATCGGCGTCACTCAACAAGAGATGACGCCGTCACCCTTACTGGATGATCAAACGCACCTTATCCACCACAAACGAGGTCTGCAAGGACGAGTCCTCGGTCGCGGTAAACGACAGTGTCACGGTCTGCCCCTTGTATGGCAGCATGCTGAAGGATTTGAGCGTGTAGCCCGTGCCCTTGTTCAGGTTGGAGTAGGTGGCCAGGGTGCCCAGTACCGCCCCGGCGCTGTTCTTCACCCGCAGCACCAGCTTGTCGTAGGCCGTCGTGCTGCCGGTTTCCGCGCTGTCGATGTGCAGGGCGAACGACAGCGTCGCGGCCGCCGTATTTGCCGGGATCGTGACGGCTTGCGTGAGGGTCTCGGTGGACGTGCTGCCATTGCCACCGAGGTAGGCGTACTTGCTGCCCTCGTAGGCCGCTTGCTGAGGCCAGGAACCGATTACGTTGGCCGAGGCGGTCCAGCTGGCGGCGCCGCTTTCAAACGATCCGTTCTTGATCAGATCGAGCTGTTCCGGCCCGGTGTCCACCACCAGCACGGCGTTATTCGATTGCACCGTCTGCGGTACGGTGGCCGAGTCCGTCACCTTGACGGCGAACACCGATCCGCTGTCGATTCCCTGCGCAGTAAAAGAATAACTGGCCTGCGTCGCCCCGGCGATGGGGCTGCCGTTGCGCAACCACTGGTATTTATAGGGTGCCACGCCCGAACCGACGCCAACCGTGAAGCTGGCGGTGGTACCGATCCTGACGGAAGTGGACTGAGGCTGCGTGCTGATCGCGAGAGCAGTCCCGGCTTCCGCGACGTCGGCGCCGACATTGATGGCGGCATAGGCGCGGCTTACCGCCACGGCTTCCTTCGAACCGGCGCCATAGAGCTCATTGGCGGACTCGATCATCCTGGCGCGCGCGTTGGCATAGTTGGTCGACGAGGTGAACTTGGTGGTATTGGCGCGGAACCAGATGCGGTAAGCCTTGTCGTTGCCGATGCCCGTCATATTGCGCGGCGCCTGCGTCAGGTAGGCGCTGTACATCTCGCTACCGGCCATGGCATTCGAGCCCTGCGCCAGGAAGTAGAACATGCGGTTGTTCGGGCCGGACGAGTAGTGCGGATCGAGCTGGTTCAGATTGCTGGCCCAGGCATCCTTCGACAGCCCATCCTTCGACGGCTTCCACATCCAGCGCAGCGGCGTGCCGGTCTTGGAAATGTCCTTGCCTATCATCCAGTCATTGCCGCTTACCGGAATCGCGTTGCCGGTACCGCCGTTTTTTGCATAGGCTTCGATCATCTCGCCATTGATGTCCGAAAACGATTCGTTCAGGCCACCTGTTTCGCCGGTGAAGTTCATGCCGGAGCTGGCGTCGGTGATGCCATGGCCCAGTTCATGGCCGATGATGTCGAGCGAACCGACGCCGTTGAACGCCGAGCCATCGCCGAGGTACATGCATTTGCAGGCGGCATCGTAGAAAGCGTTGTCGTAGTTGCTATCGACGTGTACGGCGATATAGGTCGCGGTGTTCTGGCCATCGAGCGACAACCAGCCCTGGGTATTTTTTACGGCATCGTAGGTGTTCATCAGACCCCACAGTGCATCGACGGCGGCGGTTTGCCCATTCGCGCCGCCGCTGCCGTCGTAGGGTTTGCCGTCGCCCCAGACGTTGCCGGGATTGCTGAAGATCGTGCCAGGGTTGGGTGAGGAGACCGGGCTGTGCGCGGCGTCGCTGACGGCCATGCCGCCGAAATACCCGCCTGTGCCGCGGCCGGGGTCGAACATCTTGTACACACCGCCGGCGAAGGTGGTCTGGATCGGCACGTCGCCCGAATACAGGCTGTGGCCGACGCCGACGACGGTCTGCAGCGCATTCCACTGGGCCAGCGTGCGGCCGTCTTTGGCGCTGACGATGGCGTCGCGGAACACCAGCTTGCCGCCATCGGCCATGCGCGTCTTGACCAGCCAGGCCAGCTCGTAGCCGGTAACTTTCTCTTCCAGGTCGAGCGCGTTCAATTGCGCCTCTGGCTTGGTTTCCGCGCCGGCTGCGCGCACCCGCTGCACGATGGGGTAGATGACCAGCTCGGCACTGGGCGCGTTGCGATGCAGGCCACGCGGCGCGCTGGCGCGCACTACCGTGTCGATCGCTGCCTGTGACGGTGTGACCGGGGCCACGTCGAAGGAGCGGCTGCCGGTCAGCGTATTGACCCGACCGCTGCCCAGGCTGGTACGGCGCTCGGATGCGGTGCTGTTCAGAATATTGCCGCGTGCATCGCTGACCACGATCGAATCGGAACCGTACACGGGTATGCCCTTGTAGGTGTGCTGAAGCCGGGCGATTCTGGTACCCCCTTCGCCCGGATGTTCCTTTGTCAGCAGGTAGCCGTGATCGCGGTCCAGTCCCTCGCGCTCATTGCTGGCGTTCAGTGTGGCCAGCAGCGCGGCGCTTTCCTGGGGCGATGCCTTGGTAAAGGGCGCTGCCATCAATGCTGGGGCGCCGCTGGTGGCCGCGACAGCGAAGCCACCGCTGAGCGCGGCGGTGGCTATGGATACTGCGAGCATGGTTTTGCTGCGTTGCATTTTTTCTCCAAGTTGTGAATAAGACATGTCGGCGACGATAGTTCGCCGACTTCCTGGAGTCAAAAAAATCGCGGAATGAGACAGGCCCAATTGAATTGTTCAAATTTAGATGCTGTCAAAGGTGGCGGGAACCTTGGGGCGCGCGGTCGCGGAGCATGCTCACTTTTTGCCGCCTGCCCGCCACAAGGGACGCAACAATTCCAGCCACAGCAGACTGGCGAATCCACATCCCATGGCCGCGACAAAGTGCGCCAGGCTCAAGGGGGCGAAACGGAATACCGCCGCCAGCCACGGCAGGTATAGCGCGGCCGCGAGCAGCAGCAGCGCGCTGGCTGCCACCAGCCACAGGACGGGGTTGGGCGTGCGCAGCGAGGCAATGATGCCAAGGCTGCGCGAGCGGTTGGCCATGATCAGGGCCAGGTTGGCACTCATCAGGGTGGTGAAGGCGAAGGCCCGCGCCGCATCCTCTGGCATCGCGGACCTGGCCCAGCCGTATGCCGCCAATACCACCAGCAGCGCGCCCATGCCCTGAGCCAAGGCCAGCACCATTGCGCGCATGCCGAACAGGGGCGCAGTGGGCAGACGCGGCGGCTGGCACATCACATCGGCTTCCTCCACTTCGTTCTCGTACACCAGCGAGCAGGCCGGGTCGATGATCAGTTCCAGAAAGACGATATGCATGGGATAGAGCAGCGGCGGCCAGCCCAGCAGCACGGGCAGCAAGGCCATGCCAGCGATAGGCGCATGCATGGAAATGATGTAAGCCATCGATTTGCGTAGATTGCCGTAGATCCGGCGCCCGCCCCGGATCGCCTGGACGATAGAGCTGAAGCGATCGTCCAGCAAGACCATCGCGGCGGCCTCACGCGCCACGTCGGTACCGCGCTGGCCCATGGCGATGCCCACATGGGCGGCCTTCAAGGCTGGCGCGTCGTTGACGCCGTCCCCGGTCATCGCGACAATCGCGCCGTCCGCTTTCAGCGCCTGGACGATGCGCAGCTTTTGCTGGGGATCGATACGCGCGCAGACGCTGACGCTCTCCAACCGCGCAGCCAATTGTTGCTGGTTCATGGCCGCCAGCTGTTCACCCGTCAGCGCAGTAGCCGCGGGCAGCCCGGCCTGGGTGGCGATGCAGCTGGCGGTGGCCGGATAGTCGCCGGTGACCATGATGACGCGGATGCCGGCCGCATGGCACTGGCCGATCGCTTCAGGAATGCCGGCGCGCAGGGGATCGGCCAAGCCAGCCAGACCGAGGAAACGGAAGTCGAAGCCGCGCGCGTCGTCGGGCCAGGCGGTGCCGCTGAAATGGGCGCCCGCCACGCCAAGCACCCGCAGCCCACGGGCCGCCATCGCATCGGCGGCGGCCAGCGTGGCCAGCCGCTCGCTATCGTCCAGGCCGCACAGCGCGACGATGGCTTCCGGCGCGCCCTTGGCCGCCACCACGCAGGGATCGCCGGCCTTGCCTTGCCATACCTGGGTCATCGCGCGCAGGCTGGGGTTCAGGCCATACTCGCGCAATAGCGTCGCGCCGGCCGCTTGCGGCTGCGCGCCAGCCAGCCGGTGGAAAGCCTGCTCCATCGGATCGTAGGGATGGACCGCGCTGGCCAGCACGGCATGGTCGGCCAGTTCCCGAAATGCGCCACTAAGGACTACCGGCACCGCTTGATCGACGGCGAGCACCTGGCCAGGCACATACAGGGCCGCGACCGCCATGCGGTTTTCCGTCAGCGTCCCGGTCTTGTCGACACAGAGCACCGACACCGCGCCCAGGGTTTCGATGGCGCCCAGGCGGCGGGTGAGCACATGCTGACGCGCCAGACGCCGGGCGCCCAGCGCGGGAAACACGGCCAGCACCACCGGAAACTCCTCGGGCAGCATGGACATGGCCAGGGCGATGCCGGCCAGCAGCGCCTGGCTCCAGTTGCCATGCTCGATGCCATACAGCAACACTAGCAACAGGCTCAGCACCAGGCCCAACAGGGCAAAACCGCTGGCCAGCCGTGCTGTTTCGCGCTGCAGCGGGGAACGTTCCGGCCTGAGGGCCTGCAGCGAGGCGCCAATTCGTCCGATCTGGCTGCGCGCACCGGTCGCCGTGACGCTGGCAATGCCATGGCCGCGCACCACCAGGGTGCCGCCGTGCAGCGCATCGGCGCCGTCGGCCCCACCCTCGGCGCCGACGGCTTTGGCGACCGCCTGCGCTTCTCCGGTCAGCAGGGACTCGTCGGTGTGCAGACCACTGCCTTCGATCAGCTGGCAGTCGGCCGGTATCCGGTCGCCTTCGGCCAGCACCAGCAGATCGCCGCAGACCAGCGCACGGCTGTCGATCGCGCTACGCTGTCCATCGCGGATCACCAGGGCGCGCGGACTGCTCAGTTCGCGCAGGGCCTCAAGTGCACGTTCGGTCTTGCCTTCCTGATAGAGCGTTAAGCCCAGGGTCACCCCGACCATCCCGCACAGGAACAGGCCTTCGCGCAATTCGCCCAGTAGCAGGTAGAGCAGCGCGGCCGTCGCCATCAGCAGGAACATCGGTTCGCGCGCGGCCTCCGAGGCGATGCGGCGCCAATTGCGGCGCTCCCCGGCGGGCAGACAATTGGGGCCGTCGGAACCCAGCAGGCGTGCGGCGGTGGCGCTATCGAGGCCAGCCTTGCCAGCGGTGTCGTCCATGAACCCATCCCGGTTGAATTTAATTAGCCATGCCCAACATCGTGGGGTCTTGCGCCGCCACTACACGGCTGTTGCGATCATCGCGCCCCGGGCCAGCTTACGGAATTGATCCAGGTCAAATAAAGCGTAAATGGCTGATGACGAGGCTAATGATTTTTATTACGCAGATAAATTCCATCCAGATTTGACTTGGATCAAGTTTTGCCAGTGACGCAAACCGCGCCGGGGAATACCGTGAAGCCTTGATGGATGAATGCTGGTGCTCTGGCCAGCAAACCACACGGCCGTGCGAGAGGCGATGTGGCCCGGAACGGGACAGCAGTCACGCCAAACAATTACTTTGGAGTAGCATATGCGCCAAGACAAACTCACCACCAAACTGCAGGACGCGCTGTCCGACGCGCAAAGCCTGGCAGTGGGCAGCGACAATCCCTATATCGAAACGGTGCATTTGCTGATGGCCCTGCTGGAGCAGGACGATGGCGCTGCCCGCTCGCTGCTGCAGCGCGCCGGCGTCAACGTCAGCGCGCTGCTCCACGCGCTGAAAAACGGCCTGGCACGCCTGCCCAAGGTACAGGGCGGTGGCGAGCTCCAGGCCAGCCGCGAGCTGATGGCGGCCCTGAACCTGGCCGACAAGGAAGCGCAAAAGCGCGGCGACCAGTTCATTTCCAGCGAGATCGTGCTGCTCGCACTGACGGAGGACAAGTCCGAGGCCGGCAAGCTGGCGCGCGAAGCGGGCCTGACCCGCAAGGCCCTCGAGTCCGCCATTCAGGCGGTGCGCGGGGGCGAGAGCGTCAATTCGCCCGAGGCCGAAGGCCAGCGCGAAGCGCTCAAAAAATACACGCTGGACCTGACCGAGCACGCCCGCATGGGCAAGCTCGACCCCGTGATCGGCCGCGACGACGAGATCCGCCGCGCAATCCAGGTGCTGCAGCGGCGCACCAAGAACAATCCCGTGCTGATCGGCGAGCCGGGTGTGGGCAAGACCGCCATCGTCGAAGGCCTGGCCCAGCGCATCGTCAACGGCGAGGTGCCCGATACGCTCAAGGGCAAGCGCGTGCTGTCGCTCGATATGGCGGCCCTGCTGGCCGGCGCCAAGTACCGCGGCGAATTCGAAGAGCGGCTCAAGTCGGTGCTCAAGGAACTGGCCATGGACGAGGGCCAGACCATCGTGTTCATCGACGAGATGCATACGATGGTGGGTGCTGGCAAGGCCGAAGGGGCGATGGACGCGGGCAATATGCTGAAACCGGCGCTGGCGCGCGGCGAGCTCCATTGCGTCGGCGCGACCACTTTGGATGAGTACCGCAAATACATCGAGAAGGACGCCGCGCTGGAGCGCCGCTTTCAGAAAATCCTGGTCGACGAACCGTCGGTCGAGGCCACCATCGCCATCCTGCGCGGGCTGCAGGAGAAGTACGAGTTGCACCACAAGGTCGAGATCACCGATCCGGCCATCATCGCCGCGGCTGAACTGTCGCACCGCTATATCACCGACCGCTTCCTGCCTGACAAGGCGATCGATCTGATCGATGAGGCGGCCGCGCGGATCAAGATCGAGATCGATTCCAAGCCGGAGGTGATGGACAAGCTGGAACGCCGCATCATCCAGTTAAAGATCGAGAAGGAAGCCGTCAAGAAGGAGAAGGATGAGGCTTCCTTGCGCCGCCGCGGTCTGATCGACGAGGAAATTGTCCGCCTCGAGCGCGAATACGCGGACTACGAGGAAGTGCTGAAGGCGGAAAAAGCGGCGGTACAGGGCAGCACCCACATCAAGGAGGAGATCGAGCGGCTGCGTCATCAGATGGACGAGGCCACCCGCGCCAGCAACTGGCAACGCGTCTCCGAACTGCAGTACGGCAAACTGCCCGAGCTCGAAGCGCGGCTCAAGACAGCCGATGCGGACAACGCCCAGTCCGCCGAAGGTGCCCGGCCCCGGCTGCTGCGCACCCAGGTCGGCGCCGAGGAAATCGCCGAGGTGGTTGCGCGCGCGACCGGCATTCCCGTGGCGCGCATGATGCAGGGCGAGCGTGACAAGCTGCTGCATATTGAGGAAAAACTGCACGAGCGGGTGGTCGGTCAGGATGAGGCGATCTCCGCCGTGGCCGACGCGATCCGCCGCTCGCGCGCCGGCCTGGCCGATCCGCACCGGCCCTATGGCTCCTTCATGTTCCTGGGGCCCACCGGGGTGGGCAAGACCGAACTGTGCAAGGCCCTGGCCAGCTTCCTGTTCGATACCGAGGAATCGCTGATCCGTATCGACATGAGCGAATTCATGGAAAAGCACTCGGTGGCGCGGCTGATCGGGGCGCCGCCGGGGTATGTGGGCTACGACGAAGGCGGCTATCTGACCGAGGCGGTACGCCGCAAACCTTATTGTGTGATCCTGCTCGACGAGGTCGAGAAGGCGCACAGCGATGTGTTCAATGTCTTGCTGCAGGTGCTGGACGATGGCCGCATGACGGACGGGCAGGGCCGCACGGTCGACTTCAAGAACACGGTCATCGTGATGACATCGAACCTGGGCTCGCACAAGATCCAGGCCATGGACGGCGACGAACCGGGCCTGATCCGGCTGGCCGTGATGGCCGAGGTCAGGTCGCATTTCCGTCCCGAGTTCATCAACCGCATCGACGAAATCGTGGTGTTCCATGCGCTCGACGAAAAAAATATCGGCGCGATCGCCAAGATCCAGCTCCAGCATCTGTACGAGCGTCTGGCGAAGATGGAGATGACGCTGGAGGTCTCGGACGAGGCCCTGCGCAAGATCGCCGAGGCTGGCTACGATCCGGTGTATGGCGCCCGGCCACTCAAGCGCGCGATTCAGCAGCAGATCGAAAATCCCCTGTCCAAGCTGATACTGGCGGGGCGCTATGGGCCCAAAGACCACATCCCGCTGGGCGTGGTCGATGGCGTGCTCAGTCTGGAAGCGCCGGTGGGCGAGGGCGCCGGCACATGAGTCACAAACCGACCCCGGCCGCGCATGGGCTTTGCCGCCCGGACGCGGCGCAACAGGCGCCGACCGCCCATGCGCTGCGTGAAAGCGAGGAATGCCTGAACGCGATCTTCGACGCCAGTCCGGACGCGATGCTGATCAGCGATGCGTCCGGCATCATCGTGCTGGCGAGCCGCCAGGTGGAAGCCTTGCTGGGCTATAGCGCCAGCGAGCTGCTGGGCCAGACCATCGACGTGCTGGTGCCCCAGCACGCGCGCCACAGGCATGCCGGGCTGCGCGAACAATACCTGGACGCGCCCAGCACGCGCCGGATGGGCCAGCGGCGCGAGATACGGGCGCTGCGCAAGGATGGCGGCGAATGCCTGGTGGAGATCGGCCTGAGCCAGGTGCTCACGTCGGTCGGCATGTTTGTAGCCACTTCCCTGCGTGATATCACGCGGCGCAAGGCGGCCGAGGACAAGGTGCGCGAGCATGCGGAACGCTTGCACCACTTGTATGAAATGTCGCCGCTGGGGATCGCCCTGACCGATATGGAGGGACGCTTTCTTGAGTTCAACCAGGCGTTTCAACACATCTGCGGCTATCCGGAAAACGAACTGAAGCTGCTCGACTACTGGGCCTTGACGCCGCGCAGTTTCGCGCCGGATGAAGCGGAACAGCTCAATTCGCTGGAGCAGCATGGCCGCTACGGCCCCTACGAAAAAGACTACGTGCGCAAGGACGGCAGCGTGGTGCCCGTGCGCCTCAACGGGGTCTTGATGAAGGCGCGCAACGGCAAACGCTGCATCTGGTCCATCGTCGAGGATATTTCCACCCAAAAGAGCAACGCCGCCGAGATCCGTCAACTGGCCTTCTTCGATCAGCTGACCGGGCTTCCCAACCGGGCGCTGCTGCAGGATCGCCTGCGTTGCGCCATCGTGGCGAGCGGGCGGACCGGGTCCTATGGTGCCTTGCTACTGATCGATCTGGATAATTTCAAGGAAATCAATGATACCCGCGGCCACAGCACCGGGGACGTGCTGTTGACCAAGGTCGCCGACATCCTGAGCCAGAATGTGCGGGCCGAGGATACCTTGTCCCGTCTGGGCGGCGATGAATTCGTGCTGCTGCTGTCCAATCTGGGGCCGGAAGCGTCCGAGGCGGCCCTGCATGCCAAGACCATCGCCGAAAAGATGCTGGTGGCCTTGAACAGCCGGGTGGAACTTGGCGCCGAGACCCATCAATGCACCGCCAGCATAGGCGCCACCATGTTTTCAGGGCACAGCCTGGCCGGCGAAGAGGCGATGAAACAGGCCGACCTGGCGATGTACCGTGCCAAGGCCGCAGGGCGCAATACGGTGCGCTTCTTCGATCCGGCGATGGAAGCGGCGATGCTGGCGCGCGCCGCGCTGGAAGCCGATCTGCGCAGTGCGCTCGAGCGCAAGCAGTTCGTGCTTCACTATCAGCCCCAGGTCGACGGTGCCGGCCGCATGGTAGGCGCCGAGGCCTTGCTGCGCTGGCACCATCCTGAACGCGGCATCGTGGGACCGGCGGACTTCATCGGACTGGCGGAGGAGACCGGGCTGATCCTTCCCTTGGGCTTATGGGTACTCGAGACGGCCTGCGTCCAGCTGGCCCGCTGGGCCCAGCTGCCCCTATGGAACACCTGAGTGTGGCAGTCAATGTCAGCCTGCACCAGTTCAATCATGGCCCTTTCGTCGCCCAGGTACGCAAGATATTAAAAACCAGCGGCGCCAATGTGCGGCGGCTGAAACTGGAGCTGACCGAGAGCGTGCTGATGACCGGCGTCTCCGAGGTCGCCGGCAAGATGGCGGCGCTGCAGGCCCTGGGCATCCGGTTCTCGCTCGATGACTTTGGCACCGGCTATTCCTCGCTGGCCTATCTGAAAGCCCTGCCGCTGGACCAGCTCAAGATCGACCGCTCCTTCGTCAACGATGTGCTGACCGATCCCAATGATGCGGCCATCGCCCGCACCATCGTTGCCCTGGCCCATAGCTTGCAACTCGACGTCATCGCGGAGGGCGTCGAAACCGTGGAACAGGAAAAGTTTCTGACAGCGGCGGGATGCACGGCTTTCCAGGGCTATCTGTATGGCCGGCCGGTCACGCACGGCGAACTCGAACGCGTCTGCCGCGGCGGCACGCGGCTTGACGATGGTGCGCTGATCAAATGACGCAATCCAATGTCCCCTGATGTGCGGCAACACAGGGTGCCGCTCAGTCTTCGCAATTATCCAACGCTGTGACAATTGAATATTTTCCAGTTGCCCTGGTGAGCATATGCTTCAGCTTCAACACCGGGGCGTTGCCACGGCTGCGGGGGCGGGCGCGACTAGCTTGCGGAAAGTGAACCCATGGCTGGCCAGCGCATTTATCCAGATCGGCTGCCTGCTTGATCAAACGCTATAGATGGCATTTCGAGCGACAGTATAGTCCGTTGACGCCGATATGGCGTTCACCAGGAGGCTCAATATGGCTGCAAGTCCAAACGAAAAAGTGATACAACTCGGTTCCTACCGGGCGTCCAAACGCGATAACTCGATTTCCGGTTTGTCGTCCGGCGCTTTTATGACAGTGCAACTGCACCTGGCCCACTCGGCCAGCTTCGCCGGCGCCGGCATCATCGCCGGCGGACCGTTCCGCTGCGCCGAGACCCATCTGGCGCCCGGGCTGATGACAACGGAAGACGCCTGCATCGAAAATTCCCTGTTTATCTGCATGAACCCGCTGATTCCGCAGACCGCGCCGGATGCCCAGCGGCTGGCCAGGCTGGCCCAGCAGACCGCCGGGGCAGGCATGATAGACGACGTCGCCAACCTGGCCGATGACCGCCTCTACATTTTCACCGGCAGCGCGGACGATGTCGTCTTTTCCGACGTGGTGGCGCGCACCCGTCATTTCTACGAGCTGCTGGGCGTAAAGCCGGACAACATCACTTATCGGGACGACGTGCCGGCCGGGCACAGCATCATCACCGACAATCCGGAAGACTCGGTGCTGGACAAAAATCAGCCACCGTATATCAACAATGGCGGCTTCATGCAGTCTCACGACATCCTGCGCCATATCTATGATGGCCTGCAGCCTGCGGCTGAGCACCCGACAGGGCAATTGCTGCGCTTCGATCAGCGCGAATTCTTTGTCGAGAGCGAGGCGCGCGCAAGCATGAGCCATTTTGGCTATGTCTATATTCCTTCGCGGGTTGCATCTGGAGAAGTGAAAGAGCCGCGCGTACACATTGCCCTGCATGGCTGCAAGCAAGGCTACAACTACACCGACTACGTCAACGGCCGCGCAGACAGCGCCGACCAGCCGCCCTATGGTAATCGCTACTACACCACCACCGGCTATAACCACATGGCGGAGAGTAACGACATCATCGTGCTCTATCCCCAGGTCGAGGGCATGGACACGGGTGAAGTCCAGAATCCGGACGGCTGCTGGGATTGGTGGGGCTATACCAGCCCTTCCGCGCAGGCGCCCGACTACTACTCGCGCGAGGCGGTGCAGATCAAGGCCATCCACCGCATGCTCGAACGCCTGTGCGCTTGAGCGCCATTGGAGAATATCATGAGCAAACTTCCTGTTTCCATCGGCTTGAAACCGAGCTATGTACCGGATGCCCTGGTCTGGCCTAAACTGCTTGCCTCAAGCGCACCGGCGCCGCTGGCCCATGCATTGACGGCCAGGCACCTGCTGCAAAGACAGACCGCCCGCCAGTTCCACAATGGCTTGCTGAGTGCAGGCCTGGCGATGCGCCTGAGCGACCCGGTGGTCTGGGGTGAATGGGTTCAGCTGCAATCGGCAATCGTCAAGCGTCTGCAAAAACAGCAGCAGGACTTGGGCAAAGGCTGCGCGATCCTGGCCGACGATTATTCCCAGATCCGGCAAGCCAACACCATGTCGAAGCTGATGGAAAAGCAGTTCAACCTGATGTCGCAATTCGGCGCTTTGATGAGCAGCCAGGCCACCAATTTGATGGAGCTGCTGGAGAACGTCCAGGTCGATTACGGATACTGGGCCAGCCAGAAAGTGGGGTCCTGAGCGAACCACTCTTGCCGCAGAACGCGCAAGCGCCGCACGGTGTAGCCGGCGCTTGCGCATTCGTTCGCAGCGCTCGGTTCCAGTCACTATTTCTCAGTCACTATTTCTCAGCCACTATTTCTCAGCCACTATTTCTCGCGCATTTGGTACTTCCTGACGATGCCGGATTTATCGAACAGAACAGTGAGTTCCCTTTGGTTGTCCGCGCTGCTCAATACCAGGTTGAACCACGGCAGGGAGTCCACCATCCTGGGTACGCCTACCCCGTACAGCCACAGCTCGTAGCCGCTGTCGAAGCGGGTGATGTGGGCTTCGCCCAGCGCCGCGCTGACATCTGCCTTGGATGTCTTGCCGATCACCAGGATGCGTGCGGCTTCCTCGCCAGTTAATGTTTTCGCCTTGCCATTGCCGGTCGTCGCGCATGCTGTCAGCATGATCGTCAGGGCCAGTGCCAGTGCCATCGCAATCGCTCTCATTGTCCTGTTCCCGCCACGTGTGTCTGCTCGCCGCTGCTTGCCGCATCCTCATCCATGTAGTCGAACTCAAGCATTGTGTCGTCCGGCCACCCTTGCTCGTACAAAGGTTTGAACTGCATCATGAAAGCCCGGTCCCGCAGGAAATACCAGTCCTGCAGCGAGGTCAATACCGGCATGTCCGGACCATGCAACTGAGCAGCGGGGAGAACCAGGCGCCGCGTGCCATGCGACAGCGTCACGCTGAACAAGGGGCGCTCGGTGAAGTAGAACATATTGATCGACAGGGAGCGACATGGATCAGGCAGCTTCGTGATCAGGACATTGATGGGTGTGGGAACGTAGGCAACCAGGTCCGCCACCATCCCAACCTTACACTCAAGCAGCAAGTCACCCAGCCGCCGGGTTTTGGCCGGCATGCCGGGACTGCGAATCTCGGCACGCCAGGTCAGGCTCTTCGATTTGCGATTGCTCGCTACAATGGCATCGTCTTGCGCCGCGACGGGGTCCCTGGGCAGGCTGAAGCTCATGTCCGCATTCACGGGGATGGCTATTTTTGTGTGCTCCCCGCGCAACTGGAGGACCAGGCCCTGGAGGTCGACGCCGGGCTGGCGCGGCAGTACCTTGAAGCGCAATGCCGCACCTGGGGCCAGTTGACGATTCTTTTCGAATACATCCATGCCATCGAGTATCTTTCGATAGGATTTCTCGTCCCTATCATCGCGCACGGCCGTCACTTCCACGGTGGGCGTGGCTGTGCCGGCATCGGCAACGGCAGGTCCTGCGGCCCTGTCCTGATCTGCCGCCGATGCGCCTGGCGACAGGTAGCACAGCAGCGTCGCCAGCAATAGGGCACAGGGATTGAAGTCCTTCATCTTATTCCTTGTTGGTTGCTCGGAGTCCGGCTCGGGGATGCCAGTCATTTCGTGCTGATTCTACGATGCGCAAGCTGTGGCGAAGCTTAAGGCCGGCGAGCGCTGCGCACTCAGGCGGGAATTTCGATGACAAAGCGGCAGCCGCCCGATGTCGGTGAAGTGCTGAGTTCGACACTACCGCGCAAGCGCGTCACGGCTTGCCGGACGATGCTCAATCCCAGCCCGGAACCGGGGATGGTTTGCCCCTCGCAGCGGTAGAAACGTTCAAAGACCAGCGCCTGCTCTGCATCCGGGATGCCGGGGCCGTTATCGGAGACGGCCAGTATCAGCATGGCATTTGCGGTGGCCGAGCGTTGGAGTGCCACCTGGACCTGGCCACCGTCCGGAATGTAGCGTACCGCGTTGTGCAGCAGATTGTGCAAGATGGACAGGAAGGCGTGCCGGTCCAGCGCATGGGGCAAGGCGTCCGGCGCGTCCAGCGATAATTCGATGTCCCGCAGCATGGCTGCCGGCGCCACGTCGGCAATGGCCTGCTGCGCCAGCCGGGCCGCGTCCAGCATTTCCAGCGGTGGCCCTTGCTCCAGTTCACGTTCGAACAGCGCCATTTCCAGCAATTGCTGCACAAGATGCGAGGCGCGCGCGATGGCCTGGTCCAGGCACTGTTCCGCCGCCACGCGCTGCGCCACATCCGGCGCCAGCACCAGTGCGTGCGCCTGAGCGGAGATCACGGCCATCGGCGTTCGCAGCTCATGCGCGGCATCGTGCACGAAACCGGCCTCGCGCGCGATCTTGCTGCGCAATTGGGCGAGCAGATTGTCCAGCGCCGCGGCGAGTGGTTTCAATTCTTCATAGTCAGGCCTTGCGTTCAGCGGCTCCAGATCGTGGACTCCTTTGCCGACGATCTGCGCAGACAACTGCTGCAGTGGACGCAGGCCGCGTCGCACCACCAGCCACAGCGGCAGCAGCACCAGGGGGAGCGCGATCAGCATATTGACTGCCAGGTCCATTCCCATGCGCCGCAGTATCCAGCCGTCGTCGATGATGCTCACCGCCATGCGCAAGGTCCGGCCGCCGGCCCGCTGTTGGTAAAGCCGGAATGGCTGGCCATTGAGCTGGATGTCGCCGAGCTTTTGCGCGGCGTGGCGCAGCAGGGCGCCACCACTTTCCGGCGACAGGTACAAGGGCGAGCCATCGGCGGCGTACAACTGCATCATCACGACGCCAGGCAGGCCCTGGTCCCGGTAACTGTCGTTCACCACGTTGGAGGTCGCCGCGACGATGGCCCTGGCTTCGTCGTCGCTGCTGGCGCGGGCCAGGGTGGTGCCGAGCCGCTCACCCAGCCTGAGTACCCGCCTGTCCAATTCCGCGCTGCCGGTCTCGGCGATGAATTCATGCGCCAGCAGCACTACCCACACCAGGCAGAATGCCGCCAGCAAGGCCAGCATCACACGCCGCACCAGCGTACGCCGGCCGAAAATCGGGATGGCCAGCCTCATGCCGTCAGCATGTAGCCGACGCCGCGCACCGTGCGGATGCGTTGGGCGCCGATCTTGCGTCTCAGGTTGGAGATGTGGACTTCGATGGCGCCAAAGTCCAATGCCTCGCCCAGCGGTTCGAGTCTTTGCGCCAGCACGCCTTTGGGAATCACCACGCCCGGCTCGCGCGCCAGTTCCAGCACCAGATGGAATTCCCGCGGCGACAGATGCAGTTCGGTATTCTGCAGGCGCGCCCGATACCCCTTGGGCTCCAGCTGCAGGTCGCCAACTGTCCATACTTCGCTGGCCTGCTGGGCATAGCGGCGCAGTACGGCGCGCAGGCGCGAGATCAGTTCCGACGTGGCAAAGGGCTTGACCAGAAAATCGTCGGCGCCGCTGTCGAGGCCGGCCAGCCGGTCCGCCAGCGCCGATTGCGCGGTGATGACGATGATGGGGATCAGGCAGCCTCGGTGGCGCCAGTGGCGCAGCAGGGTCAGGCCCGAGCCGTCGGGCAGCGTGAGGTCGAGCAGCACGCAGTCCCAGCCTTCCCCGGCAAAACTGTGCGGGGCGTCGGCGGCGCGGCGCAGCCATTCGCTGCTGATGCCTTCCTGCTTGAGCGCTTGCTGTAGCGCGGAGCCCAGAGCGAGGTCGTCTTCTATGATCAGGATATGCATGACGAAAGTATAACTGCTGAAGCTTAAGCCTGGCCCAAGGTTCTGGCGTCCCGATGGTCGTCAATCGCAGTTAATGCAAGCAAACAAGAGTCGAATTTTCTTGCTATTTGTAGTGTAGTGTTATGTAATTACGTGGTACATAATTTATTATCTTATTTAGCGAGCAAATCATGGGCCGTAGCGGACTGTATCAAACCGATGTAAAGCAAGCGCGGGATGCAATCTTGGCCGAGGGACGTTATCCCTCGGTTGATGCGGTCCGAGTAGCGCTGGGCAATACCGGGTCGAAAACCACCATCCATAAGTATTTGAAGCAACTCGACACAGAAGACGGTGTAGCCAGCCACGGTAGCTCCATCAGCGACGCGCTCCAGGACCTGGTGGAGCGCCTTGCCGGCAGGCTGAAGGAAGAAGCCGAAGAGCGCTGCGTCGAGGTCGAGGAGCGTGCATCCGCAAGCGCGCGGCACCATACCGAAGCAATGCAAAAGCTACGGCACGATCTGGAAACCACGCAGGCACAACTGCAGGCCCTGACTGCCGCCGCCGAGACGGAAAAGAAACGTCATGCTGAAACGCAGGCCGCCTTGCATGCGGAAACGGTCGCGCGCCACACTGCCGAACAGCAGGTGGCTGACCTCAAGGAACGGTTGGCCGAGAACGAGGCGCATCGGCGTTCACTGGAGGAAAAACACCTTCACGCGCGCGATACCCTCGATCACTACCGGCAATCAGTCCAGCAGCAGCGGGAACAGTTGGCTGAAGTGCAGAAGCAAGCCGAACTTCGTGCCGCGACCATGGAAAATCGCTACATGGAAACCCGGCTCGAACTGGCCGGGCAGGAAAGGGAAACTTCCCTGCTAAACAAAGAGCTGCGGCGCCTGCAAGCCATTGCCGACCAGTTGCAGCAAGAGAAAACAATCTGGACTCAAGAACGGGTGGCGCTGGAAGAGCTTGCGCGGCAGGGCGAGGAGGGTGCTTGAGCTGACATTCAACGACGGCGCCCGCACCGCCTGCGATACGGGCGCCCTGCCTTATAAAGCCGTGCTTACGGCTTCGGGAAGTTGTAGGTCAGCGTGTAGCTGCCGGCGCCCGAGTAAGACTTCACCTGGGCATAGTAATAGCCGGCCGTGCCGTTGTAGCCGATCGATTCGGCCGAGGTTTGGCGTTCGCTGGCCGCTACCTTGACCCAGGCGCTGCCTGACCACTTGTACAGATACAGGTCGAAGTCGGTACCGCCCGGCCCGTTCAGCTGCAGGGTAAAGACGCCGGCGCCTGCCTGCACATAGCCTGGCGATGCGCTCGGCGCGATGGCCGCGCCGCCGTTGGCCAGCGTGCCGATCTGGGTTACGCCGGTGGCGCCGTATTTGGCAAACGTGGCTTGCGCGGCCGCCTCGTTGACCACATGCCATGGATAACCCAGGGTGCGCATGCGCGAATTCTCGGTCGGACGGTATTTGCCGGTGGCGCAGTATTGCGCACCCTGGAAGGCGCCCACCGTGCCATTCGCGTACACGCCCAGGCCGGTCGGCACCGCCGTGCTGGCCGCGATCCGGCTACCCCATTTCACGCTGCGGCTGCCGTTCATGGAAACGTTCTGCTCGGTCGGCTCGGCACGGGTATCGCAGCTGCCGTAGTCATATTCATCGGCCAGCGCGAACGCGGTGTGGCCGATTTCGTGCAGGGCGATCTCGATCGACTGGTCGGCCATCGACAGCGTGGCGATCTCGCCGCCCGAGCCGCCATAGCGGGTGGAATTGGAGATAACGATGATGACGTCACGCTCATTCGGCGCCAGCACCGAACCGACGATGTTGTACACCTTGGTCGAGTTCACGCACAACAGGCGGTCGATGTTGTAGCAATCGAAGGCGCCGTCCATCGCCGTGTCCTTGTAGATGCCCTTGTTCGGCTCATCCACGCCGGACTGGTTACTCGCCACGTCCACCCGGCGCACGTTCAGGGAGTTTTTGTTGGCATTGAACAGAGGATCGGCCAGGAAGCCATTGATGACCTTCTGCGCATCGGCCTGCCACTTGCCCATTTCGGCTGCCGTATAGCCGTCGCCGACGAATACATAGTCCATCTTGCTGCCGGCCGTACCGCTGCTGAAGATGGTGGTCGCCGTCGCGCCCGCCGCCAGCGCGCTTCTCGATTGCGCACCTTTGCTGGCCTGGATCACCTTATCCAGCGCAGCGCGGTCAAAGTGCGCCAACGGTGTCGCCGCGGCCAGTTGGGTGCGGCTGCCGTTGGCGGGTTTCTGCAGCACTTCCACACTCACGGTCTGCTTGTCGTAGGGGAGCGAAACCTCAAACACGCCGTTGGGCTGGCGCACCGTGTCGGACAGGTCGATCGCGCCAGTCTTGGGATTGAACACTTCCACATGCCGCTTCAAGCCATTGTTGACCGCGACCTCGTGCAGGATGCGCCCGTTGGCGTCTTTCGCCACCACGCGCCATTGCTCGCCTTCCGCTCCCTGGCGCACATTGGGTGTGACGGCAAAGCTGCCCACTTCCGCATGAATCGGCGTAAATTCAAGCCCGCTGCGGGCCTCGTTAAAACTGAGGCGTACCGAAATGCTGTCCGCCTGCGCCACGCCTGCCATTGCCAGCAGTGCCAAAGTGCTTGCCGCCATTCGTATCGATGTCATTTGTCTCTCCGTTTCTTGTTGTTGGAATGGGAGATTCTGTGGCGAGTCGCCCCGCGCACGCGTGCACATTCGTGCGCAAATTGCACGATCCTGCTGTTAATACTTGTATATGTGGTTATTCCGCGAGCAGGCGCCGGCCGCGATAGGCACTGGGAGAGAGCCCGAACCGGGCGGTAAAGGCGCGGATGAAATGGCTGGCGCTATGAAAGCCGTTGTCCTGCGCTATGTCGGCAATCCGCGCATCGCCGGCCAGCAGCGCGGCGCTGGCTTGTTCCAGACGCCGCAGCATCATATAGCGATGCGGCGGTTCGCCGACGGCAAGACGAAACTCGCGCGAAAAATGGGCTTCGCTCATGCCACACAGCGCCGCCAAGTCGGCGTTGGAAGGCGGGGACTCGAGATGTTGTGCGATGTGGAGCAAGACGCGCCGCAGGCGCGCGCCACTCAGGCCGCCGGGCTCGGCCTGGGTTGGCGTGGAGTAGTGCTCCAGCAGATAGCACACCAAGGCCGTCACCAGGTGGTCGCACAGTTCGGTGGCCAGCGGCCCGGCCAGCATGCGCGCATCGAGCATATTGCGCACCAGGCCCAGCACGGTGCGGTCGGACTGGAATTGCCTGGCCGACAGTGCCATGGCGATCGGTTCACCGCGCTGGGCGGCCAGGCGCTCGACCAGGGCGACGGGAATGAAGAGATTGACGATGTCGCAGCTGCTCAACTGGCTCCAGCGGCCTTGCTCGGCGGGCGGACACAGGCGGAAGCGGTTGGCGGGGATCGTGCCGCCCCAGACCGGCGTGCTGCCATGCCAGATGCGCGCATCGACAGGCTCGAGCATCAGCGCCAGCCGGTAGCTGCCCGGGTGAGGGCTCACGGCACGGACCATCTGCTCGGGGCCATCGCTGGTCCAGCGTCCCAGCGAAGCGCGCGAGCCGGGCAAGGGGCCGATGCAGGCATTTAACGACGCCACGCCACTTGTGCGAAACCAGCTTTCGAGATCGTCCAGGCTATCCATGTCGGGTGAGCACGCCTCCGGGTTGTTGGAGATGCAATTATGCACCATTGTGTGGCATTGCTATCAACATTTTCCCGCGCCGAGGCTACGCTGTTATGTCCTTCCTTTTCAGCTCCCAACGTTCGGACGGAGCGCGGCAATCGCCTCGATTTCAATCATCGCCGCGGGATCGTACAGGGCCTTGATTTCGGCGATGGTGTCAGCCGGGTAGGGCGCCGAAAAGAACTGGCGGCGCAGTTCCACAACCTCCTTGAAGTTGCCCATATCGGTCACGAAGATGGTGACCTTGACCACATCCTTCAGGCCCGATCCGCCGGCTTCGAGCGCCCGTCTGAGGTTGCTGAAGGCTTGCTCGCCTTGGGCGCGGAAACCGCCATCGACGATCTTGCCATCGTCGCCGGCGCCTGCTTGGCCGGAGACGAACAGCAGGTCGCCGAATTTGATCGCCTGCGAGAGCAGGAAGGGTTCGAAGTTGTCCGGCTGGGTAATAATTCGTTCGAGCATGATTTGCTCCTTTCGTATTGGTAGAGGAGGGTGTTCGGCGCTGTCGCTGCCGCAGAAGAAAGATAGGCGAGCGCCGATTTGTAGACAAACGCTCATTTGTCAGGCATAAGGTGAGTTATTCTCACCTGTACATCCAATGCGACGACTTCCCCCACTCTCGGCACTACGCGCGTTTGAAGCGGCTGCCCGCCACGGCAGCTTCAAGCACGCCGCCAATGAACTTGCCGTCACGCCGACGGCGATCAGCCATCAGATTCGCCTTCTTGAGGAATACACGGGGGTGAGCCTGTTCGAGCGCCAGGTGCGCAAAGTGGTCTTGAGCGATGCCGGCGCGGCGCTGTATCCAGTGCTGCGCGACGGTTTCAACGCTTTCGAAACGGCCTTGCAGCACTTGGGAAAGCCGCCAACGCGCCGGCGGGTCATCATCTCGGCCACCAATGCGTTCATGGCGCGCTGGTTGGCGCCCCGGGTGGCGGACTTCGGAAAGTCGTACCCGGAAATCGACCTGGAGCTGCACGCATCCGATCAGGCGGTCGATCTCGGGTCCGAGGTCGCCGACATAGCGATACGCTACGGGCGAGGGCCGTATCCCGGCATGGTCGCGGAGCGGCTGTTTACCGATTGTTTCGCGCCGCTGGCCAGCCCCCAGCTCGGCCCAATTGAACTGGCGGATCTGGACCGGCTACCACTGATCGACTTCAAGTGGACCCACGAGCATCCGCTGAACCCTAGCTGGAAGAACTGGTGCGCGGCAGCGGGCTTGCCCTGGAAGGCTCGACACGGCCAGCTGCTATTTTCGGACGAAGGCCATGCCATCCAGGCGGCCTTGGCCGGCCAAGGTATCGCGCTGTTGAGCCTTGAGCTGGTGGCCGGCGACATTGCGGCAGGGCGCCTGGCGCAGCCGTTTGGGCCGAGCATACCTGGGCATACATATCATCTCGTTCGCAGTGCGGGCCATCTGCCCGGACCGCATGTCGCGTCGGCGCTAGCGTGGTTGCGCGGCCAACTACACGGACCGGCGTAGCCTTGCGCGTGGCGCGACGGCCAGGCAGAGCGAAAAAGCAACGGCAGCAAAAACTCCTGCATGTAAATACGAAATACGGCTATGCTGAAAGCACCAGGTGCGGCTCGCCAGGCGCGCCGCCACAAGCGGCGTGCGAATACTCCGCACGGATCTCAGCGATTCGATATCCGGTTTCCTTGCTCTCCGCACCCCCATGTCCGGCCAATTCGATAGCGCGGATACTCACGGCTTGAGAGCGCATGCGCCATGTCCCCGGCGCACGCGCACTGCCGGCCGCAATCCGCAATCTGTCCCTTAGGAGCATCAACATGCAATGGTTCCTCAATCTCAAGATTTCGAGAAAACTCATTCTGAATTCATCTTTGATATTGGCCTTGACCGCCGCACTGGGATTGTTTTCCATAGGCCAGCTTACCGCCGTCAACGACTCGACCAATGAGGTCGTCCTCAACTGGATGCCGTCTGCCATTGTGACGTCGGCGATCAATACGGATACCTCCGATTACCGTATCGCAGAACTTCAGCATGTCCTGTCGGATGATGACAAAGAGATGGCGATGTACGACAAACAAATTGTCGACATGCTTGCTGCGATCGAAACGAAGCGAACGGCCTATATCAAACTGATATCCTCGCCCGAGGAACAAAAACTGTACGACACGTTTGGAAAGTCCTGGAGCCTTTACCTGATTGAAAGCAAGCAATTGCTGGAGCTCTCGCGCAAAAAACAGAATACCGAAGCCAGGGCGCTGCTGCGTGGTGCCTCCCAAAAACTCTACGACACCGCGAGCAGCGACTTGCTTAAATTGGTCGACCTCAATGTTGCGGGGAGCAAGGAGGCTGCCAACATCGGCGCGCAGGCATTTACTCAGGCACGGATCTGGATATTCGTCGGTCTTGGATTGACGCTGGTGCTGGGCTTTGCGATGGCAACATTTGTCGGGCGCGTAGTGTCCGTGCCGCTGGGCATCGCGCTGCAAGTGGCAAGAACCGTGGCCGCGGGCGACCTGACCAGCAAAATCGAAGTCAAGTCGAGCGATGAAACAGGCCTGTTGATGGCCGCCCTCAAGGATATGAACGAAAGCCTGCAGAAAATTGTCGGGATAGTGCGCGTCGGAACCGATACGATCGCCACGGCATCGAGCCAGATCGCTTCCGGCAATCTCGACCTGTCGTCGCGCACAGAACAGCAAGCCAGCTCGCTGGAAGAAACCGCATCGTCGATGGAGGAACTGACCGGCACCGTCAAACAGAACGCCGACAACGCGCGCCAGGCCACGCAGTTGGCCGAATCGGCGTCCGCGGTGGCGCACAAGGGTGGGGCGGTGGTCTCGCAGGTAGTGCGCACCATGGGCTCCATCAGCGACTCGTCGAAGAAAATCATCGACATCATCAGCGTGATTGACGGTATTGCCTTCCAGACCAATATCCTGGCCCTGAACGCCGCCGTGGAGGCAGCCCGTGCCGGCGAACAGGGTCGTGGATTCGCGGTCGTCGCCAGCGAGGTACGCAACCTGGCCCAGCGGTCGGCATCGGCCGCCAAGGAAATCAAATTACTGATCGGCAGCTCGGTCGAGCAAGTCGACATCGGCGGGAAACTGGTTGAGCAGGCCGGAACGACGATGACCGAAATCGTGGACAGCGTGCGGCGCGTGGCCGATATCATGGTCGAGATCGCCGCCGCCAGCCAGGAGCAGACTTCCGGCATCGAGCAAATCAATCAGGCGATCAGTCAGATGGACGAGGTCACCCAGCAAAACGCGGCTTTGGTGGAGGAAGCTGCGGCGGCCGCCGGCGCCTTGCAAGACCAGGCACAAGGCCTGTCGCAGGCGGTGAGCGTGTTTCAACTCGAATCGGAACCAGCCACGACAAGTAACACGAAACAACGGCTGACGCCGGTTCCCGGCAGACAGCTGGTCCCGGCAGCGGCCAATTCAAACAGACCTGCACGGGCGCCGGCCAAGCGCATCGCAAACGCAGCGGTGCCTGACGTGGAATGGGAAGAATTCTGACCGGCGAGGCGGCTTTGCCGCAACTGGCAAAGCCGCACTTGGGCCAAATACGCCTCGGATCAAGATGGAATGAGAACCGGTGCTGGCACCGCACAAAAGCGAGTACACTGGAATCACCACATATCCCCACATCGACAAACAGTGCGATGGTAAATTTCCCTCGTATCAGACTACCTTGTGCGCCCTCCGATCGAGCCAGCGTACCCCTTTCCTTTTGAAAGAACATCTTCCCAAGGTAGCAAGTTTCAAGGCAAAGCAGATGAACATCACAGTGGCTGGCCCCGGGTGCAACAAGTGCCAGTACACAATCGCATTGATCGAGAAGCTCGCGCATGCGGCCGGAGTAGACGCCGACATCGTCAAGGTGACCAAGCACGATGACATACTGCGTCTTGGCGCCACGTCGACACCGGCAGTGTTCATCGACGGCAAGCTGGTACATTGCGGCGGTATCCCGTCGCACGAGACAGTGGCGGGATGGTTCGACACCAAGGTGCCGGGCTTTCTCCTTGCGCCGACGCGGCATCTGTTCTTTACCGGTAAAGGAGGAGTAGGCAAGACCTCGCTGTCGACTGCCACTGCGCTCACGCTGGCCGATTCCGGCAGAAAGATTCTGCTGGTGAGCACCGATGCCGCGTCGAATCTTGATGAAATGCTGGGCGTCGAACTGCGCAACATCCCCACGCCTGTGCCTGGCGTCCCCGGCTTGTCGGTATTGAATATCGACCCCGACAACGCGGCCGAGTCGTATCGCCAGCGCGTGCTGGGGCAGCTGGACGCCGATGCCAGTGCAAGGGAACGCGCGACCGTGCGCGAGCAACTGTCCGGCGCGTGCACCACGGAGATTGCTTCATTCGATGAGTTTGCGGCGCTGCTGGCCGATGATGCGGGTGATTATGACCATATCGTCTTCGACACTGCGCCTACTGGACACACCTTGCGTCTGCTGAGCTTGCCGCAGGCGTGGAGCGGATTTTTGGCGGGGAACGACCGCGGGGCTTCCTGCCTCGGCCCGCACTCGGGCTTGAAGATGCAGGAAGTGCGTTTCAAGGCTGCCCTGCTTGCCTTGAGCGACCCTGCCCAGACCACCGTCATTCTGGTCGCCCGCGCCGACAAGGGCGCAATTGCCGAAGCGGCGCGCACGTCGGATGAATTGCGCACACTCGGCCTGAACCACCAGCGCCTCATCATCAATGGCGTGTTCCACGCAAGCGATCCGACCGATGCGGTGGCCTGCGCCATCGCATCGGTCGGGCAGCAGGCGCTCGATGCGATGCCGCTAACGCTGCAGTCCCTGCCGCAAGACCAAGTGCCCTTGCGCGCCTTCGACACGGTTGGTTTGCCAGCCCTGCGCGCACTGCTTTCGGCGCATGCCGCTCCCGTCGTCGGCGCCGAAGCGATGACCGGACCGGCCGAAGCTTTGCCGGGTCTGGACGCGCTGGCCGACGAACTGGCGGCGTCCGGCCGCGGCCTCATCATGGTGATGGGCAAGGGGGGAGTGGGCAAAACGACTATCGCCGCAGCCTTGGCCCTTGGATTGATTGCACGCGGCAAAACCGTTCACCTTAGCACCACCGATCCGGCGGCCCACCTCGCCGCAACCCTCGCGAGCGAGGTGCCCGGCTTGCGCGTCGACCGCATCGACCCCAGGATTGAGACCCAGCGCTACATTGACCGTATGATGGCGGCAAAATCGCCGGGCCTGAACGCCCAGGAACAAGCGTTGATGCTGGAAGACTTGCGCTCACCGTGTACCGAAGAAGTCGCGGTCTTTCATGCGTTTTCCAGGATTGTCAACGAAGCGCGTAGTGCCTTCGTCGTGCTTGACACTGCGCCAACCGGGCACTCGCTGCTGCTGATGGATGCTGCGGGCGCCTACCATCGGCAAACGCTGCGCGATTTCGAAGGTCACGGCAGCGGCCGGATGACCACGCCTCTGATGCGGCTGCAGGACGGAGCCTACACCCGGATCATTCTGGTGACGCTGCCGGAGCTCACCCCGGTTTCGCAGGCGGCGGCCCTGCAGGACGACCTGCGCCGCGCAAGCATCGAGCCATACGCCTGGGTGATCAACAAAAGCGTGGTGGCGGCCGGCACGCGCGATCCCTTGCTGGAAGCGCGTCTGGCGGGAGAACGCAAGCAAATGCGCCGCATCGCAGCCGGATTGACGGCCCGCAGCTTCATTGTGCCATGGCGAATCCATCCCCCGGTCGGCGTGGTCGAGCTATCCGGGCTGGTCACTCGCAAGGCGGCTCAGGAAAACGCATAAGCAGTCGCGTCGCGATCCGCCTGTCCGCTATTTGCGTCAGTTCAGCGAGCTGGGACAGAAAAAGTACCGGTTGCCACCCAGGTCGAGTAAGCCGATGACCTTAGACGACGCTACAAGTGGTTCGGCTGTCGGTCGGCGCCAACACCATAGGGAAATCGCTTCCGGTTGAAATGCCGCTTAACTGATTCGAACCACAGGAGGCAAAGCAAACTCGCACCGATCCCGATCCCTGCCAGCGTCCATGACGGAAGCGCAAAGACGAAAAGCGACCGCAGAAAGGGAATTCCAAGAACGAAAGCGAGCAATGTGACAGAACCACCGGCGATGAATGGAAATGTTGGGTTTACGCTGTCGGGCCGACTCCACGTCGACTGCGACCACGAGCGATTTACGTAAATCAATCCAAGATTCGACAGCACCAACACGCAAAACGTTGCGGCGCGGGCGGCATCGTCGGTATCGCCCCATGTTCGTGCGATGGAATTTATCCCGACCAGCGCGAGCAAGAGGCCGCTGCCTTGCCAAAGTCCGCGCAACAAAACCTCGCGGTCAAAAAGGCGGGCATCGGGGCGCCGAGGGCTAGCATGCATTGCTCCCGATTCGATCGGTTCAGCCTCGAAAATCACCGAGCATGCAGGGTCAATGATCAGTTGCAGGAACAGGATGTGAACTGGCATCAACAACATTGGCCATCCGAAGAGGACAGGAAGGACCGACAGGCCGACGATTGGGACATGCGCCGCCACCACGAAGGCAATCGCTTTGCGCAAGTTGGCGAATACGCGGCGACCATGCCGCACTGCGGTCACCAGCGAAGCAAAGTCGTCGTTGAGAAGAACCAGGGCAGCCGACTCGCGCGCCACATCGGTGCCGCGCGCACCCATTGCAACGCCAATATCTGCCGCCTTCAGCGCTGGGGCATCGTTGACGCCGTCACCGGTCATGGCGACGACTTCGCCGCGTCCTTGAAACGCCTGCACCAGGCGCAATTTTTGCGCCGGCTGAACGCGGCAAAAGACGTCCGTGTCCGCGAGTCGATCTGCAAGCTCTACGTCACTCATGGCGGCGAGCTCCGCTCCGGTGATGGCACTGCCCTCAGAGACAAGGCCCGCCTGCCGTGCTATTGAAATCGCAGTCGCAGGATGATCGCCTGTAATCATGACGACGCGAATCCCTGCCAAACGGCATTGGGCGATCGCAGCTGGGACATCTGGGCGCACCGGATCTTCCAGTGCCACCAGTCCAAGGAATTCGAAATCGAAGTCATGTTGGTTGCCCGGCAAGGTGGATTGATCGAAGAGTGCGCGCGCTACGCCCAGCACGCGCAGCCCTTCTTCAGCCATTCGTTCCACTTGCTGCGTAATCATTCCGCTACGGACGGAGTCGAGATGACATAAATCGATGATCGATTCTGGCGCACCCTTCGCGGCGATCATTCTTGCTCGCAAGTCAGGCGATTGCCAAACGCGTGACATGGCGAGCATTGCCTTCGACAGGGGATAGTCGCTTAGCAGCGTCCAGTTATCGTGCAAGTGCTCGGTATTTGCGAGCAAGCGCCGACCCGCATCGCTGATGCCGGACTCCATCGGATCGAACGCACGTCGATGGCTTGCCAGCACCGCAAACTCAAGCACGCCATGCAAGGACTCATCCAATGGTGCATTTCCCGCAGTGGCGGTATCGAATGTCGCAGCTTCGGTCCAAATTGTCCGAACTGCCATGCGATTCATGGTCAAGGTACCGGTCTTATCTACGCATAGCAATGTGGTTGCGCCGAGTAGCTCGATCGCCGGAATGCGCCGGGCCAGCACGTTTTCGCGCGCGAGTCGCCATGCACCCAACCCGAGGAAAATGGTCAGCACTACCGGCAGCTCTTCCGGCAGGATCGCCATCGCCAAGGTCAAACCAGCGAGCATCCCATGCAGCCAATCGCCGCGCAGGTACCAGTACAGCAAAGCCAACAACGTCGCCAGCACCAGTCCTACCATTGCCACGCGCTTCACAACCCCTCGCGTTTCGCGCTGAATTGGTGTCAGATCGGTGCCGATGGCGGCGAGCGATGCGCCGATCCGCCCAAGCGCGCTGCGCACACCCGTGGCGACAACCTGGCCGCGCGCGGTCCCCTGCGTGACCAGGGTACCTGAAAAGACATGGGATCGAGATTCCGTGCCGGGCGATTCCAGTTGTCCCCCGGCTGCCTCGCCGACGAATTTGGGGACAGTTGCAGATTCGCCCGTCAGCATCGATTCGTCAACCGTCAGATTCGATGATTCGACCAGGCGCATATCGGCCGGTACCCGATTACCCTCAGAAATCAATACGATGTCTCCGCAGACCAGGGCACCTGTGGAAATCGTCCGCACAAGGCCATCACGCACCACCAAAGCAGTCGGACTCGATAGATCCCGCAGCGCAGCCAAGGCATTTTCTGCGCGCCGCTGTTGAAAAAAGGTGATCCCAATGACGATAAACACGAAGCCGAGCAGCATCAGCGCTTCTCCGCGATCACCCAGAAGCAGGTAGATCACGCCACAGGCCACCAACAACAGGAACATCGGTTCGGATATCACCTCCACCAACAGGCGCAGCAGCGTTCGCTGCTTCGACGACGGCAATTCATTTGGCCCGTCTTGCTGCAGGCGCCGAAGGGCCTGCGCTTCGGTAAGACCACCGTCAGCGGATACAGCGGCTTTCATGATGCCGGGGCCCCGTGCCTTATCGGCACCGTTTCGCCGACGTGATCCAGATCGGGGCGGCGCCATGGATCGACATGTGTCATCAGCGACAACACACGGTGCCGCTCCATCACGCTGCGCCGCGCAGCAACAGCGATGTCATGGCCGGCTTCGACCGGGATCGTTGCATCTACCTCGATGTGGGCATCGACGACGATCATGTCGCCCATCTTGCGGGTACGTACGTCGTGCACGCCCATCACTCCGGGAGTGCCGGCCAGCGTGCTCGTGATCGCTGCAAGCTCCTGTTCATCGATACCACGGTCCATCAACTCGTGCAGCGCATCCCATGCAAATCCCCAGCCCATTTTCGCGATCATCAGCCCGACGATTAGCGCGGCGATGGGATCGAGCAGCGGGTAGCCGGCCAGGTTGCCGGCGATGCCGATGCCCACCACCAGCGACGAGGCCGCATCCGAGCGCGCATGCCAGGCATTGGCAACGAGCATGCCTGACTTGACCTTGGTGGCGATCTTCAGCATGTAGCGGAACAAAAGTTCCTTCGCCACTAAAGCCGTTGCAGCGACTGCCAATGCGGCGGCGTGCACAACCGGAATGCTTGCCGGGTTTTCCAATTTGCCGATGGCCGTCCACGCCATGCCCGCACCAACGGCCAACAGCAGTGCGCCGACCACCATCGAGGCGGCATTTTCGAAACGCTGGTGGCCGTAGGGATGGTCGGCATCGGCTTCCTTTGCGCCGTGATGGCTGGCAAACAGCACGACAAAATCGGCGATCAGGTCGGACAGTGAGTGAATGCCATCGGCAATCAGCCCCTGCGATTTTGCGAGCACGCCCACAGAAATCTGCACGCCGCTCAGCGCAACGTTGACGGCGACGCTGACCCAGGTGCTGCGCGCGGCGGCGGCCGAACGTTCGGCCGCGCTGTGCCGGGTGTCTTCCGGGTCGTCAATCAAGTCGCCTGAATCGTTCACTGTTCTCTCCCTCAGCCGGCGCCGAACCGGCATCCCTTGTTCAGTCTAGCACGGAGGGAAGGCGCTCATTTTTCAAAAATATATGTCGGCCGGTTTTGATGTAGATCATATTTTTTTGTTTTTTAAGCGCCCTATAATCGAACCCAACAAGTTGCGATTTCTCGTAGCGGGATTAGCGTGGTGATGTGCCGCCCCTTTACGCCGTTCATTTGACCAATCAATGCCTGATCGCCGTTGCCATACTGCTCACCCTGAGTTGGCCGGCCCCGAGGTCTCTCGTACGAGGAGAAAACGATGACCCTAGTTCCTAAGTGCGCGGCAATTGCCGCGTTTGCTGCCCTGGCGGCCAGCGGCGCGGCGTTTGCCGACGACGATTGTACGGATCCCATTTCCGAGTGGAAGCCACGTGAACTTCTGCGGCAGGAGGTCGAACGGCGTGGCTGGACAGTCCAGCGCATCAAGGTGGACGACGGCTGTTACGAAGTCAGGGGAACCGACCGAATGGGCAACAGAGTCAAGGCCAAGTACGCGCCGGCCTCGCTGCACATGCGCAGCCTGGAGGTGGCGTTTGGACCAAACGGCGACGCCTCGGACTATGCCGGACCAGTGCAGGCAAAGGAGAAACGCCGCGAACGGACCAGCCCTACAACGAAAGAAAATATTCAATGAAAACTATCATAGCCGGTACCTGCCTGGCGGGGGCTTTGGCGCTGCCCGGACTGGTCCACGCGCGCCCTGTCGTGCTTACCACGCAACTGCAAAACTATGGCGGCAACGGCGCCTACCTCGCGTTCTATCTTACCGACGCAGCCGGCAAGTACCAGAAAACACTGTGGGTTGCCGGAAGCAAGGTGAAATACTACAAGCACATGAGTGACTGGGCGCGCGGCAGCGGGCTCAATCCACGTGAATTTGACGGTCTCAGCGGCGCGAGCGTCGGAAGTGGGAAGACGCTCAAGATCACGGTGGACGTGGCCGACACCCTGATCGATGCTGGCTACGAAATACGTGTTGACAGCGCAGTCGAGGACGGCCGCGACAACCCTGCCGACGCCCGCGCGGCGCTGACAAAGCAGGGGGGAGGCAAGCCGGTAAAGGGACGCGGATATATCAAGTCCTTCACCTACGACCTGTAGCACCGACGACATGTTGCGTCAGCTTCATTCCCTTGCCGGCCTGCTAAGCGCGTTGCTCGTTGTACTTCTGGGTATCACTGGCGCACTATTGTCGATCGATCCGGCACTCGACCGACTCGGTACGAGCCAGCCGGTCGGCGTCAGCGTGGCCGAACTGGCAGACCGGGTGGTTCGCCACTACCCCAGTGCCGAACAGATTCAGCGCACTCCTTCGGGATCGCTCATTGTCTATTTCAGCACGCCAAGCGGTGCCGCAGTTGACAGAGTCGATGCCGCGAGTGGCAAGGCCATCGCCCATTATGTCCCGTCTGTCTTCTCGCGCTGGGTCAAAAAACTGCACAGGTCCTTGCTCCTCGATACTCCAGGTCGCGTTGTATCGGGAATCACCGCACTGGCGATGCTGGTGCTCTGCGTTTCAGGCACTTGCTTACTGATCAAGCGCGTCGGCGGATGGCGCCAGGTAATTCGTCCACTGCACGGTAGCCGCAGCCAGCGCTGGCATGCGGCGGTCGGCCGTGTTGCCCTTGCTGGCCTGCTGATGTCGGCGCTTACCGGCATTTACATGTCGGCGGCAACCTTCGGCTTGATTTCCGATGGCATGAAGGCCGAACCGGATTTCCCCGCCAGCACATCCGGCGGACCACCAGCGCCGGTATCCGCCATGCCGGCGCTGATGGCGGCCGACCTTGCCGACCTGCGAGAACTGGTCTTTCCTATTGCCGGCGACCGCTCGGCCGTCTACACGCTCAGGACCGTACAGGGAGACGCTTACGTCGACCAATCGACCGGTGCCGCGCTTTCCTACCGGGCACACAGCGGCGTGCGTGAAGCGTATGAACTGGTCTATCAGCTGCACACGGGCGAAGGCTTGTGGTGGCTGGGCCTCATGCTAGGCTTGTGCGCGCTCGGCGCCCCGTGGCTTGCGGTCACGGGTATGACCGTATGGTGGCAGCGCCAGCGCGCAAAACCCCGTATTCCAGCCAATGGCGCTGCGCAATCAGCCGAGACGGTCATCCTGGTGGGTAGCGAAAACAACAGTACCTGGGGATTCGCCCGTGTGCTCCATGACGGCCTGCGCAAGGCGGGTCAGCAGGTACACACGGCACCGATGAATCAGCTGTCCTCCCGTTACAACGCTGCCCGTAATCTGTTCCTGTTGACGGCAACCTATGGCGACGGCGACGCCCCCGCTTCGGCCAGGCAATTCCTTGCACTGCTCGCCCGGGTGCCGTCGAATCGGGCGGCCGGATATGCAGTGCTCGGTTTTGGCGACCGCCAGTTTCCGAAATTCTGCCAGTTCGCCAAGGATGTCGATGCCGCGCTGCTCGCGCACGGGTGGCGGCGTGCGCTGGACCTCACCAGCATCGACCGTCAGTCGACGCAGGAATTCGCCCAATGGGGGGGCAGGGTTGGCAAGCACCTCGGGATCGAACTCAGACTCGAGCATGCGCCGGCACATCCGCGCACATTTTCCCTGTGGCTGAGGGAACGCGTCGACTACGGCCGCGAGGAGCGCGAACCGACCGTCGTGTTGCGCTTTACCGTCGCTCCGGCGCACGCATCTGCGCAATTGCTTGAGCGCTTTTTCCGGCGGCACCGGATGCCAAGATTCGACGCCGGCGACTTGGCCGGCATCATCGCGCCAGGCAGTCCGATGCCACGATTCTACTCGCTGGCGAGCGGCGCCCGTGACGGCATCCTCGAGATCTGCGTGCGCAAGCAACCAGGAGGCCTGTGTTCGTCCTACCTGCATGGCCTGCGGCCGGGCGACTGCATCGAGGCATTTATCCAGCCCAATCCACATTTCCGGCCGGCGTCCGGGAAGGCACCGGTAATCCTGATCGGCGCCGGTACCGGCATCGGCCCGCTCGCAGGGTTCATCCGCAACAATGCCGGTAAGCATCCGATGTACTTGTACTGGGGCGGTCGCGACCCCGAATCCGATTTTCTGTACGAACCCGAACTGCGAGATTATCTGGCTGACAGGCGACTGACGCAGCTGCACACGGCCTTCTCACGCGTTGCAAATGGTAAGCGCGTGCAGAATCGCCTGATGGATGATGCCGACAACATGCGCGCGCTGATCAACAACGGCGGCCAGATACTCGTTTGCGGCAGTAGCGCCATGGCCGCTAGTGTCAGGCAGGCGCTCGACGATCTCCTTGCCCCGCTACAGATGAGCGTGCAGCAACTCAAGGCCAGTGGCAGGTACCGTGAAGACGTATTCTGACCGGCCCACGCCGCCCACTCTGCGGCGTTACAGCCTGAACGGCGCGACGATGGGCACGCGCTACACGGCCGTTTTCTACGCGCCCGAGGGGACGGACGCGGCCACGATCGGCGCAGCCCTGTTTGCCGCCGTGGACAAGGTCGACCGGCAAATGTCGACGTGGAAGCCCGGGTCGGATCTGTGTCGACTTAACGCGGCGCCAGAGCATACCTGGATTGACGTTCCGGCGGAACTGACCGAGGTCCTCGCCACGGCTGTGAAGATCGGCGTGCAATCGCATGGCGCCTTCGACATCGGCGTCGGGGCGTTGGTGGAAGCGTGGGGTTTTGGCCCCTCGCAAGAGACGCCGACTTCGCCGATGAGAGCGCCGCAGGGATCGAGCAGCGGGCCGGCCTCCGCAAGATTGGAGGTCGACCGCGCACGGCAGCAAGTGCTCAAGCGCGCACCGATTGCCATGGATCTTTCTGCTATCGCCAAGGGCTACGGAGTCGATCAACTCGCATACTGCCTCGACGGTTGGGGAATGGCGAGTTATCTGGTGGGCATTGATGGGGAAATGCGTGCGCGCGGGAGCAAGCCCGGCGGTGAAGCGTGGACCGTTGCGATCGAGAAACCGACCTATGGCGTGCGCGAAGTGTCCGGCGTGATGGAACTCAAGGATGTGGCAATCGCCACCTCAGGCGATTACCGCCGCTGGGTGGAGATTGACGGTAAGCGCTACGCGCACACGATGAACCCGACCCTCCAACAACCGTTGTCGAACCGACTTGCAGCGGTGACGGTACTCGCATCCACATGCATGCTCGCCGATGCCTGGGCGACCGCGCTGCTCGTATTGGGAGAGGGCGAGGGCATTGCACTAGCCCGCGAGCGAGGCATGGACGTATTGTTCGTACTGCGCGATAGTGACTCGCTTCATGAAGTGTTGATACTCGGCGGGGTGGTTGTTTGCCCGCACTCCAGTGCCTGCCTTGGGGCGACTACAAGCAGGAACCATTGTGTCTGATACATAGTGTTGCCATTTGGAAATTGCAATGCAATAATTAGTATCTTTAAAGTTCAGGCATCTACAAGAGAAAGGAAGATTGATGGACGCTGAAACCCCGCACCAGCTCATTTTGTTTGGACCGCCTGGCACGAGCAAAAGCCACACCGCGCAGCATGTGAAAGCGAAGAGTCTCGATGCAAAACTGGTGCCTATCGCATTTCACCCGGAGTTCTCCTACGGGGAATTCGTCGCTCGGTTATTGCCGATGAGTGAGGGCGGGAAAATCCATTACAGCGTGTATGCGGGACCTTTTTTGCGCGCCTTGGCGCTGGCTTATGCGGATGCGCAACGCAATGTCGTGCTGTTGATCGACGAAATAAATCGTGGCAATTGCGCGGAGATTTTCGGCGACACCTTTCAGTTGCTTGACCGTGAGGATGATGGCAGCTCGTGTTATGAAATCGTTGCATCCGAGTTGACAATTAAGGCTTTGCACCAAGAACTCGACGAGCTGAAACACCTTGAAGACCAATGGAGCGCATCACTTAAACGGGTAATGGAGACGAGACTGCTCAAGCTGCCATCCAATCTATATCTGATCGGCACAATGAATACCAGTGATGAGTCGATCTATTTTATGGACAGCGCATTCAAGCGGCGCTGGAATTTTGAATTTATGTCGCCTGGCTTTGACGGGGTGCCAGCTGAGCAGCGAGATGCGGCGCTCTTCGCGCCGCATAGCAAATATTCGCTCAAGCAGTTCGTGGACGCACTGAATAAGTTCGTCATTGACAATTGCAGCGCGCCCAAGCTGGACGATAAGCTGATCGGCCCCTGGTTTATCAAGGCCAAGAAAGACGTACCATTGGACGTGAGCGCTGATTTGGCACATTTAAAGGCGCTGGCGCCGCAGGTAGCTGTCTACAACTCTGGCGCCGACAATAGTCGTAAGTTTGAGCAGGCGTTACTGGCGTTGGCAAGCAAGATGGGCGGCTCCATGCAACAGGAGATACACACGCTGGCAGGCTATCAGCCTACTAATGGCCCCAGTGTACTGAAGAATATTGCGGCGGATCCAGACTCATATTACTACAAGTCGGAAAAACATTTTGCGGCGGAAGCCGGCGGCCCGCTCCTGATCGAAGCCTTCGTCAAAGCACTTGAGTCACACATCGCCCAACAACGACCGACGGTTCGATACGTCGCAAAAAGCGACGTCGTCGGCAAGCTATTCCTATACCTTTGGGACAACGTCTTTGATCGCGACAAGACGCCGATTTGCAAATTGCTGGGTCTCGAGCGCAGCGCGATGCGCACGTTTGGACAGTTCGTTGATCACGCAGATGACTTTGTTGCGCTCCTCTGCAATCCGCAGGCCGCCGCCACTGCTGCGAAGATCTGACCATGTTTATGCCATCCACGTTGCCGGTAGTTGAAAGTGAGAAGGCGGTTGGATTAGAACTGCTGAACGGCGTGCCACGGTTATGTGTGCCGAAAGGGATGTCCCACATGGCGCCCGTCTCGGCTCTGGCTTTGTTGTACAAGACGCTCGTGGTTTTTCGTAATACGCGGCGAGCGCTGGCGCGGCTCGATGCATTGGATGGCGTAGAACTCTTTTCGGACGACGGTACGGATGCCGGTGCTGATAGTTTCACCTTTGCCGATGCACTAGCGCTGGACACGCTGTTTGAACGCGCAGATCCGATGCGCCTGCTCGGCTTTACCGAAACTCGCGCGAGCACACACCGTGACACGCACTTGCATATCGAACGGAGCTGGCATCGAGCCTTGTTCGATGAGGATGGCGCGTCCTATTTGGAGCGTGCTATCGGGCGTCGGCGAGAGCTTCGCCACCAGACCGGTGATATTGTTGGCATGTACTGCTTTATCGCAGAAGACTTTTATGTTCGTTTTTTGCACGAGGATCTGGAAACCGTCTGGGGTAACTTCGCCAGCGAGGGTGTCGCGCTTGCTGCGGACTTTCGTCATCGCTATCTAGCGCCTGATGCGTCCCTGTACGTCGGCGAACCTGCTCGATGTGAAGAATTGGCCGAGTCACTGCGCCATATCCTGCAATTGGTAGACCGCAACACCCCGTTTCGTCATGGCGCATACCGTGAAACCTATGAGGCATTGTATTGTTACCTTCATGCGGGCGTCGGCGGCTCGGCCAACGATGGACTGGTGTGGGGCGTTAAGGATTTTTGGGCGGTATGGGAATCCGTATGCTTGGTCCATGCACGTGAACGTCAGAATAGCGATATCCTGACCTGCGATATGGAGCATTTACCCGTCATGTTGTCGACGCCGGAGCAGCGAGAAGCATGGTTGCGTCAGCGTGCATTACTGTTTGCGCGCAACGGGATTAGTCGCCGTCCTGACTTGGTGCAGGCCGACGTCGCCGGTATCAAGATTGTCGACTTCAAGTATTACTCCTATATGCGACAGAAGCGGCGCGCCTCTGATGCGGTTCACATCGACAAAATAGAGAAAGACTACCTCAGCATCGAAGCCTATGGGCTACTGCTGCAAAACCATTTTCTTCGCCTTGGCGATCCTCGTTCCGCGTCAGTGGCGCTTGAGTTCTGGTTGCCGGGGAGCCAGGCCCAACGCCATACATCCATGCAACAGCCCCCATGGGATCCGCCGCTCAGTGTCGTGCATTTGCCTGTTGAAGAGCTCTTGGGAGGCTATGTAGCGTTATATTCCCGGCTAAGGCAGATGCAGTAGGTGCGATGTGTTAAAACCGGGTAACTCCACCCTCTGGCAAAGGCCCTACTGCACGATCAGATCTGAACTACTACAAATTATGCATACGCGAAGAGCCGTCATTGTTGATTACTTGAATATGTATACAACGCAGTGGCCAGGCCAGACATTGGGGTTGTGGTGACGACCATCGCGGTGATGATCAAGGCGCTACCAATGTTGGCTCATTCTGTTTGGAAAGGCCCTGGTGTTGAAGGTCTCGATGTGGCGGCAGCGGTGGTGGATCCCACTTTGATGGCATTGGCGGGCGGCCTGATCGGGTCTGCGTTCGTCTTGAAAATTCAATTGCTTCATGACCAAGAACGAGATTTCTTACTAGCTTCGCGAATTGAACTTACGGAGTTGATGACAGGGCAGTTGAATATAGCTTCCGTGAACCCTGCCAACGGCGAGGCGAATGATTTGCAACGGGATGTTTTGATATCGCGTTTAAACAGACAGCGTGAAATCGAGAAAGCTCTTCGAGAGCTCAGCGGAAATGACTTCGTCGACTCGCTCTCGGCGGTAAGTCGTGAACGAAATCGAACTGAATGGATTGACTAAGCTCGCGGCCGCCGCACAGTCTGAAGCAAGCCGGTGATTTTTGCCTGCGCCAAACATCCACCTGAAATCGGGCGCTGGAATAATATTGGAATAATTTGCGCCGGAAATTGGTGTTCCGTGATAATATTCCAGCATCGAATCGTTTCTGAGGTGCGTCTCATGCCGGTGATTACCCAAGAAGCAGCTGAATCCGCTATCCGCCCATACGTTGATGACTTTATCAACATCGTGCAGTCGGCCTGGTTGGACTGGCGTCGCGACGCGATCGCAGCCCAGATGCAGCATAAGCGTGTTCGCGCCAACTACGTCTGGAACCAGTTGCTGTCGGGTGCCAAACGTCAATTCGACGGCCGGGAAGGGATCCGCGTGGACACCCTGACCCCTTGGGACGGTGTATTGATCGGCACAGACATTTTCATCCGTATGAAAAAAGCGGACAAGAAACTGCTGTCACGCAATTACCCCACCAAAAGCGCCTTAGCCTTCCTCGACCAGACCAGCGACATGTTTGGCGAGGTGACACGCCTGGAACTGGTCTATCTCCTGGATGATTCGGAGACTGAGATTGAACGCATCGCGTTGATCCAGCGCCACAAGAAGTCGGTCGTCTGGATGATCGATTTGCTGGGGGCGGACCCGATGCTGCAGAATGTGCTGCCATTCGCGGAACCGCCGCCGGACAAGCTTTCCGGTTCGGTCGCAGACCGCATTATCAAACCAAAACGTAATTTGAATGACGATGACAAAGATGTTGCAGGCGGCTGATTCGGGCCGGATATTTCGTAACGACATGATTGGTCTGCGCCGGCGGATGCTTTCATTAAGCCAGGCTGAGCTGTCCAATCGTACCGGCATCGCGCAAGGCACATTGTCGAAGATTGAGCAAGGGCTAAAGGAAGTCAATGACGACTTGGTGACCCGACTGGGCGACGCGTTGGAATGCCCGGTGTCCTTCTTCTTTCAAACTGAGCGTGAATACGGTCCGCCAATGAGCGCCCACGCCATGTTCCGGAAGAAGGCGTCGACGGGCCAAAAGGTGATCGACCGGATTATCGCGGAACTCAACGTGCGGATTGCCCATGCTCGAAAATTTCTGTCGGGCGTCGAGTTTGCGCCCGAACTCCCGTTCCCGTTGTATGACCTGGACGACTTCCAGGGCCAGGCCGACGCGGTGGCCGACAGCGTGCGGCGGGCTTGGCTGGTGCCGCGGGGACCAATCCGTTCGCTCACCGAATATGCTGAACGCGCAGGATGCCTGGTGGTCCAATGCGACCTCGATGAGGCCAAGATCGATGGCGTCAGCTACCGGATCCCTGGTTTGCCACCGTTGATCTTCCTGAACAGGCGTCAGCCAGCGGACCGCATGCGTTTCAGCTTGGCTCATGAGATCGGTCACCTGGTGATGCACACGTATCCAAATCCAAACATGGAACAGGAAGCGAACCAGTTTGCCTCGGCGCTCCTGATGCCGGCCACCGACATCGGCCCCGAACTTCAAGGCCTTACCATCGAAAAGGCCGCCTATATGAAGCCGGTATGGAAAGTGTCCATGGCGTCGATGATTTACCGCGCCAGCGAGCTCGGCAGAATCGACCGCTACAAGGCAGAGTATTTGTGGCGTCAGATGGCCACCCGGGGATTTCGCACACGGGAGCCGCAGGCCGTCGACTTCGAGCCTGAGAAGACTTCGCTGATCGATGCGCTGGTTGACAACCTGACGAAGCACATGGGCTACAGTGCCGATGAGCTGGTGGAGGTGCTGCACTTGAACTACGACGAGCTCGCGAGCATGTACGAGCTTGAGCGCAATACTGGCCTGCGGGTCGTGAAATAGTCCGCGAGGCCAGGGCCTTGCGATCATACGCACAAGGGGTTACTGAATGACCAAACTGTTTTTCTCGTACTGTCACGTGGACGAAGCGATGCGCGATCGGCTCGAGGTGCACCTGTCACTGCTGAAGCACCAAGGCCTGATCGAGACTTGGCATGACCGGCGCATCCTGCCAGGTGAAAGTTTCGATGCGGCTATCGACGTCCACTTGGCAGATGCCGATATCATTCTGCTGTTGATCAGCGCTGACTTTATCGCTTCCAAGTATTGCTATTCGATCGAGATGACCAAGGCGCTAGAGCGCCATGCAGAAGGTAGTGCACGCGTGATTCCCGTCATCCTGGATGACTGCGATTGGCACTCCGCGCCGTTTGGCAACCTCATGGCGGTACCGAAGGATGGAAAAGCCGTCACTACGTGGCCAAACCAAGCGCAGGCCTGGGCAGACGCCGCGCGACAGATTCGGAAGGTCATCGAAGCATTGGGCGCGCAGCCGGCCGCGAAAACAATGCCGACAACCGGGATCGTTGGCAAAAGCATCGATACGACCACGCAAGGGCAGGGAGGTGGATTGCGCGTGAATGCATGGCAGGAGCCGGCAGCGCCGCGATCGAGCAACTTGCGACTCAAAAAGGAGTTCACCGACTTCGACAGGGACAAGTTCCTGCATGACGCGTTCGATTACATGGCCAAGTTCTTCGACGCCTCGCTGGGGGAACTGGCGGCTCGGAACGAAGGCATCCAGGTACGGTTCCAACGACCCGATGCGCAGAGCTTTGCAGCTGTGATCTACCGGGCAGGCAAGACGATCACCGAATGCTCTGTACGGATCGGCGGCATGGGATTTCGTGATTCCATGCTGTCCTTCTCTTACAGCGCGAATGCCCCGGCTGGATCATCCAATGAAATGCTGCATGTTGAAGCGGACGACCAGTCCTTATACTTTAAGGCGCTCGGTATGCAGTTTCGCGGCAACGAGGAAAAAGCCCAGTTATCACAGCAGGGCGCATCGGAGTATTTTTGGGGTCTGTTCATTGAGCGCTTGCAATAGCCCGCAAGCTGGGAGCCGCGCATTCAATCGTCGCACATAACGCAACGGCATAACGATTTTTTTCTGATAACTTGGTCTTGTAATCGTTTTTAAGTTTGCCTAATCGCTTTTGAGCCGCGAGGCCGCTTTATAAGCTACTACCAGAACCATGCGCCGAGACGAAATTTTCCCAGAACTTGAGCGAGCCGCCTTTGACTTTTTCTTCTCGTTCTCTCGGTTCGAGTTCGCGCTGAAGGAGGGGGCTATCTGCGAGACAGCAGGCCAGGCGCGGCGGCGCAACCTGGTTGGGCACAGTTCGTAGCTAGTTTTGGCTCCACGTATGCCAGTTCCGCAGCGGGCACCCGACTCATTGCACTCAATCCTATGCGACAGCGGGTCTCTGCCGCCGGCACCCTGTGCTTTGAGGAGGAACACTTCGATGGAAACGCCAGCGATTTGGAGAAGGTCACCCGACTTTTAAAGAATGTTCGCAACAACCTTTTTCACGGAGGCAAACATGGGCCAGGCGGCTGGACTGACCCTGCTCGAACCATCGAGCTACTTCACTGCGGTGCCCAACTGATCCAGGAGTTGGCGGAGTTGGGGGATATCCAGCATGACTTCTCGGGTCATTATTAATGCTCATCGATCAACCGCGCGACATCCGACCGGCCGGCGTCCCGGATCTGTCGGCGTAGCCAGTGATTGTCAGTTGCTTATCATTGTGGTAACTTGACCGTTCATATATCAAGCGAGGGGCAACAATGGACGTGAAAGAGCGCGAAGCCGCGCGCAAGCTTGCCAGCCACTCATTCGCCTTAGATGCCATTGCGACGAGCTTGGCTACGACAGTTCTCGTCCAAGTTATGCCAGGCACTGAGATCCAGGGGTTTGATATCAAAAAAACAGAACGGCCAGGAGCACTCTTTGAATGCACCGCCCATCGAGAAACGGTGGCAGCTCAATACGTGCATGTTCGGGATGGTGATGACGTAGCCGGCAGAATTCACTTCTGCAAAGTTAAGCTTGACGGAACGATCGGCGACAGCCTTCTAGCGATCACGGTGCGCGCGAACGGCGACGTTGAGTTTCCCGACGGTGAAGACCTGGACCTCTGGCCTAAAAACAATCCGGATCCAAACCAAGTCCGGCGAACCATTTCATACCAGGTGCTGAGAGCGATACAAGCTAATCTGGCGGCGGTTTAACCAATATGTCATCAGCCGGCGGGTCTTGCCAAGGTCTGCAAACGAAGAAAGCCCACCTGAGGCGGGCTTTCGCTTGCTGTTTGCCAAATACGCGATAGGCGACTAGAACCTGATATTGCAGGGGATGAGGCCTATCTGACAGATGCTCAAGTCTACTTTGGCGTCATGAGCACGTCAAGATTGATCCGCCAATCTAATTCCGCCAGCGCCGAGTTTGACGCGACCGAACCGTTCGTGGTCTTAGCCGATCTCCTATATGGATGCTTGTGTGCTGACGCCAACGCCAACGGGGGAGCGGAGTTTCGCGTAGACGTGCTATCAGGTCCGGCCATGCAAGCCTAGTATCTGCGTTTGCCGAGATGTAGTGCCATGTGGCAATATGAGGACTCCATCTACGCTTGAAAGCAGCCAGTGAGAGTCCGCGCATTTTTCATTTTTGCAAGATGGTATGCTCTCGTGCAAGGGTGCTAATAGCGAAATCTACGCAGCTCACAACGATTGAAGCCTAGGAGGCAGGATGATTACCCGCGGATCGGAATGGCATCGTTGGGAACCGCATATTCATGGTCCCGGAACTGTGCTCAACAACCAGTTTGGTGGAGACGACCCGTGGGACGCCTATCTGAGTGCTATAGAAAACTGCTCGCCAACGATTGAGGCGCTTGCGGTCACCGATTACTATACAACTGATACGTATGAGGAAGTGCTCCGTCGCCAGAAAACAGATGGCCGTCTCAAAGCGGTGAGGCTCCTTTTTCCCAATATAGAATTGCGTCTCGGCGTCGCCTCAAAGAAAGGTTTCGTTAACCTTCACCTGTTGGTGAACCCTGAAGATCCAGAACATGTAGCAGAGATTACGCGCTTCCTGTCGAGGCTTAGATTCAATGCCCATGACGATTGGTTTGACTGCACAAAGGCCGAACTTATACGTCTTGGAAAGACAGCAGACAAGTCCATCATCGATGAAAAAGCTGCTTTGGCGTATGGCGCTACGCAGTTCAAAGTAAGCTTCGACGCGCTTCGCGACGCCCTTGCTGGCAGCGCTTGGGCGCGCGAAAACATCCTAATTGGCATCGCCGGTGGGGAAGGGGATGGAACATCGGGAGTGCGCTCTGCTGCTGACCAGACCGTTCGGCAGGAACTTGAGAAATTCGCGGATGTCATATTTGCGAGCAGCGTGGCTCAGCGCGAGTTCTGGCTTGGAATGCGTTCACTAGATTCTGAGCAGTTACAGGAAAGATACAATGGATGCAAACCGTGCCTGCATGGAAGTGATGCGCATGACTTGGACTCGATCGGAAAGCCAAACGATGACCGTTTTTCTTGGATTAAAGGAGCGTTAACCTTCGACGCTCTTAGGCAGGCATGCATTGACCCCGAAGGGCGCGCATATATTGGTGTTGTGCCGCCTAACGGAGCGACGCCTTCCCAAGTTATCTCCCACGTTCGATTGGTCGGTGCACCATGGATATCGACGCCTCTAATTCCTCTGAATCCTGGCTTGGTTGCTATCATCGGTGCAAGAGGCTCCGGCAAAACTGCGCTTGCGGATGTGATCGCAGCCGGCTGCGAAGCGATATCAGAGGAGGCTTGGCAGGCGGACGATGATATTAGCCCCTCGTTCCTTGTTCGTGCGCGGCCGCTGATTGGCAACGCAAAGGTTGAGCTGACTTGGGGAAATGGTGATGTGTCTGAATTTCAGTTGGATGGGAGGGGCGCCGACGATGCGGTGGCCAATCCGCAAGCACGGTATCTCTCGCAACAGTTCGTCGAGGAGTTATGCTCGGCAAAAGGTGCGTCGGAAGGGCTCCTGCGCGAGATCGAACGTGTGATTTTTGAAGCCCACGCGGCCAGCGGGCAAGACCGTGCATATAGCTTTAATGAGTTGCGTGAGCAGCGAACAGAACGCTTCCGCCAAGCGTGGCGCCTGGAATCAGAATCGATTACCGCAACATCAGATCGAATTGCCGAAGAATTCGAGAAAGAAGCCATTGTTGCTGTTCTTATTTCGCAAGTAGACGCGAAAGAAAAACTCATCGCTGGATATGCAACCGATTTGTCCAAGCTTGTGATTAAAGGAGCTGAAGCCCATGTTCAGCGGCACGCGGAGCTGGCGGTGGCGGCCCAAGAGTTGACTACAAAAGCCAACGTGCTTGCCGGTCAGCGTAGGGCATATGCCGCGATGCAGGACGAAGTAAGAACCACTCGCGCTTCGAAAGCACCTGAAATGTTACGTCAGGCTATGAGCCGCCACCCTGGCAGCGGTCTTAGCCAACAGCAGTGGAACGATTTCCTTCTTATCTATCAGGGCAATGTCGACAGCGCACTTAGCGAATACATAGTTTGGGCTGAAAAGGAACTTGAAAATCTAAATGGCGTGACGCCTGTTGAGGGAGAGGCGAACGTTCCATTGATTGCTAACAACACCGACCTAAAGACGGTCAAGTTAGCTGTACTTAAAGCCGAAATGACGCGCCTTGAAAAACAGATTAGCGTGGACACCGTTGTACGTAATCAATATTCCACTCTATCGAAGAAGATCGCAACGGAGAAGGCCGCACTTCAAGCATTGAGGACACGGCTAGAAGATGCAAAAGGAGCCGAGGCACGTCGAAAGACTTTACAACAGGAGCGTGACGCATGTTATGGCTCACTGTTCGGGGCCCTGATCAATGAACAGAATGCCCTGACTGAGCTTTATGCTCCACTTATGGAGCGACTCGCCGCCATGAGTGGCACGCTGAAAAAGCTCAGTTTCAGAGTGTCTCGAACCGTTGATGTGGTCACATGGGCCAACACAGGTGAAAGTAACCTGATTGATTGCCGTAAGGCTGGAGATTTCTTTGGGCGCGGATCGTTGGAAAAGCTGGCAAGGGAAAAGTTGCTCGCGGCGTGGGAGCAGGGCAGTGCGAAAGAGGTGCAAGCGGCCATGAGTGCGTTTATTGCGGACCATGCAAAAGCACTGCGTGCTCATGCGCCGTACGCTCCGACAGAACAGGAGGCGTTCAGAGAATGGTCCAAACAATTTGCACACTGGATTTTCAGCACCGATCACATATCAGTTCGATACGAAATCTTGTATGACGGGATCGACATACGGAAGCTTTCACCAGGTACCCGCGGTATTGTGCTCTTACTTTTGTACTTGGCCCTGGACGATGCAGACGATCGGCCACTAATCATCGACCAGCCTGAGGAAAATCTGGATCCAAAATCTGTCTTCGACGAACTTGTTTCGCTGTTCGTGGCTGCCAAGGCCAAGCGCCAGGTAATTATGGTTACACACAACGCTAATTTAGTAATCAATACTGACGCTGACCAGATCATCATCGCCAGCTCCAGCCCCACACACGCTGGAGACTTGCCAACGTTCACATACACAGCCGGCGGCCTAGAGGACGCCGACATACGAAAGGTGGTCTGTGACATCCTTGAAGGCGGAGAGCGCGCATACCGTGCGCGTGCTCGCCGGCTTCGCGTACGTTTTCAACGCTAGGATTTACTTCGACGATGACCAATAGATTCAAACCGACCGAGGCGATGCTCGAATCGGAGCGGGCGAAGCAACGCGAACGAGTGCTTATGGTGCGCCCTCAGCAGGACTGGCTGCTATACGCGCTTAAGCTCGAACAGGGAAAGTATTACATCGGTCGCACCCATGACGTTCTGTGGCGCTACAAAACACACGCAGAGGGAAAAGGTTCGCAATGGACGTCTAAACACCGGCCACTTGCTTTGATTGAAACCAAACGAATTGAAGATTCACTCAGGGATAAACCTGATTTAGCCGAATCTAAACTGACCATTGAATATATGGCGCGGTACGGTTGGGAAAACGTTCGAGGGGGCGATTTCACTTCCGTAGACGACATCACTATCGAGACGAAATTGGTGGCTAGCGGCTTAATGCCGGTCATCGAGACCCTAAAGTTGCGACTGCCCACTAGAAATAGGTAGAGGCCGAGTGCGGTCCTCATTTCGATAGCGCGACATCAATTTCGGAGCGCCATTACGTAAATCTGCATACAAATAAATTCGATTACTGGCTTTACGCAATAGTACATACTCGGTGTCAAAAACGTAGAATACCGCCATATACAAAGCTTTAGGTAACGAATGTATGCGGTTTTAGGTTAGAGCGCTATTTTGCCCGAAGTAGGCGACTCAATGCGAATACTTAATTTTACATAATATAAATTATGCGAATTTATGGGGATCTGTGGAGTAAGGGTATTTCAAGCCAACCACGCCAAAAAATCATGCTTCCAGCTCGGCAAGCATGATCTTCAATCGTGCCAGCGCTTCATCAAAGTCAAAGGCTTGCAAAGGTCTTTCAATCTCAGCCAAATCCCGCGCTAAGGCCGCGTCATCGTTCACGCTTTGAATTTGTTCCAGGACATCGAGAGCCTCCGCGTCACTGCGATCCAACAGCGTTGCCAGTTTTTGCAACTCGGGCAGCAAGCTGAAATGCCGATCGGATTCTGTGACGCTCTTCGTCTTCCTGGACTGCTTGTCCGCCAGATTGTCCAGGCCGGCAATCACGGGCTCCAGCAAACTTATGGCTGCGGCCAGCAAGGTTTGCCGGATTGTTTCGCTGGCACCTTCCAGGCAAGCACGTTCCAATGCCGCAGCGGCAGCCTGCACCTCGCGGGCGCCAATATTTCCCGCCGTGCCCTTGAGCGTGTGCGCCACTCTGGTCGGCGCACCGGTGTCCGTATCATGCAAGGCGGCCTCGAACAGGCTGGCAAACGGGCCCTGGCTATCGCGAAACTTCAGCAACTGGCTTGTGTAGAGCTTGATGTTTTGCATGGTTGTCTCCAGACCGGCATGGATATCGATGCCCGGCAGTTCAGGCAGCCCGTGCTGGAATGCTGTACCGGAATGCGCCTGGCTCCTGACTGGCATAGCGGCGCTGCTGGCGGCCACAACGGACCCGGATTTCGTCTTCAGCCATTTCGCAATCGTACTGAACATGAGTCCTACATTGAGCGGCTTGGCGATGTGGTCCCACATGCCGGCTTCCAATACTTTTTCGCGGTCGCCGGCCATGGCGTTGGCCGTCATGGCGATAATCGGCAAGTCCTTGAAGGCTGGGTTCTTGCGAAGCTCGCGCGTCGCGGTGTAGCCGTCCATGACCGGCATCTGGCAATCCATGAGGACGCCGTCAAAGCCGCCGTCCTGTCCCAGAATGTCCAGCGCCTCCTGCCCATTGTTGGCGATCACGACTTCGATATTGGCGCTGCGTAGCAGATCCAGCGCCAATTCCTGATTCATATTGTTGTCTTCGACCAGCAGCAACCGTGTACCTGCCAATTGCGCCATCGCATCCGAATGGATTTCGGACGTTGTGACCGCACGCGTCACGACCAGTTCGCCTTTTCCAAGTGCCTCCCCTATGGCCTCCAGCAAGGACGATGGCGTTACCGGTTTGGTCAGCACTGAATTGAGCCGGACGCCGCGCGACTCGGCCGAACCCATGGCCTCCTCGCGGCCGTAGGCCGTGACCATGATGACCATGGGCACATGCTCGAGCGCTTCAGCGCGCAGTTGCTGTATGGTTTCCACACCATCCATCACAGGCATCTTCCAATCCATCAGCACCAGGTCGTAATACAATTTCTGATGATCGGCTTGCTTGACCATGCGTAACGCCTCTTGCCCGCTCAGGGCCACATCGACCTCCAGGCCGAACGAGCGCGCCATCGACGACAGGATTTCCCGCGCGGTGGCATTGTCGTCGACAACGAGGACACGCACGCCCAAGAGCTCGTCGGCACGGAACATGCGTCGTGGATGTGGCACCTCCTGCACATCGAAACGGGCGTTGAAATGAAAGGTGGAGCCTTCTCCCAGCTTGCTTTCCACCCAAATACGCCCCTGCATCAAGGCCACCAGATTCTTGGAAATGGCGAGCCCCAAACCCGTGCCACCGTACTTGCGGGTGGTGGAGGCATCGGCCTGTATGAACGACTGAAACATCTTGCCGCACTGCTCCTCGCTCATGCCTATGCCGGAATCCTTCACCCAGAAGTGCAGTTCTATGCCGGCGCCGGTGCCGTCGTCGGCGGTTTTTTCGACGCCGATCACGATCTCGCCCTTGTCGGTAAACTTGACCGCGTTATTGCCCAGATTGATCAGCACCTGCCCCAAGCGCAAGGGGTCGCCGCGCAAGGCCGTGGGGAGATCGGGCGCGGCGTTGAACAGCAGTTCCAGTCCCTTGTCTTCGGCATTCATGCCCACCAGATTGGCCAGATTGTCCATCACATCTTCCAGGCGGAAGTCGATGGTTTCCATTGTCATCTTGCCGGCTTCTATCTTGGAAAAATCCAGGATGTCGTTGATGATGCCAAGCAGGTTTTCACCGGCGCGGTGTACCTTCTCGATATAGTTGCGCTGCCGTTTGTCCAGACTGGTCTGCAAGGCCAGATGCGACATGCCGATGATGGCGTTCATCGGCGTGCGGATTTCGTGGCTCATATTGGCCAGAAAATCGCTCTTGGCCTTGGTGGCCTCCATGGCCAGTTCGCGGGCCAGCAAGATTTCCGTCTCGGTTTTTTTCTGCCGGGTGATGTCCTGATAGGCCCCGTACATGAACAAAATCTTGTTGGAGCTTTCATCGCGCACGACTTTTCCGGCCGCATGGACCCACACGATTTCACCGTCCAACGGCCGGGTGTAGGCGTAAATGGAGTCGTAATGGTCGTACAAGCCGTCGATGGCGCCCTGATAGCGCTCCGCCGTCGCGGCTGCCGTTTCCATATTGGCGCTCTCCAGGCGCGCAAACCATTCGCTGTCGAGTTTGTAGCGGCCGTCCGGCTTGATGGGCTCACCCAGTATGCGCGCCGCGCGCTCGGACTGGAAGTAGTAGTCCGGGTCGCTGTAGTCCACATACCAGTAGCCGCTTTCCGTCAATTCCAGGGCGACGTCGCCCAGGAAGTTGCTGCGCTGGATTTCCGCTTCCATGCGCTTGCGCTCGGTGACATCGTAGATCCAGCTGACCAACTGGCTGGAGGCGCCTTGCTCGATCAGATTGGTACTGATTAGCACGCTGCGCAACTCGCCATCCTCACGCACCAGTTCGGTTTCGTAGTCCTTCACGACGCCGACCTGCCTCAGCAATTCAAGCAATTTCTCGCGGTCCTGGGGAGACTTCCATAGCGAGCCAGTGTTGCGCTTCAACAGCTCGTCCACGCTCAGGCCGATCAATTGCGACATCTGGTGATTGGCAAAGATGAGCTGTCCATCCTCGGAATTGATGGAGACGCCGACCGGACTGTTTTCCAGGATTTGCATCAGCCGTATGCGCTCATCACTCAGCGCCTGCTCCGCCGCCTTGTGCCCGCTGACGTCCCGTATCGATACGCACACGCTCAGTTCGCAGTCACCGCTGGCCGGCAAGAATGACAGGCCTAGCTCCAGCGGAAATTCCGAACCGTCCTTGCGCCGCCCCGTGAGCGACTGCGTGTCGCCCAGCGCGTGCCGCGCATTGATCGCCATGAAACTGTCGCGTAAGGCCGAGCTGCCCTGTGGCTGCTCAGCGGGCACCAGCAGCTCCAGCGGCTGGCCCACCATTTCCGCTTCCGCATAGCCGAAGATTTCAGCCATGCGCGGGTTCGCCATGGTGATCCGGCCTTGCTCGTTAGCCACCAGCAGGCCGTCAGGCGCGAGCTCGATAATGGCCCGGTAGCGGGCCTCGGTGGATTGGATCGCGTTCTTCTGCGCTTCCAATTCCTCGGCCTGCTGCTCCAGCATGGCGGTGCGTGCGCTGACCTGTTGCTCGAGCGCGCTATTGTGGCTAAGTATCTGCGCTTCCAGCCGGTTGGCGGCGCGCGATACCAGCCACAGCGCAACACAGTAGCCGAACAGGCGCAGCACATGCCATTCCCACCATGACACTTCCCACAAGGTGGACTGCTGGAACAATAAGGCGCCAGTGCCCATCATCAGGCATTGCGCGCAGAACAGCAGATGGGTCGAATTCCGCTCGAGCCTATAGGCTAGCAGCAGCTTCAGTGCCGCCGCCAGCATCAACATGCCGCCGCTAAAATTAATCAGTATGGCCGTGGAAGTGAAGCGCCCCCGGGCCAGCATGCTCGGCAACTGCTCGGGAAACAGCAGCGAGCCGGCACCGAACAGGCTGGCGGCGATGCAGGCCAGCACCGGGCCGCGTTTGAGCGCATTGGCGGGCAGATAGCCGACCACCCAGACCAGCGCGAACAGCAAACCGCCATACGCGGTCGCCGCGCTATGCAGCCACACGAATGTTTCGCCTGGGCCCATCAGCGCATGCAAGCCATCCAGTATGGCCATGCCGCTCAGCGCCATGGCCAAGGTACGGTCGAAGCGGCTGCCTTCGCCCAACTTCTCCAGCCGCGTCAACACATAGGCCACGATCAGCGCCACGGTCGCGCCGGCCATTTCGATGGCGGCATGCACGGGCAGATTGTTCAGCGTTCCTGTCCCCTGTGACAATTGACGCCGTAACAGCAGCATCCCGAACACGAGCAGGCAAAGAAGGAAAAGCGCCTGCAGGTACACGCGCCCACGCTGCCCTGGTTTCAATGCACTGGGGGAGTAATTCATATCAGCCTGTAATCACCTTCAAACTCTTGGCCTTTTCGGCCAGGGCCTCGTCGCTGTCGGCAAACTCCAAGGCCACCGCGCGGAACTGCTCCGCTACCACCAGAAAGGCGTCAACCATGTCGGGATCGAAATGCTGACCCCGGCCTTCGGTGATGATGGCGACCGCCTTTTCGTGTGGCATGCCTTCCTTGTAGACACGCCGGCTGATCAGCGCATCATAGACGTCGGCCACGGCCATCAAGCGCGCCGATATCGGGATGGCGTCGCCGGCCAGGCCTTCGGGGTAGCCGCTGCCATCCCATTTTTCCTGATGTCCGTAGGCGATCTCTTTGGCGTACAGCAGGAACTCCACGTCCAGACCCAACTGATCCTCGGCATGCTGGATCGAATCGCGCCCCAGCTTGCAGTGCGTCTTCATGATCTCGAACTCATGCGGCTCGAAGCGGCCCGGCTTGAGCAGGATCCGGTCGGGAATGCCCACCTTGCCAATGTCGTGCAGGGGCGCGGACTTGAACAGGATGTCAATGATGCGCTCGTTCAAAAAATGGGAAAAGCGCGGATGGGTACACAACTGATTGGCGAGCACACGGACATAATGCTGGGTACGGCGAATGTGGTTGCCGGTGTCGTTGTCGCGCGTTTCGGCCAGCGAGGCCATTGCCAGAATAGTGACATCCTGGATCGCGGCGAGCTCCCGTCCGCGCCGTTGCACTTCCGCTTCCAGATAAATATTCTTGTCCCGGACAAAATCCGCGGCGGCCTTGACCTGTAACTGTGTCGAGACCCGCGCCAACATGATGGGCGGGTTCACCGGCTTGGTGATGAAGTCGATCGCGCCCATCTCCAGTCCCTTCTTCTCTTCCTCTGGCGCGGTCATCGCGGTCAGAAAAATGATGGGAATATGGCGGGTGGCTGGGTCGGCTTTGAGCATTTTGCACACATCGTAGCCAGACAGACCGGGCATCAGGATATCGAGCAGAATAAGATCCAGCGGGTCTTTGGCGCGGGCCAACTGCAGCGCTTTTTCACCATTGTTGGCCAGCCTGACGTGATATCGGCTCTTGAGCAAGCCCGCCATCAGCGACAGGTTGTCAGGCGTATCGTCCACGACAAGGATAGTGGCTTTTTCGATGCAATTGAGATCGTCCATCCAACACCTTTCCCGATAGGCTGTTGAGCAACGACACCAGCATAGCATCAGAGCAATGTCTGTTGTGGATTTTGACGAAAGACGTGACCACCACGGCGGCCACGTCCTCATTGCAGATCCGGGACCGGGAGTCAGGCCTGCTTGGCGGCGGCCGTCTTGCTACGTGCCGCATGCAATTTCTTGTAGCTGTCGATCAGGCGCTCGTGGCGCTCGAGGCCTTCCAGTTTCATGCTCGTTGGCGTCAAGCCGAAGAAACGCACGCTGCCGTCAACCGAAGCCATCACCGCGTCCATCCTGGTGTCGCCGTACATACGGCGGAAATTGAGCGCGTAATCGTCCAGCTCCAGGTCCTCGTCCAGCAGCACTTCGAGCACCACATTCAAGGCTTGATAGAACAGTCCGCGCTCGACCGTGTTGTCGTTGTACTGCAGGAAGGCTTCCACCAGCTCCTGGGTTTCCTCAAACTGCTTCAGGGCCAGATGAATCAGCAGCTTCAACTCCAGCGTTGTCAGCTGTCCCCAGGCCGTATTTTCGTCGAACTCGATGCCGATCAAGGTGGCGATATCGCCGTAATCGTCCAGCTCGCTGTTTTCCAGACGCTCGAGCAGGGCTTCCAGGCTGGCGTCGTCCAGGCGATGCAGGTTCAGGATATCGGCACGGAACAGCAATGCCTTGTTGGTGTTGTCCCAGATCAGATCTTCCACCGGATACACTTCCGAGTAAGCCGGCACCAGGATACGGCAGGCAATCGCGCCTAAATCCTGATACACCGCCATATAGGACTCTTTGCCCATTTCTTCGAGAATGCCAAACAAGGCTGCGGCTTCCTCGGCGTTGGAGTTTTCGCCCTGGCCGGAGAAATCCCACTCGACAAAATCGTAATCCGCCTTGGCGCTGAAAAAGCGCCAGGACACGATGCCGCTGGAATCGATGAAGTGCTCGACAAAGTTGTTTGGCTCGGTCACGGCGTTGCTTGCAAAGGTAGGCCGAGGCAAATCGTTCAAGCCTTCAAAACTGCGGCCTTGCAGCAATTCCGTCAGACTGCGTTCCAGCGCGACCTCGAAACTTGGGTGCGCGCCGAAGGAGGCAAACACGCCGCCGGTACGCGGGTTCATCAGGGTGACGCACATTACCGGGTACTGGCCGCCCAGCGACGCATCCTTTACCAGCACCGGGAAGCCTTGATCTTCCAGGCCTTGAATGCCGGCCAGAATGCCAGGATATTTCGCCAGCACTTCCTGCGGTACGTCAGGCAATGCCATTTCGCCTTCCAGGATTTCGCGCTTGACCGCACGTTCGAAAATCTCGGACAGACATTGCACCTGCGCTTCGACCAGCGTATTGCCGGCGCTCATGCCATTGCTGACGTAGAGATTTTCGACCAGGTTGGACGGGAAATAGACGACCTCGCCGTTCGACTGGCGCACATACGGCAGTGAACAGATTCCGCGCTGCGTATTGCCGGAGTTGGTGTCGTACAGATGCGAGCCGCGTAACTCGTCGTCAGGGTTGTAAATCTCCAGGCAATACTCGTCCAGGATTTCAGCCGGCAGCGCATCTTTCTTGCCTGGCTTGAACCAGCGTTCATTCGGGTAATGGACAAAGGCCGCGGCGGCGATGTCTTCGCCCCAGAATGTCCCGGCATAGAAGTGATTATTATTGAGACGCTCGATATATTCGCCCAAGGCCGACGCCAAGGCGCTTTCCTTGGTCGATCCCTTGCCATTGGTGAAGCACATCGGCGAATGCGCATCGCGGATGTGCAGCGACCACACATTGGGAACGATATTGCGCCACGATGCGATCTCAATCTTGATACCCAGGCCAGCGAGCACCGCCGACATATTGGCGATGGTTTGCTCCAGCGGCAAATCCTTGCCGGCGATATAGGTGCTCGCTTCCGAATCGGGTTTCAAGGTCAGCAAGGCCTGCGCGTCGGCATCCAGATTTTCGACCTCTTCGATCACAAAATCGGGGCCTTCCTGTACCACTTTTTTGACCGTGCAACGGTCGATGGAACGCAAAATTCCCTGGCGGTCTTTGTCGGAAATATCGGCCGGCAGCTCGACCTGAATCTTGAAAATCTGCTTATAACGGTTTTCCGGGTCGACAATATTATTCTGGGACAGGCGGATATTCTCGGTCGGAATATTGCGGGTATTGCAATACAACTTCACAAAATAAGCGGCGCACAAGGCCGATGAGGCCAGAAAATAGTCGAAGGGACCTGGCGCCGAACCATCGCCCTTGTAGCGGATGGGCTGGTCGGCCACCACCGTGAAATCATCGAATTTGGCTTCGAGGCGAAGCTTATCGAGAAAGTTGACTTTAATTTCCATGGGAGATATCCAAAATAGTGCTCAAAAAGAGGTAGGCGCCATTATCCGTTGTTTTAGCCCTACAGCATAGGCTGCTGACCGGCCAACATCACTTGCTACATGCAAACTTATGCATGCCATAATGACTGAGCCTGCCTTTTACGGAGATACCCGGTGCCTGAGATCGAACGCAAGCTGGCCGCCATCATGGTGGCGGACATCGTCGGCTACAGCGCCATGATGGAGCGCGACGAGACGCATACCTTCGGGCGCGTGCGGACCTTGCGCGAACAGTTGGCCTATCCCATCGTGGCCCAGTATGGCGGCCGCATCATCAAGACCACCGGCGACGGCTTCCTGGCTGAATTCCCCACCGGCACCGCGGCTTTGCATTGCGCCATCGATCTACAGCGGCAAAACCATGCGGCCCAGGCAAGTTCCGGCGAAGGCGACAAGCTGCAACTGCGCATCGGCATCAATCTGGGCGACATCATCATCGACGGCGACGACGTTTCCGGCGACGGCGTGAACGTGGCGGCGCGGCTGGAGCCGTATGCGCCGCAGGATGGCATCTGCATTTCCGGCGCGGTGCGCGATCAGGTACGCAACGACCTCGATGTGGCTTTCGAGGACATGGGCGATCTGCACATCAAAAACATCACCCGGCCGATCCGTGCCTACCGCATCAACCTGGCCAATGCGCCCGCCACCCGCGCGCCGGACCGCACACGGACATCGCGCGCGCCGCAACTGGCCGTCGCCGCCCTTATCGTACTGCTGGCGGCGGGTGGCGGCGCTTACTGGCGTATCTCAGCTGGCCCTGCCAAAACGGCGGCATCCGCGCCCGCAGCAGTGGCCGTCGCCGATCCGCTGTCGGTGATCGTGCTGCCGTTCACCAACCAGACCGGCGACCCGCTAAAAGCCTATGTGGCCGATGCCATCACCAGCGGCATCACGGCCGACCTGGCACGCATCCGCGACGCGTATGTCAGCTCGCCCGCCACTGCGCTCAGCTACCGCGACAAGGCCCTGAATGCGCAGCAGATCGGCAAGGATGCCGGGGTGCGTTTCATTTTACAGGGCAACGTGCTCTCCAGCGGCGACAAGGTTCGCATCAGCGTCACCTTGACCGATACCAGCAGCGGCGCCGCGCTGTGGGCCTATACCCTGGATGGCGATTTGACCAATCTGTTCGCGCTGCAGGATCAGGTGACTAACCAGATCGGCAACAGCATCGGGCGCGAGATGGTGATCGTGGCGGCCAGCGAAGCGGAAAAACGCGGCAGCAGCCCGAAAGTGGCGGACTTGCTGCTGCGGGCGGCGGCGCTGCGGCTGAAATCGCAAACCCTGCCGGTGCTGCAGCAGATCGAAGCCTTGAACCGGCAGGCGCTGGCGCTGGAGCCGGACAATATCAATGCGCTGACCGACCTGGCGGTGTCGCTGTTCCGGCAAGCCTATAACTTCGGCAACCAGACCGAGCACGATGTGCGCGAAAAACAGTGGAGCGAAGTGCGTACGATAGGCGCCCGCGTGCGTGCGCTCGATCCGAACAACGCCGAGATACTGTATCCGCTGGGGTTTTATGCTTCGCGCCATGACGACTTTGCGGGCTGGCGCACCAGTGCGGAAGCTTATCTCGCGGCACGGCCCAAGAGTCTGTTGCCGTATATTGGCTTGGCCAATATGCATATTGCGCTGGGGGAGCCCAAGGAGGCGATTGCGCGGCTCAACCAGGCCATTAACCTCGACCCTAGGCACAGGCCGGAAACCATCTTTACCAATATGGCGCGTGCCCATATGGCGCTGGGGGAAGACGATGCGGCGCAGGATTGGTGCCTGCAAGGGACGCAGACTCATCCGGCGTATCCGAACTGTTATGCGCTGCTGGCCATGCTGTATGCCGGGAAGGGAGATGCGGCGCGCATGCAGGCGGCGCTGACAGAGTTGCACCGCAGCGCTCCGGTTTATCGCATTCCGGAATTCGTGCAGCCGCAACCGTCCAGCCCTGCGCCTTACCGCAAGTTTTATGAGGGGCGCTATCTGCCCTTGTGGCGCAAGGCGGGTTTGCCGGAGTGAGGGTGGATGAAGTTTGCGCGCCGCGTCGCAGCTTAGAACCCACGGCTTAACCCTGGGGTCTGACCCGGCGGGTCAGACCCCGGCTCTTTGCCTTGGGTTCTAAGCAAAGGTGGCGGCCCGCTAGCTTTTCTAAGTGCGGATGGCCTTGCCGTTGGCCGAGGCCAGGATTTCATCATGCCGCTCGTTGTCGGTCTTGTGCAGATAGGCGGCCGTGGTGGCGATGCTGGCGTGGCCGGCGGTTTCCTGCAGCGTCTTGAGCTGCACGCCGTTGTTGGCATGGTTGGTCAGCATGCTGTGCCGCAGCCAGTGCGTCGATGCCTGGCGCAGTGTCGCGGCGGTATCGGCATCGCCCAGCGCGTCAGCCGCACGCGCGGCCTCGGCGAACAGGGCCTTCAAGGCGTCCGACGCGGCTTCGTCGGATATGCGGGCCGGCACGCGGCTACGGCTGGACAGCACCAGTGGCATGGCGTCGGTGCGAACAGTTTGCGGCAGCAGTCCATAAGCCTGACGGTATTGCCGATACGCTTCCAGCATCTCTGCAGGGACCGGCAGGCGGCGCGGCTTGCCGCCTTTGCCCATCACATCCAGCCACCAGCGGCCATTGCCTTCGGTATAGAGCGCGCCCATATTGGCGCTGACGATTTCGTTCAGGCGGGCACCAGTATGGGCATAGGCGAGCAGCAGAAAGCGGTCGCGGGCACGGCGGCGCAAGGCGGCTGGCGTGGTGGCGATGCGCGCACCGACGGTGTCGAGCGTCAAGGTGATGGCATACTGGCTCAGATAGCGGGTGACGCGGTTGGTGTGCGGCATTTTCACGTTCTTGACCAGTGCGCCGGGATCGCGCCGCAGATAGCCGGTCTGTTCGGCGAAGGCCAGCAAGCCCTTGACGGCGATCATGGCCTGGCGCCGGCTGGCATCGGACAGCTTGCCGCTGAACGGCCGGTAGCGCGGATCGGTGCGCGGCCATTTGGTGCTGGAAATCCACTCGTCCGGCGGGTCCTTGATGAATTCCTTGTAGGCGTTTAGGTCGGCCACATTGAGCTGGCGCAATGTCTTTTTCGCCTCTTCACGGCACCAGCTCAGGAAGCGAAACAGCTCCTTTTGCGTGTTGGCGATCGATTTCGGTCCCAGTTCGCCGTGGCCGATGAACTCGCGCGCGATCTCGCTGTCGGTCAGGGCGTCGGTGATGGCATCGTCGGCGATCTCGCGCAGATTGGCCGGGAAACCCTTGCGCCTCTCGCCTTCCCCAGGCAGGGATGTGGTGGCGGGTTCCAGGTCGATCAGTTCAAATTTTCTCATTACACCTTGATGTTGCCAGAGTCAAAATACTGTTTGTTTAATCAGTGAATTATACAGTATTTCATACAGTATTCTAACTCGACAATATGAGGAGTAATCTCGACTTGCATTCTCGGAAGAGGGATGGGCTTAAGACTCTGAAAGCCCGCTCCTTGAGCGCCCTCGTCTCTTACTTGGCTGGCGCCAGCGTCGGGAACAGCTTCGCGAACATGCCGTTCAAGACCTGATCCGCCCCCATGTCTTCAAAGGCATTGGCGACGGCCAGCACGCCTGTGCCCTGCTCCGGGAACAGCACCACAATGGCCAGCCAGTTGCCGTCGGAGCCCTGGTGTACCAGTACCGGCCCCTTGCGCCCTGCGATCGATGGCTGCACGCCCCAATCGAGTCCGCTGCCACTGCCCGGCTGGGCCGTTTGCATCAGTTGATAGTTGGCCGCCGACAGCAACTTGCCCTCCCCCTTGGCGCCGGCCAGTTGGTCGAGATTGAAGCGCGCCCAGTCAGCCAGGCTCATGTGCAGGAACCCTGCCGGCGCCAGCATCTCCGGCACGCCGTCGGCTTCGCGCTTCATCACCAGTTTGGGCTTGCCCTTGCTGTGGCCGCGGATCTGGCCGTCGCGGGTGTTCCCTACCCCGGCTGTGCGCATGCCCAGCGGGCCGAAAACTTCGCCGCGCATCAACTCGTCGTAGCCCTTCCCGCTGATTTTTTCGGCGATCGCGGCGGCGATCACATAGCCGGTGTTGCTGTAGCTGAAGGCGGTGCCCGGCTTGACGGCGGGCTTGTCCTTCAGCGCGGCCGCGATATAGGCGAGGCGCTGCTCGCCCAGTGGGCGTTTATCGCTGAAGTAGGCATCGATCGCCTTACTATTGCGCAGGTCGCGCGGGAAGCCGGCGCGGTGCGACAGCATCTCCGTCAGCGTCAGCTTGCGGTATTCGGGGCGCATGCCCTTGGCCAGCTCCGGCAGCATCTGCGCCAGCGGCGCATCCATCGCCAGCTTGCCCTGTTCAGCCAGGCGCAGCACCATCGCCACCGTCATCACTTTGCCGGTCGAACCGATCACCCAAGGGTCGTCGAGGGTGACGGCATCCTTGCCGTCGTTGCGGCGCAGGCCAACCACGGCCTGGTCCTCCACCTGGCCATTGCGCATGACCAGCACGCCGGCGGCGGGCACCTTGCTGCCGGCCAGGGCGATATGGAGGATGCCATCGAGATTGTCGGCGGCCCAGGACGGCATGGCGGCGGCGAGGCTGATGGCCGCGGCGGCGGCGAAGGTACGAAAACGCATGATGTCTCCTATGTGTGGCTAGATTGCCAATGATCGCCAGTATAGGTTCGGATTGCTTGCGCGCAGCAAAAATTGCGACAGGACGCAACCTGGCGGGGCTGGATGGTAACAAGCTGCACGGAAGCCGCATTCCTTGCAAAATCGGCGCCGGGCGCATGGTAAAGTTCCATTAAAGAAAAGAGTAAAGGGAATCAACGTGCGTTCACCTTGCCCGCCGTCCGCGACATGCGCCGTTCGCTGGCCTGCCTTCGTCCGCTGCTGCCTCCTCGCTGGCAGCCTGCTACCCTCGCCCGCCGTGTTTTCCGCCCCGGCCCATCTACCACTGACCTTTGAAGCGCTCGACTCGCTCGGCGCCGACAGCCAGGCCATCCTGTCGCTGTTGCAAGACCGCCAGGGCTTCATCTGGATAGGCACCATCGAAGGCGGCCTGTTCCGCTACGATGGCCGCGGCGCGGTGCGCTACGCCAACGATCCAGCCGATCCGAACAGTTTGCCGGGCGGACGCGTGGCCGCCCTGTACAACGACACCAAGGGCCGCATCTGGGCCGGTACCGATGAAGGACTGGCCCGTTTCGAGCCCTCCACCAACAGTTTCAGCCGCTATCTGCCCCAGGGCGGAGCGAGTAAGGTGCGCATCATCCGCCGCATCATCGGCGACGGCAGGCAGGGCATGTGGATCGCCAGTTGGGGCGGTCTGCAGCATTTCGATCCCGACACCGGCCGCTTCGAGCTCGACCAGGCCGATCCCCGCGCTCCGCAGGCGCTGGCCCACGACGACATCAACGCCGTCGCCACCGACGCCAAGGGTGGGGTCTGGGCCGCGACCTGGCCAGCCGGACTGGACTATCGGGCGCCGGGCCAGCGCGCTTACCAGCACTTTCGCCTCGACACGGTGGAGCTGCCCGAGCCCAAGCTCAACGATGTGCGTGCCCTGCTGTTCGACGCCGCCGGCCAGTTGTGGATGGGCACCGATGCCGGCGTGATGGTCTGGCAAGCTGGCACGCCCTGGGAGCGGCGCCGCAAATTGCCGGGGCCTGTGGGCCGCATCAATAATTTCGATCTCGACCGAAATGGCGCCGTCTGGGTCAGCACCCGCACCGAGGGTCTGCTGCGCTGGGATGCGGAAAGCCAGCGCTTCCAGTCCTATCTGCACCGGGCCGAAGATAGCCACAGCCTGCCGAGCAACGCGATCAATGGCGTGCTGGAGGACCGCAGCGGCACGCTATGGGTGGCGTCGTTTACCGACGGCGTCAGCCGTGCCAATGTGGGCAATTACGGCTTCGAGCGCATCCTGCCGCGCGATGTCGCGCCCGCCACTTTCCGATCGAGTAATTTTGTCCGCAGTCTGGGCGCCGCGCCGCAAGGCCGGCTGTGGCTGGGTGTCGACGAAGGCTTGATGCTGTTCGATCCGGCCAGCCGCGCCCTGCTGCGCCACTACACGGCCGATCCGAAACGCCCCGGCACACTCAGTCATAATTCCGTCTACAGCCTGTACCAGCAACCGAACGGGCCTCTGTGGATAGGCACCTCGAAAGGCTTGAACCGGCTCGACCATCCGGACGCCGCCATCAGCACCATCCGTTTCGAGGGCGCGGCCAACAACCACATCAACACGGTGGTGCCAGGCCGCGATGGCGTGATCTGGCTTGGCACAGGCGCCAGCCTGATCCGCTATCACCCGGCCAGCGGTGTCAGCCAGATGTATGTCCATCAGCCCGGCAATTCCGACGGCCGCAGCGTTGATGACGCCAGCGCGGTACTGGAAGACAGTCAGGGCCGCGTTTGGGTCGGCGGCTTCTTCCGTGGCGGCGGCCTCGACCTGCTGGACCGCGCCAGCGGCAAGTTCCGCCATTTCCGCCACGATGCCGCCCTGCCCGACACCTTGAGCAACAACAAGATCACCTGCCTGTACGAGGATATGTATGGCACGGTCTGGGTCGGCACGGCGCGCGGCCTGAACCGCATGACACCCGCCGCGGACGGCAAGATTGGCTTTCACCGCTACCTGGGCAAGGGCGAGCCGGGGCCTATCCAGATCGAAGCGATCCAGAGCGACCCCAGCGGTATCCTGTGGATCTCGACCGTCAAGGGCCTGTCGCGCCTGGACCCCAGCAGTGGCGCCTTCAGCCACTACGCGGCCGACGACGGCCTGACCGAAGGCCTCTACCTCGGTTCTGCGATCCGCGCCACCGATGGCACCTTGTATTTCGGCGGCAGCACCGGCATCACCGTGGTCAATCCGACCCTGCCGCTGAGCACCCCCAGCGCGCCGCAGGTGGCGATCACCGATATCCGCATCTTCAACCGTTCGCTCGGCCTGGCTCCACGGCCCAGGGATGTGGTGCTGCAGGGCGATATCACGGCGCCGCTTTCCTTGAGCCTGCCGTGGAGCGCCTCGGTGCTGTCCTTCGAATTCGCCGCCCTGCACTACGCCGCGCCCCGCAACAATAGCTATAGCTACTGGCTCGAAGGCTTCGACACGCAATGGGTGCGGGCCGACGCGCGCCATCCGGTGGCGACCTATACCAATCTCGACCCTGGCAATTACCGCTTCCATCTGCGTGCCAGCAGCAACAAGGGTCTGGACAGTCCGGAGATCATCCTGCCGCTGGCCATTACGCCGCCGTTTTGGCAGACATGGTGGTTCCGCAGCGGCGCGCTGTGTCTGGCGCTGTTGCTGACCTGGCTGGCCTATCGCGCCAGAATACGGGCCTTCACGCGGCGCGCGCGCAAGCTCGAAGCGCTGGTCAAGGTGCGCACCGAGGAGTTGGTGCGCTCCAACCAGAAATTGAAGGCGCTGTCGGCCACCGACGGCCTGACCGGACTGGCCAACCGGCGCAGCTTCGACGAGGCGCTGGCGCGCGAATGGGCGCGCGCGCAGCGCCATGCCACGCCGCTGGCGGTGGCCATGATCGACGTGGATTTCTTCAAGCTGTACAACGATCACTACGGCCACCAGGCTGGCGACGATTGCCTGCGGCGGCTGGCGGCGGTGCTGTCGGCGTCGGTGCAGCGCGCCACCGATCTGGCGGCCCGCTACGGCGGCGAGGAATTCGTTTTCATCGCGCCAGCCACCACGCTGGACGACGCGCTGATCATTGCCGAGCACATCCGCTCCGCGCTGGCGGCGCTGATGCAAGAGCACGCCAAATCGCCGCTGGGCCAGGTCACCATCAGTATCGGCGTGGCGGCGATGGTGCCGGACGCGCGGGAGCAGGCCAGCGCGCTGTTGCTGGCGGCCGATCAGGCGCTCTACCGTGCCAAGAGCGCGGGCCGCAACCGCGTCGCCGCGGCGCCGGACAGCACGGACTTGAGCGCCGTCCAGGCCTAGCAAGGATGCGCCAGAACAAGATCTCGCTGCAGCCGGACTGCGAATATAGTCCCGGCAAGTATCTTTCCCACCTCTTACTGGAGTCTGATCATGGGCATAGTCGTCGCCATCGTTTTCCTTGCGTTTGCGGGCATGTCGGGCGTGCTTTGGCAGCGTCAGCAGTTGCAGCGGCGCGAAGCCTATGTGCGCAGCTTTACCTTGCCCAAGGGACTGTTCGACAAGCTGCGCGAGCAGCATCCCGATCTGACGCTGAAGGATTGCCAACTGGTGGCACAGGGCTTGCGCCAGTTTTTCCTGGCACACTTGAAAAGCGGCAGGAAATTCGTCTCCATGCCCTCGCTGGTGGCCGACGATCTGTGGCATGAATTCATCCTGTACACCAGGAATTATCAGCAATTTTGCCAGCAGGCCTTCGGCCGCTTCCTGCATCACACGCCGGCAGTGGTCTTGAGCAAGGGGCAGCAAGGCAATGCCGGCATCAAGCGCTGCTGGCATTTCGCCTGTCACGAGGAAAACATCAACCCGAAGAAGCCGAGCCGGCTGCCGCTGCTGTTTGCGCTCGACAGCAAACTCCATATCCTGAATGGTTTCGTGTATGTGGCCGACTGCAGTGGCTTCGCACGCCAGGGCGATGGGGTCTCCGATGTGTATTGCGCGGCTGAGATCGGTAGTTCGGGCAGCGGCTGCGGCGGCGGTGATTCGGATTCCGGCTTCAGCTCCAGCTCGGACTCCAGTTCGGATTCGGGCTCGGGCGATAGCGGCGTTGGTTGTGGCGGGGGCGGATGTGGCGGGGGTGGCGATTGACTGAGGCGGGCGGTGTCTGTCATGTCCGCCTGCCCCGCCCTCATGTGCAATTAGAAGTTGTAGCGCGCAGCGACCGTGATCGCGTCGGGTTTGGCGCCGAATTCATCCTTCTTGCCATAGCGTTCGTATTCCAGCGTCAGTCCGATTTGCTTGCTTAGGTTGTACTGCACGCCAACGCCCGCATACAGGCCAGTGGTGCTGTCATCGTGGTTATAGCCCAGGGTATTGGCACGGAACTCCGATTTTTTGTAGCCCACGCCCAGTTTGCCAAACACGGAAAACTGCTCGTTCAGCGGCGCTGTCGCCTTGCCTGCGACGTAGGCGCGCTTGCCGTCCGCAGTGGCGCGACCCGGGATGGGGCCGATGTTGTAAGTCGCCTCGGCCTTGCGCAGATCGGTATAGCCGGCTTCCACCCCGAACATGGGCGTGAAGTCGAAGCCGCCAAACACTTTCAACGATTGCTTGTAGCCATCGCCAGAGATATTGGTCGCTTGACCATAGTTGACGCCGCTGCCGCCGCTGATTTTGAAGTTGTAGTCGGTTGAGGCCACACCGAGGCCGATATACGGACCTTCGGCATGGGCCGCGCTCGCCGCGAAGGCGCCTGCGATCAGTGCAAAAATAAGCTGTTTCATTTGAACCCTTTATAAGAATGATCAGGAATGCAATTGATAATGAATTGCATTCCAAATAAGATAACATTATAAAAAGAACAAATGTACAGAATTTGTAAGAAATTGTGAGTTGAGTCCGCTTGGCCCGGGGCAGTTTCGTTCGCCCAACGAGAAACGCCGCGGAACGATGTCCCGCGACGTTGTGTCTTTCAGTACTCGGCAAGTCAGGACTTATTTTTTGTCGGGCACCGGTGCTGAGGCCGGTTCTGCCGGCGCCGGGCTGTCCTCGAATTGCGGCAGTTGCTGCTCGAGTTCATTGATCTGCCCTGCTTCGCCAGCCGGCTGCTCGATGATCAGCTCGGTTGGCCCGCTGCCGCCGGGAGTGCCGTGATCGAGGAACATCGTCACCGTCTGCGGGAAGGCCGCCACCAGCAGCACCATCACCATTTGCAGCCCCACCCAGGGCAAGGCACCCCAGTAGATGTCCGAGCTTTTCACTTCCTTCGGCGCCACGCCGCGCAGATAGAACAGCGCGAAGCCGAACGGCGGATGCATGAAGGAAGTCTGCATGTTCACGCACAGCATCACGCCGAACCATACCAGCGAAGCCGAGGCCGCCGCTTCCGGACTGCCCATCATGGCTTCCAGTTCAGGCGCCAGGATCTTCTGCGCGACCGGGGCCAGCATCGGCACGACGATGAAGGCGATCTCGAAGAAGTCCAGGAAGAAGGCCAGGAAGAACACGAACAGATTGACCACCAGCAGGAAGCCGATCCAGCCGCCGGGAATGCCGGTAAACAGATGTTCGACCCAGCGGCCGCCATCGACACCCTGGAACACCACCGAGAAGCAGGTCGAACCGATCAGGATGAACACGACCATGGCCGTCAGGCGCATGGTGGACTGGTAGCTGAGCTTGATCAATTCGCGCAGCGGCTTGATGCGCCAGGCGCGGAAGATCAGCCAGACGATCGCCGCGTACAGCAGCGCCAGCGCGCACTGGACGAATAGCTTGGCCTGTGGCGCCAGGCCGGTCAGCGGCTGGTAATAGAACACGCCGAGCAGCGCGGCGACGGCCATCGCCGTCATGCCGGTGCGGAACACCAGCTTGTCGCGGAAGTTAAATTCCGGGTCGCGGATCACGGCCAGGATCACCGCGCCGAGCGCACCCATGGCGCCCGATTCGGTCGGCGTGGCGATGCCCAGCATCATGGTGCCGAGCACCATGAAGATCAGCACGGCGGCGGGAATGATGCCGCGCAGGCACTGGCGCCACAAGGCCCAGCCTTCCAGGGTTTTCTCGTCGCGCGGAGCGGCCGGCAGCCATTCCGGACGCACCCGCGACAGCACGAAGGTGTACAGCGCGAACAGGCCGATCTGCACCAGCGATGGTCCCCAGGCGCCCAGGTACATGCTGCCCACGTCGGCGCTGGCGGTCTGGGTTTTCAGTTGGTCGGCCAGCACCACCAGCACCAGCGAAGGCGGTACCAGCTGGGTGATGGTGCCGGAGGCAGCCAGTACGCCGGTGGCGTAGCGCATGTGGTAGCCGTAGCGCATCATCACCGGCAGCGAAATCATGGTCATCGCGATCACCTGGGCGGCCACGGTGCCGGTGATGGCGCCGAGGATGAAGCCGACGATGATCACTGAATAGCCCAGCCCGCCCCGGATGCGGCCGAACAGCTGGCCCATGGAGTCGAGCATGTCTTCGGCCAGGCGGCATTTTTCCAGCACCGCCCCCATAAAGGTAAAGAAGGGAATCGCCAGCAACAGATCATTGGCCAGCACGCTGCCGAAGATACGCTGCGGCACGGCCTGCATGAAGGGCACGCCGAAGAAGCCTTGTTCGATCGAGATCAGGCCAAAGAACAGGCCGACGGCCAGCAGCGAAAACGCCACCGGGAAGCCGACCAGCATAAACACTACCAGGCCGCCAAACATCAGCGGCGGCATGTACTCGAGTGGAATCATTGCACTGGCCTTTCGTACTTGCTATCGAGTTGAACCTTGCCAGCCAGTGCGGCAATACGTTTGATCAGTTCGGACACACCTTGCACAGCCAGCAAGGCGAAGCCGAGCGGAACGATAATCTTGATCGGATAGCGCGGCAGGCCGCCCGAGTTGCTCGACTGCTCCAGCACTTCCCAGGATGGCAAGAACAGCGAATACCAGGCCAGCCAGGCAAACAGTATGCAGGCCGGGAACAGGAAGAAGATGATGCCGAAGGTGTCGATCCACAATTGCTTGCGTTCCGAGACGTGGCCGTAGATCAGGTCGACGCGCACGTGTTCATTGCGCTGGAAGGTATAGCTGGCGCCCAGCATGACGGCGGCACCGAACAGGTACCACTGCAATTCGAGCAGCCAGTTGTTACTCCAGTCGAAGCCGTAGCGGATCATGGCGTTACTGGCGCTGATGACGCAGGAGGCCAGTATCATCAGATTGGCCACCTGTCCGCAGCGATAGCCTATCCGGTCGAGCCAGTGGGAAAGGCGTAGGAATCCTTGCATGTTTTTTGTCTCCTTTGCCAGATAGCGGTGCGCTTCCGGGCTTTGTTTGTATAAAAGGATTGTTGCGTGGATATTAGCCGATTATCCCTGCGAAGGCTAACCCAAGTAGCCGCTTTCACAAGGAATATGTCCTATGTGCATAATTCGATGCGCTGATTCTTGCGCAGTTGAACGCTGCGCTATCAATTTCGGAAAAGATCGCGGCGCAGCTGCAGCATTTGCTGCTCGTAGCGGTCGGCCCAGCGGCGGGCGTCGTCGAGCTGGCGTTCCAGGCGCCGGATGTAGTCGATCAGCTCGCGTCTTTCCTGGCCGCGGCGGCGCTCCTGTTTGGCCGCCTCCTCATTGGCGGCCTTATCCTTGCTGTCCTGGCTGGCGCGCGGCTCACGTTCCAGCCGGCCCAGGCGGTTGTAGGCATCGCGCAGGCGCTCCGATAGTTCATTGATGTCGGCCACGGCGCGCGCATGGCGCAGCGCCAGCGCCTCGAACTCCTGTCCGCGCACATACACCCGCTTCAGCTGTTCACGCTGGGGAATCTGGCAGACTTCGATGGCCATCGTCGCGCTGCGCCGGCCCAGCTCGAAGGCGTTTTCCGCCACGCAGTATTTGGCGTTCTCGGCATCCCATGCGGCGGTGTACAGCTCGCGCGTGCGGGCGATGGTGAAGATGCCCTCGCGTTTGGCCTGGGCCAAGCGTTCGTCCAGCTGGAAGGGTTTGCCATAGCCGTCGTCATGGCCGGCCTTGCTCCAGTAGGCGGCCAGCCGGTCTTCCCAGGCCTGGCGGTATTCGGCTTCGAAGATCCGCAAGCCTTTTTGCTTCGCTTCGGCGCGGCGCATGGCGAGGTCCTTGCCGGCCATGGCGTCCTGCGCGCCCAGGTTTTTCCAGTAGTTGACGATCTCGGCGTTCCAGGCGGCGCGGTAGGCATCCTCGGCCACCTGCACGCCGGCCGCGCGGGCCTGGGCCGCCCTGCCCTTCAGTTCGCTGTCCGGCAAGCCATTGCGGGCATCGCTGAAACCGGCGTCTTGCCAGAAGGTGCGGTTGCCGGTCTGCCAGCCCGCCTGGTAGGCGGGCGCATCGAAGCGCAGCGCGCGCGCGGCGGCATCGGCGCGGGCGGTCTCCTGCTGGCCGAGCGGCTTGCCCTCGGTCCCGTCGCGCTTGCCGATATCGGACCAGTACTCGCCATTGCCGACCAGCCAGCCGGCCTCATAGGCCGGACGGTTCAGCGGCGTGCCTTCCTTCTTGATGGCGGCACTGGCCGCATGCTGTTCGAATTGCAGCGCGGGCAAGGCCTTGCGGGCATCGGCCCTGCCCAGTTCCGACCACAGATCCCAGTTGCCCTGGGCCCAGCCGGCCAGATAGTGCGCGGCCGCATCGGGGGTGGGTTTGCTGCCGTCCTGCTTGTCGCAAAAGTCCTTGCGGGTATCGAAGTTCTGCGGCTCGCCCTGCAAGCCATCCTTGTGACCGATCACGGTCCAGTCGCCGGCCTTGCAATCGGCAATGCGCTGCTTCGTGGTCTGGCAGGCGCTCAGCAGCAGGCAGGCGGTAACAGCCAGCAGGGAGATGGCGCGGCGGGCACTGATGGGCATGAACGGTTTCCTTAGCGTGGGGGCGTCGGAATTATAGTGCAAGATTTGTGGCGAAAGTGTGGCCTGAATGACATTGCTGGCGGGCCGCAGGTCGTGTGCAATTGCGCTGAAAACCACGTGACTGCGGCCTTTCCTCGTTTCTGATCGCAAAGAAATGGCCGAATAGCATTTATTGCCTTCGCTGAGCTATCTAATAGCGTCGATTCCACATATGATGGGGCACTCCGGCTAGCTACGTTAAGGGTTGTTCCATGAGGTTATCGACCTTTATCGATTCGCATATCGACGTCATCTTGACGGAGTGGGAAAACTTCGCCCGCGAACAGGAACCCGGTGCCACCGCGCTCACCAAGCTCGCCCTGGGCAATCACGCCGAGATGATCTTGCGCGCGATCGCCACCGACCTGCGCACGGTGGAAACGTCCGCCGAGCAGTATGCCAAGTCGCAAGGATTGGCGCACAACATCAACACCAGCCAGACCGCCGCCTCCCTTTACGGTACGCTGCGCCAGACCAGCGGCTTTTCACTGCTGGAGCTCACCGCCGAGTTCCGCGCCTTGCGCGCCACCGTACTGCGGCTGTGGATGCCGAATATCGGGGAAATGACCGATGTGTCGGTACAGGATATGGTGCGTTTTAACGAGGCCGTCGACCAGACGCTGGCCGAATCGGTCGTGACCTACGCGGCCCAGGCCACCACCAGCCGCGACACCTTCATGGCCATGCTGGGCCACGACCTGCGCGGGCCGCTGTCCACCATTTCGATGGCCGGCAGCCTGCTGCAAAAAGCGGAACTGTCGCGCGAACAACTGCATGGGCTGGGCGCGCGCGTGCTGCGCAGCGCCGCCACCATGACGGCCCTGGTCAACGACCTGCTGGAATATGCGCGGTCCGAGCTGGGCGGCGGTATTCCTATCCTTAAGTCGACGGAAAATATCGAGGCGGTCTGCCAGTTGGCCGTCGAGGACGTATGTGCGCGCCACCCGGAGTGCTCTTTCGAGTTCGAAGCGGATGGCAATCTAACGGGACGGGTAGACAAGCAACGGCTTCAGCAGGTGCTGTCGAATCTGTTCAGCAATGCGGCGCGCTACCGGGCGGAGGGCTCCAGCGTCAGCGTCTACGCGCTGGGCGAGCCGGAAACGATCAGCATCCGGGTGCGCAATCCCGGCCCGGTAATCCCCGAAAGCTCGCTCCGAATCATGTTCAACCCCATGATTCAGCTGCAAAAAATAGACGGCGACCATTCGCACAAGACCGGCGGCATCGGTCTGGGCTTGTTTATTGCGCAGGAAATCATGCAGGCGCACGGCGGCACCATCAGCGCGGTGTCGAACGAAACCGACGGCACCACCTTTACCGTGACCATGCCGCGCTGAGCGGAAAACGGCTCAACTTATCCCTGCCGCATTGCAGAGCCGGCGAAATGTTCCGCCGGGCACTCGCGCGTGCCTGATTTTTCGGGCAAAATAACACCACTTTAATACCAGTTGGGGTTATCCATGTCCACAGCCGTTCAAGGCGCGTCCTTGCCAGTATCCGCCGCGATCACCCCTTCCCGCGCGCCGATCAAACGGGTATTGGCGATTGACGCCTTCCGCGGCCTGACCATCCTGGTGATGATTTTTGTGAACACCCTGGCCGGCGTGCACGGCATGCCTGCCTGGCTCGACCATATGCCGGCCGGGGTCGATGGCATGACCTTCCCGGACGTGGTGTTTCCCGCCTTCCTGTTCATTGTCGGCATGTCGATCCCCTTCGCCGTGGCCCAGCGGGTGGCGGCCGGCGACACCACGCCGCAACTGCTGCGCCATATCGGCGAACGCGCCATCGGCCTGCTGGTGCTGGGGGTGTTCATGGTCAATGCCGAGGCCGGGTATGCGGAAGCGGCCATGCCGATCTCGATTCATTGCTGGAGCCTGCTGTTCTATGGTGCGGCGATTCTGGTCTGGAATGTCTACCGCTTCCAGGACAGGCGCATCGGCACCGCACTGCGCCTGGCCGGCGTGGCCATGCTGGTGGTATTAGGATTGGTCTACCGGGGCGGGCCGGACGGCACGCAATCGCTGACGCCGCAATGGTGGGGCATCCTGGGCCTGATCGGCTGGGCCTATCTGTTTGCCAGCCTGATCTACACGCAATTGCGCACGCGCCGGGCGGCGCTGCCAGCGCTGATGCTTGCGCTGGGACTGTGCCTGCTGATTTCCTGTCTGGGCGTTTTTCAGGCCGGCACTACGCAAGCGCTGCTGACGCTGCTGGCCACGCAGGCGGGCAATGCAGCGCACACAGCCATCGCGCTGTGCGGCGTGATCACCACGGTGATTTTCTTCGATCTGGGCGATCCGCCAGCCAGGAGCCGCGTGAACGCCGGCGCTGCGGACATCCCGCAGCCAGATGGCGGCATGGGCGCGCGTTATTGCCGGGCGCTGCTATTCCTGTTGGCCATGACAGGCGCCGCCGCGCTGCTGCGGCCTTACTATCCGATCTCCAAGATTCACGCCACGCCAAGTTGGGCGCTGTACAGCGCCGCCATCTGCCTGGCGCTGTTTGGACTGTTGTACTGGATAGTCGATATTCGCAAGATGCAGGCATGGACGGCCTTCTTCCGCCCGGCGGCCGCCAATCCGCTGCTGACCTACATCATTCCCTACATCGTGTATGCCTTCATGCAGGCCTTGCAACTGCATTTTCCGGCCGCGCTGGAGCTAGGCTGGCCGGGCCTGATATGGGCGATCGCCTACTCGTTTGGCGTGATGGGATTCGTGATCGGACTGAACCGCTTGCAGATCCGCTTGCAGTTATAATCGTCGCGCCAATTCGCACTGTCTCCGGGATATCTTACGATGATCAAACGCCTGTCGCTGTTCGCCGCCCTCCTTGCCGCCACCTGCCTGCCGTCCTTGGCTGGCGCATCCGAGTTGTTTCAGCAGATCGAATCGAAGCCCCTGGGCGAGGTGTGGATCAATCCGGGCTTTTATTCCTACCATTTTCAGCGCGACAAAGGCCTGAATAACAGTAATCCCGGTCTGGGAGCGGAATACCGGTTTTCCACGGTGGCGTCGGCCACGGCGGGCCGTTTCTATAATAGCGACCGCTTTTATTCCAATTATGTGGGGGTGTATTACCAGCCGATCGCGATCGGTCCGGTGCGGATAGGTGCGGTGGCCGGTGGCTTCAGTGGTTATCCGAAGATGCGCGATGGCGGCTGGTTCCTGGCCGCGATTCCCACGCTGAGTTTTGAGTATCAGCGCGTGGGGGTGAATGTGGCGATTGTGCCGACCTATAAGGACCGGCTGCATGGGGCGATATCGGTGCAGCTGAAGTTGAAAGTGTTTGAATAAACTGGCGGTATAAAACTTGGCTGGCGGGCCGGCGGCGTCAGCTTAAACCCACGGCGTAACCCTGGGGTCTGACCCGGCGGGTCAGACCCCGGCTCTTTGCCGTGGGTCTTGGCGTAAGTCCCCGGCCCATTGGCGAAGTTCAATACGAGCGTTCCCGGCCGCATTGGCGCAGCTTAATGGCGCGCCTTGTTCGACGTAGCCACCTGATCGAGTATATGCTTGGGCACCGCCGCATAATGCTTGAACTCCATCGTGTAGGTGGCCCTGCCCTGCGTCAGTGAGCGCAAGGTGGTCGAGTAGCCGAACATTTCAGCCAGCGGCACCAGTGCGCGGATGATCTTGCCGCCACCGCCGGGAATCTCATCCATCCCCTGCACCATGCCGCGCCGCGCCGTCAGGTCGCCCATGGCATTGCCCATGAACTCTTCCGGCGTTTCCACTTCCACCTGCATCATCGGTTCCAGTAATACCGGATCAGCCCGCTTCATGCCCTCCTTGAAGGCGATCGAACCGGCCATGCGGAAGGCGTTCTCGTTGGAATCGACGTCGTGGTAGGAGCCGAATGTCAGCGTCACTTTCACGTCCACCACCGGATAGCCGGCCAGCACGCCGCTGCGCAAGGTTTCCTGCACGCCCTTGTCGACGGCCGGAATGAACTCGCGCGGCACGACGCCGCCCTTGATGGCGTCGACAAACAGATAGCCCTTGCCCGGCTCCATCGGCTCCAGGGTCAGCACCACATGGCCGTACTGGCCACGTCCGCCCGATTGCTTGACGAACTTGCCTTCGATATCGACGGCCGCGCGGTGGATGGTTTCGCGGTAAGCGACCTGCGGCTTGCCCACGCTTGCTTCCACACCGAATTCACGGCGCATACGGTCGACCAGGATTTCCAGGTGCAGCTCGCCCATGCCGGACATGATGGTCTGGCCGGATTCTTCGTCGGTGTGCACGCGGAAGGAGGGATCTTCCTGGGCCAGCCGGTTCAGGGCGATGCCCATTTTTTCCTGGTCGGCCTTGGTCTTGGGCTCCACCGCCTGCGAAATCACCGGTTCCGGGAAGATCATTTTTTCCAGCACGATGATGTGATCGGGCGAGCACAGGGTATCGCCCGTGGTCACCGCTTTCAGGCCGACCGCGGCGGCGATGTCGCCGGCGTAGACTTCCTTGATCTCCTTGCGCTCGTTGGCATGCATCTGCAGGATGCGCCCGAGCCGCTCGCGCTGGCTCTTGGTCGGGTTGTACACCGTGTCGCCGGAATTGATCACGCCCGAGTACACCCGGAAGAAAGTCAGCTGCCCGACGAAGGGGTCGGTCATGATCTTGAAGGCGAGCGCGGAGAACGGGTCGCTATCGCTGGGATGGCGCTCGATTTCATTGTCGTCCTCGTCATGCCCGGCAATGGCGGGCACGTCCAGCGGCGACGGCAGGTATTCGACCACCGCGTCGAGCATGGCCTGGACGCCGCGGTTCTTGAAGGCGCTGCCGGCCAGCATGGGCACGATCTCGTTGCGGATGGTGCGCAGGCGCAGGCCGAGCTTGATCTCTTCCTCGCTGAGCTTTTCGCCGTTCAGGTATTTCTCGGTCATTTCCGGCGTGCCTTCGGCGGCCGCCTCCACCATTTTGTCGTGCCATTCCTGCGCCAGCTCTTTCAGGTGCTCGGGAATGTCTTCGTAGCTGAACTTGACGCCCAGCGAGGCATCGTCCCAGTTAATGGCACGCATCTTGACCAGGTCGACGACGCCGTGGAAATTATCTTCGGCGCCGGTGGGGATCTGGATGGGCACGGCCACGCCTTTCAGGCGCGAAGCGATCTGCTCGCGCACGCGGAAGAAGTCGGCGCCGACCCGGTCCATCTTGTTGATGAAGGCGAGACGGGGCACGGCGTATTTATTCGCCTGGCGCCACACGGTTTCCGATTGCGGCTGCACGCCGCCGACCGCGTCGTAGACCATCACGGCGCCGTCGAGCACGCGCATGGAGCGCTCCACCTCGATGGTGAAGTCGACGTGGCCGGGCGTGTCGATGATGTTGATGCGGTGCTCAGGGAAGTTGCCCGCCATGCCGCTCCAGAACGCGGTGGTGGCGGCGGAGGTGATGGTGATGCCGCGCTCCTGCTCCTGCTCCATCCAGTCCATGGTCGCGGCGCCGTTGTGCACTTCACCTATTTTGTGATTGACCCCGGTATAAAACAGTATGCGCTCGGTCGTGGTGGTCTTGCCAGCGTCGATGTGGGCGCTGATGCCGATGTTGCGGTAACGCTCGATAGGTGTCTTGCGGGTCATCACAATCTCCTTGAACGACGGCCGTCGACGACGGCAAATCGTGTACAAATTCTAACAGCATTGGAAATCTCAAGTATGGGGTGCGACGGGATTTTCAAGGCTGAAAAAACACAGCAATCAGTCCGGCAAGATGCGCAACGACGCGCCCGGCCGTAGTCGCTACTGCCGGCACAGTCGTGCGACATAATTTTCTGAGTGCAATATACTGATCGTTACCGAATGACATACACCAATAGGACTCAATGCGCCATCCCACCCCCTCGCTGTTCGCCGCCGTCATGGCATTAATCCCCGTAATGGCGCCATCGTCGGCCCTTGCCGGTGAGTTGGAATTGCGATTGGAGCGCTGCTCGGTGCTGGGCGATGCCAGTGCGCGCCTGGCCTGCTACGACGCGCTGGCCAAAGCAAGCCCGGCCGAACTGCCCGGCCAGGGGAAATTGGCCGCCGACGCTCCGGCCGTGACCCAGCCCGCCGCTCCGCCGCCAGCCAAGCCATTGGTCACCTTGCCTGCGGCGGTGGTGGCGGTCACCACCATCCCGCCGGAAGCGGAGCTGTCCCGCACGGTGCAGCGCTGGGAACTGGACCGCGCCTCCAAGCGCGGCGTGTTCAATTTCCGGCCGCACCGTGATAACTACCTGCTGCTGGCCAATTACAGCAGCAGTTCCAACGACGAGCCCTTCGAGGACTTCACCCCGGCCGGCATCAAGTCCCAGCACGTGGAACTGACTTATCAGCTCAGTTTCAAGGTCAAGATGCTGGAACAGATCCTGGGCAACCCGGTCGATCTGTGGTTCGGCTACACCCAGCAAAGTTTCTGGCAAGCCTATAACCGGGCCGCCTCCAGCCCTTTCCGCGAAACCAATTACCAGCCCGAGCTGATGCTGACGGCGCCGCTCAATCTGGACCTGGGCGTGATAGACCTGCGTTATGTGAATTTTGGGATTGTGCACCAGTCGAACGGTCAGACCTCCACGCTGTCGCGCAGCTGGAACCGCATCTATGGGGAAATCGGTGCCGAGCATGGCAATTTCGCGCTGGCGCTGCGGCTGTGGAAACGGCTGGACAACGCCAAGTCGGACAACGACAACATCGACATCACCGACTACCTGGGCCATGGCGACTTGCGTGCGACCTACCGGTTTGACGGCAATGAGCTGTCGCTGACGGCGCGCCGCAACTTCAACAAGCGCCACGGCTCGCTGCAGTTCGGCTGGGCCTTCCCGCTGGCGGCCAATCTGAAAGGCTATGTGCAGGGGTTTAGCGGTTATGGACAGAGCCTGATCGACTACAACTACTCGCAGAAATCGCTGGGGGCTGGGGTGCTGGTTGATTTTTAAATCGCTAGGAATATTCTTCGCTGGCGGGTAGTCGGCATGCGCCGTACTTCTTAGAACCCAAGGCAAAGAGCCGGGGGG
>JABTBR010000001.1 GCA_013284265.1 Oxalobacteraceae bacterium | reverse complement strand
GGGTCAGACCCCAGGGGTACGCCGTGGGTTCAAAAAGTATGTCGAATACCAAACTCATAACCCAAATAGTTGGCCGGCACCTTGGCGTCGCGCGCCACATTGGTGTACACGCTGGTGCGCTTGGACAGCGCATAGTATGCACCGGCCGCCACCTTGGACGTGGTCAGCATGTCGGCCGTGCGCACCCGCCCATAGGCCAGCACGAAGGTGTAGGCGCCCACCGGCGTGCTGCTGGAAAGATAGAGGCTGCGCACGCGCTGGTCGGCCGCGTTGCGGCCCGCACCCACCAGGCCGCTGAACGAGCCCTTGCCCAGCGGGAGGCTGCCATCGATGGTGGTCCAGCGCGCGCCGCCTTCGCCGGTCTTCTCGTGCCCCATGCCGATGGCCATGCCGTTCGCCGCATAACGCACATAGCCATTGACGGGGCGCGATGTCATCGGGCCATACAGGGAATTGCTGTCCATGTCGGCCTCCTGCACGCCCAGCGAGAAGCCGTTGCGGCTGTACTCGTAGCTGACCGAGTTGTTGTACCAGACATGGCCAATCGCGCCGCTGGTGATCGGGTAGGAGCTGGTGACGTTGTCCCAGAACCAGGGGTCGCTCAGGATCTGCGAACCGATCGCCGCTTCGGCCACGGCGCGGCCCAGGATAATCTTGCCGTAGCTGCCGCTCAGGCCCACCACCGAGCCGCCGGCCCAGAACGGACCGGCCGGGCCGCCGGTGCCGCCGTTGTTCATGCCGGTGTCCGGATTAAAGCGGTGCAGCAGGTCGAAGAAGGCGGTCATGCCATTGCCCAGGTCTTCGCTGCCGTTAAAGCCAATCCGGCTGACCGTGCCATTGGCCTGGCGCAGGCCGGAGCTGCCGATATCCTTGCCTACATTGAGATCGATAATGCCGTACATCTGGACCTGGCTCTGCGCCGCCGCGATTGAACTCAGGGTGGCCATGGCCAGTACTGCTGCTGTCCTCTTCATCACATCATCTCCGTTATCGATTTGTATCGTTTTTTAGTTTTTCTCACTTTTTTTGACAAAACGAGTCCCGCCGTGAGGTGAAACGGGCTCGCGGTACAGATAAACTGGCAGGGATGGCGCCCGCTGGGCGCTGGGGTCAGGCAGTGGGCAGGCGGTAGTCGCGGAACTGTTCGCGGATACGGTTCTTCAGCACCTTGCCGGTGGCGCCGACCGGCAGCGTATCGACGAAGACCACATCGTCCGGCGTCCACCATTTGGCGATCTTGCCGCTGTAGTAATCGAGCAGCGCGGCGCGGTCGACCAGGGCGCCGGGCTTGCGCACCACCACCAGCAGCGGACGCTCGTCCCATTTGGGATGGAACACGCCGATGCAGGCGGCCTGCTGTACGCCCGGATGCGCCATGGCGATGTTCTCCAGGTCGATGGAGCCGATCCATTCGCCGCCGGACTTGATCACGTCCTTGCTGCGGTCGGTGATGCGCAGATAGCCGTCGGCGCTGATGCTGGCCACGTCGCCGGTGGCGAACCAGCCCTCGTCGAGCGCGCTGTTGGCGGCCTGGCCGTAGTAAGCCCCGATCACCCAGGGGCCGCGCACCATCAGGTGGCCGCTGGCCTGGCCATCCCACGGCAGTTCGGCGCCATCGTCGCCGGTCACTTTCATGTCGACGCCGAACAGCACCCGGCCCTGCGATTGCAGGATCTGGCGCTGCTCATGCTCGGGCAGATCGAGGTGATGCGCCTGCAGCGTGCAGACCGTACCTACGGGCGACAGTTCGGTCATGCCAAAGGCATGCACCACCTCGATCTGGTGGCGGCTGCGGAAGGCTTCCATCATCGCCGGCGGACAGGCGGAACCGCCCACCACCGCGCGGCGGAAGCTGCGGAAGCCCAGGCCCTGCTCGCGCGCATGGTCGAGCAGGCCAAGCCAGATGGTAGGCACGCCGGCCGACACGGTCACGCCTTCGCGTTCGCACAGCTCGTACAGCGACTTGCCGTCGAGCGCGGCGCCCGGCAGCACCAGCTTGGCGCCCACCAGCGCCGCCGAATACGGCAGCCCCCAGGCATTCACATGGAACATCGGCACCACCGGCATGATGCAGTCGCGCGAAGACAGATTGAGCGCGTCCGGCATTACCGACGCATAGGAATGCAGCATGGTGGAACGGTGCGAGTACAGCACGCCCTTGGGATTGCCGGTGGTGCCGGAGGTGTAGCACAGGCTGGAAGCGGCTTGCTCGTCGAGCAGCGGCCATTCGTAGTCGTCGGGGTGGCCGGCGATCAGCTCCTCGTAGCACAGTACATTCGGAATGCGCAGCATGTCGGGACGTTCGCCCGCGTCGCCCAGCAGCACAAAGGCTTTCACGCTCGGACAGGCGGGTGCGATGGTGGCGATCAGCAGCAGCATCGAGCGCTCGAAGAACACAATGCTGTCCTGCGCATCGTTGATGATGAAGGCCAGCTGTTCGGCGTGCAGGCGCGGATTAATCGTGTGCATCACCGCGCCGGAGCCGGAGATGGCGTAATACAGCTCCAGGTGACGGTAGCCGTTCCAGGCCAGCGTGGCGACCCGTTCGCCGGCCTGCACGCCCAGCGCGCCCAGGGCCTTGGCCAGGCGGCGCGTGCGGCTGTGGCAGTCGCGCCAGGTGTAGCGGTGCAGCGAGCCGTCCTCGCGGCGCGACACGATTTCGCGGCTGCCGTAATAGCGGTCGGCGTGGCGCAGCAGCGCGGAAATGAGCAGGGGCTGGCGCATCATCTGCCCTGCCAGCGCGGGTGTGTTGGTGTGGTCCATTGTTGTCTCCATGCTTGCCGCGGCCACGTCGCCGCCTCCGGCGATACGGGTTTTCTATGTCGGCAAAGGTGTTAATATTTCTCAAAGCGACGAGTTGTTTTCTAATAGCCACTGTAGGCGCGCCTGAAAACAGCGTCTTGGCTGGCCGGGCCAGATTCTTGTCCCGGAAAGACAAGCCCGAATTTGTCGTAAAAAAGAGAAAACGGAGAATCTGGGGATGACACAAGCAACAACGGCCGGTGCATGGCTGAACAGTATCTCGGCGATGCTGACCACGCTGGGCCTGGATGCCCAGGCCCTGTTCGTCGAGGCGGGAATCGACCTGGAGGCGGCACGCGACCCGCACCACCGCTTTGAAAGCGATCAGCTGAGCCGCCTGTGGAATGTGATTACCGAGCGCTCCGGCAATCCGGCGATCGCGCTGGCCGGTTCGGACTGCCCGCGCCCGGGCAGCCTGGATCTGCTCACCTACACCATGATGACGGCGCCGGACATGCTGGGCGCCTTGCAGCGCTTTGTGCGCTATATCCGCATCATCAGCGACGCCACCTGCTTTACCATGGAGGCCGAGCCGCGTGGCCACTGGCTACGCCTGCGCATGGAAGGCGGCCTGCTGCCGATTCCGCGCCAGCGCTATGAATTCATCCTGATTACGATCTTGAATATCTGCCGCTGGATCAGCGGCAAGCCACTCAGTCCGGTGCAGGTGAATTTCCTGCATGAGGCGCCGGCCGACCTGGCGCCCTACACGCAAGCCTTCAATGGCGCGCTGCAGTTTGGCGCGGCCGACCACGGCATCCTGTTCTGCGCGGCCGATCTGGAAGCGCCGCTGCCCGCCTCGAACGCGCGCATGGCGGAACTGCATGAGCGTTTCGCAGGAGAGTTTTTGCAGCAGATGGACAGCAGCAAGATCACGCCCAAGGTGCGCGACATCATCGTGCGCAGTCTGCCCGATGGCGATCCGCAGCGCAGCATCGCGGCCGAGGCGCTGTGCATCAGCGAACGCACGCTGCAGCGCCGCCTGCAGGAAGAAGGCACTTCCTTCCAGCAGCTGCTGGACGATACGCGGCAGGAGCTGGCGCGCCAATACCTGGCGCAGGAACAGATCGCGCTGGGACAGGTGGCCTTCATGCTGGGCTTTGCCGACCAGAGCACCTTCAGCCGCGCGTGCCAGCGCTGGTTCACCTTGACGCCGCGGCAGGTGCGCAAGCAGCTCACTGGTGAACATGCGGACGCGTGATCCATCTGGCAGGCAGCTAGCTTTAGCGTGCCACGGCGCTGTTAGAACCCACGGCAAAGAGCCGGGGTCTGACCCGCCGGGTCAGACCCCAGGGTTACGCCGTGGGTTTTGGTCTGCTGCCACTGGCCCGCGCGCAACAGGCGCAATGCCACAACCATGGCTTGAGCGGCCATCATACGGGCCTCGGGAGCCACGCCCTCATCACCCCGCCATGCCAGCTCACCCACGTGTGCAAATTAGAATAACCATGTAAAAAAAGCTTCTTTTCCCGTGCTACGCTGGCGCGTCCATCAGTAAGAAAGCCAGCCATGATCGAGCATCACCAATCCCTGCCTGCCGCCGCTTCGGTCAACGAACAGGAAGCCGACCCGCAGCATATCGCCGATACCTTCGCGGCCCAGCGCGCCACCGCGCTGCAATGGCGCGAATCGACCGCTGCCCAGCGCATCGCGCGCATCAAACGCCTGCGCGACGCCCTGCTGGCCAACCGCGAAGCCTTCTACCAGGCCTTCGACCAGGATTACCGCAAGCCTCCGGCCGAAGTCGAAGCTTCCGAATTTCTGCCCGTGATGGAAGAAATCCGCCACGTGCTGGGCCGCCTGAAACGCTGGATGAAACCGCGCGGCGTCTGGCCCACCACCACCATGCTGGGCACGCGCGGCTCGGTGCAGTATCAGCCGCGCGGCCGGGTGCTGATCATCGCGCCGTGGAACTATCCGTTGAGCCTGTGCTTCGGTCCACTGGTATCGGCGCTGGCGGCCGGCAATACCGTCATCATCAAACCGTCGGAAATGACGCCGGCCGTGTCGGCGCTGATGGCGCGCATTATCGGCACGGTGTTCGCGCAGGACCAGGTGGCGCTGTTCGAGGGCAGCCAGCCGACTTCGCACGCGCTGCTGGAGCTACCCTTCGACCATATCTTCTTCACCGGTTCGCCCGCCGTGGGCAAGCTGGTGATGGCCGCAGCCGCGCGCCACCTGTGCAGCGTGACCCTGGAACTGGGCGGCAAGTCGCCCACCATCGTCGACGAAAGCGCCAACCTGGCGCTGGCCGCCGAGACCATCATGTGGGGCAAATTCCTCAACAACGGCCAGACCTGCGTGGCGCCCGACCATGTCTACGTGCATACCTCGGTCAAGGAAGCCTTTATCGAAGCCTGCCGCGGCGTGCTGCAGGCGCGCTACGGCATCGGTTCGGCCGCGCAGAAGCGCAGCACCGACCTGGCCCGCATCGTCAACCGCCGCCACACGCGCCGCGTCGCGGGACTGCTCAACGATGCGCTCGACCGTGGCGCCGTGGTGCGCGCCGGCGGCGGCGTGGACGAGGCGCAGTGCTATGTCGCCCCTACCCTGCTGGAGAATATCCCGGCCGGCGCCGCGATCCTGTCGGAGGAAATTTTCGGCCCGCTGCTGCCCATCATCGCCTACCACGATCTGGATGAAGTCATCGCCGGCATCAATGCCGAACCCAAGCCGCTGGCCCTGTACATCTGGAGCCGGCGCAAGGCGGTTATCGACAAGGTGCTCAAGCAGACCAGTTCCGGCGGCGCCTGCGTGAATCATGTCGTGGCCCATTTCGCACACGGCAATCTGCCCTTCGGTGGCGTGAACAATTCCGGCATCGGCAACGCCCACGGCGAGTACGGTTTCAAGGCCTTCTCGCACGAACGCGGCGTGCTGCGCGCGACGCCGCTGATGCTGATCAAGCTGTTCTTCCCGCCCTACACCGGCAAGCGCAGCTGGCTGATACGCAAGGTGGTCGATTCGCTGCGCCTGCCGATGCTGTAAGGCGGCGCCACAGCTGCTGGCCTTCAGCGGCGCAGGCTTGCCGATCTGGCAGGCTGATGCGCCGATGGCAGCCGCCGCGGTGTGCGGCGCTGACCGGCTTTGGCGACTACCGCCAGACCCGGTAAATCCACATACTTTCCTCATCGCGGCTGGCCTTGGCCAGTTCCGCCGGGCTGAGACCGGTGATTTCGCGGGTTTCGCGGCACAGATGGGCCTGGTCGGTATAGCCGCCGCGCGTGGCGACATCGGACCAGCAGACTTTGCCATCCATATACTCGTTACGGGCATCGAAGAAGGATTGCTCGGCGCGCTGCATGCGGCGCAAGCGGCGCATCGGCTGGCCGGCCCAGGCCTTGATGCGGCGTTCGATATTGCGTACGCCGCTGCCCAATCCCGTGGCGGCCCGCAGCGCCAGATGGCGCACCCAGTCAGCCGCGCCGGAGCCGGCATCGTTGCCGCGCGCGGCCTGCCACAGCGGATCGAGAAAGGCTTCGACGATCTGTTGACGCGCCTCGTCATCGGGCGCCGCCAGCACCGCGTCGGACAGCGCGGCCCAGCGCGCATCGAGCACCTGCTCCAGCGGCATCCAGCGGTCGACCAGCCTGGCCAGATCGACGCCGCACAGCGCATGCAGGGCTTGCGGATACAGCACCGCCATGAAGATATGGACGGGACCGGGATTGTAGGTGACGCAGGGCCGCGTTTGCGGCCCCATCAGCAGCACCTGGCTCCACGGCGGCACCGAGCCGCGCGGCGGCTCGACCATTTCCGCCTCGCCCGCCATATACCAGACCAGCACGCACATCGGCGTGGCGGGAAACCGGTTCAGGCGCGCCGCCGCGTCGACCAGCGGCTCGACCACGGTGTTACGCGTAACGAAGGCGCGCACGCAGGACGACAGCGACAGCTTGGGCACCAGCAGGCGGGCGTTGCGCGGCGGATCAGGAGCGGCAGACATGATGGTCTTTCTTTGGAGTACTATAAAAAATACGACAGAAGCTGCGACCATACTGCTTTTGTCGCAAACGTTCAATACCTGGCAAGGTCTCCCCATTACAGTAGCAACAACACTATTGAGAGGGATGCCGATGGAATCTAAGCTGAACACCATGTTTGTACCCACCAACGCGCATAACGGTCTGCGCACCGTCGCACAACTGCCCGGCCCGCGCCCCTGGCCGCTGGTGGGCAATCTGTTGCAGGTCAGGCCGGAGCGGATCCACCTCGATATCGAAAGCTGGTGCCGCCAGTACGGCCCGCTGCTATGCCTGCGCATGGGACGCACGCCGATGCTGGTGGTGTCGGACCACATTGCCGTCAATACCATCCTGCGCGACCGTCCGGACGGTTTCCGCCGCCCCATGATCACGCGCATCGTCTCCGATGAAATGGGCGGCATTCCCGGCCTGTTCCTGGCCGAGGGCAAAGCCTGGCGCGACCAGCGCCGCATGGTCATGGCCGGTTTCGCACCGCATGCGATCAAGGCTTACTTTCCCGCGCTGGTGAGCGTGGCCCAGCGCCTGCGGCAGCGCTGGCAGCTGGCTGCCCAGCAAGACAAAACCATCGACCTGATGGACGACCTGAAGCGCTACACGGTGGACATCATCGCCGGCCTGGCCTTCGGCACCAATGTCAACACCATGGACGGCGGCGAAGACGTGATCCAGCGCCATATGGACATCATCCTGCCCGCGGTGGCGCGCCGCAGCATCGCCGTGTTTCCCTACTGGCGCTATTTCAAGCTTCCACAGGACCGCCGGCTCGACCGCAGCGTGACCGCCTTGCGCAGCGCCATCGAAGAACTGATCGCCGCAGCCAGGGCGCGCATGGCGGCGCAACCGGAGCGGCGCCAGCGCCCGCCCAATCTGCTCGAAGCGATGATCGCGGCCGCCGATGAGGGTGGTAGCGGCGTCGACGATATTGGGGTGGCGGGCAATGTCAGCACCATGCTGCTGGCCGGCGAAGACACCACCGCCAATACGATGACCTGGATGCTCTACCTGCTGCGGCGCCATCCGGCCGCGCTGCTCAAGGCCCAGGAGGAAGTGCGCCGGCTCGCGCCGGACGTGGCCGCCTTCAGCATCGAGCAGATGGACTCGCTCGACTATCTGGATGCCTGCGCGCAGGAAGCCATGCGGCTCAAGCCGGTGGCGCCCTTCATTCCGCTGGAAGCCTTGCGCGATACGGTGGTCGGCGATGTGCTGCTGCCCAAAGGCGGACTGGTCTGGTGCGTGCTGCGCCACGACAGCGTGGACGATGGCAAGGTCGTACGCGCCGGCGCTTTCGAACCGGAACGCTGGCTGCAGACCGGCGCCGATGCGGTCGACAAAAAACTCAGCACGCCGTTCGGCGCGGGCGTGCGCACCTGCCCGGGACGCTATCTGGCTATGCTCGAAATCAAGATCGGGCTGGCCATGCTGCTGGCCAATTTCGACATCGAGTCCGTTACCGCGCCGGATGGCGGCGAGGCGCGCGAGCTGATGGGCTTTGTGATGGCGCCGGCAGGCATGCGAATGCGGCTGCGCCGGCGCCAGGAAGCGGATCGTTGAGCTCCCGCGCCCCCGCACAGTTTTCCCCAAAAACTGTGAATAAGCTTGTTAACAAAGTTCCGGCTTCCATTCCAAGTCATTGTTTCAAAAACAGAAAAGTCCTACTGCGCACTTTTTTAGCAGCAACAAGATATCCACAGCCGGGAGCGCGCATTCCATGCCCGATGCAGCTGCACCGGGCGGGCGGTCCAATAAATCGATCCCCCCATCCCGATTGTGAGAAAATTACGGCCCTGATTTAAAGACCTCAACGCGCAACCATGCCCATCAATGAACCCCTCACGCTAACGCTGGCAGAACTTGCCAAGCGTTGGAGCAAGACCACCCGCCAGGTGCTCGACCAAGGCCTGCCGATGTATTTCTACTTTGACGGGCTGGTATTCGACTTCGGCGACAAATGGCAGCGCGCGGGCGGCGACGTCCACGACGCACAGACGCTGGAGGCGCATCAAACCCGTGTCGCCACGCTTGAGATCGACCTGCAGCGGCAAGCCCTGCACAAACGCGGCCAGTTGAAACTGACGCAATGGGAAGACGCCCTGAGCGATGAGGCCTTGCGCGGCCTGCAAGCCGAGGCCGATCGCCTGAACAGCGAAATCGTCCGCCTGAGCACAGCGCTCAAGCAGCGCAGCGAGGATCGCCAGCGTCATGTACGCAACGGCCTGCTGCGCGCCGCGCCAAGAACGCTACGCGAGATTACGCAGCAAGGGAAATGCATCTTCCCGCACTTCGCCTTTATGCCAACGATGCCGACTGGCATTGCCGACAGCAATATCCCGGTGGCAGAAGGAGCGGTCGTTGCGCTGGAAGATGGTTTTCCAGTGAAGGAATACCTGACCGGGGAAGACCTGGTCATTGCGATGGCTGACATCAAAGCCGCCGAAGCATCCAGCCAGGCGTAGCCTGACTTTCAGCGCCCATTTAAACTGCAGCAGGCAATCAGAGCATCCTCCGCCCCCTGATGTGGCCATCCCGGAAATCAGTCGACTTCCTTCACCCAAAGGGATAACGCTGCCGCGACCAGCATCGAGACACCGCCCAGCACCAGCACCATGACCGCTTTGCCCTCGAAGAAATGCGTGAGGAAAAAGCCGAGGCCCAGCCCGGCGGCGGCCTGTGGAATTGCGATGGATATATTGAACATGCCCATGTACATGCCCATTTTTTTTGCGGGTATGGTGCAGGCCAGAATGGCATAGGGCATGGAAAGCGTGCTGGCCCACGCCACCCCCACGCCGAGGAAGGAAAGGATCAGCAGATCGGGCGTGGAAATGAAATAAATGGATATAAAGCTCAATCCCCCAATAGCGAGACTGATGGCGTGCGCCGCCTTGCGGCTGGTCCTGGCCGCAATCATCGGCAGCAAGAAGGCGAACAAGGCGGAAGAACCGCTGTATACCGCCCCGCATACGCCCCACCAATTCGCGCCTTCGTTATACAAGGCGGAGCTGGTATCGCTAGTATGATAAATATGTTGCGTGAAGGCGGTAGTGGCGTAAGTCCACATGGCGAACCAGGTAAACCATGTGAAGAATTGGACCACCGATAGTTGCATCATGACCTTCGGCATATTCAGGAAGTCCCTGAAAAAGCCAGCGATACCTGAAGAAACGTGCTCACCAGAGCTCTCCATCTCGGGGTGAAACTGCGCCATTTGTTCAGGAGAGTATTCCTTGGTGCGAACCACGGTCCACATCACTGCGCCGAAGAAGACGATCGCGCCCAGATAAAACGAATACGTAACCGAATCCGGAATCACGCCGGCTGGCGCGGTATTGGCGACATGGAACCAGTTGGTCAACACGTACGGCAAGGCAGACGCGACAACCGCACCGACACCAATGAAAAACGTCTGGAAGGCGTAGCCTTTGGTCACCTGATCTTTCGGCAACAAGTCGCCCACAAATGCCCGAAACGGTTCCATCGCGATGTTGATCGACGCATCCTGCACCCACAGAATACCTGCGGCGACCCACAACACGCCGGAATTCGGCATGCCTATCAATGCCAACGAAGCCAGCACGGCGCCAGCCACGAAGTAAGGGCGGCGCCGACCCCAGCGCCCCCAAGTGCGATCGCTCATGTAGCCGATAATCGGCTGCACCAGCAATCCCGTCAGCGGGGCCGCGATCCACAGGATAGCGAGCTTGTCCGGATCGACACCCAGCGTCTGAAAGATTCGGCTCATGTTGGCATTTTGCAACGCAAGCCCAAATTGGACGCCCAGGAAGCCAAAGCTCATGTTCCAGATTTGCCAGAACGACATCCGGGGCTTTGCGACTTGAATGATTTGGGTTTCAGCTGGGATACTTTTCAGTGTTGAGTGCATCATCTTCATTCACAGGTGGGTTGTCTCCGCAACAGGAGTCCATGATGAAAAACGCTGGATGCTCCGTGTCGGCCAATTTTTATGTAACTATCATACATCACCTGCCTTGGTAATCCAATAATAAATAACTGGCATTTGAGCGAATGATTGTCACAATTTTCGCTTCCGTGCCGTTTGATTGAACTTATCTCCCCTATAGATATCGTGTAAACCCCTGATACCGAGGACTGAGGGGTGCACAGGACTCCCTGGCAAGGTTTAACCTGAACTTCCAAGCAAGTAGCCAAACTACAGATAAATGTACTCAAATCACCCTCCAACTCATGCGTGCCGACGCAAGGTGTTGTCGACGAGCATGCGAGCTTATGCCCATCCCAGGGATTGCAAATTTGGAAAAGTTGAATTTTTGAAAGTGAATTGCGGAACACTGACCGGCTTGGCATGGAGTGACCTGCTGCGCCTGAAGCCAGCACAGTTCACGGACGAAGTGATTCTGATCACCCGTCATCAGACGACCGGGGAAACTGGCAAAACAATGATTTACGAATGGAATGACGATTTGCGTCAGGCCGTCGCCACCGCGCTGGCAGTGCGTTCCGCCAAGGGGTCGGATTTGCTATTCTGCAATCGCCGGGGCGAGCGCTACAGTCAAGCTCTCACGTCGATAGCCGCGTCACCGGCCGCGTCTATCGGCGCAAGCCTGAACGGGTGCAGTCCGGGAAAATTGGATTTCAATCACCCACTGATGAATGAATTACCCAATGCTCAATTGACGGGCACTTAGTCAATCGTGTTATAAATTGATTTTATTAAGGATTTGGCCTGCCCAGTAGGAATCGACCCTGCGACCTTCAGCCTAGAAGCCTGCCCCTCCTTGTCGAAATTTTTCTTATAAATCAATTACCTACAGCTAATTTTCCGCCTATTCAGCGGGCGACTTGCACTAGTTAAGTGCTTGATTTATATAGACTCGTCTTTCCTCAGTAGTACGAAAAAACAGCCTGGAAAATCTTCCGTGCCGCCGCCCCAATCGCTGTTGACAGCACCCGTCAATCTCTTGAAGACGCTCAATATCCGTTGAGATCCAGACCCGCAATCGCGGGTAGTTTGCTATCCTTTTCGTGTGCAGACGTTTGCACAGTCAGAAGGACGATTCGGGAAGCTCGCCCCCCCCTGCCCTCCCCCGCACGTGCGGTGTCACCGAATCCCCCGTGCAAGACCCGCAGCAGCACGTAAATCCTACGAAGCCGTCCGCTCATGGTGAATTATGCAACAATATTTTTTTATCAGAGGAGCCTATATGGGTACGTTCTACACCTACTTTAAAGAAAATATGGATGGCCTGAACTTGCCGGCCCCTGAAAGTCTATTCGGAAGCTTGCAGGTCGCATTAGCAAATACCATTGCGTACATGGCCCACATTGACAAATTTGGCAAGGGAATTACTGTTCGTGAAATGATCGGCGCAGGCACAAAGCTGGAGAGATTGACTGTGATCGGGTCGCTGTCCGCCGCCTATTATGTTGGCGCGGTTGTGGGAAGTATTGCCGTGGCTACGGGCCGTAGCGCAGCTGGCGGGACAGCGTTAAGTGACGTGCTTGCAATGGCAAGCCGATACAGGATAAATCGCCCCTGGCTGATGCCTACTTTCTCCCGCTTCCCCCACCTTTATTCGCCGCGCGCCGTAAGATGAAGGACGGCATTTTACTCTTACTTACCGGCCTCGTTGTCGCCGGCCTCTCGTGGGCTTTCTGGCACTTTCTTGGTGCGGACGCTATGAACGTATGGATGACGATCATGCTAGCAGGCATTGCCGCAGACAATTTTCGTTTACGAAAAAAGCTGCGGAACTACGTCAAATAGCTAGCCTTGATAAACGGCTAGAACTGCATACGGTTTGAGCAAACAAAAGGCCTGTCCTGCAGGCCTCTTTTGTTCGATCATAGCCCGGACCACGCAGAATTTTGAACAATTAGAACAGTCCTACCGGCTTGGTGCTCTTTAGGATGAGCTGTACTGTCAATAGTGGACACTCGACCGCCTGGGCCGCGACGCGCAGGACGTCGGCGCCACAGTTAAGCTGCTGGCAGCCCGAAAGATTGCCGTCATCGTCCTGCAACTGGGCAAGCTGGACCTGACCTCGGCCGCCGGCAAGATGATGATGATGACCATGTTGGCGGCCGTGGCCGAGATGGAGCGCGATTTGCTGGAGGAGCGCACACAAGCCGGGCTGGCCCGCGCCAAAAGCGAAGGCAAGACGCTGGGCCGGCCGCCCAAAACCATGGCGGAGCAACGCACGGACATCATCGCAAAGTATGCAACCGGCGAAAGTGTTAGTGCCCTCGCTCGCGACTACTCTGTGTCACGCGCCAATATTTTAAGTATTGTGAACTAGTCAGCAATACATGCTTTGGCTATAGAAAAGGACGTATATCCGAATCAGCTGACAAAGAGTACTTTTTTAGCTCCGTAATCGCATCTTCACAGTAACAATTGACTGAGCACTCAGAAAAACCTACACAGTGCCTACACGGAAATTCAAGATACAAAAAAGGACGTTAGATTCACTCTAAGTCCTTGATTTCATTGGCCTGCCCAGCAGGAATCGAACCTGCGACCCTCAGCTTAGAAGCCTGCCATGCCTACGTGGAATTTTCCTTTAATATCAACGTTTTACACGGCAGTCAGTGGGTTATTCAGATCGAATACCGATGATTCTAAGTGCTTGATTTATATGATGTATCCATTCCGCAATCACCCAGATTGCGGCGGCTAAAGGCAGCCCGCCAGCGCCACCTCCAGCTCGGCCTCATAGTCCCTGCCGAGCGGCCAGTCGCGGGCCAGCGCCAAGACTTTCTCCCCTTCGCTTGCTTCCAGGCTCAGCTTGCCGAACTGGAAATCAGGGCGCGCCGGTACCGCCGTCGCACATGGTGTAAAGACGGGAATTTCGACCCGCTGGGTCGCCGGTGGCGCTGCGCCGCAGCCGGCCAGGTTCAGCAAGAGGAAGAGTTTCTTCATCGGATATCCCTCAGCAGTTGGTTGACGTATGGCATCGCCTCGGCGCAGGTCGATGCCGCGGCGCCAGCCAGGTGCGCGGATGCCGTTTCGTAGCGCTGGCGGTCGACCGCAGCCGCTTTCTGGGCGGCCAGACCGCGCGCCTCGGCCGCCAGCTTTGCCTTGCCCATCGCCTCGACGGCGTGATTCTGCTCACGAATGCCGGTGCGCAGATCTTCGCTTACGGCCTTCTCGGCCCTCAGGTCGACCACGGCCTTGTCGCGCTCGGCCGCCGTCAGCCACAGCGCGGTGCCGCCAGCGGCGCCGACCGTCAGCAGCACCGCGACCAGCGCCCAGGTGGCCACCTTCCATGCTTGGCCAGCTGCAGCGCTGGCGATATCGCCCATATCGATCACAATCGCCCCTCATATTTCTGCATACGGGCGAACACCCGGCCCGGATACTTGCTGTTGATTTCGGCGAAGCTCTCGCCATAGCCGGCCACGCGCGCGGTCGACTGCACTACGCGATGCTCCAGGTGCCCGAACCAGCGGCCGGGGTCACATCCGGACGTCACGCGGCACAGCCGGATGCGCTTCGATACGCTGCCGGCGCCGCCGTTGTACTGGGCGGCAGCGCAGGCCAGCGCCTCGCGGCTGTCGGTCATGAGCGGCGCGCACGCACGATTGTTGGCGCGCAGCTTGAGCACCACGCCGCGCAGCTGGTATTCCGCGCGGTACGGGTCGCGCCAGGACCAGGCCGCCAGCGAAGGGTCGAGGCGCTTGGTTTCTTCCAAGGCGTCGAATCGCAGGGAGCCGTCGGCCGCGTACGCGCGCGTGAACTGGCCAAGGCCGGCGCCCAGCTCGCGCGCCGTCTGCAGCTTGGCGCCGATCTTCCAGTTGCTTTCCTGCTCGATCACGCCGGCGACGAAGGCGCGCGGCGCCAGTGCGGGCCAGAAGCGGTCGACCTCGGCGCCCAGGGTGGGCAGTAGCTGGGCGGCCGCGCCCGGCAGCGGCGGCGCGGCGCCAGCGCTGAACATGGCCAGCAGGCCCATCACCATCAGCAGCGCGCGCATCATAGCACCCACGCCAGCAAGATGAAGGCGGCCAGACGCACGGCCCAGGTCAACTGGTGCACTGCGTAGACCATCGCGGCCGCGCGCGGGTCGTGGCCGGCGGCCAGCGCCACCTTCTGCACGTCGAGCTTCGGCGAAATGGCGATGCGAATCCACATCACCGAGATTTCGGCCCAGGCAAGCTTTGCCGCGGCGCCGAGGCCCTGCATCAGCTCCGGCCAGCCGACCAGCTTGGTCAGGGGCTCCATCAGCACGAAGGCCAGGAGGGTGAGCGCGGCGAACACGGCCGTGCGGATAGCGAGACGTTTGATCATGGTTTTACTCTTTCGATAAGTCGCTGCAATTTGTCATCGATGGCGCGGTAGTCCTCGCGGACCGTGCGTTTGAAGTCGTCGGTTTCTTTGTCCTGGCGCGTGTCCACGGCATGCTGCGCGGCGTTGGTCTGCTCGAGCAGCGTCACGCGCGTGTCGAACTTAGAACCCAGCACCACGAGGGTTGCGATTGCGGCGATGGTAGAAAACAGGTGTGTGATTGACACGGTTTTGTCGAGGTGCCATTCGCGGCGCTGCGCCGGTTCTTCGTGCTCGTGGTTTTGGTCTGGCATAGGCGCTTTCAAAAGTAAAAACCCGCCGAGGCGGGTATGGTGGAGATGTCAGGCGGGTTACTCGGCCGGCGCCGGCGGCGCCTTGCGAACAAGCTGGCTGCCGTCCCAGTCGTAGTCGTCTGCGTAGAAGCCCAGCGGGATGGCGACGTCGCGCACGGTGTAGGTGCCCAGCACGCTGAACGGGAGTTCGGCGCCGGGCACGTCGTCCGGCACGCCCGGCGACCAGACGCGCAGCCGGTCGACCAGCGCATCGACGTGGCGGTAAGGGCCGAGCACGCCTGCAGTATCGGAAGTAACTATCACAGGAGCCTCAGCTTTTGGATGTTGATGAGAGTTGCAGGCGCCGGGCCGGCGGCCACCCAGGCAGTGCCGGGGTCCAGGTCGCCGAGGCTGCCGCTGAACGCGAGCGAGTTAATCGCACGTATCGGTGCGCGCGTCGGAGCCGCAAAGCCCGACGCAATGTCGTACAGCAGCGAAGGCTTAGAGCCGTCGAGCACGGCCCCGACCCGAGGGCGTGGGAGGTTCGCAAATCCATCCGCCGGCCGCAACGTGGTTTTGGCTGCAGTGACCTTCGGCTTGAGCGGGTCGGCCGCCTGAAGGATCTGCGAATAAGTGACTGCACCCGGGATTGTGTACTGGTTGCTGACGATCACAGGCGAGTACGAATATGTCACCATCGTGACGTCGGTCGTCGTGGCCAGCTGCCAGACCCAGCAGAAGACGTCAAAGTAATTCTTCACGAACACCACGGTGTGCGCTGCCGGCATCGGAACTACGATCGAGGCCATCAGCGAAGTAATGCCGCCAGAGGTTACCCAGGACGAAATTTCAGTGATGAACCGCCCACCAGAATCAGTACCGGAGACAGCAACCGAAATCGCATCATCAAGGGTGACGTCGGTCAGCAGATCGGACACGGCGACGGTATTGACGGTTGTCACGGCCGCCGTCACCGCCGTTTGTGCGCTGATCGTCGGAGTGGTACCGGTCCACTGCAGCGTGACGATCTTCATCGTCGTATTGAGAAGCGACAGCACCCAATTGCCATTTTGCGCTGATTGGCGCACAACCTGATTGGTCGCGGCAGTCACGGTGGTAGTTGCCGACGACCCCGGCACCTGAGTCGTGGTGCCGGCAGTGACCGTCATCACCCGCGCCGTCAGCACCGTGGCGCTACTGACCAAGGTAATGAAAGTATCGTCGATCTGCAGGCTGACCATTGCGGCCACACTCGATGTCGTTGTGGCCGTCGCCTCGGCGCCAACCGAAACGACGCTCGACCCACCAGCGCTGTACAGCGCAAGCGTGCGCAGGGTCGTCGTGCTGTTCATGAAGCCGACGGCGAAGTTCTCGCCAGTCGTACCCACTGGGATCAGGTCCACGATACGCACTGCGGCAACGGTCAGCGTCGTGGGCACCATGGTGCCAAGATTGACTGTGGTGCCGGTGTTGGTTATGACCACCGACTGCATCGCCGTGCCGTTATCAGGACACGAAACCACCAGGATGCCGCCAGCGTACATCGCGTAGGCCGCCACAGTGTCGGCGCCGCCGGCGGTGGACAGACCGGAGCGCACCAGGGCCGGGCTGCCGAACACCTTCGCCGTTGTGTCGTAGATGACGGCATGCAAGGAGGCGCCATGCACCAGCAGCAGGACATAGCCGCTGCCCAGGTCGAGCGCCTTCGTCCAGATGCCGCCGGTGCCGGCCACAATCGAGCTGAAGCCGACTTGGCCGAAAGCTTCGGTTCCATGCGGCAGAATGTCGGACGACTCCCAGAATTGCGTTGCTCGCGCCGACAGCGATGCATCGGTGTTCGGCGGGAGGAAGCCGATTTTCTGGCCCAGGGAATTTTTTACGCCCAGGTCGAAGCCCAATGATTTGGCGGCATTACCACGATCTGCGGCCCGGTTACGCAACACGAGAACATTCGAGCCCGCCCCACCCGGCAAAGCCGACACTGATGGCACAGCGACTGATAGACCAGCCTTGGCGGGCGTGACGACTTGGTACTTATTGCTGGCCCCGGTCAGCGTCAAGTCGGAGGTAATCTCCGTAACGGTTGCGCCGCCCGCCGACGAGACGACAGGCGCCGCCACACCGCCCCAGTTTGTGGTATCGACCGAGGGGTCCGTGGTGCCAGCGCCTGCGACCTTGCGGCGGTAGCTGTACTGGGTGATAGGGCTATACCGCACGTCGCCGACAGCATAGGTTGTACCGCTTACCCACGCGATCGCACCCACGGCGCCGATAGCGGCAAATGCCTGGGCTGCCGCGACATTCGCGCTACTCAGCGCCTCCGTCGCGTTGTGCTCGACGTTGAAGGCCAACGCCTCAATCTCTGCGGGAGATGTTTCCCACCAGACGACGAGATTGTCGATGCGGTCCGAAAAGGTACTTGAGTCGCCGCGTTGTGCCGCCGGCAGCGGGGCGGGCGTGATACTTGGCGGATTTTCGATAGCCATTTAAATTGAACCTTCCACTGAGACAGAAATTTCACTGGTGTCCGGAGTCCTGTAAACGACCTTGCCACTCACCAGTCCAAAAGTATTCAGGCCGGAGTAATCCGGGTTGTCGCTGCAGGACACCATGCACGGGACATAAATTGCGCCGGCAAGGATTTCTTGAACCATGCGGGCCTCGCGGGATGCGATGACCGCGCTGGCGGTCATATCGGTGGCTGACTTGCCTTTTTTTACAGTAGTCTTTCCATATGCATCGACATCGATATAGCCGTAGTTCTTCGGCTTTGCTTCGGCTCCCTGCTGTGTGCGCCCTAGCCGGCGCAAAAAACCCACAGCAAGCACGCCGCACTTAACGGGCGCACCAGCGGCGGCGCTTAGCGTGAGCGTCAGTTCCATCTGGTTATAGGCGGGGATGTTGGCGAGAATTTTGCTGCGCAGGGGCGAGAAAGGATCGAAGCACCATTCGTAATAATCCGGTGGCGCAGAACCTTCCAGCGATCCTGTGTGGGTAAAGATGACGGTACCGCCCGGTGCATTTTTCACGACGACCGACAAATTAGCCGCGCCAAGGCCGCCCAGGTAGATCGAATTGAAATTGCCGGGCTTGACGACCACCGTGATGCTGGTGGCGGCAATAGACTGCGTACTTACCTCGCCATCGAACATCGCCCAGCGATTGGTCGGGCCGACGTCGTTCCAGTACACGACCGTGCCGAACTGATTGACCGGGTCATCCGGATCGTGGCCGATATTTCCGGCGACCTGGCTTTCGTAGATCCGGTGCGACTTGATACAGCGCGCGCCCAGCGCATAGGTGGTGGCGCCGCTCCAGTCCAGATAGTCGTCTTCCACCAATGTGCTGCTGGTCAACATCGCGGGCGTAATGGTGATGGGAATCAAGATACTGAGTGCTGCGGTCATACCACCTCCCTGTAAGCGAGCGGTCGGCCCTTTTGCGCCGCGTCCAGCACCTCGCTGGTTAACCCGGAATTGGCAGCAATCATGTCGAGCGTGCGTTGCTGGGCTTCCACCATCCCGTTCAGGCGCTTCACTTCCACCAGCAGCGCTTCACTGCTCTGGCCGGGATCGGTCGCGCGCGCCATCAGGGCCATGAGCTGCCGATTGTCGGCGGCCGGGATGATGCGCTCGTCCGCATGAATATTGGCTGGCATGTCAAAGGGAACGCGATTGGTGCCGACGGCGAAGCCGCGCAACTTCTTGTATTCGTCGGAACCGATGAAACCCTGGCGGATTTCTTCCAGCGATTTTCCGCTAGTGAGAATGGCGGTCCAGTGAGCCAGGCCTTCGGCATCGCTGTGACGGCCAAGCACCGACTCATACAGGCCTTCGATGCTCGTCGCCCCCGCGCCGACGTTGCTGGAACTGACCACGCTGGCGCCGTTTGCGGCAGCGGTCGGGTTGCTCTTCAGTCCAGCGATAGCGGAGGCAAACACCGCCATCGCGTCCTTCAGGCTGAGCACGGAATTGTTGATACCCTTCAGCGCTTCGAGCTGCGCGGTTGCGTTGGTCAGTGCCAGGTCGAGCTTTTCTAACTCGGCCTGACTATTGCGCTGAAGCTGCACCAACTGATCCGAGCCGGATTTCTGGATCGCTTCGATGGTGTCGTTGAGCGTGTCAACGGTCTTTTCCGCGTAGTCAATCTGGTCGCCAGCCGCAGCGCGCAACGTCGCCAGCACGTTGTTGGTGCGCGCCTGGTCGCGCGCGTACTCTTCGAACGTGCCGAACAGGCGGGCATTCGACTGCCCGCTCACCGCGCCGATGGCGGCGGCCAAGGCCTTGTTGTTGCCCAGGTCACGTGGGTTGGCGGCGGCGGCCGTCAGCACCGTCTGGGCGGCTTGGCGCCGGGCCAGCGTCGCGCTATCCGATTCGATCTTGCTCGAGCCTAGCGCCGACTCCAGGGCGCCGAACACGGTTTGCAGTGCGGCGACCTGCGTCTGGGCAGCCTGTAGGCTCTTCTGGGCGTTATCGACAGACGCCTGAGTGGCGACGCGCACCGCCTCGGCCTGATCGCTGTACGCCGCGTTGAGACGCTCTTTCTCCACCGCCAGGGACTTCGACAGGCCAGACAGTGCGCTATCTCCGGCGCCGGCCAGCGCATCAAATGCCTTCTTGGCATCCTGAGCCGCATAGATTTGGCTCTGTGTGATGCGGGCCTGGTCGCTCAGCAGCGCGGCCAGCGCATCGGCGCGGGTGGCCGCGAGGGCGCCTTCGGCGTTGCCCAGTGCGGCCATCAACTGGACGTCCAACTGACGCTGCTCGTTCTGCTGAGCCAGCGCCACGGCGGCGTGGTCGATCTGCGGCGTGACCTGGGCAAAAACTTCCTCCAGGCCCATCAGGCCGGCATACATCTTCCGGCTGCCCTCGTCGGTCAGGTCCAGTCCCTGTACCAGCGCCTTGAATTCGTCACGCGTCTTCGGGATCGCCGTCACGCCAAGGTCCGTGAACGACTGGGTCAGCACCTTGCTGACGGCGGCCACGCGCTCCGATTCGCTCAGGTAGTTTTGCGAGAAGAATTCCGCTTTGCTGACGAAATTGTCCAGGCCACCGGACAGCGCGAGCAGGTTCTCGCGCGCTTCCAGCGACGACACACCTACCGCGGCGAACCGCTGGCCGATGGCGCCCAGCGCGCCGTCGATGGCGATATAGTCGCCGGCCACGCGCTGGAGCGTCTGGGAGGCGTTTTCACTCTCTTGCTTCAGCTTCGCGATGGACGGCACCAGCAGGGTGGACAGATCGTTGCCGACGCCGACGAACAGATCGGTGATCAGCGCCTGGTCCTTGGTGGCGTCGCCGGTCAGATTCAGCTTGAATGCCTTGGTGTAGCTGTCGATCTGGGTCGTCTGCTCACCCATGGCCTTACCGAAACCCTTGACTGACGCCACCATCGCCTGGACGGTTGCATCGAACGAAGTGTCTGCATCGGCATTCAGTGGATCGGTGAAACTGGTTCTTTTGTCGCTACGGAACCACCCGCCCTTCTCAAGCACGTTGGCGAAATTGGTGGCGGTGACGCCTTGCGTATTGATCGTTCCCTCGATGCCCTGCGACTCAATTGTCGGAGACTGGTGACCGAAGCCCTTGGTCCACAGAGAACTGCCGGAGATCAGCGAAGACATGCGGTCACTGAAGCCCAGCTTGCGCGGGATTGCATCGCCGGCGCCAATGGCGGCCGTCATGGCTGCGCCGATGGGGCCGAAGAAGTTACCTTTAAATGTGCTGGCCAGCATCTCCTTGGTGATGTCGTTCTTCTGGTTGTCGATCCGGTAGCCTTGTTTGAAAAAACCATCGTTGGCCATCATCCCGGCGATAATCCAACCGATGTACGGAATCGACGCAGCGGTGCTGGCGCCAGCGCTCAGTGCACTCCCTGCGGTCGCCGTACTGCCCGCAGCGGCAGTCCCTGCGGCTGCGGCATTTGCAGCCGCGACAGCCGATGCAGCCTCGGCCGTTGTCATGCTCATCCCTGCCCCGAACGAAGACATCGCCGCCGATCCGAAAGTTTCTCCCAGGGTAGAGATTGCACCGCCCATGCTGCTGGCGATGCCGGCACTGAAACCGGAATAGATTGTCTCACCCATGGAGAACAGGTTTGCCGCCGTCCCAAACAGGTTGGAGCCGCCTGCGCTGCCAGAAGACCCACCCAGCGCGTTGGCGATGGCTCCAAAACCGTCACTGCTTATGTTGGCCTTCACGTTGATGATGAACTGTTTCACCGTGAGCTGATACAGCAGGTCCAGCAGGCCGGACTTCAGGCTGTCGCGAAGACGGTCGAGCATAGACTTGCCGCCTTCTCCGATGTTGGAGAAAGCCGATTGCGCCGCCCTGTCGATGGAATCCCAGAACGTTTTGTAGGCATCCAGGTCGGCCGCCTTGCGCGCGCCCTCGATCTGCGCGACATTCAGCTCGCGCATGCGGGCCGCGGTCTTGCGCAGCACTTCCGCCTCGTCCTCGCGGCCCTGCGTGTTCGCGATGATCGATGCCTGCACCTCAAGCCGGCTGGCCTTCTCTTCGACCAGGCCGGTGTTCAGGGCCTCCAGTTGCTTGGTACTCAGGCCGAGCGCGGCATTTTGATCGTTTTGCGCCTGCACCTGCTGATCCAGGGCATTCAGGTCAGCGACCCGGGAGTCGTAGAGTGCTTTATAGGATTCAGCAGCCTCATGGGTGTTCTTTACGTCTGCGACAAAAATATCTGCGTCACGTTGCTTGCGCCGATTGGCGATCTGCTCATTCTTCACCGCGATCTGACTGTTCAGGTCGGCCAGCTTTTGCTGGTGCGCCGCCTGGTCGTCGATGCCAACCGTCTCCTGGGCGGTGAAAGCAAGTCGCTGCTGCAGACGCGACTTCTCGCGGACAAGCGCCTCCTCGTCAGCCTTCGCGATTTTGTCGATATAGGCGAACTGCTGGTCAAGCGCTTTATTCAGACCGGCATCCTGATTCGCCTGAATCGGAATCAGGGCGCGCTTAGCCTGTTCCTCCTGGACGGCGCCCAAGCGCTCCACAGCCGCAATCTGCCCCTCGATCGACTGGTTGAAATAATCCGCATAGGTTGATCGAATCAGCGCGATTCGTTTCTGAACTTGCTCCTCCGTAGTGGTGGCATCCTGCCAGCGCGGGGCGGCGTCCTGCACCAAAGTTCGAGCTAATGCGATTTCCTTATCCAGTTGCGCCTGGCGGCCCAGATACTTTACGCCGTCCTCGTCCAGTTTTCTGATAGCGGTCAGCTGTTTTATCCGATCGGCATCAGAAGTAGCTTGAACTTCGGCTACCTTCTTCTGGTTCTGCAGGCGATCGAGTTGCCGCTGCGCGTCGTCGCGGTCGGCGTCTTTCTCGGCGGTCGTACCGGCGAACGCGTAATAGGCCCGTTTCGCCCTTTCGAGTTTCTTTTGTGCGCTCGCGATTTTCTCGTCAAGGGTATCTTCGCGCACCTGGTCGACCATAAAGCCCCATGCCTGCTTTGCGGCCTCACCTAGATCTTTCCATGCCTTCTCATACGGGCCGAGTAATGCCTTGACCTTCTTGATATTTGCGTCCTGAGCTTCCGCGAGAGCATTTTGCGCAACCTTGGCAGCTTCGCTGGTCTTACCCTGTTCGGTCAGCGCTTTGATCTGCCTGTATGTCGATTCTGTCAGATAGTTGTATTGGTCATTGAGCTTGAGCGTGGCTTGCAGGGGGTCCTTACCCAGATCTGCGAATGCCTTCACCGTGTCCTCGACGGCGATGCCGAGATACTTCTGGGACTGGACAGCAGTGGTGGACGCACGCAGCAGCTCGTCAGCGCCCACCTTGCCGGTGCCTACCAGTTGCGCCAGCGCTTCGGCGTTGGCGGACTGGGTGCCCGCTACCGCAGCCCCCTGTTTCGCCATGTTGGCGAGCTGGTTGGTGGTGACGCCTGCGGCGTTGCCCGTCAGGATGATGGCCTTGGCGTAAGCATCAGCTTCGTCGGCACCCTGCTTGTACGCCACGGCCGTCACGGCAACGGCGGCCATCAACACCTTCAACGGACTGACCAGGCTAATCAGGTAGCCCCCCAGCGCGCGCGCTGCGCCGCCGGCCGAGCCGAACATGTCGCGCAATTGCCCGCCCTGCTGCAGGAAAACGGTCAGCGGGGCCTGCCCACCTTGCAGCGATGTGACGATGTCGGTCAGCTGCGCCGGCACTTGGCGCAGTGATGCGGCCAGCGCGGCGGCGGACTGCGCGTTGCCTTGAAATGCTGCGCCACCTCGCAGCGCAGCCTGCGCTGCGGCATCTTGCCGAGCCCGGATTTGATCGAGTGCATCGAGCTGTGGGCGGATGGCATTTACGAGAGCATCACCACCATAGGCACGCGCAGAGGCTTCCTGGTACTGTCGGGTCGCGCGCCCACCGGACTCCAAAGCAACAGCTTCCAGCTGGAGGCTGCGAATCCTTCTTTGCGCAGCGCGTTCGAAGGTAGTCGCCGAAGCATCAGCCCCAGCGCTCATATTGCTGATGGCGGCCGCGCCGGTGCGCCCCAGATTGCTCAGGGACCGTCCGGTTTGGGTGACCGATGCCTCCATCCGGTTCAAACCAGCATCCACCCCACTCGAATCTAAAGCGAGCCGGATTGAGGCGGCGCCGATCTGATCAGACATTTACTTCTCCTTTTGCTGTTCGCGCATCACCGCCAGGGCGGCCTGCTCCATGATTCGCAGGTCATCCATGCGGTTCTCGAACTCGTCGATTCCAAGCTTTCGCCGGTCCAGGTAGCTGTGCGCGACTTCATATTTCAGCCCTGTGGCGCCGCCAAAGCCCACCATCCACTGGGTGCTCATGTAGGCGAACAGGTCGAAGGCCGGGATGTTCTCTTCAAACACTTCCACCGCCGCGATGTCTGATGCTAGTAGCCCCCATGCCTCCAGCTGCTGCGCCGAGGCGGGGGGCGAATACATCTCCTTCGCGACGGCTTCTAGTTTTTTCTGCGGTGCTCCATCACGGCCTTCTGGTAGACCATCTGGATGTCGCTGAGCGTGCCGGGGAATTCGTCTTCCAGACGCTGCAGGTTCTCGACAGTGAAGGGGTCGTCCAGATCCCAGCCGGAGGCGACCTGCAGCACCGTTTCAGCGCTTTCCTTGGTCGCTTTCAGGTAGCCTTCTTTGATGCTGACGGGGGGCTGGGTAGTGGTAATGCCACTGTCGTCGCCTTCCGGTGCGGAAGCTTTCGCTGCCTCGGCGGCCTTCAGGGCCGCTTCGCCATCGGCGATGCGCTCGTCGAGCAGCTGGGCGAATTCGAGCCGGGTGCGATAGATATAGGTGACGTTCACGATGTCGGTGACGCCATCCACCGTGACGACGGGAACTTCTTTCTTGAAGCTTTTCGGGTTCTTGCCGAGTTTGATAGCCATGGTATTTTCTCTTTTTTTAGGTGTAAAAAAGCAGCCGGGGATTGCCCTCGGCTGCGTAAAACCCGCATCGCTGCAGGCAAGGCGACTGGTCTTAGGTGGCGTAGCGCACCGGCTTGCCTTGCAGGGCGAAGCCGCCTTTGCACTGCATGACGTTGCCTTTGGACATGCTCGGGGTTTCGTCGAAGGCGACGATGCCGTTGTAGAACAGGAAACCGCCCTGCGGCAGGGCGCCGCGCAGGCCGGTGACGGTGCGCGAGAGTGCCGCGGCCTTCATCGCCTGGTAGCCGCCCAGGGTCGGGTCATCGGCGATGTTGATCGCCAGCGACTGGGCCGAGGTGGTGGTGGGAATTTGGCGGTCGTAGTCGTCTTCCAGGAAGGAATAGGTCTGGTACTGCGGCTCGCCGCCGGAGCTGGTCAGGTCCATCACCTGCTGAATCTGGGTCCAGGAGTTGATCTTGCGGATCGTCCCGGTACCGCTGCCGGCTGGGAATTGCGTGGTGCTGGTGGTATCGAAGCCTTCCAGCACCAGGTTGGCGCCGGTTGGCGACTTGACGCGGAACAGGCGGTTGTTGGCGCGGGACCAGCCGGAGATGAGTTCCACGATGTCGCCGGCCGCCAGGGTGTTGGTGACGGTCAGCACGCACTCGGCGGCGTTGCTGGCGGCCGTGACCGTCAGCGAGGAGGCATAGGCCGTCGCGAGCGACAGAATAATGCCATTGGGGAGCGATACACTCATGGGGTAGATCCTTTCGATGGGCGAAAAAAGGCCGCACGAGGCGGCTCAGGTTGATGGCACCCGCAAAGGGCCAGAAAAACAAAAGGCCCGCACATTTGGCGGGCCGTTGATTGGGTATTTCTACTGCTACGCTACGTCCGTCCAGCAGCTGAAGAACTGGATGGTGCCGCGATACTTCGTCACGTCGTCGTAGGTTGACGAGGGCGCCCCAAGCACTTCGGTCTGGAGCGCGGCTACGCCACGCAGCGCGGTTTCCGCCTGCTGCGCCAGCGCTTTAGCCTGCATCCTGGTGGCCGCCCACACATTCACCTGCACGCGCGCGTTGGCCTTACTCGGCTGCCCGCCGGTGATGAAGTTGATGGCGTCGCCGCCCACCTGCTGGTAGGTGATGTAGGGCAGTGTCGGCGCGTCTGGCCCGACATCCGGCCAGCACTTGCCGGCCACCAACGGGTCCAGCACGCCGACAATCAAGGATTCCATACTCATGCTTGCCTCGTGATTTCCAGCATCGCCTCGGTCATTTCGAACTTGCCGGCGGCGATGGCGCGTGGGATGGCGGACAGCGCGCGGCCGAGGAAGGGAAACGCCGGCGCGTGCGAAGTACCGAACTCCACCATGTGGCCGTATGGCGCCTTGCGGTGGTTCCAGCTGACGCGATATACCTTGTGGTTGGCGTTCGACAGTTCTGGCGAGTAGGTTCGATAAATCGCGCTTTTCAGATTGCCGGGCTGAAATGTGTACTTGACGCCGGTACGCACGGAATTTCGGCCGTAGAAGACGTGCGCCTTTTCCGATATCGGCGCGTAAAACCGCGCTTCGTCGTAGACCACTTTTGCCATTCCCGCGACACCTCGCATTGCCACGTTCTCTTTTACAGCGACACCGAAGCTCTCGATGCGGGCGCGCAGACCGTCCAGCTCGGACAAATCGACGTGGAAGGTCATCGTGCCAGCCTCGTGCACGCCAGCGTCAGCTTGCGGCTATCCTGACCCAGCACCGCCTCGATGCTGTAAATGTCGGCACCGTGCAGCGCCCGCATCTTCGCCAAGACACCGGGCCGGTACCGGATCGTGATCAGGGTCTGCACCGGGTTTTGCGGCGCGCCTGCGGCGACCAGCTCACGACCACTCATGTCCTTGATGCCCGCCCAGATCTTTCCATCGCCGACGGCAATGAAATTGATCCATCCGGCCACCCCGGCCTGGCCGGCTGCATCACGGCCTTCGCTCAGCACCTGGAGCGTGATGCGTTTATCCAGCAGCGCCGAGAGACTCATGCGTAGCAGCAGCAAGCGTCGAGCAGGCCGTCCAGGTAGGTCGATTGCACCGTGTTGCGCTCCATCCGCGTGGCCGGGTCGAACTGTTCGGCCAGCTTTGCGAGGATATACAGCCGGAAGTTGTCCGGTGTGGCGGCGGGCGTGTTGCCATGGCCGCACTGGAGCGTAACCACAACGGCCGCGTCGTCTTCGGCCGTGGCCGGCCAGCTGGTGCCACGTGCCGGCGTCAGCGTGCTGGCGTAGGCGGCGCGGTTCAGCCGATAGGCGGGCGCGGCCAGCACTTGGTCGGCGCCCGCTGCGTCGATATATGCCACCGACTGAATGGTCAACACGGGATGCGGCAGGCTGATAGCTTCTGGGAAGCACGGCAATCGAACTTCCCAGGTCTGCTCCATCAGGCGCTGACCGGTCAGGTGCTCCGCGTCCGCGATCACGCCTTTCGCCCACATCGTGACCAGGTCATCCATGTCGGTGATGTCAGCATCGACACGTAAGCTGGCCTTGGCTTCGGCCAGTGTGACGGCCAGCACGGTTGGGGCAGCAGTTCGGATTTTTGTCATTTATCACCTACGATAATGCGAAGGCGGCGCGGGTGTTGAAGAAGTGCCGACCAACCGCTTCGTGCCCGGCGTTGTTCAGATGGATAGTGTCGAAGATTGCGCCGCTAGCATCCCTGACCGCGAATTCTGGCCGGATGTTGTTGGAAGCCGGGTCTGCGCTGACCACTTCGCGCGCGTCCGCCGCGGTGCCGCCCGACGCTGCGTACTGGTCGCAATACGCTTGGACCATGTTGAACAGCGTCATGTCCAGCCCCTGCCCGGCCCACGGACGAACCAAGATCAACTTCACCCGGCGCTGTGCGGCCAAGCCGATAATCAGAGATACACGCTTGAGAGCAGCGACGACGCCCGCAACTCCGTTTGCGGTCTCATTCACGCTCCATGGGGCAAGGAACAGGTGGGTAAGCCCTCCGGAATACAGCGCATTGATAGCGCGGTTGTGGAAGATCTCGGAGTAGTTGCCGGTATTGTTGAGTGCGGTGTAGGACGCGGTGATGCCGGCGTCGTTCAACATGGCCACCATCTGCCTGCACCAACCGTTGATATTGCCCCCGAATTGCGGCACCACGCTGGTTGGCACCCAGCCTTGGCCCAGGCTGTCTGCGGCGTTTGCGATCGAGTACACAACCTTCCCGCGCAGATAGAAAATAAGATCGACGCAAGGCAGCCAGCCTTGGGTCGGAGCGCCAGGCGGATCTGCGGTGGTGTAGTCTGCACCCGCCCAGTAGCCCGAATAAAATTCGGGGATGACCGAGCTGAAGGGATTGGGGGATGCGGAGGAGCACTCCAGGATGTCCTTGGCCGGCGGGTTCGTTCCCTGCAATCGCAGTATGTAGAAGGGATCAGCCCCTGCGATATCGGTACGATCTTGCGAAACGTGCTGCAGGATATCGGACGAAACGCTTCCCTCGACCAGAGTGACGCCCGAGCCACTGGCGTTCTCTATCAGCGTGTTAGCCGCACCACCTCCGGGGTTTCGTGGGTTCTCCACGTCGGTAGTGCCGAAGGTAAATAGCGTAAAGGGCAGCGCCGCGCCGGCAGCGCTGACTGGCATGTAGCCGTTGTTGTACTTTGCCGAGGTGGCAATCGACAGCTTGAACGTATTCACCGCGCTGGACGCTGCTCCGGTAAGAACCGCGCGCACTGCGTCAAATGGTCCCGGCGCGCGGCGCCCAAGGGTGAATGTCCCGGCAATGGGCGCGTTGGCCGCGATGCCGACCGTGCGCTGGCGCGCCACGTTGTTCAGGAATCGGCCGGAAGCCGCGGTCAGCGGCTTGGAAGTCGGTGGCGGATAATAGGTTACCCCGCCAGTTAGACTCGCACTAGCGGTCTTCGCGGCAATCAATCCAGCCTCGGTACCAGCGTCCAGACTGACGATTGCATTTGCCGGATATTTGTCGTATGCGCACAGAAGGCGGATCGTCATGGTCAGCCCTTCAAGGAATCGGCATAAGCCACTGCCTCTGGGGCGGCGTCAACTACGGTCCCCAGGGCTTCAACAAGGTCCGCATCAATTTCGATCACGTCGTTGCATCGACCGTAGTCGCAATCGACCAGCACACGGGCGCGCACGGTAACAGGCGCAGTTTGGATAATTTCAACAACAGGATCAGACGGGGAAGCGCTGACACCGCGCGCGACTTCACCAGCCGCCACAGGAGGTTTTTTGGACATGAGATTTCCTTGAATGGGTGGGCGGCGGCCGGAGGCGCGCCGCCCGAGCCGTTAGGTGGCGGACTGCTGGTAAAGCTTGATGCCGTTGACGTCGAGGAGATTGCCGCCGGCGCGGGACCAGGCGAGGAAACCGACCTGGCCCTTCGTGGCAAAGGCGGAGTCGTCAAAGCGGAACAGGGTCACGTCCAGCACGTCGCGAATCATGTACTTCGAGTAGTCGCCGAAGCCGATCGTCTTAGCGTTAGCGGCCGGCTGGGCCATGTCGTTGTTGATCGTGACGTCGGAGCCGAGCAATTGCGCCGGCGTGCCCGTCTTGATGCCTGCCTCGTAGGATTCCGCCCAGATTGGACGTCCCGCGCCATCCTTGATCTTGCGGACGACCTTGCGGGTCTGTTGGTGCATCATCCAGCGACAGGTGCCGGCATCCTGGTAGGCCTGGTCGATCGATTCCTGCAGATCGACCAGGTCGTCGTACAACACGGTGACGGTCTGGCCGGAGGCGCCGATCTTGCCGACGCTGGCGGCGGTCACGAAACCATTGGGCTGGCCAGTGCCGGTGCCGGTGGTGAAGCCCTTGTTCATCGTGCGGCCGATGCGATCGCGAATGCGCTTGTTCACCATCGCAATGATGTCGATCGAGGTGTCCGCCAGCAGCTCCATCGGAATGGTGATGATCTTCGAACTGGCCTTGAACGGATTCAGGGCGACGGTGCCGAACGAAGCATCGGCGGACGATGCCTGGATATTTTCAGCAACCCACTCGCCCTCTTCCGAAGTGCCGTCGGAGTTGGGGTAGCCCAGGGGATTACCCGTCGAGGTCGTAATGCTGCTGGCCACACCACGCATGCCGCCGTAGGCCTTGAGGATATCGATCAACTCCTTCGCGACGTCGGTCTGGACGGTGTAGCCACCCTGGGATGGGGTGGTGGTCGACATGGTATTGCGGATTTCCGCAATTTCTTCCCGTGACATTCCCTGCGGGCCTTCCCGCAACAGCTTGACGAACAAGGCGCGCGGATTGTTGTTCTCCGCCAAGGCGCCCGGATTACTGCGGAAGTTCTCGACATCGCGGCTGTGTTCTTCGACTTCAAAGGCCATCACCTTTTCGATTGCGGTGATCTCGTTTTCGATCGAATCGATCAGGTCGGCGCGCGCGTCGAAGGCGGTCTGATCCTCCTTGGTCCAGGCGCGGTCGCCTTTATTGGCCATCTGATTGCGGGCTTCTTTGGCGAGCTGCTGACGTTGCTCGCGCAGTGCTTGAATCGATTTCATTGTATTTCCCTTTCTACGGGCGTAAAAAAAGCCGCTCGGGGCGGCTGGGTGCTGGATTGCGCGAGTGCGTTATCCGATTTCGTGGAGGCGAAGGCGATTCATGTTGCGCTGGCGGGCGGCCTCCCAGTCCGCTGCGTCATCGCGCGGTGGCGGCTTGGGCGCGTTGCTGTAAGCGCTGAGATCCCATTTGTTTTCGACCTTGACCGAATCACTGACCGCGTCAGCAAAACCGTTGGCCACGGCCTCGTCGGCGGTGAACCAGGTTTCCGCGCTCATCCAGGCGGCGATCTCGTCGCGCGTCTTGCCGGTCTTTTTGACGTAGTCGTCGATGATGGTGTTGTCGATTTTCCCCAGCAAGTCGGCCGTCTTCAGCAGGTCGTCTTTGTTCCCGTAGGCCATGGTCCAGGCATAGTGGATCATGTAGAAGCTGCCAGCGGCGATCTGCACGCTGGCGCAGGCCGAGGTCACGTAGGTGGCGGCGCTGGCGGCCAAGCCTTCAATGATGGCGTGTACATCGCCGTGCTGGGCGATGGCTGTTGCCATGGCGCGGCCGTCGAACACGTCGCCGCCGGGCGAATTGACGCGCAGCGTCACTTTCTTCCCGTGCATGCTGGCCAGCTCCTTGTTGAACTGCGCCGCACCGACTCCCCAGTACGGATCGATGATGTCGTACAGGTAAATTACAGAATCTTCGCCCTCGGCACGGATCGTCGCCTGCTCGCGGCCTGCGTTATTGCGGATCAGCTGCACTATCTTTTTCATTGTCATCCTTGGTTTCGGGAGCGGTGGGCGCGGCCTTATCGGGGCGGTAAATAACGTCGCCACCAGGGACTGGCGGGAGGTTCTTGATGCGGCGGGCTTCGTTGATGGTCATCCAGCCCGGCCCCTGGGAGCCGCCGACGCACTGGCGCATGTAGTCGCCTTCGGCCTTCGAATCGCCAGACATCAGCGATTCCATCTTGTGCTCGACGAACGGCGAGGCCCGGCGGAACAGTTTCCGGTTTAACTCCTGCCGCACGATGTCCAAGTGAGCCTGCATGGAGAATTTGATGAAACCCAGGGTCTGCGCCTGCACGCCAGCTCCCCAGGAACTGGTCGTTTCTTGCGCGCCGATCAAGTGGGCAGGCACGCCCATAGCACGGGCGATATCGACAACCTGGTATTTACGCGTTTCCAGCAGCTGCGCGTCGCCCGCGGTCATGGACATCTCTTTCAGGTCCACGTCCTTTGGCAGCACCATGGGCGCGCCGGCATTGCGAGGGCCGGAGTATTTTTTTGAGTACTCCGAACGAAGCTGCTCGATTTGCTCGGCATCGAGCTTTGCGAGCGTGGTCAGTACGTGCTTCGGGGCCGCGCCATTCGCAAAGAAGCTGCCGGAGAAGGTGTCGGCCGCGAGCGCCACGCCGATCGACTGAAAGGCGCCCCACTGAATGGCGGACATGCTGCGCACACCGTTGAATCCGAAACCGGTGAAATGCAGCATGTCGTCTTGATGCACGGCGCGTACCCGGCCGTCCTCATCGGTAACGCTGTAAATCAGGTAATCCCCGACTTTTCGCCCGTTCACCAGGTCCGGGTGGTGCGGACGAAGGGCGCTGATTCTGGCGCCGGCCCGGACAATCTCCACATATCCATCGCCGCGCATCATCCGGGATTGCATCACCCAGCTCCACATCGCCGCGGAGGTCCAGTTGGCGATCGGCTCTTCATTGAGCAGCCACCACAAGTCGGGCTGAATACTCTCGCGCACGCCGTCTACCTCGCGATAGATCGACACAGGAATGGATGCCAGGGTACCGGCGAGCAAGCGTACCGATGCGAACACGGCGGATACGCGCATCGCGGTGTCGGCCGTCACTGGAAAGCCAGATGCGGATGACTCGCCCCCCAGCATCGCGATGATTTGCGGATCGCTCGACCGGACCACGGTGACGGCATTCTCGATCGTGCCACTTGCGGGCGCGGGAGTGCCGACGCCGAACATGGCCGCCAGTCTTTTAAGTGGATTGATCATCGGTTATAGGCTAATAATTTGAACTTCTTCTTCCGGATCGGCGTGCAATATCCGGCCGATGGCCATGATCAGCGCGACAGCGCCGTCGATTTTATTGTCTTCGCCTTGCTTGATCGGGCGCACCACGTCGTCGTTTCCCGGCAAAAACTTGCCGATGACGTTGGACACGCACCAGGTCATGATCGGATTGCCGTCATGGTGGAAGCGGCCCGACGCGATTGCCGACTCCAGCTCTTTCATCGGGTCGCTCATATTCGTGTAGTTCTGGGTGACGACGATGGGGTTGAGCCCTTCGTCATCCAGCTGATGCGACAGGCCGGTGGCGCCATGCGGATCGATCGGGCATTCGTTAACAGGCGACACCTTGTTGACCTCGATGGCTGAGGCCAATATCTCGCGATAGTCGACTTCAGCGCCCTCCGTCTCGTCAAGCATGCCGGTGTTCACCCAGGCCTGGAACCGTTCCGCCATCCGCTTGTTATCGGTATCACGAACCGTTTCCTCGGGCACCCAGAATTTCGGGCCGACGCTGTAGTAGTGCCGTTTTCCGTCAATGTCGCGGTGCCACACCTTGGCCATGCTGTTCATGTCCAGCTTGCGGGCCAAGTCAAAGCCCAGGGTGCACGACTGCCCCTCGAACTGCTCGTCCGTCAGGGTCTTGTCTTCGCACCCACGCCATTTTTCCAAGTTGTAGAAGCCGGTTTTCGCCGACGTCCACACGTTCAGATGCTTAGTTTTGAACGTATTGGTGAAGCGCGCGCTGCGGATTGCCTTCTGCTGCTGGCTCTCCAGGTAGGACCGGAACACCGATACACCCATATTCGGATTGGCCTTGGCCAGCACGGCCGGATCAATCCATTCGTCGCCTTCGTCGATGGTGAAAATCCAACCGAACAACTCGTCGTCGGGAACCGTGCCGTCCAACATTTCGATCACCTGGCGACGCTTGTCGTAGCACGGTCCCTCGATGTTGGCGCCGGCGGTGGTGATGATCAGGATCAGCGGCTGCCGGCGCGCGCCCATGCCGGTCAGCATGGTTTCGTACAGTGCTGCCGAGTCGTGTTCATGGTACTCGTCGATGATCGCGCACGATGGCGAGGCGCCGTCACCCGGGCTGCCGATCAGTGGCTCGAACCGGCTGCCGTCTTCCGGCAGCGTCAGGCTGGCCGCGTTGACCTCGATACCGGCCGCCTCGACCAACAGCGGCGTGCGCTTCACCATCAGACGCGCCGGACGGAATACTTCCCATGCCTGTTTTTCCGTGGTCGCGCCGGAGTACACCTCGGCACCGAACTCGTTATCGGCCACGAACATACCCAGCGCCACGCCAGCACCGATGACCGACTTGCCATTTTTCCGGGATACTTCCCAGTAGCTCTCGCGAAAACGGCGGAAGCCCGTCTTTTTGTGGCGCCAGCCAAAGGTGCAGGCCAGGCCGAATTTCTGCCATGGTTCCAGCGTCACCGCTTGGCGCTTGAAGCCCCATTCGCCCTTGGTGTGCGGCAGCAGTTCGATAAAATGCAGCTTCTTTTCCGCTTCGGCGGCGTCGAACTTGTATGGGTATGTGCTGCCGCGCGTACGACTGTTCGCCAGATCGTCCAGGTGGCGCTGGCAAGCCAGTTTCACCCAGCGGCAGGCAACCAAACGGCCTGCGACGACATCGCGCGCGTACTTGTTCGCTTGCTCGACCCGAGGATATTTTTTTTCAGCCATGGATCAGAGCGCCAAATTGATTGTTTCCCTGCTTCTTCCCGGCGCCGACGAGCCGCTGGCGACTCGCCGGGTCCAGGCCGAGCAGCGAACCGAAGGCGATCATCTGCTTAGCCGCCTCGTTCAGCGCGGTCAACGCCGGGTTCTTGATCGGGCCGCCGGTGGCGCCCTCGACAACGACGCCGTTCGTGATCACATGGTCCGACGCAGCGCGCCAGGTGCCGTAGGCAACGCAAAACCCCTCGACGTTGTGTAGGTCCGTTACCTGCAGCACCTTTTGCTTAAGCAGCAGAGGCGCGATGCGCGCCCACATGTTTCGCGCCTCGCCGACGATCCAGTCCGGAGCGTCGATGTCGGTGGCCAGGCCGAAGTCCGGCGCATTTTTATTGATGGCACGCTTGCCCGGATTGCCGGCGGCGATCTTGCGTTCGGCCGGCTTTGGTTTCCGGCCCGACCTCCCCGCAACACCTGCCATTTCTACCTGCCTTTCGTTGCCTTTCCGCAATTAATGGCGGGTCCGGTTTGATTTCATATTTCGCGGGCGTAAAAATTCGAGGGACAGGACGGTCTGGACGGAAAAGTCCCTAGACTTTTGACGTACCCCGGGGCAATCATTGCCTTGTCGCAACAACTCAGGCGATCCCGGCTCGAACTGCACCAGCGCGGCCCCATCCGCCATCCTCGGTCGCGGTCTTTCGGTCATGGTGCCGCTTGCACAGCGACTGCCAGTTGCCATCGCTATCCCAGAACAGCGCCTTAGCCTTGGCTATTGCTTGCTCGTTGCCGCTGTCCAACGCGGCCTTCAGCTTGTGCGCGGTGATGTGGTCGACCACGTTCGCCGGAACAGCGGGGCGCCCCTCCTTAGCGCAGGCAACGCACAATGGATGTGCGCGTAGATAACCTGCTCTGGCCTTGCTCCATGCGCTGGTGTAACCGCGCTCGTGGGCGGTACCGCGCTGCTCGGCGTCTGCCGCCTGGTTGGCCTTCTTGTGTTTGTCGCAGTGCCCAGGCTTGTCGATCAGAGCGCCGCAGCCTGCCTGTCGGCAGATCGATTTGGCGCGGCGTGGCATCTACTTCTCTCCCTTCAGTGGTTGGGAGCGTTCGGCACCTGAGCAGCAGTTGCGCTGGCTGACATGCCGGTGCATCCGTACCCCTTGGCGCGCAGAATCTCACGCGCACGCTCGGAGTCCATGAGTTGCGTGACGAGTTGACCCAGCAACTCCCCCTTTGGGGCTGTAGCAGCGCAGAGAATCAGGCTGCGCATCTCATGCGTTCGCAAAGCCATAGGGCACCTCAAAAAGAAAAGCCGCCAGCGCAGTGATGCGGCAGGCGGCAAAGGCCCGGCATGTACCGGGCTGGAGACACTGGAGCGGGTGAAGGGAATCGAACCCTCGTGGAAAGCTTGGAAGGCTTCCGCTCTACCATTGAGCTACACCCGCGGAACTGGGATTTTCGGCGGCACTATCAAATACCAACCGAGCTCGCGCCGGATTTGCTCCGGTGCTGGCGGCGGCCCAGGCTGGGCTGCACGGCGGTTCATGTATTCGCGGACAGCTTCGCGCGATGGTCGAGTAACGATGGTCATAGGAACCTCGAAACGAACAGCAGAAAACAAAAAAGCCCGCGACCGTGAGGTGGCAGGCTTCAATATTTTCGGGCGCACGAAGCCCCGATGTGCGAATCTTACTTTACTTTTTTGGCAAACGCAACAGTCAACATGCGACACGTGACTTAAGCACCTCGAACAGGCGCTCCACGGCCAGGTCGAAGATTGCGGCCAAGTTGGCGCGCCACACTGATCGAGTGGCCAGACCGTAATGGACCATGACTGCCTCGCGCTCCATCACCGGCAACTCCCACACGGCGGTGTGCACCTCGCGCACCAAACGCTTGTTGACTTCAATCTCCATATCCTCGAACGAATGAATACGGGCGTCCGGTGCGCCCAGACACTGACGCGGCGCGCCCTCGGCGATCGGCTCGCCGGTGCGAATCCAGTCGGCCCAGCCGTCGAGCAGCAGCACCACATTGTCATAGTGCTGCTGCTGGACGGTCCTTACGGGGACCGGAGGGAGGGTAAGCACGCGAGCCACTGGTACCGGCGCGGCAGCGGCTGCCGGCGGCTCAACATCGTCGTCAAAGATGATGTCCGGAACGCGCGCCGTGTTGCCGCGCCAGGCCAGTGTCAGTTTTTCTCGTGTCATGTCGATCCCTTGCTTCGTGGTAAGTCTTGGAGGTGGTTTTTGGTGGCGCTCGACGGCGCCTTGATCTGCTAATTTCTGATGATCCTCAATAATCTTGAGATTCAGCTTCTATAAGGCTCGGTTTCGAGTTGTTCGCCACTTTCTCGCCATGTTAAACCCGCTTTTCGCGCAATTTTTGCTTGCGTCGTGGTGATCCGGTCCATGCGCTTTTCCAGGTAGGCCATGGTGGTGCGCACGTCCTTGTGACGCAGGTAAGCCTGAATATCTTGGATGGGCGCCCCGCTCTCACTCATCAGCGTGGCGATGGTGCCTCGCAGGCGGTGCGGGGTGATGCCCTTGGTGGCGCAGCTGGTGTTGGCGGCCTTGATCGCGGCCCTTGCAAAGCTGGCGCCATAGGCCTCGCCGTCCGGCTTGCTGACGATCAGGCCTTCAGGCCGGCGCAGTGGGGTCAGGTAGTCCACAAGCCATTCCATCATGGGCAGCGGGTCGGCTTCCTTGCCCTTGGTCTTGCCGGGCGTGTAAGTGGCGCGCTCCCAATCGATCCATTCCCAGCGCGCGGTGATCGCCTCCGACTCGCGCAGGCCCAGCCACAGCATCAGGCGCACTGCCACGCCGATGTCGGGCGAGCGGACGGCGGCCTGGTCCACAGCAGCGAACCACTTAATGGCGGCGGCCAGCGGCAGGATCGCGCGCGGGCGTTTCTGCACCGTGAGCATGGCCACGGCCCAGGGCAGGCGCACCAGGATCTCGCGCCGCACCGCCCAGTTCACCAGCAGCTTGAGCACACGCAGCCAGTGGTTCGCCGAAGCCCGGCTATGCGTCTGGAGGTGGATGCTGCGCGCACGCTCGACGGTGTCGGTGTCGATCTGGTTGATCGGCAGGTCGGCCATGCCGTGCATGTGCAGGCGGCCGAAGGTTTCGACGCTGCGCACGTGATGGGCGCTGGAGTGGTGCGCGCGCACGGCGGCCCAGTCGGCCAGCAGCTCGGCCAACGTCGGTACCGGCACGCCACCGTTGGCCCGCACGGTCGCATCGGTGTAGGCTTTTTCAGCGATGGCGGCCGCACGCGGCTTACTGATCGTGCGGGCGCTGCGCTGGACGCGCTTGCCGGCCACCTGGAAGCGGTAATGCCAGACGCGGCCCACCTTGAAAACGTCAGCGACCAATGTCAGCCCGCCAGCAAGGCGGACAGCGCAGCCTGCTCCGCCGGCGCCAGGATCGCGATGGTCTGACCTGCTCGTTGCAGCTCCATCATCCCGTCCGACCAGATCGCGCACCGGAAAGGGCTCTGAACATCCACAGGAGGCTTGAGCGCGCGCGGCACGGCCAGCCCGGCTTTGTAACGCGGCGTGGCGGCAGCGCGCTCGCCCAGCAACCAGTCCCGGCCCACGCGTTTCAGACGGCCATCGTTCGTCGGTAAGCGCAGGTAAGAAATGGGCGACGCACCGATCCCCAGACCCAGCGCTTCGCGCAGAGACTCATTATCGACCCGGCCGCCATTGCTGCGAATGAACGCGATGGCCTTGTCGAAGTAGGTCATTGGCGGCTCGGTAGCAGTCCCCGGAACGGCCGCTGGCCGCGTCTTTGGCGCCGGGACCGGGCGCGCGACCGCGGGCGGCGCAACAGTGGCTGCGACAGGTGGCAAAGGGGCAGCATCAATCCCGGCAGCCGCAGCGATAGCACCGTAGGCAGCAGTCCGGACGAACGCTTCGCTGAACTCAAACCCCGAGACCGGGCGGCCATTCGGCGCAAAGGCCCTGAGCACCTTCACGTCACCCGCCGCGATCTCCGGCGCCAGGCAGCGGTCGATCATCTCCGCCTCACAATCCATCGCATCCGCGATCTCGACCGAGCGGATTTTCGGCTGAAGCGCGATCTGCGCCAGCACCCGGTGTTTGTCAATGACCATCTAAGCTCCTTCTGGTTTTGTTCGGGCATTCAGGCGCCCAATAATCGAATACACGATGGCCGTGCGCACGGCGTGGTCGCGGCTCGGGAAATCAGCGATAGCGAGAGAGCCAACGGGAACGCCATTGCGGAGCACGTAGACCAGGCCGCGCTCAAGCAGGCTCAGCTTCGGGAAGCAGGCGTGCTTGACCATCAGCGGGCCGCACGCGTCCCAGCTGCCGCACCAGTCCGGCACAGCCGCCTGGCCACGGCTATCCGGCGCACCACCCGGCGGCGTGCCGAGCAGCGCACCGGCCCCGACGCTGAAGATTTCCGTCCAGCCCAGCAGGGTGGCCAGCCGCCAGTTCGCGCTCTCGCAAGGGCTGCTCATGCCGCGCGCCTCGCGTCGGCCCAGGTGTGGGCGCAGACGAAGGAATTTTCATGCAAACGGCTATAGACGCGGTCGCCCACGTACTGGCCCAGGTCGCTGAATTTCTGGTTCGTGATCACCACCACCGGCTTGCCGTCGCTGTAGCGGCGGTTGACGATCTCGTTCAGCAGCAGGTTGGCGTTGGCGGTATCGGGCTTGGCGTCGATCTCGTCGATCACCAGCACATCGTAGCTGGCCAGCCGCGCGATTTCAGTCTCTTCGCTACGCCCTTCCCTGCCGTAGGTCGCCTGGATCTCGCTGATCATCCCCTTGGCGGTCAGGTAGCGGGCGCTCATGCCCAGATTTTTCACCATCGACTCGACAAACTCGCAGGCCAGCAGCGTTTTGCCGGTCCCGCACTCGCCCGCCAGCACCAGGGCCGCCCAGCGCGGCTGCTCGACGATGAAGTCGCGGAAGGCCTTGACCTGGACCCGCACCGCCTTCTGGTCCGCCGTGCTCGCCACAAAGCGTTGGCCGACGTAGCGGGCCGGAATCGCAGCAGAGGCCATTAGAGCCGCCGTATGCTCGCGAAGCACCAACCCCCTTCGCTCGTCTGCGATCGTGCGCTCTAGGCATGCTGGGCAGTGCCAGGAGGCCTTTTCACGGCGCACCAACACCGACGCCGGGCCATGTTCGTCGCAATTGCCGTCGACCAGCTGCAATTTGCCCGCCAGGTCGGCAATCAGCCCCGATGCTTTCCGCATGGGATTATTTTCAATTGAATTCAACTTCGCCCTCCGGAACGGTTGTGCCCATTTTTTTCATGCTGGCCGCCATGGCCTCCTGGGTGCTGGTGTGGTCAAGCCCAGCAACCTTCATCGACGCCACCGATCCACCGCGAGGCGGCGGCCGCCCTGCTCCGGCCACCCGAAGAGCTGCAGCGTCGTCAGCCCAGCGGCCGAGGATGGCGAACACGTAGCCAGCGCTGATCTTCGCTCCCGGCTTGGCACGGCGCGCTTCGGCGCAAGCCGCCGCAACGGTGTCCGGCTCGACACCTTGGCTTGCCAGGGCCATCAACCTCGGGTCGGCTGGTTGCGTGGCAATGCCGCCAGCACGCATCGCAATGCTCAAGTCGACGGCAGTCGGTGAGCGAGTCTCGGAATTTTCGCGCAGCGAATTTTCCGGCGCGTGCCCTGCTGTCGGGAATCCGGTATCAGGAATCAGAGAATCAGGAATCAGAGAATCAGGCGATCTTGGCGATGTCTCGCCATTACCTAGGTCGTGCCTGGGCAGTGCCTTTTCTGTGCAGGCCTCGTAATTTTGAGGCGCAGGGATGTCGCTGGCCTGCTCTCGGACGTGCGGAGTCTGGTGCTCTGCGAACTTGCAAATCTGGATGAAACGCTTTCCATCCACCTCATAGCGCAGGATAAAACCGAAACGGACCAGCTCATCGAGCAACGGATCGATTTCGATGCTGTCGTATGCGAGCAGCTCACCCTTGATTCGTTTTGGCCTATCTTCCAGACGACCAGCCCGGTCTGCGAGCATCCATAGGCCGGGGAAAATAAAGCGTGCCCAGATCGAGCATTCCGCCAGGTCCTCGTTTTTATAGAGGCCGGGTTTGATATTGCGTGATCGCGCCATCAGACCCCCGCTACCGCAAAAATGCGCTTGGCGGGTGCCGTGGCGGATGAAATAGATGCTAGTTTTTCACTATACGAAGCATGGCTTCCGCGACCTGTTGGACGCAATCCGGAGGGATTTCGACAGAGTTGAATTCGACCCTGTCGGCACTGCCGTTCATTTGCGAAACGTCGATCTGCAGATTGCCATTCTCCGCGACGAAGACGCTGATCTGTGGCCGCGCTTCCATGAAGAAGTCGTTCGTTTCCTCGCTCATTGCTAGTTACCCCTTTGACGTGGTTGAAGCAGGCCGAGATGGCCTGAGCGGCAATTATAGGCTGTCTCATGCGGCGCTCCACTCGTGACCATAGCCGGCGTAATCTGGCGAACTCGGGCACTCGGCGCCGAAATAGACTTTGCGCTCCAGAACCGCGCCTTCGCGCGCATAGGCGGCAAGGATATGGCCGAAGCATGCGCCAATACGCTGTCCATCGATGACAGCCCGGAAATCGCGCCACTTCAGCCACTCACCGGGGCGCGCCGCCAAAATCGCCATTGTGGAGGCGCGCACCTCGTTGCTCATAGCCCGAATCCACATCATTTCCACGCCGGTTTTCCGGCGCGCCGGCACTTCAAACGCAAATTGCAACTGCACGATGTCATGCTTCATTTGCTACCCCACTGAATTGCTTGATATTGCTGAATTCGACCCAGGTCATGAGTGGGACGCCATTCCGCTTTATCGGCTTGCCCCCCCCATCCAGTTTTGGGCCGCGCACCATCACGGTTGCCTGCTTTACCTCGGCCGGCGCAACGCTAATCCAATCCTTGCAGAACTGAGGTGCGTCAAACTCGGGGCTGACACGAAACGGGCGAGCAGTCGTCTCGAAAAGCGTCTTTGCCAGAGCATCCCGGCGCAGCGACCATTCCTGCATGGTCAGCTCGCGCCGATTGATGCCGTCACCCTCGAAGGTCGGGGTTTTCTTTTCGGCTAGCAGCCGGCAGGCGGAACGGCTCACGCCAAATACGCAGAAGGCGCCCATGTCAGCTACCCACCGAATGCGACGGGGTCAGATGGGCTGCAGCATTCGACTCGCGGGAAAAACCATAGGCGCTGCCGAAGCGGCGCGCAGATGCGCCGCTCATGGCTGGCGCACGCCAGTCGCCACGATAGGCCGGCGCGGTGACGGCGCCGGCCTGCTCAGGCTGCGCCGGCGCCAATTTCAAGCTAGCCCGGACGGTGATGCTGTAGACCTGGTCGCAGCGCGTCGCGCATTCGTCCAGCACGAGCTGGTCGTACAGCTGGCGCAGGAAGCCTTCGCTGGCATTGAGCTTGCCGTGCCGCTCAATGCCCTGCTGCACCGTGGCCGGCGCCTGCATCAGCGATTCGAGGATGGTGCGCGCGCGCGATTTCAAAGCGGGCATTTTCATGAGATAATCCTTGCAGTGTTGAGTTGTACCTAAGGCCCGCCCCACGCGGGCCTTTCCTATTTCTGGCCAGCGGCTTCGCGGGCCAGTCTTTCGTAGTGCTGCCGGGTCATCACGTGGCCCGGATCAAACTGCCGGCCAACTGGTGCGGCCGGCGGGGAAACTGGATGCCGCTGCGTCATGCCGACACCGGGTCTTCGGCCAGCACCGCGTTGCTGGCCAGCGCCCGGCTCTCTTTCACGTCCATATCGAACGCGTCGTAAATCCGCAGGATCAGCGCCGGGCCAACAGGCAGTCTCCCGTGGCGCAGCTTGCTGAGCACGGGCGGCGCCAGTTCCAGCCGGCGCGCCAGCTCGGCGTCGTTTTTCAGTTTGTAGCGTTGCAGCAGCGTATCGAGCAGGCGGCGCGCGCCAGTGCTATCGAGTCGAGGCATTCGGATTTCCTTCAGGTGGGTGGGAATTACTTCTGGGCCATGCCGTCCAGGCGCGCGAGCAGCTGCTGGAGCTCGCGGTGGGCGGCGAAGACGGCGGCGCGCACGCGCTCAACTTCGTGGGGCTCGACGCGGCCGTCGGCCAGCGTGTCGTGCACTTCGGTGCCGACGCGGCCGCTGGCGGCCCAGTACTTGGTGATGACCTCCAACACCGCGACGTCGCACGTGGTGCTCTCGCCCTCCACCTTCACACAGACGAAACCGTGATTCGCGGCGAGCGCGTGCAGTACGGTGTGGTCGCCGGTCAGCCCCATGATGCGGTCGGAATCATCAAGGGTGGGTTTGTGGTAGCCGGCATTGGGATTAGCCTTGTTGCGCAGCACGCCGGCGGCCACGCCCATGCGTGCGGCGAGCGCTTCGCAACCACCTGCGTAGCCGTGAACTGTGGAGTGAAAGGCGTCCTGAGCATTCATGCGCGAATCCATTCAAAAAACGTAAGAGTGTCGGAATGTTTATGTGATACTTCTGAAAACATTACTTAGAGAGCGGGCATTCGACGCCAACGACTGCATGGTCGGGAACGGAGTCGAAAATATTCTTGGGGGATGCGGGCTGGCGGCCACAATGGCCAAGGTTCCTGGCGTTGGCTACATCACCTCCGCCGAGCGGTGATGGTTTTGGAGTCGCCGATCGGTGGTCGGCTTGGCTTTCGACTCCAACCTCCTCCGCAGCACCATAGATATCGTTGTAAGAAATCCCAACTCCAAAAGTTGCTGAATATTCAATCAAACGCTTCGCGACGTCCGGCGGAACCGTCTGCCCTCTTTCGTAATTTGAGACATTGCCCTGGCTTACCCCGATCGCATCAGCCATCGCGGATTGAGTCACAGCCAGCCGTGCCCTGAGTTTGGATATCGAATTCATGAACACATATTAGTCCGACTGATTGAACGTGTCAACAGTCTGACTAATTGCAAATTATTAGTTTCGCTTATATTGTGTGAAAATCATGCCAGCAAACCCACTAACAAAATCACAACTCGTAGAGGCCGCTCTTCTTAAGCAGAAATTCGGAGAGTGGCAAACTGCACGCAAAGAAATTGGCGCCCCAGCCTCTCAAGAGGTCGCGGCAGGACTTCTTGGGTTCAATCAAAGCGCCTTAAGCCAATATCTGAATGGGAAAATTCCTCTCAATGTTGAGGCCGCTATCAAATTTTCAGCTCTGCTCGGATGCGCTGTCGGCGACTTTAGCCCCAGCCTAGCGGCGCAAGCATCGAGGTACGCGGCAGCGGCCCATGGGGGCGCGCCAGACGAGAGCGTCACCCATTTCATGCCACGTATAAACCGGGTTACCACGGAAAATCTGATACAAATGGTCCAGATTAAGAAGTCAAACCTTCGCCTTCAAGCGGGCGTGACTGGCTTCGAGACCGAACAGGGATTTGAAGATGGGGGAACGGTTGCAGTCCCGTTAGAGTGGATAGAAAAAAATGACTATGTAACACAATGCCTCTTGGCAATTAAGGTCAAGGGACAAAGCATGGAACCTGCGTTTTTTGAGGATGATGTAGTTGTAATAAATATCGCCGATACCAAGGCGATGGACCGTGAAATTTACGCGGTTAACTATAACGGTGAGGCCGTGATCAAGCAGTTGGTTCGGAAAAACCAAGAATGGTATCTTCACTCTTTCAACAGCGAATTTGACCGTCTTCTTTGCCGAGGCGGCGAATGCATCATTGTCGGCAAAGTCGTCTGGCAAGAAGCAAGAAGTTTTTCGAGGCGCAGATAATTCACTGCGCCCTTCCCTGACATAAAAACATACGGCGCAAAATGAAAAAAGTGATACTCGCAATTGCAATCATCGCCAGCTCATCTCTCTGCGCCTCAGATTTTGATCTGCTAAGAGAAGGTTGCGCAGCGCTGAAGCCCGCCTCAAAAAAAGCACAGTGCCTGGCGTCGGCCAACAAGTTAGACCCAACAAACGCCGTGACTGCAGATTTTGAGATGGCCAAGCAAAAAATTTTGGCCATGCTGAACGACCCAGAATCAGCCAGGTTCAAAAGCGTCGCAAAATCCCCCTCTAGCGGAGCGATTTGTGGTCTTGTCAACGCAAAAAATCCCATGGGCGGATATCCTGGATTCCAGCGCTTCATTGTTACCAGCGACAGCGCGCGAGTTGACGGCGCAGAAACATGGAAAATGGATGTGCGCTGGTCAGAACTGTGCTCGGATGCACTGTAGCGCCCTTTAGAAATCTCACATTCAAGAGGAAAAATTGCACGTTATTCATTTTTTCGCCACATATTATCAGTCCGACTGTTGACTAATTAAATTAGTAGGACTAATATTACTCCATCGACTTACAACCCGATGGAGAACACGATGTTCCAGACACCACCCCTGCGCATTACCGAAGACCGCACCTTCAGCGCCCAACTGGGCAAGCGCACCGTTTCCGGCCTGGCTGTCGCCTCGGCGTGGGAAGGCTTCATCAAATACACCAACGCCACCGGCGCGCACCTGATCGTTCTCGATGCCGAGCAGCGCGTGGTGGCCGGCACGGCGTCGCTGATGTCCCAGCTGGGCCTGGGCGAGCCGGATATCGGCGACCAGTTCGGTGGTGGCATCTTCGCCGGCATGACCAGTGTCGACGGCAAACCGGCGCGCCTGATCCTGCTGCCGGGAATGGGCATCGATAAGACCTGGGATCAGGCGGTGGTCTGGGCGAAGGCCGAAGGCGGCGAGCTGCCGACCCGCGCCGAAATGCGCACGCTCTACGACAACGTCAAGCCTCACCTCGACCCGTTCTGGCACTGGTCCTGCGAGCAGCACGCTTCCTTCCCTTCCGGCGCGTGGGTTCAGTACTTCGATGATGGCTACCAGAGCTACGTCCTCAAGTCCTTCGAGGGCCGGGCGCGCGCTGTCCGCAGATTGCCAATTTAGTCCTTCAGTAATTCATTTCACCGCCGCGCCGCCCCAGTCCTGAAGTTCCGTTCTCACCAATGGAGTTCGCTATGTCGACGACAAATCATCCGAGCAAAGAGCAAACGCGCATCTGGCTGCAGCAGCGCCAGAAGTCCCGCCTGCCGCCGCCGTCGCCGGCGGAAACGCGGATGCAGCTGGGCTGGAAGTTGATCGGCAGCGAATCGAAAAAAGCAGCCTAAAAATACCTGATCACCGCACCACGGCGCGCCCGCGCCGCCTTCTAATCGCTTAACCAATGGAGCACACCATGAGCACTGCCGTAGCCGCTGCATCCCCTACCCTCGCTACCGAGGCCATCCCTACCGCCGTCGGCGCGCCCTTCGAGGGCGGCTTCTTCACCGGTGTCATCGAGGTCGACGGCAAGCGCTTCGCCCTGATCACGGCCGGGGCCGACGGCGAACTGGGCGGCAAGTGGGCGCCGGATCTGGCCAAGGTCGAGGGCGCCCTGCACCGCGCCGACGGCCAGGCCAATACCGAGGCGATGGCCGCAGCCGGCAGCGAGCTGGCACGTTCTGCCATGTCGCTGACCATCAACGGTTTCAGCGACTGGTATATCCCGAGCCGCGATGAGCAGGAGCTGCAGTACCGCGCCTTCAAGCCGACAGAAGAAGAAAACTACGCCGACGGCGACGACGGAATCAACCCGAGCAGCTTGCCGGTGGGCGAGGCCTACTCCGACGAGGTGCCGGCGCAGACCATTGTCGCCAATTTCATGGAAGGCGAGGCTGATTCCTTCGAGGACGAATGGTACTGGTCCAGCACGCAGCACGCTTCCTACCCTTCCGACGCGTGGGGTCAGGGCTTCGGTGGTGGCACCCAGTTCGGCTACCACAAGTCCTACGAGGGCCGGGCGCGCGCTGTCCGCAGATTGCCCATTTAAACATTCAGTAATTTGATCCGGTGCGCCGCCCGCGGCGCCTTCGACCACCTGATGGAGACGTTCATGAAATATCTCATCACCGAGCGCACTGCGGATGGCTCGCGTTCCTATGCCGCCATCGGCGATCTGGGTTTGCTGATCGACGCGGCCTACGACAGCGGCGCCCTGGGCGTTACCGCAATGGTGCACCAATGATCCGCCGCGTGATGGTTCTGGCCCGCTTCGCGCGCCGCACCTTGGTCCGTCGCCAGTACCGCCACTGTGTGCAGCGCCGCTTGGCCCTCCAGTTCGAGCTGGAGAGCCTGGCCCGCGAGCTGCTCGCCGCGAATCTGGCGGAAGTCAAAGCCCAATCCCAACTGGCCCGGATCGACCCGGACTCAGCGTTCAAATAGGACTCAACATGACCTGGTTCAAAAATTTACAGATTTTCCGCCTGCCCGCACCGTGGGCGGTGACCGCCGAGCAGTTGAGCGCCACGCTACTGCCGCACAAGTTCGCGTCCGTCGGCAGCAATGAGCTGATGCGACAAGGCTGGGATTCCCCGCGGCCGGATGGTGATCTGGTGCACACCATCAACCGCCAGTATCTGCTGAAGCTATCGACCGAAAAAAGGCTGCTGCCGGCGAAGGTAATCAACCAGGCTGCAAAGGCCCGGGCCGCCGAGATGGAGGAGGCGCAGGGCTTTGCTCCAGGCAAGAAAGCGATGAAGGAACTTAAAGAGCGCGTCGCCGACGATCTGCTGCCGCGCGCGTTCCCCGTGGCCAGCAGCACGCGAGTCTGGATCGATCCGGTGAACGGCTGGCTGGTGGTGGACGCGCCCGGTGCGAGCAAGGCCGACGAGGTGATCAAGCTGCTACTGAAGGCTGTCGACAAGCTGCCGCTGGAGAGCCTGCGCGTTCAGCGCTCGCCCGTCGCCGTGATGACGCAATGGCTGGAGCAGGATGATGCGCCGGCTGGCTTTACCGTCGATATGGAAGCGACTATGCGCGCCAGTGGCGGCGGCAAGGCCCAGGTGCAGTACAAACGCCACACGCTGGAGGCGGACGAAGTGAAACGCCATATCGGTGCCGGTAAGCAGTGCACGCGCCTGGCTATGACGTGGGACAGCAAGATCAGCTTCGTGCTGGACGAAACGCTGTCGATCAAATCGATCAAGGCGCTGGACGTGATCAGTGAAAAGGAATCGAGCACCAAGAATGATGAAGAGCGCTTCGAGAGCGACATGATGCTGATGACCGGCGAACTGGCGAAGATGATGACCGATGTGGTCGCCGCGCTAGGCGGGGAGGCAATCGCATGAACCACCGCGCCATTTCCGCCGCGGCGCCGATGCGACCCGACATATTCACGCAGTCAGGCAACTATTTCGACTTCGTCAATCCTGCCGGATCAGTCTTCGATATCAACGACGTGGCGCACGCCCTCGCCCACGTTTGCCGCTTCACCGGCCACGTCCGCGAGTTTTACTCGGTCGCTCAGCACTCCGTCCTGGTCAGCTACGCGGTGGCGCCGGAGCACGCGCTGGCCGGCCTGCTGCATGACGCTGCTGAGGCATTCATTGGCGACGTATCGCGGCCACTGAAGGCGATGCTGCCCGACTACAAGGCGATCGAGAAGGCAGTGGAGCATGCGGTGCTGACGCGCTTTGGCGTCGATCCAGCGATGCCGCCCGAGATCAAGACCGCCGACATGGTGCTGCTGGCGACTGAGCAGCGCGACCTGATGCCGCCAGGCGCTGGCCAGTGGGCTTGCCTGGTCGGTATTCAGCCGCTGCCAGGTGTGATCTCGCCGCTGTCGCCAGTCGCAGCGAAAGCGGAGTTCCTGCGCCGCTATCACGAGCTGGTCGCCCAGCGCCACACCGATCTGTCGGACAGCGAGGGAGGCGATTGTGATTGAGCATCCGGTAGCGAAGGACCACAACACGAAGCGCGCCACGGCTATCGAGATCCTGATCATCTATGGCGTGTTCATCGGCCTGGCGCTCTGGAACTGGTGGTAGCACCCCATAGTTTTGCAGTTGCAGCACGAGTCACCGCCGCGCCGCTGCACGGCGGCCCACCTTCCCACATTGAAAGATCGTCATGAACCAAAAGATCAGCACTATCCCAGCCGCCATCGGCGCCGCATTCGAAGGCGGCATCTACGCCGGCATCATTCGCGGCGCGGACGGTCAACCCGATGCGCACGTTGTACTGCTGCCGGGCGACGCCAAGGATGTCACCTTCGAGCAGGCCCAAGCCTTCGCCCAGACCGCTTGCGGCGAGTTGCCAACCCGCCGCGAGCAGAGCCTGCTGTTCGCAAACCTGAAGGAAGAGTTCCAGGGCACCTGGTACTGGTCCGGCGAGCAGCACGCTTCCCTCCCTTCCAACGCGTGGCGTCAGCACTTCGATGATGGCTACCAGTACGACGGCCGCAAGTCCTTCGAGGGCCGGGCGCGCGCTGTCCGCAGATTCCCAATTTAATCATTCAATAATTTAATCAGCCCACCCAATGGCCCTGCACACAGAACTCCCGATCTACAAAGTCACCTTCAACTTGTTGAGTCTGGCCACCGATCTGACCAAAAACCTGCCGCGCGATTTTAAACAGTCGCTCGGTGGCCGCATGCGCGATGAGTGTGTCGAAATGATCATGCTGATTTCGCGTGCGAATGCGTCCAAAGATAAGGCGCCGCACATCACAGGTTTGCTGGAGCGACTCCAGGTCGCGGAAGTGCTGTTCCGACTGTTCGTCGATAAAAAATTCATTTCGCTGTCGCAGTTTGCGAGCGCGATCGAGTTGACGGCGCAGATCGGAAGGCAGGCCGGCGGGTGGAGAAAAAAGTTCCCCGCATCGTCGCCCGTTACCTGACCGTCAAGGCAGTCATGTCTGAGCGAAACTTTAATCTGGTCGTGCCGCTGGCTCACAAGGCCACCGCTATGCGCACCACAGAAACCAGCCGGCGGTGTCCGGCAAGGTCTGGCGCAGTTTCCCAGCTGATCGGCCAAGGCCTTCGGCAGGGTGACGTAGATAGCATGAATAGACGCAGCACGCTTCCAACCCTTCCAACGCGTGGAATCAGAACTTCGATGATGGCAACCAGAACAACAACCACAAGTCCTACGAGGGCCGGGCGCGCGCTGTCCGCAGATCAATGCGATGCGATACCTGCGGAATTCACACTGCAGGATCTGGTAGTCGCGTACTTCGACTGCCGCAAGAGTAAGCGCAATTCCCGGAGCGCGCTCCAGTTTGAGGAACGCCTGGAGCGCAATCTGATCGAGCTGCACGACGAGCTGGCCGACGGCACGTACCAGCCTGGCCGGTCGATCTGCTTCGTCGTCACGCGGCCGAAGGCGCGCGAGGTCTGGGCCGCCGACTTCCGTGATCGGGTTGTGCACCACCTGCTGTATAACCACATCTCGCCACGGTTCTACCGCAGCTTCATCGCGGACACCTGCGCTTGCATCCCTGGACGAGGCACGTTGTACGCGGCCCAGCGCCTGGAAACGAAAATCCGCAGCGCCAGCCAGAACTGGTCGACGCCGCTGTGGTACCTGAAGTGCGACCTGGCTAATTTCTTCGTCGCGATCGACAAGCGTGTGCTCGATGGACAGATCGCGGCGCGCGTGAGCGAGCCGTGGTGGCTCCAGTTGGCCCAGACGATCCTGCACCACGACCCACGCGGCAACTATGAGCTGCGCGGCGCGCCGGAGCTGCTCGCCCGCGTGCCGGCGCACAAGCGCCTGACGAATCAGCCGGCGCACCTCGGCCTGCCGATTGGAAACCTGTCATCGCAGTTCTTTGCGAACATCTATCTTGACGCCCTGGATCAATTCGCCAAGCACCAGCTGCGGGCGCGCCACTATGTGCGCTACGTCGATGACTTCGTGCTGCTGCACGAGTCGCCGCAGTGGCTGGGCGATGCGTTGCGGCGCATCAACACCTTCCTGCCCGAGCGGCTGCATGCCAACCTGAACCCGACCAAGACCATTCTGCAGCCGGTCGCCCACGGCGTGGACTTCGTCGGCCACGTGATCAAGCCTTGGCACACCCGCACGCGCCGGCGCACCGTGAACGAGGCGATCAGCAGGGTCAGCGGTATCGATGCGGCTGACGTCTTCACCTCGGCCAACAGCTATTTTGGCCTGCTGCGCCAGTCGGACAGCAGTCACGCCGACCGCGCCCGGCTGGCGCGTGCCGTCCTGCGGCGTGGCCACTGCGTGAGCGCCGACTTCACCAAAGCCTACAGGAGGAGCCATGGGAGCAAATGAACCTCGGCCGAGCTTGTCCATGCAGGCCACCGCTGAGGCATTCGCGCGGGACCAGATGCTGCTACGCGCCATCTACAAGGCCCAGCGGGTGCTTTACCAGGGAACCTACCGTCACATCCAGCTGATGAACTCCGGATTGTCGGGTGGCGACGTGGAAACGATCGTTTACCTCACCGGCAGCCCAGACGCAATACCGGCCAGCGAAATCACACTGGCACCAGAAATTACGTAATTTACGGAGCATTCGACATGGAAGAAATAATCGCAGGATTGTCCGAGTTCCTGTTGCTGATGCTGGTTTTCTTCGGCGGCGCGTACAGCATGGCTGGCGTTGTCGTTATTGTTAAAAAACTGTGGAGTTCGCGATGAATGAGAATACATTTAAACAGGATAGTTTGATGCCGGGTTGGCAGGTCGGGCCATGGGTATCTCTGAGTGGCGTAGCGCACCAGGACGGCATTAACTACGCGCTCAAACTTGGTGTTCGCGTCGAGACTATCGGCGACGCTGGCGATTCGTATGTGAAACGCGATCCATTTCTGTGGGAGTTTGCGGAATCGATGTTCCCGGGTCGTGAGGCTCTGAAGCCAGAGTTCTTGGGTGAGGGTGTTCCCCGGCCAGGTTACATTGAATTACCAATTACCAATTCACTCGGCGAGCTGGCCACCAACGCCGACTTCGAAAAAGCGGCGGCTTCCCATGCATCGATTTTTCATCATTTGATTCGTACAGGCGATGGGGATTCTTACTCTACCGACATGGGCTGGTTCGAGCCTGAGCAGAGTCAGCCAGCGCCTGTAGCCGCTGCCGCGCCGCAGGGTGAAACCATCGCGAAAGTCTGCCGCCTGAAAAAATGGAAGCCGACTGGACGCGGTGAGTTCATGGTGGCTGCCTATGCAGAATCGTACAACGTGCAGAGCCCCTATTTTTACGATGGCCGTGAGGTGGAGCGCATTCTCGCATCGCCAGTGCAGCCGCCAGCAGCGCAACCAGACAGTCCTACTGCTGCGGACGCAGGCGGTCTGTCGTTTGATGCGGCATGGGATAGCATCGACTGGGACCAGTGGCGCATGCCGCCCATCCGCGAACTGGTCCGGCATATCCACTCACTGACCACGCCGCGACCAACTGCTGTGATGGTGGGCGATCTGTCCGACGAGCAGTATCAGGAAGTGCTGCGCCCGATCCTGTCGCGCGAGGGCATGCGGCGCTATCTGAATTCCGACCCTATCACGCTGGACCCGAGCGACTACCGTGCCATCATCGACGCAGCGCGACTTACTGCCAGGGGAGCGGGTGCTCTGCTGCAGGACTGGGCGGCATTGGGTTATGTTGTGGGCGCTACGGTTGAGCAAGACAGCGGCAAGTACTGGGCATCCCAAGCCGTCATCACCTTCGTGCATGGCAATGGCGCGCTTGATGTCACCGCTGCCAATGGCACGAAATACGGCTGGTCGGCGGCGCGCTGCAAAGTTGTCGCGCCGCGACCTACTGCCAGCGGCGCAGTTGATCTGTGCGCCTGGACCATAAATGATCACGAAAACATGATCTGGCAATCGTCCTGCGGCGAAGCTTGGAGCTTCGTTGACGGTGGCCCGGTAGAGAACGGCGTCAAGTTCTGCCAAGGCTGTGGCAAGGCTGTTGATTTGCGACCTGCTGCCAATGGTGCAGGCGGTCAATCATGAGCGCCATCATCAGCGCATGCGGGCAGTATCGCTATCAGCTGACCCGCGAGCCGCAGCAAAGCTACCCCACAGCTGGCACCGCACTGTTCATCATGCTGAACCCCAGCAGCGCCGACGCTGCGCTGGACGACCCGACCATTCGCCGCTGCCGTGGCTTTGCAAAGGCATGGGACTGCAACGGCATCACTGTGGTGAACCTGTATGCCCTGCGGGCAACGAACCCAGCCGACCTGTGGAAGCATCCCGATCCAGTCGGGCCGGATAACGATATGTACCTGGCAGCGATGATCCGTGAATACGAAACCATCGTGTGCGCGTGGGGCGCGAACGCAAAGCCCGAGCGCATCGTCCAGGTGCGCAAGATGTTCCACCGCCTGAGCCGACCCATGTGCCTGGGAACCACGAAGGGCGGCGCGCCACGGCACCCACTGTACATTCGCGCCGACCAGCCGTTAGTGGACTGGGGCGGAAGACCTGCTGCCCAGGGGGCGGTACATCAGAAAGGCGATGTCGCATGAGCACAATGTTCCTTGACACGGAGGAAATCCGCGAAATGACCGACCGCAAGACACGCGTCGCGCAGCGCCGCATGCTCAACGCCCTCGGCATCATCTACCGAATCCGCGCCGACGGAGGCCTGCTGGTGCTGCGTTCGCACGTCGAGCGGGAGCTGGGCGGCGCGCCCGTGGCGTTGGCACGCAAGAAAGAATTCACACCAAACTGGAGCGCGGCAACAAATGGCTAGGAAGCGACTGAAGGAAAACGCCGGGTTACCCGCGCGCTGGGTACTTGTGCACGGCGCCTACTATTATCAGGTGCCGGCGGGCTTGGAAAGTCGCTGGGACGGAAAGCGGAAGTTTAGATTAGGCAAGACCCTGCCCGAGGCCTACGCGGAATGGGCCAAGCGGCTGGAGGTAGTCGACAGCGCCAAGACGATCGGCGCGCTGCTGGACCGTTACGCGCTCGAAGAGTTGCCGAAAAAGTCGCCGCGCCACCAGGTGGAGCGCCGCCGGGCGATCCGCAATTTGAAGGCGGTCTTCGGCGAAGCGCCGCTGGACTGGATCAGGCCGCAAAACGTCTACCAGTACGTGGAATCGAGGAAGGGTACCCGCATCGCGGCCCATCGGGCCGTCGATGCGCTATCGCACGCATTTACGAAGGCGGTCGAGTGGGGATTGATCGACCGGCACCCATTCAAGGGCGAGATCCGGCTTCAAGGGGAGGAGCCCCGCACGCGCTACGTGGAGGATTGGGAGTTGATCGAGGTACTGGCACTGCCGAGCAAACGCAAGGTGGGCAGCGTACTGATGCTTCAGGCCTATATTCGCCTGAAGCTGCTGACCGGCATGGCACGAAGTGACCTGCTGCGCCTGGAGCCAGCACAGTTCACGGACGAGGGTATCCAGATCACCCGCCACAAGACGGCTGGAAAAACTGGTAAAACAACGATCTACGAATGGAATGACGATTTGCGCCAGGCCGTCGCCACCGCGCTGGCCGTGCGTTCAGCCAAGGAATCGGATTTGCTATTCTGCAACCGCCGGGGCGAGAGCTACATTCATGCCGTGAAGGAGACCAGTAGCGGCTGGGATTCCATGTGGCAACGCTTTATGGGGCGCGTCATGGATGAGACGACGTTGACAGAATCGTTCACTGAGCACGACCTGCGCGCCAAGTGCGCCAGCGATGCCGAGACGCTGGAGCACGCCCGCGCCCTGCTCTCGCACGTCGATAGCCGAGTCACTGACCGCATCTATCGGCGCAAGCCGGAGCGGGTACAGCCTAGCAAAATACGGTTTGAATAACACAGCGCCACTTGAATAACACAATGCCCATTTATTTGGCATTTTCTTAATGATGTAAGCTTTTGATTTGGAAAGGTATTTTGGCCTGCCCAGCAGGAATCGAACCTGCGACCCTCAGCTTAGAAGGCTGATGCTCTATCCAACTGAGCTATGGGCAGTTTGAGAAAACTGCGGCGACACGAATGCGTCGCGGAAATGAAAAACGGGCTGTCAAAGACAACCCGTTTTAAGATTTTTGGTCGGAGTACAAGGATTCGAACCTTGGACCCCCTGGTCCCAAACCAGGTGCGCTACCGGGCTGCGCCACACTCCGAAGACAACATTATAGCCATCGGCTACCCAATCGTCAATGCTTCAGCGCTGAATGATTTAATCTTTACTCAAGGCCTCAAGCCGCCAGCTGGCTATCGACCTTGTCGGCGATCCGCTGGGCCATAGCCTGTGCATCGGCGCCGTTTCTCGCTTCGACCATCACGCGTATCAACGGTTCCGTGCCGGATGGGCGAATCAGCACGCGGCCGCTATCGCCCAGCTCGCGCTCGACCAGTTCCTTCTCGGCCACCATGGCGGCGTTGCGGGTCCAGTCAAAACCGGGCGCGACACGTACATTGATCAGCGTCTGCGGGAATAGCACCAGTTCCTTGGCGCACTCTTCCAGCGACTTGCCGCTGCGCTTCAACGCGGACAGCACCTGCAGCGCGGAAATGATACCGTCGCCGGTGGTGTGCTTGTCCAGGCACAGCAGATGGCCGGAGCCTTCGCCGCCCAGTATCCAGCCGCGCTCCTTCATCACTTCCAGTACGTAGCGGTCGCCGACCTTGGCGCGCGCGAAGCCGATGTTGCGTTCCTTGAAGGCCACTTCCAGCGCCATATTGGTCATCAAGGTGCCGACGGCGCCGGCGACCGGGCCGGTGGCGAGGCGGTCCATCACCATCACATACAGCAGTTCGTCGCCGTTGTAGCTGCGGCCGGTGGCGTCGCACATGATCAGGCGATCGGCGTCGCCGTCGAGGGCAATGCCGAGGTCGGCACCATGGGCGCGCACGGCGGCGGACATGGCGTCCGGCGCGGTGGCGCCATAGCCGGCGTTGATGTTGAAGCCGTCCGGCTTGTTGCCGATGGCGATGACTTCGGCGCCCAGTTCATGGAACACGTGCGGCGCGATATTGTAGGCGGCGCCGTGGGCGCAATCGACGACGATGCGCAGGCCACGCAGGTCCAGCTCGTTCGGGAAGCTGCCCTTGCAAAATTCGATATAACGCCCCTGCGCATCGTCCAGGCGCTTGGCGCGGCCCAGCTTGTCGGAGCTGACGCACAGCATCGGCAAGTCCAGCGCGGCTTCGATTTCCAGCTCGACCGTGTCAGGCAGCTTGGTGCCCTGGTCGGAAAAGAACTTGATGCCATTGTCCTGGAAGGGATTGTGCGAGGCGGAAATGACGACGCCGGCCGACAGGCGCAGCGCGCGCGTCAGGTAGGCGATGGCCGGGGTCGGCATCGGGCCGGCCAGCATGACGTCCACGCCAGCGGCGGAAAAGCCCGCTTCCAGCGCCGCTTCCAGCATATAGCCGGAAATGCGGGTGTCTTTGCCGATCAGCACGGTCGGGCGGGGACCGCCGACGCGCGCGCCCGCCAGTACCTTGCCGGCGGCGTAGCCCAGGCGCATGACGAAGTCGGGAGTAATTGGAGCTTCACCAACGAGGCCGCGGATGCCGTCGGTGCCAAAATATTTGCGTGCCATAGGTTTCTCTTGTTCTGGTTGTTTTAATTGTGGGCCGCGCGCCAGACTTTCAGCGCGTCGACCGTCTCAGCCACATCATGCACCCGCACGATGCTGGCGCCATGCGCTACCGCAGCCAATGCGCCTGCCAGGCTTCCCGCCAGGCGCTGCTCCACCGGCCGGCCGGTCACCGCGCCTATCATCGACTTGCGCGACACGCCCGCCAGCAGCGGCAACCCCAGCTCCGCGATCATGGCGCCGCTGGCCTTGAGCAAGGCATAATTATGCTCCACAGTCTTGCCAAAGCCAAAGCCCGGATCGATGCACAGGCGGCGCGGGTCGATGCCGGCCTCGGTCAATGCGGCGATGCGCTCGCGCAGGAAAGCCGTGACTTCGCGCACCACGTCGCCGTAGCCGGGCTGCTGCTGCATCGTGGCCGGGTCGTTCTGCATATGCATGATGCACAGCGCGCAATCGCTGTCGCGCACGGCGTCGATGGCGCCCGGGGCCCGGAAACCGTTGATATCGTTGATCATGTCGATGCCGGCGATCACCGCTTCGCGCATCAGCTGCGGCTTGTAGGTATCGACCGAGATCGCCTTGCCACAGTCGCGCAGCGCGTACAGCACCGGCATCACACGTTGCAGTTCCTGCTCCAGCGGCAGCGGCGGCGCGCCGGGCCGGCTGGACTCGCCGCCGACGTCGATGATGTCGACGCCATCGACGATCATCTGTTCGGCATGGGAAATCGCGAATTCCAGCGAGGCATGCTGGCCGCCGTCGGAAAAGGAATCTGGGGTCACGTTGAGGATGCCCATCACGCGGGCGCGCGCGCCGGCGCCGTGGCGGGGAAAGGTGAAGCGGCCGAATTGTAGAGGTGCTGGCATGAAGCGAAGAGTAAGCGAAAGAGTGTAGTTCAGGCGCGCTAGCGCGCAATGAAAAAGGGTGAGGATCGCTCCTCACCCTTCCCTGTTACTGCCTGTGTGCGGTCGATCAGGCTGGTGCCGTCACGCTCGGCGACACGCCGGAACCGCCATCGCTAGGCGGATGCTTGCGGATCGTCTGCCCCGGTTTCGGGGCGCGCGGCTCCAAGCCCGCCATGATGTCGTTGATCTGGTCGGCATCGATGGTTTCCCAGTCCATCAGCGCCTTGGTCATCATTTCGACCTTGTCGCGATTTTCTTCCAGCAGCTTGCGTGCCAGTTGATACTGGGTATCCAGGATGTTGCGGATCTCGGCGTCGACCTTTTGCTGGGTCGCTTCGGAAATGGTTTTCGATGCGCCGCCGAAGAAGCCGTCGTTCTGGCTGTCTTCGTAGACCATCACGCCCATCGCGTCGGACATACCGAAACGGGTCACCATCGAGCGGGCCACCTTGGTGGCGCGCGAGAAGTCGTTCGAAGCGCCGGTGGACATCTGGCCGACGAAGATCTCTTCGGCGATACGGCCACCGAACAGGATCGAGATTTCTTCCAGCATCTTGTCCTTGTAGCCGGACAGATTGTCGTGCTCAGGCAGCTGCCAGGTCAGGCCCAGGGCCCAGCCGCGCGGCATGATGGTGACCTTGTGTACCGGATCGGCCTTCGGCAGCAGCTTGGCCACGACGGCATGGCCGGACTCGTGGTAAGCGGTGTTGCGGCGCTCTTCCTCGCGGATGATCATCGACTTGCGCTCTGGACCCATGAAGATCTTGTCCTTGGCATCCTCGAAATCGATCATGTCGACCAGACGCTTGCTGCGGCGCGCGGCGAACAGGGCCGCTTCGTTGACCAGATTGGCCAGGTCGGCGCCCGAGAAACCCGGGGTGCCGCGGGCCAGGATGTCGGCCTTGACGTCGGTACCGATAGGTACTTTGCGCATGTGCACGTTGAGGATCTGTTCGCGGCCACGGATGTCCGGCAGACCGACGGAGACCTGACGGTCGAAACGACCCGGACGCAGCAGCGCTTTATCGAGTACGTCGGCGCGGTTGGTGGCGGCGACGACGATCACGCCGGAGCTGGCCTCGAAGCCGTCCATTTCCACCAGCAGCTGATTGAGCGTCTGTTCGCGTTCGTCGTTACCGCCGCCCATGCCGGCGCCACGGTGACGGCCGACCGCGTCGATCTCGTCGATGAAGATGATGCAAGGCGAATGCTTTTTGGCGTTCTCGAACATGTCGCGGACGCGGGACGCGCCCACGCCGACGAACATTTCCACGAAGTCGGAACCCGAGATCGAGAAGAACGGTACCTTGGCCTCGCCGGCGATGGCGCGGGCCAGCAGGGTTTTACCGGTGCCCGGAGGACCGACCATCAGCACGCCGCGCGGAATACGGCCGCCCAGTTTCTGGAATTTGGTGGGATCTTTGAGGAAGTCGACGATTTCGTTGACTTCTTCCTTCGCTTCGTCGCAACCGGCGACGTCGGCGAAGGTGACGGTGTTATTGGTTTCGTCCATCATGCGCGCCTTCGACTTGCCGAAGGAGAATGCGCCGCCCTTGCCACCACCCTGCATCTGACGCATGAAGAAAATCCATACGCCGATCAGCAGCAACATTGGGAACCAGGACACGAACACCTGCTGCAGGAACGATGGTTCCTCAGGCGGCTTGACGTCGAAACGCACGCCATTTTCGCGCAGGTCGCCGATCAGGCCGCGGTCGAGAATGGTGGCGGTGGTGCGTACCTTGGTGTCGTCGATGCGGGTGGCGGTGATGTTGCCGCCTTCGATCAGCACTTCCTTGACGCGCTTGCCTTTGACTTCGTCCAGCAAGTCGGAATAAGCGATGGCTTTGCTGCCGCCCGCGATGCCATGGCTGTCAAACTGTTTAAACAGCATAAATAACAGCAGGGCAACAACAACCCAGATGGCAGATTTGGAAAACATGTTATTCACGAAAACTCCTTGGATGCAGGCGCATCTTGTACCGATAGCTAGAAACCCGATTTTACTCGCAATAAGCAGGCGGTGCCAGAAGCCCACTCGTGCGCGGCCCCAAAAAACCGGGGCTTATCGCACCAAAACGGGTGTTTTTGTCGAATTATTCGTACAGCAACGTACTGTACGGCGCCATCAACACCCTTTCCTGCTTCGATGTGCGGCGTTTACCTTAAATATCAAGGGGGAATTCGTCGGATTCGTCTTCTTCCACCGCTTTTGCACCCGGATTTTTCAATCCGCGGCCCAGCAGGAAGATTTCGGACGATTTATCGCGGCTGGCCTTGGGCTTTTTCTGCACCACGACTTTGAATTCATCGCGGAATTTCTCGACGATCTGGCTGAAACCCATGTCTTTAAAACATTTCACCAGCAGGGAGCCGGACGGTTTCAGGTGCAGTTGCGAGAATTCGATGGCCAGGTCGATCAGGTTTTCCATCCGTGCCGAGTCGGCCGTGGCGATGCCCGACAGATTCGGCGCCATGTCCGACAGCACCACGTCGACCTGGCGGCCTTCCAGCACCACTTCCAGCTGGCGCAGGATGCGCGCTTCGCGGAAATCGCCCTGGATGAAATGGAAGTCGGCGATCGGCTCCATCGGCAGCATATCCAGGCCGATCAGGGTGCCATTGACGCCCCCGCCTTCCTTGCCGGAGAGCTTGCGGCGCAGATATTGCGCCCAGCTGCCAGGAGTGCAACCGAGGTCGACAATGACCTGGCCTTGTTTGATCAATTTGACATCTTCGTCGATTTCCTTGAGCTTGAAAGCGGCGCGGGCGCGGTAGCCCTCCTTCTGCGCTAACTTCACATAAGGGTCGTTAATATGGTCGTGTAACCAGTTTTTGTTTAATTTCTTCTTCTTCATTCGCGTAGAATACTGCTTTTAAGGGAACTACTAAAAATTATTATGCTAAAACTTACACCCGTTGAGCGCAGCGCACTGCGCGCCGAAGCCCATGCGCTCAAGCCTGTCGTCATGATTGGCGAAGCGGGCTTGACACCTGCTGTCATCAAAGAAATCGAACTGGGTCTCGATTCGCACGGTCTGATCAAGGTTCGCGTCTTCGGCGACGACCGTGAAGCCCGTGCCGAAATGTACGACACGATTTGCACGCAACTGGATGCAGCCCCGGTACAACACATCGGAAAACTGCTGGTTCTGTACCGTCCAAAAGTAGAAGTGGTGAAGGAGCGCAGCTCCAAAGGTAAGGGTCTGCGCGAAGTGACCATCGTCAAGCCTAGCCCGAGCGGTACCAAACGCCCGACGGTCACCAAGGTCATGATCAAAGGTAATGAACGTGTTACCGAAGGCGGCAATGTAAAACGCGCCAAGCCGCGTCAGACCTCTGCCAAGAAAAGCGCACTCGGTAGTAAATAAGGCTTTGTCCGGCTGTGCTATCGAGCGCGCCGGCGGCCTTGTCTTGAACCCAAGGCAAAGAGCTGGGGGCCGGTCCCATCGGGACCGGCGGGGCGCAGCCCCTCACCGGACCCTAGGGTCAGACCCCAGTTTTCGGTCTCGGTTCTACTCGGAAGACCACGGCATCTTAATTTTGCCGCCCCTCCCCTCCCCGCCTTACTGCTGCCTCAGCAGCAGCCAGCCTGCCAGCAGGCTCTGAATCAGATAAATCCCACTCGACACACCGTGCAGCATGCCGAAGCGGCTTTTTGCGGCCGATTCCATCACGCCCGCCGGTCCCGCCGCCGCGCGCAGCTCGGCCATCAGCGGCTGTACACCGAAATGCACCACCAGCGTGCCCAGCAGCATCGCCGCGACGATCAGCAGGCCGGTACGGCGGGCCCGCGGCGCGGCCACAGGGCCGACATTCACGCCAGCGGAGGCGGTACGGTTACCCGCTCCCGCCACGGCCAGCAGCACCAGCATGGCGGCGCCGCAACCCAGCGACAACCAGGCCTGTACATTGAACAGGCTGGCGGCAATCGTGCCGGCCAGCACACGGTCGCTCAAGGTGGCAAACAAGGTCGGCGCGGCCAGATAGCCTACCGTCCACAGACTGCCGGCCCAGATCGCCGCTACCAGCAGCCGCAGGCGTGCTTGCAGCATCAGATGTAGCGCACTTCCAGGATTTCGTATTCGCGCGGGCCGGACGGCGCCTGCACTTCGACCACGTCGCCGGCCGACTTGCCGATCAGCGCGCGCGCGATCGGCGAGGTGACGGACACCTTGGACAGTTTCAGGTCGGCCTCGTCCAGACCAACGATCTGGTAGGTCACCTTGGTGCCGGAATCGAGGTCTTCCAGATCCACGGTCGAGGCGAACACCACGCGGCCTTCGGCGTCGAGGGTGGTCGGGTCGATGATCTGAGCGGCGCTCAGCTTGCCTTCCAGTTCGGCGATGCGGCCTTCCACGAAAGCCTGGCGCTCCTTGGCGGCATCGTATTCGGCGTTTTCGGACAGGTCGCCGTGCGAACGTGCCTCGGCGATAGCGTCGATGACAATACGGCGCTCCTTGGTCTTCAATTGATGCAGCTCTTCTTTCAGAAGCTCTGCGCCGAACTTGGTAAGTGGGACTGAAGTCATGTTTTGTCTACTATTTACTATGTTGTAACAATGGAAAACCACAGAGGCCGCGCCATGCTGCAACGCGAGCTCTGTGGTTAATGGGTGCTGCCGGTACCGCTAAAATTTACTGCCAACTGCCATTCGGGACATCGCTGTCCCGAAAAGAAGCTTAGTGTAAGGTTTTATGCAGACCTTGTAAATCGTACACACGCAACTCGTCCAGATGACGGATGCCTTCGACCGCCGCTTCCGCGCCGGCGATGGTGGTGTAGGTGGTCACGCGGGCCGCCAGCGACGAGGTGCGGATCGCACGCGAGTCGGTGATGGCGCTGCGTTTTTCTTCCACCGTATTGATCACCAGTACGATTTCGTGGTTCTTGATCATGTCGACCACGTGCGGACGGCCTTCGACCATCTTGTTCACCGGCGTGACAGGAATGCCGGCGGCGGCGATCACCGCGGCGGTACCCTTGGTCGCGACCAGCGTGAAGCCGGAATCGACCAGGTCACGCGCCACCTGCACCGCGCGCGGCTTGTCCGACGCTTTCACGCTCAGGAAGACTTTGCCCGATTTCGGCAGCTTGACGCCGGCGCCCAGCTGCGACTTGACGAAGGCTTCGCCGAAGGTCATGCCCACGCCCATCACTTCGCCGGTCGATTTCATTTCCGGTCCCAGGATGGTGTCGACGCCCGGGAATTTCACGAACGGGAACACGGCTTCCTTGACGCTGAAGTAAGGCGGTACCACTTCGGTGGTGATGCCTTGCGACGCCAGCGACTGGCCGACCATGCAGCGCGCCGCGATCTTGGCCAGTTGCAGGCCGGTCGCTTTCGAGACGAAAGGCACGGTACGCGAAGCACGCGGGTTCACTTCCAGCACGAACACGACGTCCTTCATTTCCCCGTCAATTTCCTGCTTCTGAATCGCGAACTGCACGTTCATCAGGCCGACCACGTTCAGGCCCTTGGCCATCAGCGAAGTCTGACGCTTCAGTTCATCGATGGTTTCCTGCGACAGCGAGTACGGTGGCAGCGAGCAGGCCGAATCGCCCGAGTGCACGCCAGCCTGTTCGATGTGTTCCATCACGCCGCCGATGAAGGTGGTTTCGCCGTCGGAGATGCAGTCCACATCGCACTCGATCGCGTCGTTCAGGAAGCGGTCCAGCAGCACTGGCGAATCGTGCGATACCTTGACCGCTTCGCGCATATAGCGTTCCAGGTCGCGCTGCTCGTGCACGATTTCCATCGCGCGGCCGCCCAGTACGTAGGAAGGACGCACCACCAGCGGGTAACCGATTTCGGTCGCCAGACGCAGCGCATCTTCTTCGGTGCGCGCGGTGCGGTTAGGCGGCTGGCGCAGGTTCAGCTTGTGCAGCAGTTGCTGGAAACGCTCGCGGTCTTCGGCGGCGTCGATCATGTCCGGCGAGGTGCCGACGATAGGCACGCCGTTCGCTTCCAGGTCCAGCGCCAGTTTCAATGGGGTCTGGCCGCCGTACTGGACGATCACGCCCACTGGCTTTTCCAGCTCCACGATTTCCAGCACGTCTTCCAGCGTCAGCGATTCGAAGTACAGGCGATCCGAGGTATCGTAGTCGGTCGACACGGTCTCTGGATTGCAGTTGACCATGATGGTCTCGTAGCCGTCTTCGCGCATCGCCAGCGCCGCGTGGACGCAGCAGTAATCGAACTCGATACCCTGGCCGATACGGTTAGGACCGCCGCCCAGCACCATGATCTTTTTCTTGTCGCTAGGGTTGGACTCGCATTCCTCGTCGTAGGTCGAGTACATGTAAGCGGTGTTGGTCGCGAATTCGGCGGCGCAGGTATCGACGCGCTTGTACACCGGACGGATGTTGAGCTCATGGCGACGCGCGCGCACGGTCTTGGCATCGGTCTGCAGCAGGAAGGCCAGACGGCGATCCGAGAAGCCTTTTTGCTTCAGCTTGTACAGCGTGGTCTTGTCCAGGCCATCAAGCTTCTGGGTGTCGAGCCACAGTTCCAGATCGACGATTTCTTTAATCTGGATCAGGAACCAAGGGTCGATGTGGGTCAGCGCGTGTACCTCTTCCATCGTGAAGCCCTGGGCGAAGGCATCGCCCACGTACCAGATACGCTCAGGACCTGGCTCGCCCAGTTCCTCTTCGATCTTCTCGCGGTCCTTGGTTTTTTCGTTCAGGCCATCGACGCCCACTTCCAGGCCACGCAGGGCTTTCTGGAACGATTCCTGGAAGGTGCGGCCAATCGCCATCACCTCGCCCACCGATTTCATCTGAGTCGTCAGATGATGGTCGGCGGTCGGGAATTTCTCGAACGTGAAACGCGGGATCTTGGTGACGACGTAATCGATCGACGGCTCGAACGAGGCCGGGGTCGCGCCGCCGGTGATCTCGTTGCGCAGTTCGTCGAGCGTGAAGCCGACAGCCAGCTTGGCTGCCACTTTGGCGATCGGGAAGCCGGTCGCCTTGGAAGCCAGTGCCGACGAACGCGACACGCGCGGATTCATTTCGATGACGATCATGCGGCCATCGGCCGGGTTGATCGAGAACTGAACGTTCGAGCCGCCGGTGTCAACACCGATCTCGCGCAGTACCGCCAGCGAGGCGTTACGCATGATCTGGTATTCCTTGTCGGTCAACGTCTGCGCTGGCGCCACGGTGATCGAGTCGCCGGTGTGCACGCCCATCGGATCGAGGTTTTCGATCGAGCAGATGATGATGCAGTTGTCCGCCTTGTCGCGTACCACTTCCATCTCGTACTCTTTCCAGCCGATCAGCGATTCTTCGATCAGCAGTTCCGAGGTAGGCGAAGCTTCCAGACCGCGTTTGCAGATGGTCTCGAATTCTTCTTCGTTGTAGGCGATACCGCCGCCGGTGCCGCCCATCGTAAACGAAGGACGGATGATGACCGGGAAGCCCAGCGTGCGCTGCACGGCCCACGATTCATCCATGGTGTGCGCGACGCCCGACTTGGCCGAACCCAGGCCGATCTTGGTCATCGCGTCCTTGAACTTGGAGCGGTCTTCGGCCTTGTCGATCGCTTCAGGCGAAGCGCCGATCAGTTCGACCTTGTACTTTTCCAGCACGCCGTTGTTGAACAGGTCCAGCGCGCAGTTCAGCGCGGTCTGGCCGCCCATCGTCGGCAGGATCGCGTCAGGACGCTCCTTGGCGATGATGCGCTCCACCACTTGCCAGGTGATCGGCTCGATGTAGGTGACGTCGGCCATTTCCGGGTCGGTCATGATGGTCGCAGGGTTGCTGTTGACCAGAATGACTTTATAGCCTTCTTCGCGCAGGGCCTTGCAGGCCTGGGCGCCGGAATAATCGAACTCGCAGGCCTGGCCGATAATAATCGGGCCAGCGCCAATAATCAGAATACTTTTAAGGTCGGTACGTTTAGGCATTTATTTTTTCTCCGTAGCTTCCATCATGCCGATGAAGCGGTCAAACAGGTAAGCGACGTCAGTCGGGCCAGGCGAGGCTTCAGGGTGGCCCTGGAAGCAGAACGCCGGTTTGTCGGTGCGGGCGAAGCCCTGCAGCGAACCGTCGAACAGCGAGCTGTGGGTCACGCGGCAGTTGGCAGGCAAGGTCGCGGCGTCCACGGCGAAACCGTGGTTCTGCGAGGTGATCATCACTTTTTTGCTGTCCAGGTCCTGCACCGGGTGGTTGGCGCCGTGGTGGCCGAACTTCATTTTCAGGGTCTTGGCGCCCGATGCCAGTGCCATGATCTGATGGCCCAGGCAGATGCCAAATACCGGAATACCCTTGGCGATCAGTTCCCTGGTGGCGGCGATCGCGTAGTCGCATGGCTCAGGATCGCCGGGACCGTTGGACAGGAAGATACCGTCCGGGTTCAGCGCCAGCGCGTCGGCGGCGGTCGATTCGGCCGGCAGCACCGTCACTTTGCAGCCGCGCTGGGCCAGCATGCGCAGGATGTTGCGCTTGACGCCGAAGTCGAAGGCGACCACGTGGAATTTAGGCGCGGTCTGCTTGCCGTAGCCTTCGCCCAGGGTCCATTCGGACTCGGAGAATTCGTAGGCGGTCTTGGTCGAGACGACCTTGGCCAGGTCCATGCCGGCCAGGCCAGGGAAGGAACGGGCCAGTTCCAGCGCTTGCGCGACGGATGGCTCATTGCCTTGGGTGCCGACCAGGATGGCGCCGCCCTGCGCGCCTTTTTCGCGCAGGATGCGCGTCAGCTTGCGGGTGTCGATACCGGCGATGGACACGATGTTCTCGGCCTTCAGGTAGTCCGACAGCGACTGGGTGGAGCGGAAGTTCGAGGCCAGCAGCGGCAGATCACGGATGATCAGGCCAGCGGCGTGCACTTTGCTCGACTCGACGTCTTCAGGATTGACGCCGGTGTTGCCGATATGTGGATAGGTCAGGGTGACGATCTGGCGGCAATAGCTCGGATCGGTCAAGATTTCCTGGTAACCGGTCATGGAGGTATTGAACACTACCTCGCCCGTGGTATGACCGGCGGCGCCGATGGAAAAACCTTTGAAAATGGTTCCGTCAGCAAGCGCTAGGATGGCTGGAACAGCGGGGCCAGAAAAAAATGGCGGCAAGGGCAACTCCTGATAAAGTTACCGTAGCTGCGCCACGTCAGACGACCGTCAGGCATCCCTGGGCTGTTTAAGAGCCTGGGGTGAAGGTCAGATCGATGATGGATGGGTGGTAGTCGCTACGGCAGATGTGAGATTGGCTAAACCTTTGAATTATAACCAAAACCACCCATTCTGGCAATGCCCGCGACGGGGCAATTGTTGTCCGGGCGTCGTAGATGATTTCACAATCTTCCACCCAAGGAAAGATCAGCCCCGCCAAGTTGCCGGCGGCTTGTGCTAAAACCCACGGCAAAGAGCCGGGGTCTGACCCGGCGGGTCAGACCCCAGGGTTACGCCGTGGGTTTAAAAAAGTTACGCTACAGGCGTAAAAAAAAGCCGCTACAAGGCGGCTTTTTAGGAACGGCAACACGACAAATCAACCCAGTGCAGCAATACCAGCCTTGGCAACCTGCGCATCCTCAATCGACTTCACGCCCGACACGCCAACGGCGCCGATCGTGTGGCCATCAACCACGATAGGCACGCCACCTTCGAGCATGCCTTCGACTTCCGGCGCGCTCAGGAAGGAAACCCGGCCGCCATTGATCATTTCTTCGTAGATGCGCGATTCGCGACATCCCAGGGCGGCGGTCTTGGCCTTGGCCAGCGCGATATGGGCCGACAGCGGCGCCACTTTGTCCATGCGTTGCAGCCACAGCGGATGGCCGCCGTCGTCAACGATGGCGATCACAACCGGCCACTTATTTGCCAGAGCTTCGGCTTCGGCGGCAGCGGCGATCTTCTTGACGTCTTCAAGCGTCAACATAGGTTTCGTTTGCATATTACCTGTATCCCCAAAATAAGAACCCGAATTGTACTGCTATTTGCTTGTTCCGCAGCATTATTGACGCCGTTTTGTATCCAATTTTTGTTTAATCTGTGGCATGAGCGCGAAGGCGGCCTGCTCGCCCGCCAGGATCGCCTGGTTGCGGCTATTGAAATCATTGCCCGCCATTTTGCCCAGCGCCGGCTGAATCACCACGTCCGCATCCTTCAATTCGAACTGGTTGATGCGCTGGCCCATGATGCTGAACGTCTGCATGATCACCTCCATCGAACTGATCGCCGCCTGGGCATCGGTCTGGGTCGAGATATTCACGGCGATGATAAAGTCCGCCCCCATATCGCGGGCAAAGCGGACCGGCACGGGGGCCACCAGGCCGCCATCGACATAAGTACGCCCGCCGATCGCCACCGGCTGGAACACGCCCGGCACCGCCGACGAGGCGCGCACGGCCATGCCGGTATTGCCCCGTTGGAACAGGATAGGCTGGCCGTTTTTCAGGTCGGATGCCACCGCGCCAAACGGCAATTTCAGCTTTTCCATCGGCAGGTTGTTGACCGATTTATTCACATAGTTTTGCAGCGCTTCGCCCTTGAGCACACCGGAACTCTTGCCGAACAGCGGCAGCGCCCAGTCGGAAATGGCGGCCTCGTCCATAGTGAAGGCGATCTTCTGCAGCTCGAAACCGGAATTGCCGGCCGCATACAGCGCGCCGACCACACTGCCGGCGCTGGTGCCGACCACGATGTCCGGGAAGATACCCTGGGATTCGAGCGCCTTGATGACACCGATGTGGGCGAAGCCGCGCGCGGCACCACCGCCCAGCGCCAGCCCGATCTTGATCTTGCGCGGCGCCACAGGCGCGACGACCTCAGGTGGAGTCTCGATGATGGGAGTGGTCTTGCAGCCGGCCAAAGCGAGGGTGAGGCCGGATAAAACGATCAGGGTGAGGCGTTTGGGGTGCATGAGGGGCATGAGATGGTGGAAGTCCGTCAAAGTCTGCTGGTTGGCGCAGCAGATTGTAACGTATTGACCTATATCAAGCAGGAATCTCCACATCGCTCAGCAATACAAAGCATCACAATATAGAACATTACAGTGATGGGACACTGGCAGAGCCAAGCTCTGCCATCAACAACCCATTATTGAATCAGAAGGGCGGAGGGCGTCCAACATGGGACCACCTATTGCAAAAAACCTTATGGCCGTCGGAATGTCCAGCTTACTCGTATCGACCCTGAGCATAAACACGGTCCCCGCCAGCGCCCTGCCCGGGCAAGGTCTGCCCACCTTCTCGCTACCGGCGCCGGGCCAGTATTATGACAAGCAGGCAAATCTCTCCTACACTTACTTGAGGGAAGATGAGAGCCCGCAGAACGACTGTGAAGCTCAGGCTTTAAAAGACGAAGCTGTTTGTCGTAATTTGCCAAACATAACAAAGGTGCACAAGGCAGTACGCAACAGATGCTGGGCTAGCGTTCACGAAAGATTCGGCGCTTGCCGTGCCAAAAGGCCTCTTCCGCCCCTGATTACACACTGAGGAGAAATGAAATGGATGGCTGCCAGAGTATTGCAGGAAGCCGCGAGCTTTCCCTTTCCAACGGTGGGAAGGTAATGATTTCACTTGGCATGCCAACTCTACTGAAGGAAGGTGATAGCTCCTACAGATGCTGGTATCAGATCTCAGGATTGAATGAAGAAGAAAGCGGCCGCGTCGTCGGTGGCGACGCATTACAATCGCTGCAATTAGCCTTGATCAAGGTAGGTGCGATTTTATATACCTGCCCCGAGTGGAGGAACAACCTTCTCTCCTGGAATGGCGATAGGGATTTGGGATTTCCTCTTCCTGAATCGCTGAGGGACTTGCAACCGTAAAAACCAAGGAAAACAGATGGCAATCGCCGCCAAGCCCTATCTTCAGGAAGTGTCCATTCGGCCAGATATGGATCTGGACTATGACCTGTATCCCTACAACATTGCGGCCGTGCGCGAACTCGGCCACCTGACGTTTCATCAGGATGTTACGTTCTTCGTGGGCGAGAATGGCGCGGGGAAATCGACGGTACTTGAAGCAATCGCTTTAGCGCTCGGCTATAGCCCCGAAGGCGGCACCAAGAACGTTCAGCTTTCGACTACCGACTCGGTTTCAAACCTGTATCAAGCTCTTCGCCTTGCAAAGAGCTTCCGTAAACCTAGCGACGGATATTTCTTGCGAGCGGAGAGTTTTTTCAATTTAGCGACCTACATGGACGATGTAGGATACCTGGGCGGATACGGCAATAAATCATTACACGCCAGGTCGCATGGAGAGGCCTTCATGGCTGTGCTGCTCCAGAAGTTCAGCGGGAAGGGATTGTATCTGCTCGACGAACCTGAAGCCGCCATGTCACCGAGCCGGCAACTTGCTGCGCTGGCTGCGATACATCAGCTCGTTCAAGATGATTCGCAATTCATTATTGCAACCCACTCGCCCATTCTGCTGTCCTACCCAAACGCAAAAATTCTGCAGTTCGATGGCACCGGCATCTCGGAGGTGAGTTATGAAGATACCGAGCATTTTGCGATTACCCGCGACTTCTTAAATCACTATCCGCGACGCCTTGAACAATTGCTGAACGAGGATTGACTCACCCTCATCCCAAGCTAGTTCAGCAACAGTTCCGCCTGCTTGCTGGCCAGCGCCGCCTTCGGCACCAGCACATTGAAGCAACTGCCCTTGCCTGCTTCCGACTTGATCTGCAAGGTGCAGCCATGGCGCAGCAGCACGTGCTTGACGATGGCCAGCCCCAGGCCGGTGCCTTGGGTTTCACGCGAGCGGCTCTTGTCGACCCGGTAGAAGCGTTCGGTCAGGCGCGAGATGTGCTCCGGGTTGATGCCGATGCCGGTATCTTCCACGGTGAAACGGGCGCCCTCGCGCTCGGCCGTCCAGTTCAGCTTGATGGTGCCGCCGGCAGGGGTGTAGCGCACCGCGTTCGAGGCCAGGTTGCCGAAGGCGCTGTACAGTTCTTCGAAACTGCCCATCATGTCCGGCCCATCGACATCCATCGTGATCTCGTGCTTGCCGGCCGACAGCGCGCGCGCGTCGCGCTGGACTTGGCTGAGCAGCTTGACCGTATCGATACGCTCGGGCCGCATCGGATAATCGACCGACTCCAGCCGCGACAAGGTCAGCATGTCTTCGATCAGGTGCTGCATGCGGTGACCCTGCTCGCCCATCAGTTTCAAATGGGACATGCGGGTTTCCTCATCCAGCCCTTCCATGGCGGCGATCTCCAGGAAGCCCACGATCACCGTCAGCGGCGTGCGCAGCTCGTGCGAGGCGTTGGCGATGAAGTCGCGCCGCATCATCTCGGTGCGCTCGGTTTCGGTGGCGTCGTGCGTCACCAGGATCTGGCGCCGGTTCTCGAAGGGAATGATGTGCACGATCAGCTTGCGCTCGCGCAGGCTGATCGTCAGCGGCTGCTCGTAACGGCCCAGGATGATGTAATCCATGAAGTCAGGGCTACGCACCAGATTGGTTACGCGCATGCCCTTGTCGCGCTCGTTGCTCAGGCCCAGATGCTGTTCGGCGGCCGGATTGCACCACTCCAGGAACAGCACATCGTCCATGATCACCACGCCATCGGGCAACAGGTGCATGGCCTGGCGGAAGCGCGCCAGCCATTCGGTCAGCTCGGCGGAATTCTTTTCGTCTTCGCGGCGCAGGCGGTACAGGCGCGAGAAGATATTGGTCCAGGCGCCCCAGCCGTCGGGCAGGCGCGAGCTGTCGGGGTTGTCCAGCCAGTCGCTCAGCTGGTACAGATAGCCGAGCTGGATGAACACCAGCACCAGCATCGCCAGGAAGCCGACGATCAGGGCGGGAATCGCGCCAAACAGGAAGCCGAGCACGGCCACGCCACCCAGAATCAGGGCCATGCGCAGGGCCGCCGGCACCCAGAACAGCAATTTTGGATTCATCTTATTTCTCGGACAGCATGTAACCGACGCTGCGCACCGTGCGGATCAGGTGCTCGGCTTCCTTCAGCGCCTTGCGCAGGCGCAGCACATGCACGTCCACGGTACGCTCTTCGATGACGACGTGGTCGCCCCAGACCTTGTCGAGCAACTGGCTGCGCGAGAACACCCGTTCCGGATGGGCCAGCAGGAATTTCAGCAGCTTGTACTCGGCATGGCCGATATCGATCTTTTGCTGGTCCATCAGCACGGTGCAACTGACCGGATCGAGCACCACATTGCCGGCGCGCATGGTGGCCTGCGCATGTTCCGGGCTCTTGCGGCGCAGCAAGGCCTTGGCGCGCGCCAGCAGCTCGCGCGGCGAGAAAGGCTTGGTCACATAATCGTCGGCGCCGCTGTTCAGGCCGGCGAGCTTGTCTTCTTCCATGCTCTTGGCGGTGAGCATGATGACGGGAATTTCATTGAACTGGCGGTCAGAGCGTATCCGCGCCAGCAGGCGCAGGCCGGTCTGGTCGGGCAGCATCCAGTCGAGCAGTATCATCTGCGGGGTGCGGTGCTGGATAAAGTCCCAGGCTTCGCCGGCGCTGGCGACGGCGCAGCAGTTCCAGCCGGCTTCGCGCAGCGAAAAAGTGATCAGTTCGACGATAGCGGGTTCGTCTTCAACGATCAGGATGGTGGTTTTATCAGATGCCATATTTCTTTATTATAAGTGCGGTAGCGGCTTGCTCAAAACCGCCGTGGCCTGCGTGGCGCCACGGCCCATACTCGATGCACCTGTTATTGCGCTGCGTCGTCCGGCAAAGGCAGCGTTTTGGTGTGGCGGATGTCGCGCCCTTCGACCACATAAATCACGTATTCGGCGATGTTTTTGGCATGGTCGCCGATCCGTTCGATCGCCTTGGCCACCCACAGCGTGTCCAGCGCGGCCGAGATGGTGCGCGGATCTTCCATCATAAACGTAATCAGGTTGCGCATGATGGAACGGAATTCGTGGTCGATCACGGCGTCCTGGGCGATCAGCTGCAAGGCCTGCTTGCCGTCGTTGCGGGCGAAGGCGTCGAGCGCATCGTGCAGCATGTCGCTGGCGCTGTTGGCGATGCCGCGCACCATTTCATAGTGATTCACGGTCACGGCGCCGCGGCCGTGCAGGCTCTTGGCGGTGCGCGCGATCTTGGTGGCCTCGTCGCCGATGCGCTCCAGGTCGGTGATCACCTTGATGGTGGCCATGATGGTGCGCAGGTCGTTGGCGGCCGGCTGGCGGCGCACGATCAGGTGGCTGCAGGCGTCGTCCAGCTGTACTTCGAGCTGATTGACGCTGTCGTCTTCGCGGATCACGCGATCGGCGCGCTCGGGATTGCCGATGCGGAAGCAGGTCATGGCGTCGAGGAACTGGGTCTCGACGATGCCGCCCATCAGCAATACCTTGGAGCGGATTGCTTCTAATTCGTTATCGTACTGCTTGGATGAATGCTCGCCTATCATGTTGCTCTCCTAGTCGTTGGGCTTAGCCGAAACGGCCGGTAATGTAATCCTGGGTTTCCTTGCGGGCCGGATTCATGAAGATCTGGTCCGTCTCGCCGAACTCGACCAGCTCGCCCAGGTACATATAGGCGGTGTAGTCGGAGCAGCGCGCGGCCTGCTGCATATTGTGGGTAACGATGGCGATGGTGTAATCCTGCTTCAGTTCGCTGATCAGTTCTTCCACTTTCGAGGTCGAGATCGGATCGAGCGCCGAGGTCGGCTCGTCGAGCAGCAGCACGTCCGGCTTCACCGCCACGCCGCGCGCGATGCACAGGCGCTGCTGCTGGCCGCCCGACAGGCTCAGGCCGCTCTTGCTCAGCTTGTCTTTGACTTCGCCCCACAGCGCGGCTTTTTTCAGCGCCCATTCGACGCGCTCATCCATCTCGCCCTTGGACAGGTCTTCATACAGGCGCACGCCGAAGGCGATATTGTCGTAGATTGACATCGGGAACGGGGTCGGTTTCTGGAACACCATGCCGACCTTGGCGCGCAGCATGTTCACGTCCTGATCGGCTTCCAGGATATTGCGGCCGCGGTACATGATGCTGCCTTCGGCGCGCTGGCCGGGATACAGGTCATACATGCGGTTCAGGGTGCGCAGCAGCGTCGACTTGCCACAGCCGGAAGGGCCGATGAAGGCCGTCACCTGCTTGTCGTGGATGTCCAGGTTGACGTTGGTCAGGCTCTGGGTCTTACCGTAGAAGAAGTTCAGCCCGGCTATCTCGATGGTCTTGCCGATCTTGTTCTTGGCGGCGTGCTCTTGGGTCAGTTGCGTATTCATTATCGATCGCTTTTCTCAGTGTCGTTCAATTCGGGATTTTTTGGCTGAACAGGGTGCGCGACAGGATGTTCAGGGCCAGCACGCTGAAGGTCACCAGCAAGGCGCCGCCCCAGGCCAGGTCGCGCCAGTTGTCATACGGGCTCATGGCGAACTGGTAGATCACCACCGGCAGATTGGCCATCGGACGGTTCATGTCGGCGCTGAAGAACTGGTTGTTCAGCGCGGTGAACAGCAGCGGCGCGGTTTCGCCGGAGATGCGGGCCAGCGCCAGCAGCACGCCGGTCACGACGCCCGCCTTGACGGCGCGCAGACGCACCAGGGTGGCCACTTTCCAGCGCGGCGCGCCGAGGGCGAAGGCCGCTTCGAGCAGGCTGTTGGGCACCAGCCGCAACATATTGTCGGTGGTGCGCACCACCACCGGCACGGCGATCAGGGCCAGCGCGATGGTGCCGGCGTAACCGGAAAAGTGCTTGACGTTGGCCACATACAGGGCGTAGACGAACAGGCCGATCACGATCGACGGGGCCGACAGCATGATGTCGGTGACGAAGCGGGTGATGCTGGCCAGCTTGTTTTCCTCGCCGTATTCGGCCAGGTAAATACCGGCGAAGATGCCGATCGGGGTGCTGATCGCGGTGGCCAGGCCAACCAGCATCAGGCTGCCGACGATGGCATTGATCAGGCCGCCGCCTTCGCTGCCGGGCGCCGGGGTGGTCTGGGTGAACATATCGAGGCTCAAGGCGCCGAAGCCCTTGAACAGCAAGGTCGCCAGGATCCAGATCAGCACGATCAGGCCGACCGACATGGCCGCCACCGACAGCGCGATACCGATGCGGTGCGACAGCAGGCGCTTGCGGTAGACGGAATTCATAACAGGTGCTTGGCTCATTATTTGACGCCTTCCTTGCGGGACATTCCGGCCAACATGATCTTGGCGGCGGACAGGACGATAAAGGTGATGGCGAACAGGATCAGCGCCAGGGCGAACAGCGAGGACACGTGCAGCGGCGATTCGGCTTCGGCGAATTCGTTGGCCAAGGTGGAGGCGATCGAGTTACCGGCCGCGAACAGCGACCACGACAGCTTGTTGGCATTGCCGATGACGAAGGTGACGGCCATCGTCTCGCCCAGCGCGCGGCCCAGGCCCAGCATGACGCCGCCGACCACGCCGGTCTTGGTGTAAGGCAGCACGATCTTGCGCACCACTTCCCAGCGGGTGCAACCGAGGCCGTAAGCCGATTCCTTCAGCACGGCCGGCACGATTTCGAACACATCGCGCATCACCGAGGAGATGAAGGGAATGATCATCACGGCCAGGATCAGGCCGGCGGTCAGGATACCTATACCCATGGTCGGGCCGTTGAACAGCTGGCCGATGATGGGCAGTTGGCCCAGCGAGGCTTTCAGCACCGGCTGCACATGGTCGGCGAACAGCGGCGCGAAGATGAACAAGCCCCACATGCCGTAGATGATGGATGGAATACCGGCCAGCAGCTCGACCGCCGTGCCCAGCGGACGGCGCAGCCAGACCGGGCAGATCTCGGTCAGGAACAGGGCGATGCCGAAGCTGACCGGGAAGGCGATCAGCAGCGCGATGCCCGAGGTGGCCAGGGTGCCGACGATGGCGATCAGCGCGCCGTACTTGTCGTTGACCGGGTCCCACTCGACGGTGGTGATGAAGGCCGGGCCGAATTCCTTCAGCGCAGGCCAGGCACCGATGAACAGCGAAACGATGATGCCCACCAGTACCAGCAGTACCGACAGGGCGAACGTCATGGTGATTTTGTGGAACAGGAAATCCTGCAGGCGCTGCTTGCGCATGGTGTTCTGCATCGCCGCCATGGCCAGTTGTTCGGCCTGTGCCAGGCGCGAGGCGCTGGCGGCGGGGATGGGTGCGGACTCCTGCTTATTGATCAACGGGGTACTCATATTGACGCTCATATTGTTGTCTCTTGGATGTCAGCTAGCCTGCTCTTCCCGGTCGAGAGGAGCAGGCTAGCCCCCTCGGCCGGAACCGAAGGGGGTGCACCTATTAGTAGATGGCCTTGCCGGAGGCATCTTTCAGATTGGCTTTCCAGGAATCCTGGACCAATTTGATGACCGAAGCCGGCAGTGGTACGTAGTCCAGTTCGGTAGCGGCGGCGCCACCGTTTTTGTACGCCCAGTCGAAGAACTTCAGCACTTCCTTGCCCTTGGCCGCGTCAGCCTGCACCTTGTGCATCAGGATGAAGGACACGCCGGTGATCGGCCAGGAGGTTTTACCAGCCTGGTCGGTCAGCACCACGCCGAAGCCTGGGGTCTTGGTCCACTCGGCATTGGCGGCGGCGGCCTTGAAGAAGTCGTCGTCCGGCTGCATGAAGTTGCCGTCCTTGTTTTTCAGCTGGGTGTGCGACATCTTGTTTTTCTTCGCATAAGCCCACTCGACATAGCCGATCGCACCCTTGATACGCTGCACGTTGGCGGCGACGCCTTCGTTACCCTTGCCGCCTACACCCACAGCCCATTTGACCGCGGTGCCGGCACCGATCTTGGTCTTGAATTCGGCATTGGTTTTCGACAGGTAGTCGGTGAACAGGAAGGAGGTACCCGAACCGTCGGCGCGATGCACCACGGTGATTTCGACCGCTGGCAGCTTCACGCCAGGATTCAGTGCCGCGATTTCAGGGGCATTCCACTGGGTGATCTTGCCCAGGTAGATATCGCCCACCAGTGCGCCGGTCAGCTTGATCTGGCCTGGGGTGATGCCTTCCAGATTGACCACGGTAACCACGCCGCCCATGATGGCAGGGAACTGCATCAGGCCTTCGGCGTCCAAATCCTCTGCCTTCAGCGGCATGTCGGATGCACCGAAATCGACGGTCTTGGCTTTGATCTGCTTGATGCCGGCGCCGGAACCGACCGATTGGTAGTTCAGGCCGTTGCCGGTACTGGCTTTGTAGGTCTCCGCCCATTTGGCGTAGATCGGGTATGGGAAGGTTGCGCCGGCGCCGGTCATGTCGGCGGCTGCGGCAGAGGAAAGGGCCATCAGGGCGGAAGCACCAACGACCAGGGAGGTCAACAACTGTTTCATGCGCATATCAAGTCCTTTGGGGGTTAAGGTATCTGTTTAGGATGCTGCGCAGTCTACGTCCCGAATATGACAGCTTTATGACATATGAAATATTTGTTGAAATACGCCATTTCCCCAGCAGAAATCAGCGTTTGCGCGCATTTGTGACATGCCGAACGGGGTTTTCGCGCCATTTGTGACAGGGTTTGTCACCGTGCTGTCATATTTGACATCTAGACTTCGCCATAACAAGCGCCAATGAATGATTCAGGCTAGAATTAAATAATGAGCAAAGTGAGCAAGAAAACAATGAAGCCAGACCAACGCGCCGACCTCCAGAAGCAAACCATCTTTCTTGACCGCGAACTGTCCCAGCTGGCGTTCAACCGGCGCGTGCTCGCGCAGGCTGAAGACCCGGCCATCCCCTTGCTCGAACGCCTGCGCTATTTATGTATTGCCAGCAGCAACCTCGATGAATTCTTTGAAGTGCGCGTCGCCAGCCTGCTGGCCGCCGCCAGTGTCAACGGCGCCCTGACCGAACACCCTGCCCTGGTCGCCACCCTGAACCGTGTGAGTACCGAGTGCCACGCCCTCGTCGCGCACCAGTACGAGATATTGAACCAGGCAGTGCTGCCGCAGCTGCAAGCGAAGGGCGTGCATCTGGTGCGCCATAACGAGCGCAATGAAGCCCAGCGCGCCTGGGTCAAGGAATATTTCGAGCAGGAGGTGCGTCCCCTGCTCACGCCGATCGGCCTGGACCCGGCCCACCCCTTCCCGCAGGTGGTCAACAAGAGTCTGAACTTTATCGTCGCCCTGTCCGGCAAGGATGCCTTCGGGCGCGGCACCGCGATCGCCATCGTCAAGGCGCCGCGCGTGCTGCCGCGCGTGATCCGCCTGCCCGACCACCTGTCCGACAGCGGCGGGATTTCCTTCTGCCTGCTCTCGTCCATCATCCACGCGCATATCTCGGACCTGTTCGCCGGCCGCCAGGTGATCGCCTATTCGCAGTTCCGGGTCACCCGCGACAGCGACCTGTGGGTCGACGAGGACGAGGTCAAGAACCTGCGCCAGGCCCTCAAGGGCGAATTGCAGGGCCGCCAGTTCGGCACCTCGGTGCGGCTGGAAGTGGCCAAGAATTGTCCGCCCGAGCTGTCGCAATTCCTGCTCGACCAGTTCGGACTGGAGCAAAGCCGGCTGTATGCGGTCAACGGCCCGGTGAATCTGGTCCGGCTGTCCGAGCTGATCGACCAGGTCAACCAGCCCAGTTTGCGCTTCGACCCTTTCTATGCCGGCTATGCGGGCGCCACCCCGAAGAACAACGGCGACATCTTCACCACGCTCAAGAAGCACGACATCCTGCTGCACCATCCCTTCCAGTCCTTCCAGACCGTCATCGATTTCATCCGCAGCGCCGCCAACGATCCCGCCGTCGTCGCCATCAAGCAGACGATTTACCGCACCGGCATGAATTCGGACCTGATGGATTCGCTGATCACGGCGGCCCGCCACGGCAAGGAAGTGACGGTGATCGTGGAACTGAAGGCGCGCTTCGATGAAGAAGCCAATATTAACTGGGCCGACCGTCTGGAACAGGCCGGCGCCCAGGTGGTCTACGGCGTGGTGGGACTGAAAACCCATGCCAAGGTCGCGCTGGTGATACGCCGCGAAGACAAGCAGCTGCGCTACTACGCCCACCTTGGTACCGGCAATTACCACCCCACCACGACCAAGCTGTACACCGATTTCGGCCTGCTGACCTGCCACCCCGGCATCGCCCAGGAGGTCAACGAAGTCTTTATCCACCTGACCAGCCTGACCAAGCCGCACAAGCTCAGCCACCTGTGGCTGGCGCCCTTCGCCTTGCAGAATGAAATCGTCAAGGCCATCCGCAATGAGGCGCGGATCGCGCGCGCCGGACGGCCGGGGCGTATTATTGTGAAAATCAATGCGCTGGTCGATGAATCGGTGATACGGGCGCTGTATTCCGCGTCCAACGATGGCGTCAAGATCGATCTGATCGTGCGCGGGGCTTGCACGCTGAAACCCGGCGTGCCTGGCCTGTCGGACAATATCCGGGTGCGCTCCATCATCGGACGTTTCCTCGAACATAGCCGCATCTATTATTTCCGCAACGATCTGGAGCACGACGTGATCCTGGCCAGCGCCGACTGGATGAGCCGCAATCTGTTCCGCCGTATCGAAGTGGCCTTCCCCGTGCTGGACCGCGCGCTGAAACGGCGCGTGATCACGGAAGGCTTGAACCCTTACCTGAAGGACAATAGCAACGCCTGGGAACTGGAAGCGGATGGCCACTATCAGCGCCGCAAGCCGCGCGCGCGCCAGCCCTCGTTCTCGGCCCAGTCCCATCTGATGCAACTGCTGGGCACGAACGCCGGCGACACCGGCGAATAGCGGGGGAATGAGCACCACACCATATGACGGGAGAACAGCATGGATCTGATCTTGTGGCGGCATGCCGAAGCGGAGGACCCCGCGCCCGGCCAGACTGATTTGGAACGTGCGCTGACCGCCAAAGGCCAGAAGCAGGCGCGCCGCATGGGCCAGTGGCTGGCCTCGCAGTTGCCGGACAGTTGCCGCATCCTGGTCAGCCCCGCGCTGCGCACCTTGCAGACGGCCGAGGCGCTGGGCCGCAAATACAAGCTGCATCCCGACCTGGCGCCCGGCGCCGATCCGGACGATCTGCTGCGCGCGGCCAACTGGCCCACCTCGCGCGAAGCCGTGCTGATCGTCGGCCACCAGCCCACGCTGGGCCAGACCGCCGCCCTGCTGATGACGGGCGAAGAGCAGGAATGGGAAGTGAAGAAGGCCGGCGTCTGGTGGTTCGTCCAGCGCGAAGCGGACGATCCGGGCAGCCTGTACCTGAAAGCCGTGATGTCCTGGGATCTGGTGGTGAAATAAGCTGGGAGACGATCTACGCCAAACGAAAAACTGCCGCGCCGGCGACACGCCATGCATTCGCTGGCGGCGACCCGTCGTTTGGAGCTGCGCGCTGTTGGATTTACGCGCGATTTGCGAGCGTTGAGCTTGCAATCGGGTAACTATCTGCTAGAGTTTAGATGTACCAACTCTAGGGAGCGGCCGCCGCAAGACGGCTGGAATGACCATGTTTACCCTGCTTACCATGGGAATCTTCGGCGGCATGATCGCCCTGGTTATTTATGAACTTGTCGAGGAACTGCGCGGCAGCAAAACGAAACTGATCGACCGCTATCACGAATAGCACAGTGCTTCATTGAAGCCCGGGCGCCAGCGCTGCATCCATGAAGGATGCCGCCTCTGGCGCCTTTTGCCGTGCGCGCCGCGCAGGGAAGCGGCAGCTTCTTACACGCCAGTCTTGAACTTGGTGAAGATACGCGTGATCGAACGGCGGATATCGGCCGGCACCGCTTCTGGTGCGGCCATGCGCTGCTTGTCGGCGTCGGACAGGAACACGCTCTTGTTCTCGGCGATATCCTTGCGCACGAACTTGATGCCGGCCTTGTTCGGGTTCGCGTAGAACACCTTGTTGCTCAGGCTCGCATGCACTTGCGGACGCATGATGTAGTTCATCCACAGGTGGGCATTGTTCGGATGCGGCGCATCGGCCGGAATCGCCATGGTGTCGAAGATCAGCGCGGCCGAGGTTTTTGGAATCAGCACCTCGATCACATTGCCGTTCTTCGCTTCGATGGCGCGCTGACGCGCGATATTCAGGTCACCCGACCAGCCCAGCGCCACGCACAGCGCGCCGTTGGCCATGTCATTGATATAACCCGAGGAACTGAACAAGGTCACCGATGGGCGGATCGCCTGCAGCATCTTGCCCGCTTCGGTGTAGTCGGCCGCCACGGTCGAATAGGCGGGCTTGCCCAGGTACAGCAGCGCGGCCGGCAACACTTCCGACGGCGAATCGAGGAAGGACACGCCGCAGGACTTCAGCTTGGCGGCGTACTTGGGATTGAAGATCAGTTCCCAGGCATTGTCCGGCATTGGCATGCCGCCTAGCGCGGCCTTGACCTTGGCCACATTGATGCCCACGGTGGTGTAGCCCCACAGCCAGTCGACCAGGTATTCATTGTTCGGATCGATCTTGGCCAGCTTGGCCTGGATTTCCGGGTCCAGATTCGACAGATTGCTCAGTTTGCTCTTGTCCAGCTTGCGCAGCAGCTTGCCGTCGATCTGCAGCTTGGCCCACTGGGCGGTTGGCACCACGATGTCATAGCCCGACTTGCCGGCCACCAGCTTGGAATTGAGGATCTCGTTGTTGTCGAACAGATCGTAACGGACCTTGATGCCCGTTTCCTTTTCGAAGTTCTTGATGGTGTCGTCGGCGATGTAGTCCGACCAGTTATAGATGTTGAGGACTTTCTCCTCGTCCGCGTGCGCCTGCGGTGCCACGGCCATTGCCACCGCCGCGCCCACACCCGCCATGCCCAGCAATCTCACCAAACGCATGCCCACCATAGTCCCGCCTCCTTAAAATTGGAAAGTCCAGCTCAAGGCGTGATGATCGGGCATTGCGCGGCGGTTGGCAAGGGTGCCAGCCCGCGGCGCATGATGGGGGTCTGCCGGCGGGGCGCTGGCTGCGGCTTAAAACCCACGGCGTAACCCTGGGGTCTGACCCTAGGGTCCGGAGAGGGGCCAGGCCCCGCCTGTCCCTACGGGACCGGCCCCCGGCTCTTTGCCGTAGGTTTTTACGTGCGTCGTGGCACGCGAACGTTGACGAGATCAAAGCACTTACGCCAGCATATCGAACAGCGACGTCGGCCCGCCAGTAGCACTGCCAGCACCCGACTGCGCCTGCTGGGTGTACAAGGCCACCAGCGCATTGGCCTGCGCCGTCAGCGCCTTGGCCATCACGGCGCGCTTGCCGTTGACCGCCGTTAATTCCTTGCCAATCGCCAGCGTTTCGCGCTTGATCGCCCCACCCTCGCCCGTCAGCGTGGCGATCTTGCTGGCCACCTGGTCGGCGATGCCCTTGCCGTCGTTGCTAAACAACTTGCCCACCGCGTCGGCGTCCAGCGCGATCGCCGCTTTCAGCTTCTTATCGTCAAGCTGCAGATTGCCGCCGCTATCGAGCGTGATCCCGGCCTTGGCCAATGCCGCCGCCGATACGCCGTTGCCGCCAGTCTTGAGCAGCTGGCTGAGCTGGCTGCTGACCTGGCCCAATGCCACATCGGACTTGAGTCCGCCTTTTTGCAGGGTTTGCAGCTTGCCGTTCAACTCGTTGTAGGCGCTGACGAAGGCGCTGATATTCTTGCCGACCTGGCCGGCATCCTGCGCCACCACCACATCGGCCTTGCCCTTGCCCGTCAAGGTCAAGGTGGTCCCTTCGATGGCCTTGCTCACGGTATTGCTGGCGCTCTTGATTTCCTTGCCGTTCACGCTCAGCAAGGCATCTTGCGCCGCCGTACTTTCCTTCAGGTTCTTGCCGCCGGCCGGGTTATAGGCCAGCAAATCCTTGATGGCGGCGTCGCCGCTGACGCTGATGCGCAGGCTGTTGTCCGCCCCGCTCGCACCGGCGATCGCCAGTGCAAAGCCGGTGCCGCTCTTGACCACCGACACATCGATGCCGGCCGCCTTGAAGGCTGCCGCGATGCCATCGAGCGTATTGTTCTTGGCGTCGATGGTGACGGACTTGCTGCTGCCATTGGCATCGAAGCTCTTGTCGCCGGCAGTACCGAATTCGACCTTGACGGTGGCCGTGGACCCGGTGCCGATCGCGGCGCTGGCACTGGCGAAGGCTTCGCTGGTCAGGAACTGTCCCTGCGCCAATTGCTTGATGTCCAGCGCGTAAGTGCCGGCCTTGGCCGTGCCGCCGGCCGCCGCCGTGACCACGGCCTTGGCGCTCGAGCTGGCACTGGTGCTCAGGCCGTTGCCGGCCAGGCCCTTGGCGATGGCCTGGAACTCGGTCAGCGCGCTTTGCAGCTGGCCCAGGCCGGACAGCTTGGTCTGATCGCGCGCGACGGTGGCGTTGAGTTTGCTGATGCCGCCATTTTGCGAGGCCAGCGTCTTTTCCACGCGGGCATAGATATCGGCGGTGGCGCCGGTGGCGCCCGGGTTGGTGGCGGAGATAGTTGAGCTGGCCATGATGTGCGCATCCAGTTAAGGTAGCGCCGCCCCGGATCGCGGTGGCGGCGGATAGGCGGGAGATGCGCGGGCCGGCCGGCCAGCCGCAACTCTGTCTTTGTTTATTATCTACTATTGCCGATTTTTTAAAACAAGGAACAGAGCGGTATTCGGCCTTCAGGAAACCGTTTCAACATGGGCGCCGCGGTCTTGTTGAAGGGGTTTCTTATCTGAGGAATTTGGTAATGGCGTTCAGTATCGCCACGTCCAGGTTCATGAACTGGAAGCCAATCTTGAAATGGTCGCCACTGAAAATGCAATAACTGACCTTGGAGCGGCAAGTCAGGATCTGCGCCTTGCCATCCAGGAACAGCTCGAACGACACATGCCCCAGGTGATTGACTTCGAGCTTATGGTCGAAATTGAGCGACATGCCGCTCGCACCGATATCCAGTGTACGCCCCTGCATTGGTGGCAAGCCATCCATCGCTATCACAGCTTTGGTCCGCACAATTTTACGTGCTGCCGATCGTTGATCCACTACCAATTTGTTATCCGATAAAGTGAAAACCGTCACCGGAAGCGGCCTTGGTGCGGGCCACTTCCACTTGCTTTGCCGGACGCGTCGGTATACGCGTGCGGCCATCCGTAATTTTACAGGGCAATGAACGCTTGCGCGGAAAGCATCGCCTTATTTATTGATGCCGATTGAAGCTTGCTGGTGCTTGTTGATGCTTGTTGGTGCTCGTTGATGCTTATTGATACTTATTGATACTTATTGACGCTTATTGATACTCCCGCAGTTTGGTGAACGCGTCATCGATGCGTTCCACCGCGATGATGGTCATGCCCTCGATCGCCTGCTTGGGCGCGTTCGCTTTGGGAATCATGGCGATCGAAAAGCCCAGCTTGGCCGCCTCGCGCAACCGTTCCTGCCCGCGCGGCGCGGGCCGGATCTCGCCGGCCAGGCCCACCTCGCCAAACACCACGAAGCCGCGCGGCAGCGGCTTGTTGCGCATCGACGAATTAATCGCCAGCAGCACCGCCAGATCGGCCGCCGGTTCGGTGATCTTGACGCCGCCGACGGCGTTGATGAACACGTCCTGGTCGAAGGCGGCGATGCCGGCATGCCGGTGCAGCACCGCCAGCAGCATGGCCAGCCTATTTTGCTCCAGGCCGACCGACAGGCGGCGCGCGTTTGGCAGATGGCTGGCGTCGACCAGTGCCTGGATTTCCACCAGCAGCGGACGGGTGCCCTCCTGGGTCACCATCACGCAGGAACCCGGCACCTGGTTGTCGTGCTGCGACAGGAACAGGGCCGAGGGATTCGACACCCCTTTCAGGCCCTTCTCGGTCATCGCGAACACGCCCAGCTCGTTGACGGCGCCGAAACGGTTCTTGATGGCGCGCACCAGCCGGAAGCTGGAATGGTTGTCGCCCTCGAAATACAGCACGGTGTCGACGATGTGTTCCAGCACGCGCGGTCCGGCCAGCGCGCCTTCCTTGGTCACATGGCCGACCAGGATGATGGTGATGCCGGTCTGCTTGGCCACCCGCGTCAGCTGGGCCGCGCATTCGCGCACCTGGGCCACCGAACCGGGGGCGGAACTGAGCGCGTCCGAATACACGGTCTGGATCGAATCGATCACCGCCACCTGGGGTTTCAGCTCGGCCAGGGTTTGCAGGATTTTCTCGAGCTGGATCTCGGCCTGCAGCTTCAGGTCGCGCGCATCGATCACCAGGCGCTTGGCGCGCAGCGCGATCTGGGCGCCCGATTCCTCGCCGCTAACATATAAGACACTGCGCGAATGCGAGATATTGGCCAGCGCCTGCAGCAGCAGCGTCGACTTGCCGATGCCGGGGTCGCCGCCGATCAGCACCACGCCGCCGGCCACCAGGCCGCCGCCCAGCACGCGGTCGAATTCCTCGATGCCGGTGCCGAAGCGCGGCACATCGATCGCATCGATGTCGGCCAGCGACAATACCGGCGCGGTCTGCGCCAGCGCCTGGTGCTGGGTATTCGAATAGCGGTTGCCGCCGGCGCTTTCGACCACGGTTTCCACCATGGTGTTCCACTGCTGGCAGGCGGCGCACTGGCCGGTCCACTTGTTGCTGATGCCGCCGCAGTCGGAACAGGTGTAATTGGTCTTAGCCTTGGCCATGCGTTCAGCCCTCGAGCACGGGAACGCGCGGCGCCAGCGCGCACATCAGCTCATAGCCGATGGTGCCGGCGGCGTCGGCCACGTCGTCGATCGGCAGGCCCTTGCCCCACAGCGTCACGCCGCTGCCCACGCGCGCCTGCGGCAGCGCGCTCAGGTCCACGGTGATCATATCCATCGACACCCGGCCGACGAGGCGGGTCAGCACGCCATCGACCAGCACCGGCGTGCCGGCCGGCGCGTGGCGCGGGTAGCCGTCGGCATAGCCGCAGGCCACCACGCCGATGCGCATAGCCCCTTCGGCCTGGAAGCGGCTGCCATAGCCGACCGACTCGCCGGCCTCGATCTGCTGGATGCCGATGATTTCGCTGGCCAAGGTCATGGTCGGCAGCAGGCCGAAGGCCTCGGCCGTCTTGCCGCCAGGGGTGCCGCCGTACAGCATGATGCCGGGACGCACCCAGTCATTGCGCAGCGCCGCGCCCAGTTCCGACTGCTGGAAGATACCGGCCGAATTCGACAGGCTGAACGGACCGGGCAAGCCGGCCGCACCGGCGTCGAAACGGCGGATCTGCTCGCGGATCGGCAGGCGCGGGTGAGCCGCCTCGTCGGCGTTGGCAAAGTGCGTCATCAGGGTGATCTCGCCGACGAAGGGCAAGGCGCGCAGGCGCGCGTGCGCCTTTGCAAAAGCCTCGGGCTTGAAGCCCAGGCGGTTCATCCCGGTGTTCATCTTCAGGTGCAGATCGAGCTTGCCATCGATTTGGGCCGCCGCGCCGGCCTGCTCCAGCCAGGCGATCTGCTCATCGCAGTGCACCGCGCCGTTCAAGCGATGGCGCGCCATGGTCTCGATATCCTCGGGGCCGAAGAAACCCTCCAGCATCAAAATGGGCTTGCGCCAGCCCAGTTCGCGCAGGCGTACCGCGTTATCGAATTCGATCAGACCCAGGCCATCGGCGTCGGCGAAGCCGCGCATCGCGCGTTCCAGCCCGTGTCCGTAGCCGTTCGCCTTTAATATGCCCCACACCCTGGCTTGCGGCGCGCAGGCGCGCGCGCGCGCCAGATTGTGTTGCATGGATTCGATGTGGATAGTTGCGACAATCGGCCTTGGCATGGTAGGTCTGGGGCGGGTGAAGGAAGCCCGTATTTTACCGGACGGCGGCCGTTACGCATGGCTCAATTCTTGGGAATACGAACAAAGCATGGTATAAAGCAAGCCAGATAAGTTTTCAGGCATCCCAGTATGAAGCGTGGTTTTTATACCATCATGGCAGCGCAGTTTTTTTCGTCCCTCGCGGACAACGCACTGCTGTTCGTCGCGATCGACCTTTTGATCACCATGAAGTCGCCGGGGTGGATTACGCCTTTGCTGAAATTGTCCTTTGTCCTGTTTTACGTACTGTTGGCCGCATTTGTCGGCGCATTCGCCGACTCCCTGCTCAAGGGGAAGGTGATGTTCATCGCCAATCTGATCAAGATCTTCGGCTGTGGACTGGTCTTCCTGCATGTGCATCCGCTGGCCGCCTATGCCGTTGTCGGTTTTGGCGCGGCGGTCTATTCGCCGGCCAAGTACGGCATCCTGACCGAACTGCTGCCCGCCGAAAAACTGGTCGCCGCCAATGGCTGGATCGAAGGCCTGACCGTTTCCTCCATCATCTTCGGCACCGTCATGGGCGGTGCGCTGGTCAGCGGGCGCACCTCCGCCTTCCTGCTTGGCTTTGACGTGCCGTTCATCGACACCGGCGTCGACACCACCACCGAAGCGGCGCTGTGCGTCGTGGTTGGCACCTATGTCCTGGCCGCCATCTTCAATCTGCGCATTCCGGACACCGGCTGCCGCTACCCGCACCAGGAACGCAACCCGATCAAGCTGATTACCGATTTCGCCAACTGCAATACGCTGCTGTGGCGCGACAAACTGGGCCAGATCACACTGGCCGTCACCACCCTGTTCTGGGGCGCCGCCGCCACACTGCAATTCATCGTGCTGGAATGGGCCAAGAAGACCCTGCATCTGCCCTACACCGAAGCGACCAACCTGGTGGGCGTGGTCGCCGTCGGCGTGGCGCTGGGCGCCGTGCTGTCGGCCTGCTTCATCTCGCTGCGCAAATCGCTCACCGTGATCCCGCTGGGAATTGCGATGGGGGTGATCGTGATGGGCATGACGCTGGTGAAGTCGATCTACCTGGCCTACCCGCTGCTGATACTGGTGGGGGTATTGTCCGGCTTCTTCGTGGTACCGATGAACGCGCTGCTGCAGCACCGCGGCCACGTGCTGATGAGCGCCGGCCATTCGATCGCGGTACAGAACTTCAACGAAAACCTGTCCATCCTGACCATGCTGGCCGCCTATTCGCTGATGCTGCGCCTGCATCTGGACCTGGATGTGATCATCGTCCTGTTTGGCCTGTTCGTGGCCGGCACCATGTTCTTCATCATGCGCCTGCATGCGGCGAACCAGAAGGTGCATGACAATATGTCGCTCATTGGTGAGTTGAAGCACTAAATCCGCGGAACAGCGCAAAGGGGCCGGCGGCGCCTCCTTAAACCCACAGCGTAAAACTGGGGTCTGACCCGGCGGGTCAGACCCCGGCTCTTTGCCGTGGGTTTTGGGCCAGGGCCGGCGGCCCGCCAACAAACATCGTTTTTTCAGAAGACTTAAGCCGGCAAGGCGCCGCTCTCGCGCCGCGCCGCGGCCTGCGCGCGCCAGTCCGGCGGCACCACAAAACCGCGCTGCGTCTCCACCAGCCAGTCGCCCTGCTGCTCGACCACGCCCACCATGACCGGCGCGGCCACGCTGAGCATCTGATCGCTCAGCAAGGCCAGCAGTTCGGCGCGATCGAGCGCGCCGGTGATCAATGGCGCCTTGTGCGGCGCCAGCCAATGCAGGCGCGGCATCAGCACAAAGCGCTCCCCCGGCACCACATCGAACTGCTCCACCGTACACCAGAAGCCATGGCAATGCGGCGCCGAGATGCCATCGACGGTCGGCAGATCGCCGGCCGGATAAAACAGCCAGCCCTTGACCAGCGCCTGCGCCGCGTCCACCGGCTGCGGCAGCAAGGGCTGGGCGGCCGGATGCCAGGCCAGCGTGAGCTGCCGGTCGAAGATCTTGCGCATCTTGGCGCCCAGGGTATCGGCCAGGTTCGGCCCGATCAGGGTGTTGAAGCGGCCCTGATCGTCGGCCCCGTCGAGCAAATAGAATTTGGTGGCGAACTCCCAGTGCAGCAGCCGATCACCATCGCGCAGCAGGAAGTCGAACTCGCCCACGGTGTCGTTGCGGGCCGCGCGCACCTGCAGGCCATGGGCCACCAGCACGCCCTGCCCGGCAAAATAGAAGGCCATCAGCTTTTCGGCATACAGGCCAAGGCGGGAATAGAAGCGGCCGCCCAGCGCCGCATCGAGCGGCGCCGGATCGTGCTCCAGCGCGGCCAGCCAGTCGGCCGTGGCGGCCGATACCGGGCCAAGGCTGGCGATGCGGCCCTGCCAGTGCGGCGAGGATGGGTCGAGCAGATCGGGCGCATCGAGCAGCCACGCCAGCGCGCGCACGTGCGGCCGGGTCAGATGGCCCCAGCGCTGTTCGAAGCCGGCCTGGAAGCTGGCGCTCACCGGGGGCAGAAGGTCAGGCATGTCCATCGCAGGCAGCGCGCGCCAGGCAGAGGTCGGCCCAGGTCTTGGCCTTGTCTTCCGGCTTGCGCAGCAGATCGTATGGATGGTAGGTCGCCACCACGGGCAGCGCGCCGTAACGGAGCACTTTCCCGCGCGCGGCCGCACCCAGCAGGCCCTTGGCGGCGCCTTGCCCCAGTGTCATCAGCATGGTGGCCCCGGTCAGGGCCAACTCGCGTTCCAGGAAGGGGCGGCAGGCAGCGAGCTCCTCGGGCGCGGCGGCGCGGTCGGCGCCATCGGCACCGGCGGGACGGCATTTGACCAGGGTGCTGACAAAGACTTCATTGTCCGGCACCAGGCGAATCGCCTTGAACATATTCTCCAGCAGTTGGCCGCTTTCGCCGGTGATGGCGCGGCCTTCCTTTTCATCCAGGCGGCTTGGTGCCGCGCCCAGCGCCATCCAGCCGGCCGTGGCGGGTCCGCGTCCCGGCACCGCCTTGCGGCGGGTCGCGCACAACTCGCAGCGGGTGCAACTGGCGATGGCGGCATTCAGCTCCGGCCAGTCCATGGCGGCGATGGCCTCGTTCGTCACCGGCGTGCTGCGGGCCGGCGCCGGCGCGTCGTCGAACCAGGCGGTCGAATCGTCGTCGCCCTGCTCAGTAGCGGTGTGCGGCTGGGATCGCGCATGCGCCGGCGCAGCTTCCTCCAGCGCGTCGGCGGCGGTATCGGATCGTGCCTGTACCGGCATTGCCTTCGCCGCATCGGCGGGCTCCGAAGGCACGGCTGTCTGCGACGAGGTCGCGGCATCGCCATCGGCGGCATGCGGGGTCTGCGCAGATGCAAGCCCATCGGGCCGGATCGCATCGGCCACGGCCTGGGCAAACGCCGCGGCCGAGCTCAGGCCGACCAGAGGCTCGTCCACTGCTTCACTTGCATCGACATCCGCCATTGGCGGCCGCATCGGCGCGGTCGGTGACGGTGACGGTGACGGTGACGATAACGGTGGCGGCACCGGCGCCGCCGCGGCTTCGGGCAAGTCCGGCGTGGCAAGCGCTTCGGCGGCCACCACGTCCGCGCTTGCGGCGGCCGGAGCGCCATGGCGCAGGCGCCACTGCGGCCCCACGCCCATCTCGGCCAGGAAAACGGTACTGCGGCTGGCGGGCTGGCTCATAACTGGAAACGCATCACGATGGCGTCCTCGCGTTGCTGGCCGGCGGCCGGATAATAGGCCTTGCGCCGGCCGATTTCATGGAATCCGTAGCGCTGGTAGATCGCCAGCGCGCGGCTGTTCGATGGCCGCACTTCCAGCAGCACCGATTCCAGGCCCAGGCCGCGCGAGCAGGCCACCGCCTGGTTCAGCAGCAAGCGCCCCAGCCCCTGGCGCTGGCGTTCGGCGCTGACGGCCACGTTCAAAAGATGCGCCTCGTCGACGATGGCCATGATCAAAAAATACCCCATCAGATCGCCGCCGGCATCGCGCAGTACCCAGGCCTGATAGCCGCTGGCCAGGGAATCGACGAAGTTGGCGCGGCTCCAGGGATAGGGATAGACGGTTTGCTCCAGCGCCAGCACCTCATCGATGTCGTTTGCTTGCATCGGCTCGTAGTTGAGCCGGGCCAGATCCCACTGCTGCATCATGCCGCGGCCTCGGCAGCGGCGATGGCCTTGGCCGCATTGATGGCGCTGCGCTCGGCGCTGGTGAAGGCGATTTTATTGCGCAGGTACAGGGGCTGGGCATCGGCCGCGGCCACGCCGCCGCCAGCGGCCAGCACGCTGGCCGCCAGCTGGGCCACCTGGGCCGCATGCGGCATGACGCCGCGCTGCGCCTGGAGCGCGAATTCCTTGCCTTCGAAGGCTTCCGGGTAGGCGGCAAAACCGTTGCCGCAAGCGCTGGCCTGACCCAGCGGCGCGATCGCGGCGGGCGCGGCCAGCGCGGGCGGGGCCACGATCCGCGGACGGCAATCCGCGCCTTCGCCCATACGGTATTGGGCCCAATACACCTCGCCCATGCGCGCATCGAGCACGGTCATCACCTCGGCCGCGCCGCTTTGCTGGTGGCAGGCCAGCGCCATCGCTTCCAGCGTCACCACCGGGACCACCGGCAGATTCGCCCCGAAACCGAGTCCCTGGGCGATACCGCAGGCCGTGCGCACGCCGGTAAACGAGCCTGGACCGGCGCCATAGGCGATCGCGTCGCAGTCGCGCAGGGTCAGGCCGGCTTCGGCCAGCAGTTCCTGCACCATGGGCAGAATCGCCTGGGAATGGGTGCGGACACCGGATGATTCACGGGCAATGACGACGTCGCCACGCAGCAGGGCGCAGGAGGCGAGTTCGGACGAGGTTTCGATGGCAAGAATGATAGGCATCCCGTATTTTAACCCGGCGCAGGGCCAGCGGCCACTGGCACGGCCCCGCTCGCGCATGGCCGGGAGGGCCGTCTTCGCGGCGCGAAGCCACATGCAGGCGCGCCAGGCTGTAAAATATGCCCGATCGGCGCCTCTGGCGCCACCCTGGCACCGGATTCCCATGCATAGCCTGACCCTACAAACCGACAACCGCGCCGAAGTCCTGGCCGCGCTGGCCAGCGAGCGCTGGATCGTCGCCTGCCTGTGCGCGGCCTGGTGCGGCACCTGTTCGAGCTACCGCGACACCTTCGAGGAACTGGCGGCGCGCCATCCGGACAAATACTTTGTATGGATAGATATTGAAGACCATGCCGACGTGGTCGGCGATCTGGACGTGGAAAACTTCCCTACCCTGCTGATCCAGCGCCATGACATCGTGGCCTTCTTCGGCACCATGCTGCCCGACGCGGCGCTGGCGCACCGGCTGGTGCTGGCTCAATCGGCCCAGAGCGACGCCGAACTGGCGCAACTGGCCGGCAGCAGCGAGCAGCGGCGTGAATGGCAGACCAGCTGCAATCTGCGCGCGCTGATGGCTGCCGCGCACAAATAAACCAAAAGCAGGCGCAAGAAGAAAGCTCGGGGAGCGGGCCGTCGGTGCCTCCTGAAACCCACGGCTTACCCCTGGGGTCTGACCTGGGTCCGGATAGGGGCTTCGTCCCGCTTGTCCCTGAGGGACAAGCCCCCCGGCTCTTTGCCGTGGGTTTTAATCCGCGTCGCGGCGCGCTGGCTAAACCCCTACACCAGCGTCAGCGGCAAACTGCGCAAGCGTTGCCCGGTCAGCTTGAACACCGCATTGGCCACCGCCGGCGCCACCGGCGGCACGGCCGGCTCGCCCATGCCCTCAGGATGCTCGGCGCTGGCGATGATCACCGTATCGACCAGCGGCGCCTCACCCATGCGCAGCACCGGGTAGTCGTGGAAATTGCTCTGCTCGACCTTGCCATCCTTGAACGTCACCGCCCCCAGCAGCGCCGCCGACAGCCCGAACACCACCGCCGACTCGACCTGCTGACGAATGATGTTGGGATTGACGGCGATGCCGCAGTCGACCGCGCAAGTCACCTTGTGCACCTTGATCTGCTTGCCCTCGATCGAGACCTCGGCCACCTGCGCGACGATGGTGCCGAAGGACTGGTGCAGCGCCACCCCGTGCGCCCGTCCCGGCGGCGCCACTCCCGCGCGTACCACGGCGGCATTCAGCACGGCCAGGTGGCGCGGATGCTTCTGCAGCAGCTTGCGGCGGAAATCGACCCCGTCGACCTTGGCCGCGTGCGCCAGCTCCTCGATGAAGCTCTCCTTGAAGAAGGCATTGTGCGAATGCCCGACCGAACGCCAATAACCCAGCGGCACCGCGCTGTCGACGATCACATGGCGGATGCGCTGGTTCGGGAATTCATAAGCCATATCGAATTCCCCTTCGGCCGTGGTCTTGTCCGGGCCACCGGGCGGCAGGCCCAGGTTACGCTGGAAGAACTGGTGCGATACCGAACCGCTGGCCGACTTGTTGTCGTAGGTGAGCACATTGCCGTTCGCGTCCAGGCTCGCATGAAAGCGCGCCAGCGCCGCCGGGCGATACACATCGTGGGTGGTGTCGTCCTCGCGGCTCCAGATCACTTGCACCGGCAAGCCCTGGCACTGCCTGGCCACCGCCACCGCCTGCGCCACCATGTCGACCTCCAGCCGGCGCCCGAAGCCGCCGCCCAGCATGGCCACTTCCAGCACCACCTTGTCGCTGGATACGCCGGCCACCTTGGCCGCCACATCGACCGCAAAGCCGGGCGACTGGGTCGAGACCCAGACATGCACGCCGCCATCCTTGACCTGGGCGGTGCAATTGATCGGTTCCATCGCCGCGTGCGCGAGGAAGGGCGCGCGGTATTCGGCGCTGAGCGTACTGGCCGCGCCGCTCACACCCTCGACCTTGCCGCTTTCGTAATAGGCGTAGCCGGCTTCGCTGTCGAGCCTGGCGGCGAATTCCTGGAAGATGGCGGCGCTCGACAGCCTGGCGTGCGCGCCCTCCTTCCATTCGATCTTGAGCGCCAGCGCCGCCTGTTTGGCCTGCCAGTAGCTGGCCGCCACCAGCGCCACGCCGGCCCCGGCGCCGCCATGCTCGGACAGCGCCGCTGAAAAATCGACAAGCCTGACAAATCCGGGCAGGTCCTTGACGCTGGCCAGGTCCACGCTGGCGACGCTGGCACCCAGCGAGGGCGCCATGCGCACCGCCGCATACAGCATGCCGGGCGGGCGCGCATCGATGCCGAAGCGCGCGCTGCCATCGGTCTTGGCGGGCGAATCGCGGCGCGGCGCGGGGGTGCCAATCAGGCGGAAGTCCTTGGGCTGCTTGAGCCTGACCTCGCCCGGATTCTGCTCCACCGCGCGCGCCGCCAGCGCGCCATAGGCCACGCGCTTGCCGCTGCGGTGTATCACGAAGCCGGCCTCGGTCTGGCAGTCGGCGGGCGCCACCTTCCAGTCGCGCGCCGCGGTGGCCACCATCAGCGCGCGCGCCGTGGCGCCGGCCTCGCGCATCGGCCCCCAGGCATCCTTGACGCTGGAAGAGCCGCCGGTGATGACCAGCCCCAGTTCGCGCGCCACCTTCCCGACGATCCACTGGGCGCCCGATTTGAGCATGCCGCTGTCGTCCGGATGGAAAGGCAGGCCGTCGCGCAGCATCGCGACGTTGCCAAAGATTTTGTCGGGCGGGGCCTGCACCAGCCGTATCATCGCCAGCGGCACGTCCATTTCCTCGGCCACCAGCATCGGCAAGGCGGTATGCACGCCCTGCCCCATTTCGCTGCGCGGCATGGCCAGCGTGACGCTGCCGTCCGGCGCCAGCGCGATCCAGCCGTTCAGGGCCACCGCGCCATCGGTCAACGGCAGCGGATGGGAGGCGCGCACGCGCTGGCGCGCCGGCATCACGCCCCAGCCGACCACCAGCGCCCCGGCGGCGACCACGCCGCTGAACAGGAATCGACGACGTGAGGGTTTACGGGGTTTGAGCATGGGGGCTTTCGAAGGGCGGTGAGATGGTGTTTCAGTCGGTTTTCCAGCGCGACAGCAGATCGTCGGCCAGCACTGGTTTGCTGTAGTAATAGCCCTGCGCCAGATGGCAGCCGTGGCGCAGCAGGAAGGCCACCTGCTCCTCGGTTTCCACGCCTTCGGCGATGACGGACAGGTTCATGCTCTTTCCGAGCTGGATGATGGCGATCGCGATCGCCTCGTCGTTGACGTCGGTCGAGATATCCTTGATGAAGGAACGGTCGATCTTCAGCGTCTGCACCGGCAGCTGCTTCAGATAGGCCAGCGAGGAATAGCCGGTGCCGAAGTCGTCGATCGCCAGCCCCACGCCGATCGAGTGCAGGTCGTTGATGAAGTCGAGCGCATCGCCGGTGTTCATGATCACCGACTCGGTCACTTCCAGCTGCAGCCGCTCCGGCTCCAGCCCGGTCTCTTTCAGGATCTCGCCGACCATATTGACGATGCTGCCGCGCTCGAACTGCTTGGCCGACAGGTTGACGGCGATCTTCGGCACCTGCAGGCCGGCCTGCTGCCAGCGCACCATCTGACGGCAGGACTCGAACAGCACCCACTTGCCCAGCTGGTTGATGAAGCCGGTATCCTCGGCCAGCGGGATGAAGCGGATCGGCGGCACCAGCCCCAGTTCCGGATGGTTCCAGCGCACCAGCGCCTCCACCCCCACCAGGCGGCCGCTGCTGATGTCGACCTGCGGCTGGTAGTTGAGGAAGATTTCGTCCTTCTCGATCGAGCGGCGCAGGAAGGTTTCCAGGCGCAGCCGTTCGACGCCCTCGCCCGTCATCGACGGCTGATAGAAGCTGAAACCATTGCGCCCGCGCGCCTTGGCCTGGTACATGGCCACGTCGGCGTTACGGATCAGCATATTCAGGTCGACCGCGTCGTTCGGGAACAGGCTGATGCCGACGCTGCAGGTGACGAACAGCTCGTGCCCGGCCACCATGAAGGGCTGCTCGAACATGGTCACCAGTTTTTCGGCCACCAGGCTGGCGCTGTACTCGTTGTCCACATCTTCGAGCAGCACGATGAATTCGTCGCCGCCCAGGCGCGCCAGGGTATCGCCCTCGCGCAGCCGGTCCGACAGCGCCTTGGCCACCTGCTGCAGCAGCTCGTCGCCGATGTGATGGCCCAGCGTGTCGTTGACGTTCTTGAAGCGGTCCAGATCGATGAACAGCAGCGCCAGCTGCTCGGTGTCGCGGGTGGCGCGCTGGATCGCATGCTGCAGGCGGTCGTGGAACAGCAGCCGGTTCGGCAGCGCCGTGAGCGGGTCGTGGTGGGCCAGGTGGTCGAGCTTTTCCTGCGATTCCTTGACCTGGGTAATGTCGCTGAACACGCCCACATAATGGGTGGTCACGCCGCGCGTGTCGCGCACCGCGCTCACGGTCAGGTATTCCAGATACAGCTCGCCGCTCTTGCGCAGGTTCCAGATCTCGCCGCGCCAGAAGCCATTTTCCACCTGCTCGTTCCACAGCGTGTCGTAGAACTCCTCGTCATGGCGGCCCGAGCGCGTCAGCGTGCGGTCGCGTCCCAGCGCTTCCGCTTCCGAGTAGCCGGTGATCTGGGTGAAGGCGGGATTGACGGCGACGATGGTGCCCTGCGCGTCGAGCACCACCACGCCGTCGGCGATGTGTTCGAGCACGGTGGCCGACAGGCGCAGCTTTTCTTCGGCTTCCTTGCGCGCGCTGATGTCGGCGTACACCCAGATGCTGCCCTCGTTGGAGCGGTGCTGGTCGATCGCGCAGCCGCTGACCATGCACCAGAACAGGCTGCCGTCGCGGCGCCGGTAGTGGCGCTCTTCGCTGAAGTAGTTGTCGGAGGCGAGCAGCGGATACTGGCGCGCGCCGGCCGCCTCGAAGTCGAAGGAATTGGGGAACACGATGGCGGTGGAGGCGCCGGTCATGGTGCCCGGCTCGTAGCCGAACAGCTCTTCGCAGCGGCGGTTGACCGAGACGATGCTGCGGTTACGCACGAACATCACGCCGAACATCACATTGTCCAGGATCGCGCTCTGCTCGGCCAGCAAGGCCTCGATGCGCATTTCATTGTGCTTGCGCTGGCTGATGTCGGAGATGATGCCGTCGACCCAGGGCGAATTGCCCGACGCGTCGTGCGGCTGCGGCTGGCCATTCTCGGACACCCAGCGCTCGGTGCCGGAGGAATCGCTGATGCGGTATTCGATCGAATAGGGCTGGCCGTCACGCACCGCCTGGGCCACGCAGCGGCGCTGCATCTTGCGGTCTTCCGGGCAGATCAGATTGGCCCAGGAATGGGTGGTGCTGCGCATGAACTGGGCCGCCGAGTAGCCGCAGATGTCCTCGATCGCGTCGGAGACGAAATCGACCGGGCCGTCCGGGCGGAAGCGGAACACCGCGCCCGGCACCTGGGTGACGATGGTGCGAAAGCGCTCCTCGCGCTGGCCGATGTCGGCAAACAGCTGGCGGATCGCCACCCGCATCTGTTCCAGCTGGCCGGCCAGCCGGCCCAGCTCATCGCGCCCTGCCAGGTCGAGCTGGGTCTCGAAGTCGCCATGCGAGAGGCGGTCGGAAAACCGCATCAGTTTGCGCAAGGGCGTCAGCAGGCGCCGGTTCAGGAACAGCACGATCAACAGCAGCGACACCGTCAGCTGGGCCGCCAGCACGAAGATATAGGACACCTGCTTCTCGCGCAGCTCCTGCTGGCTGCGCGCGTCGTCCATCTCGACCGTAATGCGGCCGATACGCTCGCCGCGCACCAGGATCTCGCGCTCGGCGCGGTACACGGTGCCGGTGGGCCGCGACGGCGAATGGACGTTCATGAACTGGGTGTCGGCCTGTCCCACCACCTGCACCTGCAGCACCGAGCGGTCGCGCATCACCGATTCGACCAGCGAATGGGCCGATTCGGCATTCATATTCCACAGCGACTCCTGCATGCCCAGCGCCAGGATGTCGGCATTGCGCTGCAGCGCTTCATTCAGGCTGGTCTTGGCCGACTGCTGTTCATGCACGCCGATCAGCAGATAACTGCCGATGATGGCCGGAATCACCAGGCCGCCAAACACCACCGCCAGCAGGGCGCCGTAGATCGACAGTCCGTACAGCGCGCTCAGACGCGAGCGTAGGCCTTGATAAAGTGTTCTGGTCATGCATTGCGCGGCACGGGTGCAGCCTGTGGTGAAGTTTGCGTCATTGAGCATCGTTTAGTAGATTGACAACAGCGGCTTCGCATCCGGCACCCTGATCTCGATCAAATCAGGCGCTGATAAATGCAAACTTTTTTCCTAGTTGGAATTATGCACGGAAAAAGCCGGGGAAGTCACCAAGAAGAGCAGGCGAAAGCACCCCGTGCGCGCCGGGCCAAGCAAAAATCGCGCAAGCTGGTATCATCGCCGCACTTCAACAGAGGAAACAGCCATGACCTTATCCATCTACTCCGCCTCCATTCCCGTGTTCAAGCAGATCCTGAACAGCCTGATCGTTATCCTCGACAAGGCCGAAGCCCACGCCACCGAGAAAAAAATCGATCCGAACGCGCTGCTGCAGTTCCGCCTATTCCCGGACATGTTCCCCTTCACCCGCCAGATCCAGATCGCGGCCGACTTCGCCAAGGGCTGCGCAGCCCGCCTGGCCGGCCAGGACGTGCCGGCCTACGAAGACACGGAGCAATCCTTCGCCGAACTGAAGGCGCGCCTGGTCACCACCCTGGCCTTTATCGACAGCATTCCGCAGGCGGCGTTCGAGGGTAGCGAAACCCGCGCCATCACCACCGGCAGCGGCGAAAAGACCAAGCACTTCACCGGTCAGACCTATCTGTTCCACTACGCGCTGCCGCATTTCTTCTTCCACGCCACCACGGCCTACAACCTGCTGCGCCATAACGGCGTCGATATCGGCAAGAAGAACTTCATCGGCACTTATTGATACGCATCAGTAGCGCAGTAAATAAACAAGGGCGCCGAGGCGCCCTTGTTTATTTATCAGGTATTGCGGCGCGGATAGCCCTGCGCCAGGATGCGCACCCACACCACTTCCTTCTGTGCCGGCGTCATCGACACCCAGTGCGCCACTTCGACCACCGAGCGGCCGCAACCGCGGCAGATCTCATCGAAGGTGGTCGAGCACACGGCCACGCAGGGCGTGTCGGCCCGCTCGGGTAATTTTTCCGGCGCGATGTCCGGCGGATTGTCCTGCAACGCAGCCATCTTAATCCTTCACCTGCATCAGCTTGTCCCAGCCATCGTGGCCCAGCTTGCGCAAGGTTTCGATGTTCTTCTCAAAAATATCGGCCGCTTCCGGGAAGGCCTCGACGGCACGCTCCACGCTGTCTTCGCGCAGCAGATGCAGAGTCGGATACGGCGAGCGGTTGGTGTAGTTCTCGATATCGTTGGCATGGGTATCGGCGAACTGGTATTGCGGATGGAAACTGGCCACCTGCAATTCCCCATCGAGTTGCAAGTCTTCCAGCGCGGCATCGGCCACGTCGAGGAATTCGTTATAGTCCTCGAAATCGGCCAGCACATTCGGGTGGATGATCAGGGTGGTGTCGACCTTGTCCGGGTCGGCGTCGGCCAGGAATTGCAGCTCGTCCATCAGCAGGCCCAGCAGCTCTTCCGGCGTCTCGGCTTCCGACACCACATAGCGGATCTGCTGTTTCACGTGGACGGCCTTGGCGAAGGGGCACAGGTTCAGGCCAATGACGGCCTTTTCCATCCAGGCTTCGGTCGCGCCGATAACGGCAGCGTGGTCCGTGGCGGGGGTGCTCATAGTAATTCCTTGATAACAGAGTCAGACGGCGGGGCCGCAAAATACCCGAATTGTACCCGTCCGGCCCGCCGGGACCGCAATTGCGGCCTTGAAATCGGCGCACCCGCGCCCACTTCGATGCGAACGCCGCGCAGCCAGGCGGCATGCAAACCGGTTTTTTACCGCAACGTCCGTCTATGTCTTCTTATTTTCGAAGAATTATTGCCAAACGGAATGGAACACGGAAATTCGGCCGGGAAAGCTCATACTGCCGACATATTTCTTGACTCAGGCAATCGACCCTACGTACACTCCACGTTTATTCATGGTCCGATCGATGTTTCTACGTCGACAACAATGGAATACTATGCAAGCAACCTTTAAGACTTCCGCGCTTCTGGCAGCGATGCTGCTACTGGCCCAGGCACCCAGCCAGGCCGCCGATGCCGCGACAGGGCTGCCGCTATTGCCAGCCGCAAACTCGGTGGCCGGCAAGGCACTGACTGCCGACTCCTCGCTCAGCGCCAAGGCCGACAAGGCCAGCAAGTCCACCCCCGACGACCTGAAGGAAACCGACGTCTGGGGCCGCATCCGCACCGGTTACGCCATTCCCGACCTCGACAACGCCCTCGTCGCCAAGCACACCACCTGGTACAGCAGCCGTCCCGACTATATCGCCCGCACCACCGCGCGCGCCTCGCGCTACCTGTTCCACGTCGTCACCGAGCTGGAAAAGCGCAATATGCCGACCGAACTGGCCTTGCTGCCCTTCATCGAGTCGGCCTTCAATCCGCAAGCCCTGTCGAGCGCCAACGCGGCCGGCATGTGGCAGTTCGTGCCCGGCACCGGGCGCGACTACAACCTGAAACAGAGTGTGTTCAAGGATGACCGCCGCGGCGTGATCGCCTCGACCGACGCCGCCCTGAGCTATCTGCAGCGCCTCTATGATATGTTCGGCGACTGGCAACTGGCGCTGGCCGCCTACAACTGGGGCGAAGGCTCGGTACAGAAAGCCATCAAGCGCAATCAGGCGGCCGGCAAGCCGACCGACTTCGAAAGCCTGGCCGAGCTGATGCCGGCCGAGACGCGCAACTATGTGCCGAAGCTGCAGGCGGTCAAGAACATCATCGCCAATCCGGCCCAGTACGGCCTGAACCTGCCGCTGATCGATAATCAGCCCTACTTTACCGCCGTCGACAAGACCAGCGATATCGACCTGACCATCGCCGCCCAGCTGGCCGAACTGTCGGTCGACGAATTCAAGGCCCTGAATCCCCAGTTCAACCGCCCTGTGATCACCGGCAACGACAAGACCAAGATTTTGCTGCCGCAGGAAAACGCCGAGAAATTCCACCTGAATCTGGCGCAATGGGGCCATGCCCTGTCGACCTGGACCACGCACAAGATCACCACGGCGCGCGAACGCATCGAAACCCTGGCCTCGAAGTTCCATACCACGCCGGAAGTGCTACGCCAGGCCAACAACATTCCACAAAAAACCGTGCTGGTGGCCGGCTCCACCATCCTGGTGCCGCGCATGTCCACCTCGGCCAATGTCGACATCGCGCCCGAAGTGGCCGACAACGCCACCGTGGCCTACGAGGCCGACCGTGGCGGCAAGCGCTCGGCCAAGGGCTATAAACTGGCCAAGGGCAGCAAGGCCAGCGATGACGACGCACCCGTCAAGCTGGTCAAGGCGCGCGTGCCGCGCCATGCGGCGCACGCCAAATCGCGTCAGCGCAAAGACGACTAAAGCATCCCGCCGGGGCCGGCGCTGCGACCAAAAAGTTGCAGTCGCGGCCCACACGCCCTACAATCTCGGTCTGCGGTCGCCTGGTCCAGCCCTCACTGACCTTCCCCACCTGCCTTGCGCGGGCGGGCAACAGGCGCGACCACTCACCAATAACCTTACTGCTGCCCCGTTCGCCGCAAGTGTGCGTGACAGGGCCGCCGTAGTAATCGGAGTCACTATGGCTTTCTTGCAAGGCAAAAAAATCCTCATCACCGGCCTGCTGTCGAACCGTTCCATCGCCTATGGCATCGCCAAGGCTTGCCACCGCGAAGGCGCGGAACTGGCTTTCACCTATGTCGGTGAACGTTTCAAAGACCGCATCACCGATTTTGCCAAGGAATTCGACAGCAGCCTGGTGTTCGATTGCGACGTCTCCAGCGACGAACAGATCAATGCCCTGTTCGCCGACCTGGGCAAAGAGTGGACCCAGCTCGACGGCCTGGTGCACGCGATCGGCTTCGCGCCGCGCGAAGCGATCGCCGGCGACTTCCTCGACGGCCTGACCCGCGAAAACTTCCGCATCGCCCACGATATCTCGGCCTACAGCTTCCCGGCCATGGCCAAGGCCGCGCTGCCGCTGCTCAAGGAAGGTTCCTCGCTGCTGACCCTGTCCTACCTGGGCGCGATCCGTGCGATTCCTTACTACAACACCATGGGCCTGGCCAAGGCTTCGCTGGAAGCGTCGGTACGCTACCTGGCGGAAAACCTGGGCAAGATGGGCATCCGCGCCAACGGCATCTCGGCCGGCCCGATCAAGACCCTGGCCGCGTCCGGCATCAAGGACTTCGGCAAACTGCTCGGCTTCGCTTCCTCGCACGCCCCGCTGCGCCGCAACGTCACCATCGAAGAAGTGGGCAATACCGCCGCCTTCATGCTGTCGGACCTGGCCTCGGGCATCACCGGCGAAATCACCTACGTCGATGGCGGCTTCTCGCACGTGATGGGCTTGAACGCGGAAGATTACGCGTAAGCACCGCGGCGGCCCGGGTCTGGCCGCTCAGCGGCCAATTTCCGCCGCCAAAGAAAAGCGCCCTCGCGGCGCTTTTTTGCCTTCCCCATTCGGCAAAATTGACATCCTGCTAGGGAAAACCCCAATTTAGCCGTGCAGGAAAGCCGAAAATACGGTATCATTCTGTTTGTGCGCTGCAATACGTTTTCGCAAGAAACAAAAAGCGATAGTTTTCTGCAGTCCCAAAATAATTACAATTAGCAGCTTCGCAAGCCTTAGCACATCCCACGGATGTTGCTTCTAAAGCCCTCCCGCCTTGTGTGTCGCACCTGACACCGTCCCGGCGCAAAGCTTTTGTGCCGAAATTTCTTTCTATCTTGATTGAGTCATTTCGTTCTGGTTGGCGTTGCTATTTTGCGTTCTGCGTTTTTGCATGAACGCTGATTTTTACGAAAGAAAAGCATGACATTTGAAGCACTTGGTCTCAACACGTCCCTGATTAAAGCCCTCGTCGACGCCGGCTACACCAAGCCGACGCCAGTTCAAGAGCAGGCTGTGCCTGCCGCGATCGCAGGCAAGGACTTGTTGGTCTCCTCGCAAACCGGTTCCGGCAAGACCGCAGCATTCATGCTGCCGTCGCTGCACCGTCTGGCGGAAATGGAACCTACCGCCGCCGCCAAAACTGCAAACCAGGAAATGCAAGCTGCCCGTGCGCGCGGCGAGCGTCCACGTTTCAAGGCTGCCCAGCCAAAAATGCTGGTGTTGACCCCGACCCGCGAACTGGCCCTGCAAGTTACCACCAATACCGACAAGTACAGCGTCAACCTGCGCCGTCTGAAAGCCGTCTCCATCCTGGGCGGCATGCCTTACCCTAAACAGATGCAACTGCTGGCCAAGAATCCCGAGATTCTGGTCGCGACCCCAGGCCGTCTGATCGACCACATGGAATCGGGCAAGATCGATTTCTCGCAACTGGAAATCCTGGTGCTGGACGAAGCCGACCGCATGCTGGACATGGGCTTCATCGACGACATCGAAAAAATCGTCGACGCGACCCCAAGCACCCGCCAGACCATGCTGTTCTCGGCAACCCTCGATGGCGTGGTCGGCAATATGGCCCGCCGCATCACCAAGGACCCGCAGATCATCCAGGTGGTCAGCGCCGCCAACAAGCACGAAAACATCACCCAGCGCGTCCACTTCGTCGACGATCTGTCGCACAAGAACCGCCTGCTGGATCACCTGCTGCGCGACGAGTCGCTCGACCAGGCTGTGGTGTTTACCGCCACCAAGCGTGACGCCGACACCATCGCCGACCGTCTGAACATCGCCGGTTTCTCGGCAGCGGCGCTGCACGGCGACATGCACCAGGGCGCGCGTAACCGCACCCTGGACAGCCTGCGCCGCGGCCAGGTGAAGATCCTGATCGCCACCGACGTCGCCGCCCGCGGTATCGACGTTCCAACGATCACCCACGTGTTCAACTACGATCTGCCGAAGTTCCCTGAAGACTACGTGCACCGCATTGGCCGTACCGGCCGTGCCGGCCGCGATGGTCTGGCGATCTCGCTGGTGAACCACGCTGAAGGCATGAACGTCAAGCGTATCGAACGTTTCACCAAGCAGCTGATTCCGGTCAACGTCATCGAAGGCTACGAGCCTAAGAAAACTGCTTCGGCAGCGCGTTCGACCTCGCGTCCAGGCGGCTGGAAACCGGGCGACAACCGCACCGGCGCCAAGCCAGGCCAGCGCACCTTCAGCAAGCCAGGTGCACCGCGCAAAGAAGGCGCGACCACCGGCGGCGGCTACAAGGGCAGCAACCCACGCAGCACCGACGGCGCACGCCGCAGCTACGGCGATCGTTAATCGATCCCCAAACTGCTAGTCAGCCTTAAGTAAAAGCGGCCACCAGAGCGATCTGGTGGCCGTTTTTTTTGCGACTTCCGACCATCCTTTGCGGTGCGACAAACCACATGACGACGTGGCATCGCGCATCAGCGGATTGTTCCCTCGCCTCAAAGAAGGGCATATAATCGGCCTATGTCTGCTCCCTCCACACCTCCTTCGCGCAAGTATCTGATGCCCCGCGACGTCAATGCGACCGGCCCGCAAAACGAAGCGGAGCGCCGGCTGTATGAACTCGTCATGGAAGGGATCAACAGTGGCCCTGCAAAGCGAACCACCGTTGCAGAGTTGATCAAGGAATTACGCAGCAAGCTAGCCACCAAGCGCTAAAACCCTGTGGAATTCGACCTTGGCTCAGCCGCCGAATCCGATTTACAGGACATCGCCAATTATTACTCCAGCATTGCCCCCTCGCTGGCGGAACGCTTCCTGGCCGAGGTCGAAGCAAGCCTGGACGACTTGTGCTTCGAACCCGCCATAGGCTCCCGTCGATATGCCCACCTTTTGCCCGATAGCGCATTGCGAACCTGGCACCTCGATCACTTCCCCTTCCTGGTGTTTTACCGCATTGACGGTGAAGTGCTCAGTGTGCTGCGCGTCTTGCATGAACGGCGCGATCTCTCCGCCAGCATGATTTCGCTCTGAACAAAGCAATTATCGAAGATCCCTTTCGTAAGTGGACTGGCGCACGGTCGATTTATACAGGTGGCGTAGCGTGGCGGTTCACGCCACGCTATTGGGAGAATGCCATGCCTGAGTTGAAGTCTGCCAAAGAACTCGCCGCTGCGGCGAGCAAACCCTACCCCAATGATAGCGCCGCCTACCGCACCGCCCGCGTCGCGCTGCTGGCCGAGGAAATTGAGTTGCGGCGGCATATCGAACGAGTGGCGGCCCAACGCCGCACACTGCCGCCCGGTGGCCAGCCGCCCGATTATGATTTTCTCGACGAGAACGGCAAGACCGTCCACCTGGCCGACCTATTCGGCAAGCACACTACCCTGGTAACTTACTTCTGGATGTATGGACCGCAGCGCGAACGGCCCTGCCCGATGTGCACCGCTTTTTTGGGTGCGCTCGATACGCCGGTGCGCGACATCAGCCAGCGCGTGGCCTTTGCCGTGCTGGGGCGCTCGCCGGTGGCGCGGCAACTGGCTTTTGCGCGCGAGCGCGGCTGGCGCAATCTGCGGTTCTACGCCACCGACGGCGACGATTTCGCACGCGACTATCGCGGCCTGGCGCCGGACGGCAGCGAATGGCCTGCCCTCGATGTCTGGCTCAAGCGCGACGGCGTAGTGCACCACTTCTGGGCCAGCGAGCTCGGTGGCACCGAAGACCCCGGCCAGGATGCGCGCGGCGCGCCCGACCCCACGCCACTGTGGAATATCCTGGATCTGACGCCGGACGGACGCGGCACGGACTGGTATCCAAAACTCTGCTACGACAAGGCCGCCTAGCCCTCGCACCCGGCGGACATCGCGGCCGGCGCAGCGATGCGCTGGCCTTTTTTGTTGCGCCGGCGCGCAAATCGAGCCTGTTTCCAGTGGAAAATAGTATGCTGTAAGAATTCTCCGCACTCATCACTTCCCCATGCAGCCATTGATCGGAAAGCATAGGACGGCCTGCCGCAAGCACGCGCCTGGCGCTGCCGCGCCGCAAGCGAGGTTGCCGGCCTTCGCCCGCATGGCCGGCCTGATCGGCCTGGCCTGCGCGCTGCCGGCCGGTGCACAAACCGAACCCGGCGCTGATCCGGCGCTTAACTTGGGGACGGTTGAAATCAGCGGTAAGCGCATCGGCCCGCTATCCACCCGCAGCGTACTGAGCTCGGTCGACATCGTCGGCGCCGGGCTGCTGGCCGGGCAGCAGGTCAAGAGCGCCTGGGAATTGTTTGCCCGCGCACCTGGCGTCATGCTGACGCCTTTTCGGCAAGGCAACGAATCGGGCAAATTATCCTTCCGCGGCTTCAATGGCGAAGGCGAGGTCAATGCCGTCAAGCTGCTCATCGATGGCATTCCGGCCAATGACAACGCTGGCGGCATGCCCCTGATCGGCGCCCTCCTGCCGCTCGAGATCGAGCGCATCGAAGTCGTGCGCGGCACCAACGATCCGCGCTACGGCCTGCACAATATCGCCGGCAACGTCAATATCGTCACCCGCGGCGGCGGCAACGAGGGCGATGCAAGGCTGAGCTATGGCAGTTTCGATACCCGCCAGTTTCAGCTGATCAAGGGCATCGAGGATGGCAACTGGTCGCAGAACTATGCCTTCGGCTACCAGAGCAGCGGCGGCTACCGCGACCACTCCCGCAGCGACGGCCTGACTGTCGCCGCCAAATGGCGCTACCGCAGCGACGATGGGCGTTGGCGTCTCGGCCTGAGCGCCCGCCACGCCGAAGCCACAGCGCAGGAACCCGGCTATCTGACGGCCGCCGACGCGCGCAGCAATCCGACGGCATCCTATCGCTACGCCCAGTCCGATGGCGGCAAGCGCCAGCTCAGCCAGCTCAGCCTGCATCTGGACAGCGAGCTAGGGGCGCAACTGTCGCTGTCCGCCAGCGCCTATCTGAACGCGATCAAGGACCAGCGCTGGCTGCGCTTTTCGCCCACCGCATCACAACAGGAGCGGGCCTATGACGAAAAGCATGCCGGCGTGCTCGGCAGCCTGAGCTACCGGCCGCAACTGGCAGCGCTCAGCGGCCTGAAGAGCTTTTCCCTCGAAGGCGGGGTCGCCGCCGAGCGCCAGCGCGACCACAGTCCGCGCTACAACAGCGTCGACCAGCAGCGCGTGAGCAGCACGCGCGACCATCACTTCACCTTCAACACCCTGGGCGCCTATGCGCAGGCGGTGATCAAGCCGGTCGAATCGCTGAAGATCGTTCCCGGCTTGCGCGTGGACAAGATCGCCGGCGACTTCAGCGACCCGTCCAAAGGCCTGAGCTATCCTATTCAGGACTATGGCTTGATCAGGCAGCCCAAGTTCAGCATCCTGTATGCGGCGCTGCCGGGCGCCAGCGTGTACGCCAACTGGGGCCGCAGCTTCCAGGTCGGCAGCGGCGCCGCCGCCTTCCAATCCACGCGCACGGCGCTGCGGCCGTCGATCAACGAGGGCTGGGAATCCGGCCTCAAACTGACGCCGGCGCACTGGCTCGATAGCCGCCTCAGCGTCTGGCAGCAGCGCGCCTCGGGGGAAGTCAAGCGGCGCCTGAACGACCCCAGCGGTGACTTCGACAACGTCGGCGCGACACGCCGCCGGGGTGCCGATGTGCAGCTCGATGCGCGCGTGGGCAAACGCGGCAGTATCTGGCTGGCCTGGTCATGGCAGCAGGCCACCATCGTCCGCCCCGATCCCGGCGCGCCCGCCACCGCCGGCAAGGAAATCGACCATGTGCCGCGCCACGTCGCGCTGGCCGGCGCCGCTTTCCAGGCCACGCCCGCCTTGAAATTATCCCTCTGGGGCAACGCCCAGGGCGACTATTTCCTGACTTCAAACAATACCGGCCCCAAGTTCGGCGGCTTTGTCCTGCTCAACGCCAGCGCCAGCCACCAGCTGACGCCTGCCCTGACGCTGGACTTGCAGCTGAAGAACCTGGCCGACCGCTACTATGAGTATGTCTGGATCAATGACCAGACCCGTCACTCCCCCGGCGATCGCCGCTCCGCGTATGTGTCGGCCAACCTGAAGTTCTGAGGAACGCGGCGCCCGCGCCTCACTGCCCTGGCGCGGGCAGCGCCAGCGCGCTGATGCCGCGCCAGTAATCGCGCTCTATCCTGGCCAGATCGACCTCCCGGGCCGCCTCGTCGAACGCCAGCTGCTGCTTCAAGCCCGCCGGCGTGCGCTGGAAACACACGTGCACGGCGCGTTCCGGGAACAGGTGTTCGGCGATGCCGATGCTATCGCGCTCCGCCCGCGAAAAGCGGTCAGTGGCCAGCGTATAGCGCAGCATGCGCTTTTCGATCACGATGACGCTGAAGCGCCGATGCAAGAGCTTGCGCAGATTCACATTGTTATTCACGCCCTCTTCCACCGTCAGCAGACCGGAACGCACCAGGGCGTCGAACGACTCGCCGTTCGAATAACCGGCCACCGTACCGATGGTAATGCCTTGCATGCCGGCCAGCGTGGGGGCGGATACCGGCTTTTCCTTCAGGTAGGCAAGCACGGTCTGGCGGCTTCCCAGCGGGCTGGAGAAATGGCACAGTTTTTCACGTTCAGGGGTGCGGAACAGCGCCAGCGTGCCGGCGTAGCGCGGGTTGTACAGGCCCACCTCCATCGCCCGCTTCCAGGGAAAATAATCGATGGTCGCGGCATAGCCCATGCGCTGCAGCACCGCTTCCAGCAGGGCGCCCGTCAGGCCGTTTCCCGGCAGCGCACGGCTGAAAAAAGGCGGCCACTCTTCCGTGGCAAACCGCATCTGCGCCGGCTCGGTAGCGGACGCAGGCACGCTCAGCAGCAAACTGATGCTGAGTCCCCATCGCAGTGACAACTTCAAGCAATCCCCTCTTCTCTAGGAAAACCAGCCGGCGGCAGACATCTCAGCATATGCCGATTCAGTCGGCGAGGATAGTGTCCGACAGTGCATTTCACGCCTTGCAGGCCGTCCATCAGCTTGGCGGCCGCCGCCACTCATTCCGGTTCACCGGCCCGTGTCCGCCAGTTGCTCCGGCCCCACGTCCGCATCGTCCGCCAGCGCCAGCTCGCCGCGCTCGAAGGCCGCCAAGATGTCCCTGGCCATCTGCAAATGGCTCTCCAGCACCAGCACGCGCGCGCCGCCGATGGCGGGTGCAAGCAGCAGGTTCGCCTGCACATGCTGGTCGTCGGTCACGATGGCGGGAATGCGGGCGGCTTTCAGGCAGCCGGCGATGACGTGGGCATCGGTAGGAATGAGGAATCGGGCAACCAGGCAGTAGTCGTTGTACATCGAACCTCCGTAGCGCGGTAAGTTGACGGTAAGCTGCTCCCAAAGTACGTTTCAATTCTACAGCGTAGTTATCCGCTCAGAAACTTATACCGGCAAACGAGTGACAATCCGCCAAAAAGTTTTGCATCCTGGCTTACTTGCTATATACTTGCTTAATCAAGTATTTATCAAGAACAAATCAATCAATTCTCACACATTCTCACCGAGGATCATCATGACAGAACAAAATAAAGACATCGCGCCGACGGCGGACACCGGGCCCAGCCTGGAATTCACCCTGAAGCTGGCGCGCGCGCAGGCAGTGATGGTGCGCCGGCTGGACGCGGTGCTGGGCGGCTATCACGGCATCAGCTTCAGCGACTTCATGCTGCTGTATAACCTGAGCCGCGCACCGGGCACGCGCCTGCGCCGCGTCGACCTGGCCGACCGTCAGGGCCTGACCGCCTCCGGCGTCACCCGCACCCTGCTGCCGCTGGAAAAAATCGGCCTGGTCGAACGCCAGCAAGACCCGCGCGACGCGCGCGTGGCCTATGCCGCCATCACGCCCACCGGGCTGGAACTGCTGAACAACGCCATCGTCGTGGCCCAGCAGATCAGCAAGGACCTGCTGCGCAACTGCCCACCCGATCAGCTCAGCGCCACCACCGCCATGTTGGGCCAGATCGCCGGCATGGATTCCACACTCGCATAAAGGACGGCGCCATGCCCCCACCTCAACACCAGCAGCACACTACGGCCGCCGCGCCGGAACCCATCTCAAGCGCGGCACCCGCCGGCACGCCGCTGCTGCGCGATGCGAATTTCCGCTGGCTGATGAGCGGCAGCGTGATCTCGCAACTGGGCGACCAGCTGTCGCTGATCGCCCTGCCCTGGCTGGTGCTCAAGGTCACCGGCGACACGCTGGCGCTGGGCCTGGTGATCGCGCTGATGAGTATCCCGCGCGCGGTCTTCATCCTGATCGGCGGCGCGCTGGTGGACCGCTACTCGCCGCGCCGCGTACTCATGCTGAGCAAGTATGCCAATGCCGCGCTGCTGATTCCTCTGACGCTGCTGGTGCTGAACCGCCAGCCCGAACTCACGCTGGCACTATCGCCCGCACTGTCGCTGACGCTGAACCTGACGCCGCATATCACGCTGATGATCGTCTATGCGCTGGCACTCGCGATCGGCCTGGCGCAGGCTTTCGCCATCCCCGCCGCCACCTCGATCCTGCCGCAAACCGTCGCCCCGGCCCAGCTGGAAAAGGCCAACGGCATCATGATGGGCATGCGCCAGCTGACCATGCTGGCCGGCCCGCTGCTGGCCGCGCTGCTGATTGCCTTGAGTGGATCGGGCCAGCCCAGCGCCGGCGCCATCGTGCCCGAAGCGAACGGCCTCGCACTGGCCTTTGGCCTCGATTGCCTCAGCTTCCTGATCTCGGCCTGGACCCTGAGCCACGTGACTTCACTGCCACGTGCCGCCACGCACACCGCGCACCCAATCCATGCGGCGCAGATGGCACCGCAATCGGTCTGGCGCTCGGTCGGCGCCGGCCTGGCCATGGTCTGGAACGACATGGGCCTGCGCCTGTGCTTCCTGTACTGGGGCACGGTCTCGCTGCTGATCGGCGGCGCGATGCAGGTCGCCTTGCCGGTACTGGCCGACACCCATATGCATGGTGCCGCTTCACTGGGCCTGCTGATGGGCGCCAACGGCGCCGGCATGCTGCTGGGGATGGCGCTGGCCGCCGCCAAAGGCGCGCAACTGCGGCGCGGCATCAGCTTCGGCAGCCTGGCGCTGCTGATCGATGCGCTGGCCGGCGCCATGCTGCTGCCGCTCGCCGCCGTGCGGACGGAATGGCAGGCCGCCACCGTGCTGCTGCTGATTGGCGTACTATCCGGTTTTATCCAGATCACGGTGTTCAGCTGGATCCAGCGCCGCGTACCGCCGCAGATGATGGGCCGCGCCATGAGCATCTTCATGTTCATCTTCATGGGACTGGCGCCGCTGTCGGCGGCCGGCACCGGACTACTGCTCAAGACGATCACGCTGGGCCAGCTGTTTGCCGGCGGCGGCATCCTGCTGCTGGGGCTGGCCGCGCTGATGTATCTGCTCACGCCGATGCGCCACATCGATCCGCCCGCCGCCGTGGCAAAGCGCAGCGCATAAGCAGACAAAAACGCGCACAAAAAACGCACCCGAGAACACAAACAAGAACGCAAGGAAGCAGCATGGAAACCAAATGGCTGGAAGACTTCATCTCCCTGGTCGAGACCAATAACTTCAGCCGCTCGGCGGCGCTGCGCCACGTGACGCAGCCCGCCTTTTCGCGCCGTATCCAGTCGCTGGAAAACTGGCTGGGTACCGATCTGGTCGACCGCACCTCCTACCCTACCCGGCTCACGCCGGCCGGCATCGTGTTCTACGAACAGGCGCTGGAAATGCTGGCGCAGATTAACGGTGCGCGCGACATGCTGCGCAGTAAACGCGCGGCGGCCCAGACCAGCATCGACCTGGCGGTGCCGCACACGCTGTCGCTGACCTTCGTGCCGAAATGGCTGACCGCGCTCGAGCATGACTTCGCCCCCATCAGCAGCCGCCTGATGGCGGTCAATGTACACGACGCCGTGCTGCAGCTGGTCGAAGGCGGCTGCGACCTGTTGTTGTGCTATCACCACCCGCGCCAGCCGGTGCAACTGGACCCGGGACGCTACGATATGCTGGTGCTGGGCCATGAATCGCTGCGCGCCTATGCCCGCTGCGACAAGGCGCGCGTGCCCGAGTACACCCTACCAGGCAGCAAGGAGGAACCACTGCCGTTCCTATCCTACACAAACAACGCCTATCTGGGCCGCATGGTCGACCTGATCCTGGCCGACGCCAAGCAGCCGCCGCATCTGGACCCGCACTACGAGACCGATATGGCCGAAGGCTTGAAGATGATGGCGCTGGAAGGACGCGGCATCGCCTTCCTGCCCGAATCGGCCGTCACGCGCGAACTCAAGCAAAAGCAGCTGGCGCGCGCCGATGGCGGCAGCGCCGAATGGGAAATCGAAATGGAGATCCGCCTGTACCGCGAACGCCCCTCGGCGCAGCGGCGCGGCAAGGCAATTGTGGAAAGACTGTGGGATTTTCTCGAATACCAACAAAAAAGTAGCGGCCGCAAGCCGCGCCTGAAAGCGTCGGAACGCTAAAAAATGTAGTCAAATAACATCCGCACCATGACAGCGCTTGGCAAGTGGCACCAAGGCCACTTTCCAAACTATGCAAAAAATGCATAGCTGAATGCGGATTCAGCATTGGCCCGTTTCCCGCCAGGCACCCTATGATTCGTCCCACTTGAGCAGCGCCAAAAACGCCGCCATTTCACGAATCCACAGGAGCCTTGAGCATGACCACCCAACACGCACTGCCTTCCTACCTCAATCCCGACGACCTCGGTCCATGGGGCGTCTATCTGCAGCAAATCGACCGCGTCGAGCCGCACCTGGGCAGCCTGTCGCGCTGGATCGAAACGCTCAAGCGCCCCAAGCGCATCCTGACGGTGGACGTGCCTATCGAACGTGACGACGGCAGCATCGCCCACTACGAAGGCTACCGTGTGCAGCACAATATGTCGCGCGGCCCGGGCAAAGGCGGCGTGCGCTTCCACCAGGACGTGACGCTGTCCGAAGTGATGGCCCTGTCGGCCTGGATGACGGTAAAAAATGCCGCGGTCAACGTGCCCTACGGCGGCGCCAAAGGCGGCATCCGTGTCGATCCCAAGACCCTGTCGCGTGGCGAACTGCAGCGCCTGACCCGCCGCTACACCAGCGAGATCAGCCTGATCATCGGACCGAACAAAGACATCCCGGCGCCGGACGTCAACACCAACGAACAAGTGATGGCCTGGATGATGGATTCCTACGCCATGATCGAAGGCAATCTGTCGACCGGCGTGGTCACCGGCAAACCGATTTCGCTGGGTGGCTCGCTGGGCCGCCGCGAAGCGACCGGCCGCGGCGTGTACGTGGTGGGCTGCGAAGCGGCCGCCAAACGCGGCGTGGCGATCGAAGGTGCCCGCGTGGCCATCCAGGGCTTCGGCAATGTCGGCGGCGTGGCCGCGACCATGTTCGCCAATGCCGGCGCCAAGGTCATCGCGGTGCAGGATCACGTCGGCACCGTGGTGCATCAGGGTGGCCTGGATGTAGCGAAGCTACACCTGCACGTGGCCGAAACCGGCAGCGTGAAGGGCTTCCCGGGAGTAGAGGCTTTCCTCGAACGTGAGGCATTCTGGGGGATTGAATCGGATATACTCATTCCGGCAGCGCTGGAACAGCAAATTACCGCCGCCAATGCCCCCATGATCCGCACCAAGATCATCCTCGAAGGCGCCAACGGCCCTACCACGCCGGAAGCCGACGACATCCTGACCGACAAAGACGTACTGATCGTGCCCGACGTACTGGCCAATGCCGGTGGCGTGACCGTCAGTTACTTCGAATGGGTACAGGACTTCTCCAGTTTCTTCTGGAGCGAAGACGAAATCAATGCGCGCCTGACCCGCATCATGCAGGACGCATTCAACGCCGTATGGACGGTGTCACAGGACAAGAAGGTCACGCTGCGCACCGCAACCTTCATTCTTGCCTGCACCCGCGTGCTACAAGCGCGCGAAGTGCGCGGCCTGTACCCATGATCCTCGGTTAACAAGACAAGCTGATTTGCGCCTGCCCGAGCTGTTTAGCTCGTGCAGGCGTTTTGCGCATTCGGCGCAGGCAACAGACAAGGATAATAGACAATGAGTTCCATCGAGCAAAAAGCACTCGCATATCACAAGGCTGGCCGTGCCGGCAAGATCGCCATCGAAGTGACCAAGAGCGTCGGCACCCAGGAAGACCTGGCGCTGGCCTACTCGCCCGGCGTCGCCGCTCCCTGCGTGGAAATCCAGCGCGATCCGGCCCTGGCCTATGAGTACACCGCCAAAGGCAATCTGGTCGGCGTGATCACCAACGGCAGCGCGGTTCTGGGCCTGGGCAATATCGGCGCACTGGCCGGCAAGCCTGTGATGGAGGGCAAAGTGGTGCTGTTCAAGAAATTCGCCGGCATCGATTCCTTCGACATCGAAATCGACGAATCCGATCCGGACAAGCTGGTCGACATCATCGCCGCCCTGCACCCGACGTTCGGCGGCATCAACCTGGAAGACATCAAGGCCCCGGAGTGCTTCTACATCGAGCGCAAGCTGCGCGAGCGCCTGTCGATCCCGGTGTTCCATGACGACCAGCACGGCACCGCCATCGTCGTAGGCGCGGGCATGCTGAACGCGATTGAAATGAGCGGCCGCGATATCGCCACCGTGAAGATCGTCTGCTCCGGCGCCGGTGCCGCCGCCATCGCCTGCCTGGAACTGCTGGTCGATCTGGGCGCGCAGCGCAAGAACATCTTCGTCTGCGACAGCAAGGGCGTGCTGAGCGTCGCGCGCGGCCTGACGGCCGAAAAACTGGAGTGGGCGCAGGACACCACGGCCACCACCCTGTCCGATGTCATGCAAGGCGCCGACGTCTTCCTCGGCGTATCCGGTCCGGGCGTGCTGTCGCCGCTGGACGTGCAGAAGATGAACAAGACGCCGATCGTGTTCACGCTGGCCAATCCGGAACCGGAACTGCGCCCGGAGCTGGTGCGCGAAGTGGCGCCGGACGCGATCATCGCCACCGGCCGCTCCGACTATCCGAACCAGATCAACAACGCGCTGTGCTTCCCTTACCTGTTCCGCGCCGCGCTCGACTGCGGCGCCAGCACCATCAACCAGGAAATGAAGCGCGCCTGCGTGGTGGCGCTCGCCGGCATGGCGCGCAGCGATCCGCGCTTCGGCAAGGACTATGTGGTGCCTGGCCTGCTGGACCCGCGCCTGCTGCGCGGCGTCACCCCGCAGATCGCCACCGCAGCCTTCCGCAGCGGCGTGGCACGCAAGGAACTCGATGAAGCGGCGTACTCCGAGCAGCTCGGCGCGCTCGCGCAGTCGCTGATCTGAGTTTTTTACCAGGTGGGCCGCCAGCAGCAATTTAAAACCTACGGCTTAACCCTGGGGTCTGACCCGGCGGGTCAGACCCCGGCTCTTTGCCGTGGGTTCAAGCCGCTGCCAACGGCCCGCTCAGTTGGCCCCACAACTAGCGGCGCGTCACGACGGCACCTTCCAGATGCGTATCGTCGCCAATCAGCAGCACCGAATGGTTGGCGAACACCAGCTGGCGCAGCGCCGGCGCCCCGGTCAACACCTTGCTGCCGGATGGACGCTTGAATGTCAGCACCTTCGGCTCAATGGTCGACAAAGCCGCGTCGGTCCAGCGGTAGTCGGCCAGCACGAAAATATCGTTGGCCGGCTGCCCAGGCTGCGGCAAGTCGGCGATCAGGTCGGCTACCAGCAGCTTGCCACCCAGGCGCTGCATGTCGAAGCTGGCGCCATGGCGCGCGCCGCCCCAGGTCGATGACATCGACTCCGCTGCCCAACTGCTAACGCCGGCGGGAAGCACCGGCGTACCATTCTCATTCATCAGCACCCCGGTCAGATTGCCCGTATTGGCCGCCTTGGAACTCCACAGGATGGCCATCTTGCCCGCGTCATCGAGCGCCACCGGACGCAGGTCGAGGAAGTTCCCCATTGCGTTCACCGTGCGTAGCGCCGGCGCTCCCGCGCCCTTGGCCCAATTGGCCAGCATCGGCGAGCCGCTGTCATTCCAGGCCACCAGCACCGCCCCGCCGCTGGCGGCCAGGCGCGGCGTGAGCGCCTTGTTCGAGTTCCACAGTATCCCGGTCGGCGTCAGCGGCTTGCCCGCCATATCGAACTTGGTCAGCACCAGCCGGTACATTTTGGTGCCGTCCTCCTGCGGGAAGACATAGGTGGTGGCCAGCCAGAAGCCATTGCCATCGAGCGCCGCCGCGCTCTGGTAGATCGACGCCTGCAGTTTCGCGGGCGGCTCCGGCGTATAGAGATTGACGCCATTCACGTCGCTCAGCAGCTTGCCCGCCGCATCGAACTGCAGCAGCTTCGAACCCTTCTCCAGCTGCACCAGTGTCATGCCGCCGGGCGCGGGCAGCATCGCCCAGTCGCCGGCATAGCCCTCGGCCAGGGTCAATCCATAGTCGACCGTGGAGACAAATTTACCCTGCTGATCGAGCACGGTCAGGCGGGTGCCCGGACGCACCATGCGCTTGTCCACCTCCGTGCTCGAGGCCGACGCGGAACGCACCATGATGCCGTTGCCAATAATGGCCGCCTCGCTCATTTTGGACACCGGCAGATTGTCCGGCGCGCTGCCGCCGACTGGATTACGGATCTCCTGCGGCACGGTAATCTCCAGCGCGGCGGGACTGACGATGCCGGCCTGGGCGTTCGCGCTCCCGCCACCGCCTCCGCCTCCGCAGCCACTGACAAACAGCAGTGCCAACGCTGTCAGCACGCCGCTCAGCATGGGGGCGGCGCGCTGGCCGGTGGATTTGATCGGGTGGGACGGGATACGCATTCTGGCTCGCAGCGGTAAAGATGTAGGCCAGCAGTATAACTTTACCAACACCCTTCCCTTGCCGTTACAGCATGACCCAGCGAGCCAGCCGCATGGCCGCGCGAGCGTCGCCGGGCCAGCCACGCCGCCAAAGCGCTGCCCTGGCGCCACCCTAGCGCTGCCAGGCGCAGGTGCGCAGGCCGGCGAACAGCTCGTCGCGCTCGGGCAACAGGAACTGGCGGAATTTGGCCGAGCCAAAACGCGAGGGCGTGGCGAAGGAGGCGCCGCGCAGCACCTGGTGGGTGAGGAAGTGCGGCGCCGAATAGGCCAGGTCGCCCTGCGCCACAAAGCCCGGATAGGCATCGAAAGGCGAGGCGGTCCACTCCCACAGATGGCCCCAGCGGAAGCCCGGATGGCCCGACAGCGCAGCGTATTCCCATTCCGTTTCGGTGGGCAGGCGGCGCCCGGCCCAGGCGCAATAAGCCTGGGCCTCGTACAGATTAATATGGCGTACCGGTTCGGCCGCGCCCAGGGAGCACAGCTGGCCGAAGCGCATGGTGCGCCATTCGCCGCCATCGCGCTGCCAGTAGCGTGGCGCCGAGCGTTCCTGGCGCATCATCCAGTCGCTGCCGGCGGCGCTCCAGAACTGGCGGTTGTCGTAACCGCCATCGCCGACGAAATCGGCATACTGGGCGTTGGTCACCAGGGTACTGTCGATGCTGAACGGCGCCACCAGGCAGCCGTGCGCCAGATATTCATTATCGAAGGCGAAGCCGGTGTCGGGCGCACTGCCCAGTTGCAGGCGCCCGCCCGGAAAACCGATCGCCGACGGCGCCAGCAAGGGCTGATTGTCCTGGGTCAGTTGCGGCGGCACCGGCAGGCCCAGCGTCTGCAATCCGGCCAGCATGGCCTCGGCACGCATGTCCTCATGGGCCAGCGCCAGCCGGAACGGATACAGGTAGTGATCTTCATTCGGGGTGCGGGTCAGACGGTCGAGCACCCGGTCCAGCACTTCGTGGCAATAGGTTTTCAGCGCGCCGGTGCTGGGCAGCTCCAGCGTCCAGCGGGCCCGGTGCGCCACGGTGGCGTCGAACCAGTCATCGCCCTGGGTGATCAAGGAGTTGTAGAGCGCGTCCGCCGGGTGGCTGGTGGGCGCCTCGCGCAGCACAAACCATTCGGCGAACCAGGCGATACGGCCCAGTTCCCACAGCGGCGGGTTCAGCGTCAATAGCTGCGGCACGCGCGCGGACACATCCAGGCCGGCGGCGGCATAGCAGTCGAACAGCGCCAGCGTATAATCGCGCGATTGCTGGAAGGCTTCGGCCAATTGCATGGGCCGGGCCTGGCGGAACGAAGCGGGGAGTAGGCTCATGCGATGATTGTAGCCAGTTTCCCGCGCCCCTACCATCACCAAGGATCATCTCATGAGCACAGCCCCCGTCAAACTGACTTCCTTTTCCCACGGCGGCGGCTGCGGCTGCAAGATCGCCCCCGGCGTGCTGTCCGAGATCCTGAAGAACTCCTCCGGCTTCCCGGTGCCGAAGGAACTGATGGTCGGCATCGAGACGGCCGACGACGCCGCCGTCTACCGCCTCAACGACGAGCAGGCACTGATCGCCACCACCGATTTCTTCATGCCCATCGTCGACGATCCCTTCGACTTCGGCCGCATCGCCGCCACCAACGCCATCTCCGACGTGTATGCAATGGGCGGCACGCCCATCATGGCGCTGGCCCTGGTCGGCATGCCGATCAATCAGTTGCCGCTCGAGACCATAGGCCAGATCATCCGCGGCGGCGAATCGATCTGCGCCGAGGCCGGCATCCCGATCGCCGGCGGCCACACCATCGATTCGGTCGAACCGATCTACGGCCTGGTGGTGCTGGGCCTGGTGCATCCGTCCCGGGTCAAGCGCAATGCCGACGCGCGCGCCGGCGACGTGCTGATACTGGGCAAACCGCTGGGCGTGGGCGTGCTGTCGGCCGCGCTGAAAAAGGACGTGCTGGGGCCGGAAGGCTATGCCGCCATGATCGCCAGCACCACCAAATTGAACAAGCCGGGCAAGGCCCTGTCGGAACTCGATGGGGTCCACGCGCTGACCGACGTCACCGGTTTCGGCCTGCTGGGCCACCTGCTGGAAATCGCGCGCGGCTCGAAGCTGACGGCGCAGCTGGACATGGCGGCCATTCCCCTGCTCCCCGGCGTCGAACAACTGGCCCACGACGGCTACTTCACCGGCGCCTCCGGCCGCAACTGGGATGCCTACGGCAAGGACGTGACGCTGGCCCCGGCCATCAGCCCGGCCCAGCACACCCTGCTGACCGATCCGCAAACCTCGGGCGGCCTGCTGGTTTCCTGCGATGCCGCCAGCGCGGACGCGGTGCTGGCCCTGTTCGCGCGCGAAGGCTTCGCCGACGCCGCCGTCATCGGCCGCATGGCCGACGGTCCGGCCCGGGTGCAGGTCGACGCATAGCGCCAGTCGGCCCGGGTGCAGGTCGACGCATAGCGCCAGTCAACGCGACGAACATGGCGGCAACAGCGCGCCGCCGCCATCGCGCCAGTTGAAGCGGCTCGAACGCTCGCGCGATGTGCCGCGATGTTGGCGCTATGTTGCCAACCGTACAGAAGGATTCCTCCGAACAAGGCATTGTGGTCCGGTACCCCAAGCCGCGCACCTAGTGCCGAATAACAATATCCGGAGGATTCCATGACAACACCAATTAAAATCGCCCTGGCGATCGCCACCCTTACCCTCAGCGCCCAGGCGCTGGCCCAGATCACCCTGTACGAAAACGATGGCTGGCGCGGCCGCGCCGTCACCACCAACAAGCCGATCCGCGACTTTTCGCGCGGCGGCTTCAATGACCGCTCGTCCTCGGTGATCGTGGAGTCGGGCCGCTGGGAAGTGTGCGACGACGCCAACTTCCGCGGCAACTGCATGGTGCTGCGCAAAGGCAGTTACGATTCGCTCAGCCGCATGGGCATGAACGACCGCATTTCCTCGGTACGCCCGGCCGCACGGCGCAACCGCTATGACAACGAAGCGCCGGAACCGCTGCCGGTGGCCGACTATGAATACCGCCGCCGTCCCAACGAAAACGTGTTCCAGGCGCCCGTCACCTCGGCCAGGGCCGTGGTGGGCGCCGACGAGCAGCGCTGCTGGATCGAACGCGGCCAGGTGACCCAGCAACATAATAATAGCGGCGTCGGCGGCGCCATCGCCGGTGCCGTCATCGGCGGCATCCTCGGTCACCAGGTCGGCGGCGGCACCGGGCGCGATGTGGCCACCGCCGGCGGCGCCGTCGCCGGCGCGGCCATCGGCTCGAACATGGGCAGCCGCAGCGGCCAGACCACCTCCCAGGACGTGCGCCGCTGCGAAAACGTCCCCAGCCAGACCCCGGCTTATTGGGACGTGACCTACCGCTACCGTGGCACCGACCACCGCATCCAGATGGCCAGCGCACCGGGCAACACCATCGCCGTGAACCGCAACGGCGAACCGCGCCAGTAATTTGCGTTAAAGCCTGCGGCATCCCCCTGAGTCCAGGGGCCGCCGGCTTTCGCAAAAACCCACGGCAAAGAGCCGGGGTCAGACCCGCCGGGTCTGACCCCAGGGTTACGCCTTGGGTTCTAACAGCGCTGCCGGCCCGCCCAAGTTGGCCTATTCCTGCCGCAGCGCATCAAAATCCTTGACAAGCCCGTACCCCAGCCCTTACATTTAGGTCATGACCCGTCTGCACCTATCCACTTCCCTGCTGTCGCACGCTCGCGCCCTATCGCTAGCGTCGCTACTACTAGCACGCGCTTAAATTCGTTTGTTCGCACTGCTTCGTCCGGCCACAAGCCGCACGCGTCTTACCCCCCAGGAAAGTTTGCACCGATGTTCTTCACTACGGCACCCTCCGTCCCATTCCGCGCAGGCGCTTCGTTCGCACTGGCCGCACCGTCCGAATTGTCTTTCGGTACGCGCGCCGTGGTACGCCTGCTGCTATTGCTACCGACCGGTTGCCAGGCCTAGTGTAAGTGGCCGCCCGGCAGCCAGTCGCCACATCGTCTTGCCCGCACGGGCACCCGCATTCCCCTATTCAAGACTCAGGAGCACCCCATGATGTTGCAAAACCCAGCAGCGAAGTATCGCGCCTTCCCCGCCGTGCAATTGTCCGACCGCCAGTGGCCTAACCAGATCATCACCAAGCCGCCTATCTGGATGAGCACCGACTTGCGCGACGGCAACCAGTCCCTGATCGAGCCCATGAGCGCCGACAAGAAACTGCGCTTCTTCGAGTTGCTCGTCAAGATAGGCTTGAAAGAGATCGAAGTGGGCTTCCCTTCGGCTTCCCAGACCGATTTCGACTTCGTGCGCAGCCTGATCGATGAAAACCGCATCCCCGACGACGTCACCATCATCGTACTGACCCAGTCGCGCGAAGAGCTGATCCGCCGCACCGTCGACTCCGTTGTCGGCGCCAAGCGCGCCATGGTGCACCTGTATAACTCGGTGGCCCCGGTGTTCCGCAAAGTGGTGTTCGGCATGTCGCGCGAGGAAATCACCAATATCGCCACCAGCGGCACCCGCCTGGTCAAGGAACTGGTAGCCCAGCATCCGCAAACCGAATGGGTGTTCGAATACACGCCGGAATCGTTCTCCACCACCGAACTCGACTTCTCCAAGCACATCGTCGATGCCGTCAGCGCGATCTGGGAACCGACCCCGGAACGCAAGATGATCGTCAACCTGCCGTCGACGGTGGAATGCAGCACCCCCAACGTCTACGCCGACCAGATCGAATGGATGTCGCGCAAGCTGGCGCGCCGCGACTCGCTGCTCATCAGCGTACACCCGCACAATGACCGCGGCACCGCCGTGGCCTCGGCCGAACTGGCCGTCATGGCCGGCGCCGACCGCGTCGAAGGTTGCCTGTTCGGCAATGGCGAACGCACCGGCAATGTCGATCTGGTCACGCTCGCGCTGAACCTCTACACCCAGGGCGTGCATCCGGGCCTGGACTTCTCGGACATCGACGAAGTGCGCAAATGCGTGGAAGAGTGCAACCAGTTGCCGGTCCACCCGCGCCACCCTTATGTGGGCGACCTGGTCTTCACCGCCTTCTCCGGCTCGCACCAGGATGCGATCAAGAAGGGCTTCGCCCAGCAGAAGGAAGGCGCGCCATGGGAAATCCCTTACCTGCCGATCGACCCGGCTGACCTCGGCCGCAGCTACGACGCCGTGATCCGCGTCAACAGCCAGTCCGGCAAGGGCGGCATGGCCTATCTGCTGGAACAGGACTACGGCCTGGTCTTGCCGCGCCGCCTGCAGATCGAGTTTTCGCGTGCGGTACAAGCCGTGGCCGACGCCACCGGCCTGGAAATCACCGCCGACGGCATCCACGAGATCTTCAGCCGCGAGTACTTCGAGCAGACCACGCCTTACGCCTACGCTTCGCACAAGCTGGTGGAAGACACCACCAGCGACGAGCCGGTGCAGATCGACATCGCCCTGACCCACCGACAGTCCGCGCTCGCGCTGCAAGGCGGCGGCAACGGCCCGATCGACGCCTTCGTCAATGCGCTCGGCCTGGACATCAAGCTGATGGACTACCACGAGCATTCGATCGGTTCCGGCGCCAACGCCAAGGCCGCCTGCTACGTCGAACTGCGCCTGGCCAACGGCCCGACCTTGTTCGGTGCAGCCATTGACAGCAATATCGTCACCGCCTCCTTCAAGGCCGTGCTCAGCGCCGTGAACCGCCAGTTGAACCAGAACGCCAGCGCAGAAGCGGGCCGCAACGCCAGCGTCGCCGCGTAATTCCCCTCTGGCACGGAAACCCGCCGGGTTTCCGTGCCTGTCTTAGTCCGCATCAAATTAGTAGTTTCCATACGTCACTGATTTTCCGAATCGGCGCTATACTTATTCCCGCAGCGCAGCATTTGTGCATTTTGTAGCCCATTCCCTTATGGAGCGTCAGCATGAACATCTCGAATCTGAAAATCGGTCTTCGTCTCGGCTTGGGTTTTGGGGCGGTGTTAGTCTTGATGCTGATCCTGATTGTGGTCGGCTTACAACGGCTGAGCAATATCGGCGAACTCAACACCACGATTCTCGACAAGGACTGGGTCAAGGCCGACGCCGCCGCCATCGTCAGCAGCACGACGCGCGCCAATTCGGCGCTGGTGCTGGAGCTGTTCATCGCCGATCCGGCCCGCAGCGCCGCCATCTACGGCGAAGTCGACGCGAATAAAAAAATCATCGGCGCCGCGCTCGAAACGCTCAATAAGCTGGTCTACAAACCCGAAGGCAAGGCCATGCTGGCGGCCATCGGCGAGCAGCGCGGCCAGTATGTGGCCTCGTTCAGCCAGGTCAGCAAACTGATCGCCGCCGGCCAGCGCGACGAAGCCTCCGCCATGATGAGCAAGGACACCTTGCCGCGCCTGAACAAGCTGCAGACCAGCATCAAGGAATTGAGCGACCTGCAAAGGAATATCGTCGTCCAGAATGGCGAGTTGGTGAAGCATGACATTTCCATTGCCGGCCAGCTGATCACCGGCCTGGGCATCGCCGCCCTGCTGATCGGCGCCGCCTTTGCCTGGCGGGTGACGCACTCGATCACCACCCCGATCTCCTACGCCTTGAAAGTGGCGCGCGCCGTCGCCGCCGGCGACCTGACCAGCAATATCCAGTCGGCCCACCGCGACGAAGCGGGCCAGTTGCTGCATGCCCTGCGCGACATGAACGACAATCTGGCCGGCATCGTCGGCCAGGTGCGCAATGGCACCGTCACCATCGCCACCGCATCGAGCGAAATCGCCAGCGGCAATATGGACCTGTCGTCGCGCACCGAGGCGCAGGCCAGCGCGCTGGAAGAAACCGCCTCCTCGATGGAAGAGCTTACCTCCACCGTCAAGCAGAACGCCGACAACGCGCGCCAGGCCAATGTGCTGGCGCAGTCGGCCTCGCAAGTGGCCCAGCGCGGCGGCAGCGTGGTGTCGCAGGTGATCGATACCATGGGTTCGATCAACGATTCCTCGCGCCGCATCGTCGACATCATCGCCGTCATCGACGGCATCGCCTTCCAGACCAATATCCTGGCCCTCAACGCCGCCGTCGAGGCGGCACGGGCCGGCGAACAGGGGCGCGGCTTCGCCGTGGTCGCCTCCGAGGTGCGCAACCTGGCGCAGCGCTCGGCCAGCGCCGCCAAGGAAATCAAGGAGCTGATCGCCGACTCGGTCGACAAGGTCGACACCGGCGCCCGCCTGGTCGAACAGGCCGGCAGCACCATGGATGAAGTGGTGGCCAGCGTGCGCCGCGTGACCGACATCGTCGGCGAAATCTCGCAGGCCAACAACGAGCAGACCAATGGCATCGAGCAGATCAACGTGGCCATATCGCAGATGGACCATGTCACCCAGCAGAACGCCGCGCTGGTCGAACAGGCCGCCGCCGCGGCCGCCGCCATGCAGGAGCAGGCGGGCGAACTGGAGCAGCTGGTCAGCCAGTTCCGGCTCCATGGCGAAGCCAGCCACCCGCGCCTGCAGCACCGCAAGCACGCCCCGGTTCCCCGTTTGGCTGGTTAACACCCACGGCAAGTACCATGGCCGCGAAAGTACTTGGCTGGCGAGCCGCTGGCTTTGCCTTCAACCCACGGCAAAGAGCCGGGGTCTGACCCGCCGGGTCAGACCCCAGGGTTACGCCTTGGGTTCTAAAAAGCGCATCGGCCCCTACGCCTCCCACCGTTGCTCAAGCGCCGCAACATTACAAAATAAGTATGCTTTTCCGGCAATCGCGCGGGTGCTTGCACTAGAATGCGCTACCCGCTTACCGGAAAAGGATGTCAATGCCTGCCGTTCGCCCCGCCCCTCTTGAACTGCCCCTCTGGCAACGCCTGGCCGCCGCCGGCGGCGCCGGCGTGGCGCTGGCCTGCGTGCTGGGCTTGCATCCGGTCTGGTGGCTGGCCTGGATCGCTCCCGTGCCCATGCTGCTACTGGCGCTGCGTTCCGGCGTGGGCACGGCGCGCTGGAGCGTGGCGCTGGCCGCGCTGATCGGCCTGTCCGTCAACATCCCCTATTTCTCGCTGCTGATGCCCGCGCCCCTGGTGCTCGCCGTGCTGCTGGCGCGTACCCTGCTGATGCTGATCGTGGTGATGGGCGCGCGCCGCGTGATCCTGCGCTACGGCAGTTGGTGGACGGTGTTCGCCTATCCGCTGTTCCACACCGGCGTCGATACGCTGATGCTGGCCCTGCTCCCCGACGGCAACTGGGGCAGCCTGGCCTATACCCAGGCTGATTTCCTCCCTGCGCTGCAAGTGAGCACCGTGTTCGGTCTGAGCGGCCTGCTGTTCCTGCTGTCGCTGCCGGCCTCGGCGCTGGCGCTCGCGCTCAGCTATCGCGGACGGATGCCGCAGGCCGGGCGTGCCTACGCCGCCACCACCCTGATCGTCGTCGCTGGCCTGGGCTATGGCGCGCTGCGCCTGCAACTGGGCGCGCCCGCGGCGGCCGAACCTTCCAACGGCGCGTTGCCTATCACCAGCCCGGCCAGCCCGGCCACCACCTTCGGCCTGGTGGCGATCGACGACCTGATCTTCCCCGCCATGCCGGCCGCGCAGGCCGAGGCGATCTGGCGCCAGTACAGCGACCACGCCGCCGCACTGGCCGCGCGTGGAGCGCAAGTGATTGTGCTGCCCGAGAAAATCGCCGTGCTGGCACCGGCCCAGGCAGACCGCCTGCGCAGGGTCTTCGGTGCGCTGGCGGCGCGCCTGAAAGTATGGATCGCGCTGGGCGTCGGTCTGGAAAACGGCGGTACGCTGCAGAACCGCGCCTGGCTGTTCGCCCCCGACGGCACGCAGGTGCAGAACTACCAGAAGCATCACCTGGCGCCGCCCGAACGCCACTACCAGGCTGGCAGCGACTACGCACTGCAAGGAATCGCCGGACACAGCTACGGCCTGGCCATCTGCAAGGATATGCATTTCGGTGAACTGGGGCGCGAGTATGGGGAACGCGGCGCGAGTGTGATGCTGGTGCCGGCCTGGGACTTCCGACTGGACGCCGCCATGACGGCCGGCATGACGGTCATGCGCGGCGTGGAAAATGGCTACATGGTGGTGCGCAGCGCGCGCGAAGGATTGCTGACGGTGAGCGACGCCTACGGCCGCGTGCTGGCCAGCGCCAGCAGCGCGTCCATGCCGGGAACCACGCTGCTGGCCAAGGCCAACGTGGCGGCGCCGGTCGCCACGCTGTACACCCGCATCGGCGATGGCTTCGGCTGGCTGTGCGTGGCCGTCAGCGCGGCGCTGACGGTGTCGGGACGACAGAAGAAGATCGCACAGCGGCGCAAGGCGGCGCTGGAAGCGTACACAGACTAGTTGCGGGCCGGCGGCGCATGTCAAAACCCACGGCGTAACCCTGGGGTCTGACCCGCCGGGTCAGACCCCCGCTCTTTGCCGTGGGTTTACATAAAGGCGCCGGCCCCTTACCATCAGATCTAGAAGCGCAGCGGCACGTTCAAGCGATCTGCCGCGCCAGCCGGATGCCGGTGAACTGCCAGCGTGCACCGGCCGGGAAGAAGTTGCGGTAGCTGGCGCGCGCATGTCCCGGCGGCGTGGCGCAGGACGAGCCACGCAACACATACTGGTTCAGCATGAACTTGCCGTTGTACTCGCCCAGCGCACCCGGCGCCGTTTGATATCCCGGATACGGCGCGTAGCTGCTGCTGGTCCACTGCCAGCAATGGCCAAACATCTGCACCAGTCCCGCCTGCGCGCCGGCACCGGCCGGATGCAGCTCGCCGCATTCCACCGCCGCGGCCCGCGCCGCGAATTCCCATTCCGCCTCGGTCGGCAAACGGGCGCCGGCCCAATTCGCATAAGCATCCGCTTCGAACAGGGAGAGATGCGTGGCGGGCCGGTTCGGGTCCAGCGGCTGGGCGCCATGCAGCGTGAACTCCAGCCATTCGCCGCCCTCGCCCTGCTGCCAGTACATAGGACAACGCAGGTTCTGGCTGCAGACCCAGTCCCAGCCCTCGGCCAGCCACAGCGAGGCATTGAAATAGCCGCCCGCGTTGATGAAGTCCAGATATTCGCCATTGCTCACCAGCCGCGAGGCGAGCGCGAACGGCGCCACATACTGGCGATGGCGCGGCAGTTCGTTGTCGAAGCAAAAACCGTCGCCGTCATAGCCGATATCGGTCAGGCCGCCATCGAAGCCGATCCAGCCGCTGTCACCCAGATCGGCGGCTGGCGCCAGCGGCGCGTCCAGATACGCCGGCAGCAGCGCGCTCTGCCCCAGCAGATGCTTGACGTCGGTCAGCATCAGCTCCTGATGCTGCTGTTCGTGCTGCAGCCCCAAAGTGACCAGCATCGCCAGTTGCTCGCGTGCGCCAGCCTCCAGCGGGCTGCCGATCAGGCGGCCGATGCGTTCATCCACATTGGCGCGGTAGGCGCGCACCTGCGCCATCGCGGGCCGCGTCAACAGGCCGCGCTGCGCACGCGGGTGCTTCTGGCCGATGCCGTTGTAATAGGAATTGAACAGCACCCGGAAGGCTGGATGGAAAGGCGCAAAATCAGCCTCCATTTTTTCGAGAATAAAGGTCTCGAAGAACCAGGTGGTGTGGGCCAGATGCCATTTGATCGGGCTCGCGTCGGGCATCGACTGGGCGCCGCAATCCTCGTCCGTCAGCGTGGCGGCCAGTGCCAGCGAGCGCTGGCGCACGGCGCTGTAGCGGGCGTTCCACACGCCGGTATCGTTCATCTGCATGGGCGCCTCAATCGCGGATGGCCTTGGCGTGGATCACGGCGAACCAGCCCGCATCGTCGGTCCACACGCGGGTGGTGGCGAAGCCGGCCTGCTCGAGCAAGCCAGTGAAGCTGGCCTGGGTATATTTGTAGCTGTCTTCGGTATGGATACGCTCGCCGCGCGCGAAATAGCGCTCGCCGCCGTCCCAGCGCACGGTCAGGCCGCTGCGCGCTTCCAGGTACATCTCGATGCGGCTGGCCTGCTCGTTGAAGAAGGCGCGGTGCTGCCATTGGCTCACGTCGAAATCGGCACCGATCAGATGGTTCAGATGGCGCAGCAGATTCAGATTGAAGGCGCCGGTCACGCCGAGCGCGTCGTCATAGGCGGCGTCGAGCGTGGTGGAATCCTTGATCAGGTCCACGCCGATCAGCAGGCCGCCGTCAACGCCGGCATTGGCGCGCAGGCCGCGCAGGAAGGCGGTGGCCTGTTCCGGCGAAAAATTGCCGATCGATGAACCGGGATAGAAGAACAGCCGCCGCGCCGCGCGCACGCTGGCGGGCAGGTCGAAGCCATTGGAAAAATCCAGCCCCAGCGCCGTCATCTCGATGTGCGGGAAGCGCTGTTGCAGGCGCCCCACAGCTTCAGTCAGAAAGTCGCGCGAAATATCCACCGGCACATACTGGGCCGGCTGCAGCAGCGGGAACAGGCTGGCGGCCTTGGCGCAGTTGCCCGCGCCCAGGTCGATCATCGCGCTGCCGGTGCCGATGGCCGCCGCCATGTCCGCGCCGTGGCGGGCGAAGATGGCCGCCTCGGTACGGGTGGGGTAGTATTCCGGCAGCTCGCAAATGGCTTCGAACAGCTTGGAACCGAGGCTGTCGTAGAGGAATTTGGGGGAACTGTGGGCGGCCTTGGCGAGCAGGCCGGCGGAGATTTCGGCCAGGACGCTGGCGCTGCCATGGGCAGGCTGGCGCAGGGGACGGCTGAGGGTTCTGCTACTTTCGGGCGACACGACATGGATCGCCGAGGAGCGGGACATCTGCATAAGTTTGCCCTGTCTGAGTGTGGAGGGTAACAATCCATTGTCATCGCCGCGCCCACGCCGGCCCTGCCGGTCGCTGCCGCCGATAACATTTTTGTTATGATAGCTGAATATTAAAGTTGGGACGTGCGGCTTGCGAGCGGTGCGCACCCGATTCCCGGGTCACGCCCTTCGACCCCTTCCTTACAAAAAAGGTTACTTCCCGCATGAAAACCATCGCCCTGCGCACTTTCCAATCGCTGATCGCTGCCGGCTGCAGCGCCGCCCTGTTGTTTGGCGCCGCCACGGCGCAAGCCCAGAACGCCGGCGTACTGCGGGTGTCCGCCATTCCGGACGAGGCGCCGACCGAGTTGCAGCGCAAATTCAAGCCGCTGGGCGAATACCTGGAAAAGAAAACCGGCATGAAGGTGGAATTCACGCCCGTGACCGATTACGCGGCCTCGGTGGAAGCGCTGATCAACAAGAAAGTCGAAATGGTATGGTTCGGCGGCTTCACTTTCGTGCAGGCCAAGGACCGCAGCAAGAATCAGATCACCCCGCTGGTGCAGCGCGCCGAGGATGAAAAATTCCGTTCCGTGTTCATCACCACCAATAAGGACATCAACAAGCTCGACGACCTGAAAGGCCGCACCCTGAGCTTCGGTTCCGAATCGTCCACCTCGGGCCACCTGATGCCGCGCTCCTTCCTGCTGGCCGCCAAGATCAATCCGGACACCGACCTGAAACGCATCGCCTTCTCCGGCGCGCACGACGCCACCGTGGCCGCCGTCGCGGGCGGCAAGGTCGATGCCGGCGCACTGAATATCTCGGTGTGGGAAAAACTGATCGGCGAGAAAAAGGTCGATCCGGCCGTGGTACGGGTGTTCTACACCACGCCCGGCTACTACGATTACAACTGGAGCGTGCGCAGCGATATGAACGCCGACCTGAAGAAAAAGATCACCGATGCCTTCCTGGCGCTCGACCCGAAAAACCCGCAGGACAAGGTGATCCTGGACTTGCAGCGCGCTTCCAAATTCATCCCCACCAAGGCCGAGAACTACACCGCCATCGAAGCGGCGGCCCACAACGCAGGCCTGCTGAAGTAATCAATGTCCGGTAATAGCATGAAACCTGGCGCCGCGGGCGATCCCGCGGCGCCCACCTATGTTCTGCGGGACCTGACGGTGCGCCATCTGAGCGGCAGCGCCGCGCCGGCCCTGCAAGGCATCAGTCTGAATATCGCACAGGGCGAGCAGCTGGCCATCATCGGTCCATCGGGCGCGGGCAAGACCACGCTGCTGGCCACGCTGGCCTGCGCGCACCGCCCCGCCGACGGACTATTCCAGATGTTTGGCATCGCACCCTGGTCGCTGGCCCAGGCGGCGCGCCACCAGTTGCGTGCGCGCCTGTTCCTGGCGCCGCAAACGCCGCCGCTGCCGCCGCGCCAGCGCGTGGTCACCGCCGTGCTGGCCGCACGCCTGCCGCACTGGTCGCTGTGGCGCGCCTTGCTGTCGCTGCTGCGTCCGGCCGATCCGGCCGCCGCCTTCGCCGCGCTGCAGCGTTTCAACCTCGGCGACAAACTCTATTCCCGCGTCGACCGCCTGTCCGGCGGCGAACGCCAGCGCTGCGGCCTGGCGCGCCTGCTGCTGTCGAACGCACAGGCCCTGCTGGTGGACGAACCACTGTCCGCGCTCGACCCGGCCCTGTCCGAACTGACCTTGCAGACGCTGCACCAGGAAGCGTCCGCGCGCGGCGCCACCCTGATCTGCAGCCTGCACCAGGTGGATCTGGCGCTGAGCCATTTCCCGCGCATCGTCGCGCTGCGCGACGGCCGCATCGTCTTCGACCTGCCGCGCGGCCAGGTCAGCGAAGCCATGGTGGCCGAGCTGTATCAGGGCGAACGCCCGCAAGCGAGTGCATCCCCGCCCGATGCCGGCATGGACAAGCTGGCCCTGTCCGGCGCCTGCTTCTGACGCCGATGCTGTCCAATACCCTTCCTTCGACCGAAGGCCCGCATCCCGATCCCGCCTGGCGCGGCCGCGTCACGCTGGCGGTGCTGGGTCTGGCCCTGCTATGGCCGATGATGGTGGCCAGCGAATTCAAGCCATCGATCCTGTTCGACTGGCAAAGCCTGAACGCCACCGGGCGCTTCCTGGCCAGCTTCGTGCCGCCCGCGCACTCGCCCGAATTTCTGCTGATGCTGCTGCGCGAAACCTGGCAAACCATCGCCATTGCCACCGCCGGCCTGACACTCGCCTTGCTTGGCGCGATTCCGGCCACGCTGCTGATCACCGAAAAAATGTCGATCTCGCGCCTGGGTACGGGCCGCATGCGCCCCATCACGGCGCTGGTCCGGCAGGTGGTGCGCTGGCTGCTGGTGCTGCTGCGCAGTGTGCCGGAACTGGTGTGGGCGCTGCTGCTGGTGCGCATCGTCGGACTGGGGCCGGCGGCCGGCGTGATGGCCATCGCCCTCACCTACTGCGGCATGCTGGGCAAGGTCTATGCCGAAATCCTGGAGTCGACCGATGCCCAGGCCAGCAATGCGCTGCTGGCCAACGGCAGCAGCCGCCTGACGGCATTGTTATATGGCGTCTTGCCGGAAGCGGCGGCGGAGCTGGTGTCCTACACCGTGTACCGCTGGGAGTGCGCGATTCGCGGCTCGGTGGTGATGGGTTTTGTGGGCGCAGGTGGCCTGGGCCAGCGCATGGATGAATCGATGAAGATGCTGTCCGGCGGCGAGGTATCCTCGATGCTGCTGGTATTCATGCTGCTGGTGGCCGGCGCCGACGCCGTCTCGCGTCAATTGCGAAAGCGTCTCGGATGAAGCCTGCCAACTCCAGCACGAACATGAACCCGGGCGCCAGCGCCACCATGCCCTTGCCGCCCGCGCGCTCCTGGGCCATGCCCATCATGGCGCTGCTGTTGCTGCTGCTCGTCGCGGCCAGCTTCGCCACGCTGCCGCTGCAATGGTCGGCCTTCTTCACCGTCGATGCGCTGCGCAGCATGGGCGAGTTCCTGGCCGGCTTCGCGCCGCCGGAATTGAGCACGCCCTTCCTGGTCAAGACCGGCTGGGCCACCTTGGAGACGCTGTCGATGTCCGTCCTCGGCACCCTGCTGGCGGTGGCCGCCGGCATGCTGCTGGCACTGCCCGCTGCCGGACGCTTCGGGCGCGCCCCGCGCGCGCTGGTGCGCGTGCTGCTCAATGCCCTGCGCTCGGTACCGGAGCTGGTGTGGGCTTCGATCCTGCTGATCGCCGCCGGACTGGGACCGTTCGCCGGCACGCTGGCCCTGGCCGCGCACACCAGCGGCGTGCTGGGCCGCCTGTTCGCCGACGCGCTGGAAAACACCGCGCCGCTGCCCGAGCAAAGCCTGCGCACCAATGGCGCCGCGCCAATGGCGGCCTTCTTCTATGCCACGCTGCCGCAAGCCTTGCCGCAGATGCTGTCCTATACCCTGTACCGCTGGGAGAACAATATCCGCGCCGCCGCCATTCTGGGCGTGGTCGGCGCCGGCGGCCTGGGACAGATGCTCAAATACCACCTGTCGCTGTTCCAGATGCGTCCCGCCGCCACCGTCATCCTTGGCATGCTGCTGCTGGTGGCCGTGGTCGACGCGCTCAGCTTCGCGCTGCGCCGCGCGCTGACGCGCTAGCTCTTACTCTTTCCCGGATTCCCCATGCTCGAACTGCGCCAGTTGTCCAAATCCTATGCCGCCGGCCGTCCGGTACTGGCCAATCTGTCGTGGCGGTTCAAGGCGGGCGAGTTCGTCGCCATCATGGGCGACTCCGGCGTGGGTAAATCCACCCTGCTCAATCTGATCGCGGGTCTGGACAGCCCGGACGCCAGCGCCGAGGGCGCGCCGATACTGGTCGATGGCATCGCCATGTCCGGCCTGGACGACGATGCCGCCACCCGGCTGCGGCGCACGCGCATGGGTTTCATCTTCCAGGCCTTTCACGTGCTGCCGCATCTGACGCTGCTGCAGAACGTGGCGCTGCCGCTGCTCTTGAATGGCCAGTCGCAGGAACGCGCCAGCCAGATGCTGGCGGCGGTGGGCCTGGGCGGGCGCGACGAGGACTTCCCGCGCCAGCTGTCCGGCGGCGAAATGCAGCGCGTGGCCATTGCCCGCGCGCTGGTGCACCGGCCCGCGCTGGTGCTGGCCGACGAACCGACCGGCAACCTCGATCCCGACACCGCGCACAGCATCCTGACGCTGCTGCGGACCGAAATCAAAGCCACCGGCGCCTGCGCCGTCATGGTGACCCATTCGCTGGCCGCCGCCGCGATGGCGGACAAAGTGCTCATCCTGAGCAAAACCGGCCTGCGCGAAACCACACTGGACTGACAATCTTGATCAGGCCGCCATTTTATGTGTGTAGCCTAACAATCAATTGACCTGCCGCTAAGTTACGCTGGCTTGGCTGCTTGGCCCCTATTCGGCCAAAAATCGGCTTTTTTGGTGGCCTTGCGCCCCAATAGTGACTGCTTTACCAAAACGGAAACTCAAGAAACAACAAACGTCAACCCGTTTGAGCAATAAACAAGCTAATTCTTTTATCAAACCCTCACATTTTTTTCACAACGTAGTATGATTGAATTAACTTGCTTGGTTATCAATAATGTTGAGGCGTTTGCCACATTTGAAGCCAGAATGCGGTGACGAGGGCCAGCCAGGAGACGCCAACCTATCATCCACGTTTTTAGCAAAGGAGGAGCAGAGATGAACGTACGGCAGAAGAAGTTGGAATTGATCGAAGCTATGAATCGGGCACGCGCACTGGAACCTTCCAGCTTTGTCCCGAACAAGCTGCTCGACACACTCATCGAAAAGATGAATCTGAAGAATGACGCAGAATTGTGCCGGGTGCTGGAAGTTCAGCCACCGATCATCAGCAAGATCCGACACCGAAAGCTTGCAGTCGGTGCCACGATCCTGCTGCGTATGCATGAAAAATCGGATCTGAGTATCCGCGAGCTGAAAGATTTGTCGACCGCCTCAATGCACTGAGCAGCCCAGCTGAACTTGCAATGCCAGGCGCCGGCATGCGGTATCCGGCGCCCCCTTAGCGCCCAGATTAGCGGCAGTAATCCACGCTGATCCCGCCCAGTCAAGAACGTCCAGCCCACACCCCGCTGAACGGCTTGATCCTCCCAGCCTTGCCCTGCACTGCCATTCCTCCTTTGTATATCAAGCCAGTCTGCCGCGCCATCGTTCCAGCGTGCGCATAAACACGTCCGTGTTATCGGCCGCGCGCGCCAATACCAGCGCACCCTGGATCGCCCCCACCGCATCTTCGGCCAGCGCCAGCGCCGTTGCGCCATCGCGCCCGCCCCGCTCCAGCGCCTGCGCCAGCGCCGCGATCCAGTCCTGGAAATAGCGTCCCACCCTGGCCGCGAACCGGTCGCGCTCACCGCCCAGCGCGAACACCCCCACCAGGCAAACCTTGCGGCCCGACAGGAAATACCGCGCCACCGCATCGAACATCGCGCCTATGCCCGCCGCTGCAACAGGGTCTTCGCGCAGCGGCACGAACACGTGCTCGCGGAACCACAGCCCGATATGTTCGAGTACCGCATCGGCCATTTCGTCCTTCCCGCCGGGGAAGAAGTGGTAGATGCTGCCCTTGCCCAGCCCCGTGCCGGCCGTGATGCGCGCCAGGCTGGCGCCTTCGAAACCATAGGCGCGGAACACCTCCGCCAGTTGCGGCACCACGTCGCTGCGTTCGGCGATTACTCTGGCCATCGCAGGCTCCAGTTAAAAACCGAAGTGGCTCAAGCCGGGATGGTCGGCCGGACGCGGCCCGTTCAGATCCCAGTGGAACTTGCGCTCGGCGGCGGCGATGGGCGCCTCGTTGATGCTGGCCAGGCGGCGCGCCATCAAACCGTCGGCGGCGAACTCCCAATTCTCGTTGCCGTAGGCGCGGAACCACTGGCCGGAATCGTCATGGTACTCATAGGCGAATCTCACCGCGATGCGATTGCCCTCATGGGTCCACAGCTCCTTGTTCAGGCGGTAATCCTGCTCACGCGTCCACTTGCGCGTGAGCAGTTCCGCGATGGCCGCGCGGCCCTGCACGAACTCGGCGCGGTTGCGCCACAGGCAGTCTTCGGTATAGGCCAACGCGACTTTTTCAGGGTTGCGGCCATTCCAGCCATCTTCGGCCATGCGGACCTTCTGGATCGCGGTTTCTTGTGTAAACGGGGGCAGCGGAGGACGGTTGCTCATGGGATCACCTTGTTGAAATAGAGGTTGTACCGATTGGATTGCATTTTACCGATCGGTACAGTCAGTGTAAAAGAACCGCCCGGGTTTAGGCAAGCGATATCCGCAGGGAATCAATAAGCCATTGTTATCATTAGGGAAATTTAGAATTTTTATAAAAATGCTAGAATAAAAAACACGCTGGAATGGCCCTAGACTGTGCAGTGTAGCGATCCGCGGCGTGCGGATTCCCCCTTACTCACTGACAAATTGAGGAGACTGACAATGAAAAAGAATACGCTCTGCCTGTGGTACAACCATGACGCGGAAGAAGCCGCGAATTTTTACGCCAGCACCTTTCCCGACAGCGCGGTGGGCGCGGTGTTCCGTGCGCCGACCGATTTCCCCGGCGGTAAGGCTGGCAGCGTTCTGACGGTCGAATTCACGGTATGCGGCATTCCCTGCATCGGCCTCAATGGCGGCGATACCTTCAAACACAGCGAGGCATTTTCGTTCCAGATCGCCACCGACGACCAGGCCGAGACCGACCGCTACTGGAACGCGATCGTCAACAACGGCGGCACGGAGAGCGCTTGCGGCTGGTGCAAGGATAAATGGGGCCTGTCGTGGCAGATCACGCCGCGCGTGCTGACCGACGCGATGGCCCAGGGCGGCGATGTCGCCAAGCGCGCATTCGGCGCGATGATGGAGATGCGCAAGATCGATGTCGCCCGGATCGCGGCGGCGGTGCGCGGCTAAGCCAGGTTCAAAAAAGTCTCCGGCGCCGCGGGCAGCCGGAGACCTGGTGACCATGCGTGCGTCTGACAGCCCTGCTCGGGCAGTAAAACCGTGAGCGTAGTATTTACACAACCAAAAAACAGTTAACAATTGTCATTATTGAATCAATAAGATATTATTACTGTGGCAATTTTTATTTGCTCCATAACAATATATGAGGGATACATGATTTCCGTTAAACGTCTCAGCATCGCGCTCGCCATGTGCGCCGCCATCGGCTCCGCCCAAGCAGCGTTGCTCAACGCGCCAGTCGCCAGCAACGCCTACATCACCTTCAACAATCTGGACTGGGCCTGGGCGTTCCCGCTGCCGGCAGCTGACGGCCTGGATCTGTCCTACCAGGCGCAATTCGGCTGGCGCCTGCCGACCGAGGCTGAACTGGCATCCGCGCCACTGGCCACCGACTTCGTCTTCGCCGGCGCCAACGTTCCCTTCCATGGTAGCGACCCGGTCAGCGGCGCCTACTTCGCCGCCACCAACAGCGCCCTGACCGGCGCGGCCGCCTGCGCCACGCCCTATTTCAGCAGCACCTACAGCCACTGCGACTGGCAAGATGGCAATGGCCAGCTCTACGCACCGTGGGCTGGCACGTCTGGCGCCCGTAGCTTCGCCGACCAACTGGTGGTACGCGTGGCCGCCGTCCCTGAAGCCGACACCTACGCCATGCTGTTCGCCGGACTCGGCCTGCTTGGCGTGGCCGCACGCCGCAGAAAACAAGCAGCTGCCTGATCAACGGGTGAACAAAGAAAAACGCCACGCTGTGGCGTTTTTTTTGGCATTGCCCGCATGCTTGCACTAAAATACGCAGGTCGGAAAAGGCAGATTTGGTCATAGGTAGGCCCAAATCCTTTCGAAAACGAAAGCTCTGTTCCTTGCCTCGCGCAAGAGAACCCTCGACGAACAACCACGCTTACGGGCGTTACGTTGTTCGTCCGTGTGGTTCTCAATCCCGACGAACCGCTCCGGTCGAACACGCATCAGGAGCAGTTCGTGCAAGTCTCTCACCCCCTTACACTTTTATCGCGCATCACCAGCCGCGGCGGCATCGTCGCGATGTCCGTCTTCCTCAATTTCGCCGGCTTTACGCTGATCATTCCCGTGCTGCCATTTTCGGTGGCGCGTTATGTTCCCGCGTCGGATGTGGCGTTCTGGGTCTCGTCCATCCTCGCACTGTATGCCTTGTGTTCGTTCGTCGCGGCGCCGGTGCTTGGCGCGATGAGTGATCGTTTTGGCAGGCGTCCGATTATCCTGCTATCGCTGATCGGTTTCGCCATCGGCTTCGCCGTTTTCGGCCTCGGCGGCGCGCTGTGGGTATTGGTGCTGGGCCGCCTGGTCGAAGGCCTTACGGCCGGGAGCATTTCGGCTTTGTATGCCTATGTGGCCGATACCCATGCCGCTGGCGAACGCGGCGCGGCATTTGGCATGCTCGGCGCCGCCGGTGGCCTGGGTTTCATGTTTGGCCCGATGCTAGGGGGCCTGCTCGGACAGCTTTCACTTTCGACTCCCCTCTACGGCGCGGCGGGCCTGGCCCTGCTCAATGCGGTTCTGGTGCATTTCTGCATGCCGGAGAGCCATCCTCCCGAGAAACGCAGCAAGCGCATGCGATGGGGCCAGTTCAACGCCTTCGGTCAACTGTTGGCCGCGCTGAAAGAGCGTCGTCTCCGAACGCTATTTGCGGTGGTTTTCTGCTTTGCGTTCGGTAGCACGGTACTTCAGTCCAATCTGGCGGTGATGCTGAAGGATCTGCTGGACTTCGACCCCGCTGCGATCGGCTTTGTATTGGCCGGCGTGGGCGTGATGGACATCATTAGCCAGGGGCTGGTCGCGCCACGGCTGCAGCCGCGCTTTGGCGAACGGCGCGTGGCGAGTGCGGGGCTGGTCTTCAATGGCATCGGCCTGGTCGCTCTGGCCTTCCTCGCCGTGCTGCCAGCGCTGCCGCTATTGATCTGCGGGATCGCGCTGTTCACGTTTGGCGATGGCTTGTTTCAGCCTTGCGCCAGCGCCTTGGTCGCCAATGCCGCGCCCGAGGGCAGACAAGGCGAAATTCAGGGCGCGAACCAGGCGCAACAAGCAATCGCGCGCACCTTTGGCCCTTTGGCCAGTGCCTGGCTATATGGGCTGTTTGCCGGCGCCCCCTATTTTGCGGCGGCCGTCGTCGTGCTGGTGGCATCTGGAGTGCTGTGGCGCGGTTCAAACAAGGGCCCGTAAAAGTGCGACACCAAGCACAGGGAACGCCGGCGGCGTCTGATTCGGCTGTTTCTCCATAATTTGCTATGATTGTTACTTTTTAGCAAAAGAGCATTGCATGAAGAAGACGCTGTACGATGTTTTTGGCGTCGCCCCCGACGCCACCGCAGCCCAGATTGCCGCCGCCTATGCGCAACGCCAGGCGGCAATGGCGGACCAGCCTTTCGATCGCAATGCCTTAATCATCGCCAAGGAGGCATACGCGGTGTTGTCCAACCCGGTTAAACGGGAAATGTATGACGCTACACTCGCCGCCGCGCGGCAAGCCAAACCGGCGCCGCAGGCGGCGGCCCGCAAATTGTCCCTGGACTGGCGTGCCGGCGTCGCCCTGGCGCTCATTGTGGGCGTCGGCTCGGGCTGGTGGTTCAGCCGGGCAAAGGTTCACGCCCTGCCTGCGCCAAGCGCAGCGGTCCAGCCGGAAGCTATTCCTGCCATTCCGACAGAATCCGCCCAGGCGCCGCTGGCCGCCGATTTGAGCAGCGAAGATTTATTCCAGCAGCTTGCCCCCAGCATCGTTCGCATTAACATTAGTTCGGCCAGCGGCCGTCCGCTTGGCCTGGGCAGTGGCGTGGTGATCGCGGCCAACACCGTCATCACGAATTGCCATGTGGCCGAAGGCGGCGCGCTGCTGCAAGTCAAGTCGGGCGAGGCAGCCTATGCCGCCACATTGACGCTGGCCGATTCGGCGCATGACTTGTGCCGGCTCGATGTACCCGGACTGAAGGCAGAGCCGGTGACTGTCGGCTCGTCGCAGAACTTGCGGACCGGCCAAAAAGTGGTGGCGATAGGCGCGCCCAAGGGCCTGGACCTGACGATCAGCGAAGGCATCGTATCCTCGCTGCGTAAGGTTGACGATGGCACGCTGATCCAGACCACCGCGCCGGTGTCGCCCGGGTCCAGCGGTGGCGGCTTGTTCGATCTGCATGGCAATCTGGTTGGCATCGTGACCTTCCAGGTCAATAATGGGCAGAACCTCAACTTCGCGGCCCCTGCCGAGTGGATAGACAAGATGCAATCAAGCCAGGGGAACGGCATTATTTCCAAATTGACGGGCCCAAAAACAGAACCGAAAACCGATGTGGCCGATCCGGAAGCGCGCGCCACGGCGGAGTTGCCGGGCCGTTGGAGTTGCCACGATACGGTGCTGGGAACCGTGTACAACGTTGACTTTGAGCCCAATGGCCAAATGGAGATGCGTAAGCAGGGACAGACTTCGCAAGGCCGCTGGCGGCCCGTTGGCGACCGTATCGAGATCAAGCCTTTCAACGCGCCTTTGATCCAGGTCGAATACCTCAAGGGAGACAAGTTGATCCTCTACTATGGCAAGGGATTCCGCTCTGTCTGCACCCGCCAGTGATGCCGGCCGCTCCCATGCCTTCCATGTTCAAACATGCGCGATCAACGCGGCACCGGCAGGCGTCAGGGCGGCGCTGCCACCACCTTGTTCGTCCATCGTAACGACGACCCAGGCCGCGTCGGCAAGCGTCGTCAGCTGACGGCGCAAGATGCTCATCGGTCTCGCAGATTGTTTGCTCAGCTTGGCCAGTGAGCAGGGTTTGCCGGGCCGCTCGGACTCGATCCGGGCAAGGCAGACCAGCACTTCCAGCAGTTGCGCCAAGGCTTCATCGTCCGGCGCACCGTCCGCTCCACTGGATGAAATTTCTGTCTGTCTGCTTTCCATTTACCTCCCCTCCCCTGCCTGCGCCAGCTGCGCCACCAGCTTGCCCAGCGTGCGGATTGCCGCTTCCACTTCCGTCGTCCACGGATAGCTGTAATTGAGCCGGATAAAATTGCTGTAGCTATTGCGCGCCGAGAACATGGTGCCCGGCCCCACCGTGATGTGCTGCTCCAGTGCCAGCGCGTACAGCCGCATCGCGTCGACCTGCTTGGGCAGCTCCACCCACAGCACATAGCCGCCCCGCGGCTCGGACACGCGGCAAGCTGCCGGGAAGAAGCGCTTCACCGCCGACGCCATGATCGCGGCCTGCTGCGCATACAGCTTGCGCACCTTGCGCAGATGGTAGTCATAGCCATCGTTCTGCAGATACTCTGCGATCGCCATCTGCGGCAACGATGCCGTGGTCAGCGTATTGAGAAACTTGAGCTTTTCCACCTGCGCCGTGTAGCGCCCGGGCAGCGCCCAGCCGATGCGGTAAGCCGCCGTCAGGCTCTTGGAGAAGGACGCACAGTGCAGCACCAGGCCCTTGCTGTCGTAGTTCTTCAGCGCGCCGGGATGGGCATCGCCAAAATACAGCTCGTTGTAGACATCGTTCTCGATCACCGGAATCTCGTGGCGCGCCAGCAGTTCCACCAGTGCGCGCTTGCGCTCGTCCGGCATCTGGAAGCCCAGCGGGTTCTGAAAATTCGGCATGACCATGCAGGCGGCGATCGGCTGCTCCCCGATCAGGCGCGCCAGCGCATCGATGTCGATGCCGGTGCGCGCATCGGTGGGCACCTCCAGCGCGCGCATGCCCATGCGCTCGATCGCGTGCAGCATCGCGTAGTAGGTGGGCGACTCGACGGCGATGGTATCGCCCGGCCTGGCCACGGCCTGCAGGCACAGATTAATCGCCTCGGTGGCGCCGACGGTGACGATGATTTCGCCCGGATCGACGGCCAGTCCATTGTCCAGATGGCGCCGCGCGATCTGGCGTATCAGCTCGGGATTGCCGGGCGGCAGATCGTCGAGCACGGTCCATTGCGTATGGCGGCGCGCCAGGCTGCTGGCATACTGGTTGATTCGCGGCCAGGGAAACGGCGCGGGGTCGGGATACGGCGAACCTAAGGGCACGGCGCCGTTGGCGCGGATCGAACGCAAGGTGTTGAGCACCAGGCGGCTCACGTCGACCTCCGACGAGAGCACGATAGGCGGCGCATGGGACAGCGGCACCGCTGCCGCCACGCCGCTGCGCGCCCGCACAAAGTAGCCCGACTGGGGCCGGCTTTCGATCAGGCCCTGGCTTTCCAGCTGCAGATAGGCGCGGATCACGGTGGTGATGCTGACCTTGCGGTGCTGGCTGGTCTGGCGCACGGAGGGAATCTTCTCGCCCGCCAGCATCACGCCGCGCTCGATCAGACCTTGAATCTCCGCCGCCAGCGTTTGGTACAGGGTCAAGAGAGGCGCTCCGTAATCTGTTCGTGCATGGGAAAGGCACATTATTCCATAAGGCACGCTGGCGATTATGGTCAAATTGCCGCAGTTTTCAAAAAGACAATATACGTCTATACTGCTGTGACCCTGCACTGTACTCCCAGGCGCGGCCCGCCATTGTGCTCGCATCCTGCGGCGCCGGCGCATTAAGCTTGGGGTAAGGCTAGAGCATGGCCGCCATGGCAGATTTTGATACAGACCAGCAGCAGGAGACAGCAGCATGAACGACAGCAAACCGGAAGGCCGCATCGAACCCTACACCCATGCGGCGGCGGGCTGGGGCGCGTTGAAGCAGGTGGCGATCAATCTGGTGCGGGAAAAGGTCAGCGGCGGCAATTACAAGACCCTGCTGGCGCAGAACCAGCCGGACGGCTTCGACTGCCCCGGCTGCGCCTGGCCGGATCGCGAACACGCTTCCACCTTCGAATTCTGCGAGAACGGCGTCAAGGCCGTCGCCGCCGAGGCCACCAGCAAGCGCGTGCCGCCCGCCTTCTTCGCCCGGCACACAGTCGCCGCCCTGCTCCAGCAATCCGATTACGAACTGGAACAGCATGGTCGCCTGATCGATCCGATGGTCTACCACCACGCCACCGACACCTATCAGCCGATCGAATGGGATGCGGCGTTTGCCTTGATCGCGCGCCATCTGAACGCGCTGCCGGACCCCAATCAGGCCGCCTTCTACACCTCCGGCCGCACCGGCAACGAGGCCGCCTTCCTGTTCCAGCTGTTCGTGCGCGCCTACGGCACCAACAACTTCCCGGACTGCTCGAATATGTGCCACGAGCCCACCAGCCGCGGCCTGCCGGGCACCGTGGGCACGGGCAAAGGCACGGTCACGCTGGAAGACTTCGAACATGCCGACACCCTGCTGATCTTCGGCCAGAATCCGGCCACCAACCACCCGCGCATGCTGGGCGAACTGCGCGACTGCGCCAAACGCGGCGCGACCATCGTGTCGATCAACCCGCTGCGCGAGCGTGGACTGGAGCGTTTCACCAGCCCTTCGCATCCGCTGGAAATGCTGACCAATTCCAGCACGGCGATCAGTTCCCTGTTCATCCAGCCCACGCTGGGCGGCGACTTTGCGCTGATCAAGGCGCTGGCCAAGCGCACGGTGGAACTGAACGACCTGGCGCAGCAAATGGGCAGCGAACGGGTGCTCGATCTGGACTTCATCGACACCCACACCAGCGGCTTCGACGCCTTCGCCGCCGATCTGCGCGCGCAGGACTGGGGCCAGCTGGTGGCCGAGTCGGGCGTGCCGCGCGAGCGCATCGAGGAACTGGCGCAGGTCTACGTCAAGGGCAAGAAAGTCATCGCCACCTGGGGCATGGGCCTGACCCAGCACAAGGGCGCGGTGGCCACGATCCAGATGCTGTCGAATCTGATGATGATGCGCGGGAATATCGGCCGCATCGGCGCCGGTCTGTGCCCGGTGCGCGGCCACTCGAATGTACAGGGCGACCGCACCATGGGCATCGAGGAGAAACCCACGCCCGCCTTCCTCGACCGCCTGCAAAAGGTATTCGGCTTCGAGCCGCCGCGCGAGCACGGCTACGATGTGGTCGACACCATCGCGGCGATGCTCAGGGGCGACGTCAAGGTCTTCTTCGGCATGGGCGGCAATTTTGCGATGGCCACACCGGACACGCCGATCACCTTCGATGCCTTGCGCGCCTGCGAGCTGACCGTGCATGTGGCCACCAAGCTCAATCGCAGCCATCTGATCCACGGCAGGGACGCCCTGCTGCTGCCCACGCTGGGCCGCACCGAGATCGATTTGCAGCAAGGCGTGGCGCAGGGCGTGACGGTGGAAGATTCGATGAGCATGGTGCACCTGTCCTACGGCATGAACACGCCCGCCTCGCCCGGGCTGCTGTCGGAAACGGCGATCGTGGCGCGCATGGCGGCGGCGACCCTGGGCAGTACGGCGATAGACTGGAACTGGTATGCGGCCGACTATGCGCGCATCCGTGACGCGATCGAGCGGGTGTTCGACGACTTCTACGACTTCAACAAGCGCGTGGCCAAGCCGGGCGGCTTCCACCTGAAAGTGGCTTCGCGCGGACGCGAGTGGCGCACCGCCAGCGGGCGGGCCCAGTTCCTGGTGCGTGCCGTCGATACCGATACGCCCATCCACCGCGCCCGCGCCAAATACGGCCAGCGCCTGATGACGATGATGACGGCGCGCTCGCACGACCAGTACAACACCACCATCTACGGCATGGACGACCGCTATCGCGGCGTGTTCGGTATGCGCCGGGTGATCTTTATCAACCAGGCCGATCTGGCGATGCTGAAGCTGCAGGCGGGCCAGTGGGTCGATGTGCTGAGCGTGTGGGACGACGATGTGGAGCGGCGCGCCGACAAGTTCATGCTGGTGGAGTACGACATTCCACGCGGCTGCCTGGGGGCCTACTTCCCGGAGACGAATGCCCTGATTCCGCTGGCCAGCACAGCCGATGGGGCGGGAACGCCGACGTCGAAATCGATTCCGGTGCTGTTGTATCCGTCGGCGGCGTAAGGCTAAAAGGCTTGAAAGCAAGCGCGCCCGGGTATCCTTTAAAACCCACGGCGTAACCCTGGGGTCTGACCCGCCGGGTCAGACCCCAGTTTTACGCCGTGGGTTTTAGCCGCAGCTAACGGCTCGCATACTAAACGGCGTGGCTTTGCGTTCAGCAGTATTCAACACAACCATCCTGCCGGCAAAAACTCACCAGTTTCAACCCAGCCCGTCCGGCCACATCGATGGCCAGGGTACTCGGTGCGGATATGGTAGCGAGCATGGAAATGCCCATGCGCGCGGCCTTGCGTGCCAGCTCGTAGCTGGCACGGCTGGACATGAACACGAAACCTTCGCGCATGTCGACACCTTGCAAAGCCAGGTGGCCTATCAGCTTATCCAGGCCATTGTGCCGCCCCACATCCTCGAACACGCAAACGATCTCGCCATCGAGCCGGCACCACGCCGCCGCGTGGGCGCCACCGGTAGCCTGCATCAGAACCTGATGCCGCTCGAACCCGCGCACGGCGCGTGCGATGGCGGGCGCCAGCGGCTCGGGCAGCTTTACTTTCACATTGCGCGGCGGATGCAGATCGAGCAGTTCCAGACTGTCGATGCCACACACGCCGCAGCCGCTGCGGCCCGCCATGCTGCGGCGCTGCTCCTTGAGCCGGGAAAACGCGCCCTGCGCAATCGTCAGCTCCACCTCGGCGCTGGCCTCATGCTGGCGCAGCTCGATATCGAAAATGTCGGCACGCTCGGCGACGATGCCTTCGCTGAGCGCAAAACCCACCGCAAAGGCTTCCAGATCGCGCGGCGTGGCCATCATCACCGCCTGCGAAATCCCGTTGAAGACCAGCGCCACCGGCATCTCTTCGATCACCCGGTCGCTGGACGGCGTTTGCGCGGCGCCGCGATGGCGCACGATGGCGCGCTGCTGAAAACCGGCGCGCTGCGTATCGAGCTCAGACTCCATTTCCATTCCCTGTGCTATTCCTGTCCCCTGCATGATAGGGACAATAGCACACCGGCGGCAGGTACAGCCGCCGCCGGTGTCAGGGAATACAGACGGCAACCGCCCCGTCCTGCGCGCCTTTTTTAGGCCGCTTCGGCGGCCACGCCATAGTGGCGGGCATAGCGCGCATCCAGATTCGCCAGCGGCAGCAACAGGAACAAATCGGCGCTTTCGAAATCAGGATCCCAGGCCGGTTCGCCGCAAATCCAGGCGCCAGAACGCAGATAGCCCTTCACCAGCGGCGGAATCTGCGGCTTTTGGGCGGCGGCCAGTTTATGGATGGGGAAAGGCAGGTGCGGCGTGACGCGGTATTCGGATGGCGCCATGTGCTCGCGCGACAGCGACTGGTACACGGCCACCGCATTGTGCCCGCCATCGGCCAGGCTGATACTGGCGCAACCGGCCAGGAAGTCGCAGCGTTCGCGGCGCATGTACTCGGCCAGGCCGGACCACAGCAGCATGATCACGCTACCGCCACGGTAATCGGGGTGGATGCAGGCGCGCCCCGCTTCGACCATGCGGCCGCGCAGATTGTTCAAACGGCCCAGGTCGAATTCATTCTCGGAATAGACGCGGCCAATTTTGCGGGCACGCGAAGCGCTCAGCAGGCGGTAGGTGCCGACCACCTTGAGCGTGTTCGAGTCGCGCACGATCAGATGATCGCAATGCTCATCGAACTCGTCGCTGTCCAGTCCATCTTCGCTGGCGAGCGACGTCAAACCCATCGATTCGATGAACACCTTGTAGCGCAAGCGCTGCACTTCATGCAGTTCTTCCGGCGTACTGGCCATGCTCAACATGAGCTTGGCGGGAGTGGCGCGGACGTCTGCTTGTAAGATCGAATGTTGCATGCTTCATCCTTTCAGTGGGAGACGAAGCAAGCGTACCGTTCGAATACTTCAGGAAAATGACAAGCAAGTGTCCGTTCCGTGACAGTGGTTTTTTTGCAATCCCAAAGAAAAACCGGCGGCGTGGAAACTCCACCGCCGCCGGCCTGTGCCCCGCAATCACGGGGCATCTCGCTGTTTTAGCCGAAGTGCTTAGCTGTTTTTAGGACGTCCCGTCTTGAGCTGCGGCAAGGCAGCGAGCACGGTTTTCAGGGTCGCCACATCGATCTGGCTGATCAGGGCCACGCCGATACGCAGCAGTTCGCTTTTCTTGATTTCGAAACCGGCTTTCAGGCAGTTCTTTTTCACCTGGCCCAGGACCGCGTATTCCAGCTCCGGCATGGTAAAGCTGTCGCGTACCAGCTTGGTCTTGCTGAGTTTTTCCTTGGCTTCCAGCGGCTTGGCGGCTGCCCTTGCCGGCGCGGCCTTGGCGACTTTCACTGCCGGCCTGGCGGCCGGTTTGACGGACTTGGCGGCCGGCTTGACGGCCTTGGCTGGCTTGACGGCGGATTTCGCCGCTGCCTTTGGCGCCGGTTTATCTGCTGCTTTCGCGGCCGGCTTGGTGGCGGCCTTCGGCGCCGGCTTGACTGCGGCCTTGACCGCCGGTTTGCCAGCAGCCTTCGCGGCTGGCTTCGCAGCAGGCTTGGTTTCCGCTTTAACGGCAGCCTTAGGGGCGGCCTTAGGGGCGGCCTTAGGTGCTGCGGCCTTGACTGCTGGCTTGACGGCTTTGGTGACGGGCTTCGCAGCAACGGCGGCCTTGGCCGGCGCAGGACGCGCGGCCACTGGCGCCGCTGCCGACTTGCGGGCCGCTGGTTTGGCTTTGACGGCCGCTGCCGGCGCAGCAGCTGCGCCGGAACTGGATGCGACGGGCGTGCCGTTCACGCTATCGTTCGAGGATTCGGGGGCATTCGCCAGGGTCGACTTGCTCATATTTACTCCATTTTTCAATCAACAATATAAACAATATATACTATTTATTAAAAATGTGCTTGAGCAAACACAATTCAAGCGTTTCAGCGCTCGTCGCTATCCCTGAATTCCTGCGCGATCGCGGCAAAGCGCTGCTCGATGACCAGGAAGGCATCCAGCACATCCGGATCGAAATGGCTGGCGCGTCCCTCGCGCATGATCTCCAGCGCACGCTCGTGGCTGAGGGCCGGCTTGTAGACCCGCCTGGAAATGAGCGCATCGTAGACATCGGCCACCGCCATCAGCCTTGCGGCCAGCGGAATCTGGTCGCCGGCCAGGCCGTCCGGGTAGCCGCTGCCATCCCACTTTTCCTGATGCGAGCAGGCGATCTGGCGCGCATAGGTCAGGAAGGTATTGCTGCCGCCGATGTGCTGTTCCACTTGCAGGATGATATCCCTGCCATAGGCGGCATGCTGCTTCATGATCTCGAATTCTTCCGGATCGAGTCTGCCGGGCTTGAGCAGAATCCGGTCGGGAATCCCCACCTTGCCGATGTCGTGCAAGGGCGCGCACTTGAACAGCAGCGCGATATTCTGATCGCTCAATTCCCCGGCGAAGCGCGGGTGATCCTGCAACTGGCGCGCCAGCGTGGCCACATAGTTCTGGGTGCGGCGGATATGGTTGCCGGTCTCGTTATCGCGCGTTTCGGCCATCAGCGCCATCGCCATGATGGTGGCGTCCTGCACCTGCGACAGTTCGCGGGTACGGCGCTCCACCAGTTGCTCCAGGTCCAGGTTCTGCTGCTGCAGCACCTGGCGCGCGCGCTGCAATTGCAGATGGGTGCTCACGCGCGCGAACAGGATCGCCGGATTGATCGGTTTGCTCAAGAAATCCACCGCGCCCAGGCTCAGGCCAAGCGCCTCGTCCTCGGTCTGGTTGCGCGCGGTGAGAAAGATCAGCGGGATGTCGCGCGTGCGGGGATTGGCCTTGAGGCGGCGGCAGGTTTCGTAACCATCCATATCGGGCATCATCACGTCGAGCAGGATCAGGTCGACGTCGACCGTGCTGTCCAGAATCTGCAAGGCGGTGGCGCCGTTATTGGCCACCTTGGTGTGGTATTTTTCCTTCAGCAGGCTCGATAGCAACATGATGTTGTCGGGCGTATCGTCGACAATCAGGATGGTCGGGCGCACAGCGGCTTGCAGGCTCATGGCAGCTCCAGTTCTTGCATGGCGGCGGACAGCAGATGGCTGGCCGCATCGAACTCATAACGGGACAGGTGGCCGGCCAGCCGGTCCATCGTCGCGGGCGGCAGTATCGCGGCCAGATGGCTGCGCACGCTGTCGAAATAATCGGGGCTGTCGCCGCTGAAATCGGACAGCAAGGCGCCCAGCTGCGACAGCGCGGTGCGCACCGCCGCGCCATCGGGCGCCGGCACGGCGTCGCCGACACCCGCGGCAGCCTGCGTCTCCAGGCCTGCCAGCAGGGTTTGCAGCGCCGTCTCCAGCGCGTCGAGCGCCTCGTGCAGCGCGCTGTCGGCGGCGGCGTCGAACAAGCCCGCCTGGGCCGGATCGGCATCGGCGCGGGCCAGCAAGGCTTCCTCGACCCGGCGCGCCGCCTCTTCCACCGCGCCGGCGCCGATATTGCCCGCCACGCCGCGCACAGTATGCGCCCGCTTGCAGGCCAGCGCCGCATCGCCGTGCGCCAGTTCGGCGCGCAGCTGCTGAACACAGTCCTGCTGGCCGCTGCGGAAACGCTCCAGCAGGCGCAAATACAGGGCCGTATTGCCGGCCACATTGCGCAGCCCCGTCAAGCTGTCTAGCCCCGGCAGCCGCGGCAAAGGCGCCGCGCCGGGCTGGGCGCCGCCCTGGACGGCGCGCGGGCCCGGCGTATCGGCCGGCATGGCATGGCCGAGCAGGCGCGCCAGCACCGCATACAGGCGATCGGGGTCGATCGGCTTGGTCAGATAGTCCTGCATCCCCTGCGCGATGCAGCGCTCGCGCACATCGGCCAGCGCATGGGCCGTCATCGCCACCACCGGCAGGTCGGCGAAGCGCGGTTCCTGGCGCAGCGCCGCGGTGGCGGCGTGGCCATCCATATGCGGCATTTCCAGGTCCATCAGCACCAGTCCGTATTCCTGCGGCCCGGCCGCACGCAGCAGGCGCAAGGCTTCCTCGCCATTGCTGGCGATGTCCACGCTGATGCCCTGTACCGCCATCAGTTCGGCGGCGATCTCCTGATTCACCGGATTGTCTTCCACCAGCAGCACGCGCGCGGCATAGCGCTGCTGCTGCGATGCCGAGGCGCCGACGTCCGCAGGGCGCCGCACCGGGGCGACGATGGCGCTGAGCGCATCGGCCAGCGCGGCCTGTCCGATCGGCTTGAACAGGAAGCCGGCGATGCCGGCCGCATCGGCCTCGCGCTGCACTTCCTCGCGTCCGAAGGCGGTCACCAGCACCATTTCGGGCGCCCGGTGCTGATAATGGGCCAGCCTGACCCGGCGTGCCAGCTCCAGGCCGTCCATGCCCGGCATCTGCCAGTCGCTCAACACCATCCGGTAAGGCTTGCCGGCCGCGTCGGCCGACGCGATCATGGCCAGCGCGCCGCCGCCGCTGCCTATCGTGTCTATCATCAGGGGCAGCGCTTGCAAGGCTTCATGCAGGATCGCCAGCGCCAGCGGATGGTCGTCCACCAGCAGCAGGCGTGCCTGCTGCAGCGCGGGCGGCAGCGCAGCGGGCAGCTGCGGCCCGGCCTGGGGCGCCAGGGCGAATTCCAGCTCGAACTGGAATACCGAACCTTGATCCGGCACACTGTGCAGCTCGATATTCCCGCCCATCAGCTGCACCAGCTGCTGCGAGATCGACAGTCCCAGCCCGGTGCCGCCGTACTGGCGCGAAGTCGAGCCATTGGCCTGGCTGAAGGCGCGGAACAATTTGCCCTGCTGTTCCTCGCTGATGCCGATGCCGGTGTCACGCACGCTGAAACGCAGACGCGCCGCCCCCGCCGCCGCGCCGGGCTGCGGTTCGCAGCACAGTTCGAGCTCGCCGCTGGCGGTAAACTTGATCGCATTGTTGACCAGATTGATCAGCACCTGGCCCAGCCGCAGCGGATCGCCCACCAGCGCGCGCGGCACCGCCGGCGGCACCCGCAGCAGGTATTCGAGCTGCTTGTCGGCCGCGCGCTGGGCCGTCACGCTGGCCACATGGGCCAGCACATCGTCGAGCACGAAGGGCACCTGTTCCACGTCCAGCCGGCCCGCCTCGATCTTGGAAAAATCCAGGATGTCATTGATGATCCCCAGCAGCGACAGCGCCGCGCGGTGGATCTTGCTGACATAGTCGTGCTGCTTGGGCGTCAGTTCGGTGCGCAAGGTCAGATAAGCCATGCCGATGACAGCGCTCATCGGGGTGCGGATCTCGTGGCTCATATTGGCCAGGAATTCCGATTTGGCCACGTTGGCCGCCTCCGCCATCACGTTCGCCGCGACCAGCTTCTGTTCGCGCTCGCGCCGTTCGCTGATGTCGCGGATGAAGGCGCAAAACTCGAAACCGCTCTGGTCGGCCGCCTTGACCTGGGTGATGGCCAGCTCGATCGGGAACTCGCTGCCGTCGCGCCGCAGGCCGTAGATCTCGATACGGGTGTCGAGTACCGCACCCTGGCCGCTGGCGATATAGCGCTGCATGCCGCGCCGGTGGTCGTAGCGGAAACGCTGGGGGATGATGGTGTTGTCAAGCGGCAGACCAAGCGCCTCTTCCCGGGACCAGCCGAAGATCGCCTCGGCCTGGCGGTTCCAGCCGACGATGCGCCCGCGCAGATCCATGCGCACCACCGCATCGAGCGCGGTATCGACAATGGCCTGCAATTTATCCTGGCTGTCGCGCGCCAGCTCCATGCTGTGGGTCAGCTCATGGGTACGGGCCTCGATTTTCTTTTCCAGGCCCTCATTGAGTTCGCGCAGTTCGGTCTCGGCGTGGCGCAGCCGCGTCAGCGTGTCGCGGAAGCTGCGCACCGCCTCCGACAGGCGCCCCACCTGGTCGCTGCGGCCGATGCCGGACAGGCGGATATCGGTTTCGCCGTGGCTCAGGCGTTCAAGTGCGCGCTGGATGTCGGAAAACGGCCGCATGGCCTTGCGTCCGACCAGGAAGATCGATACCACGATCGCCAGCGCCAGCAGCAGATTGGCCGATACCGTGTTGACGATCTGGCGGCGCAGGTCGGTGTCGATCTGCTGGCGCGAGAACGCCAGCTCGATGGTGCCGACCGGGTAAATCTGGCGCGCGTCGTTGAACACGATGTCGCGGCGCACGCGGATCGCCGCACTGGGCTCGCTGGTGGGGGCGACGAAGCTGGCCAGCTCATTGCCGGTGGGCGCCAGCACGCGCAGCAGCAACACTTCGGGCGTAGCGCCGGCCGCGTCCACCACGCTGGCCACGGCGGCGCTGTTGATGTCGAACAGTGGCCTTGCCAGCGCCTGCGACAGCACCGCCGCCAGCCGCTCGGCGCGCTCCTGCAGATGCTGTTCGGCCTCGCTGCGCATGGCCTGCATCACGTAGGTGGTGTACACCGCCGTCGACAGGGCCACCGCCAGGAAAATACCGGCGGCCAGGCGCAGCAGGATATCCTGGCGCCAGGCCCGCAGCGCGCGCGCTGGCAGGCCGCCGCTCAGCGCGGCGCCGCCCTGGTCCGCGCCGGCGTCAATGGCCGGCTCCTTCGGCCTGTTCGGCTTTTTTATAGGCGGGGCTGTTGCGCACCTGCTCGATGGCGCGCCAGATCCGCTCGGCCAGCTGCGGCTTGGCCGCCACCAGGGCGTGCGACAGGATCAGGAAATAGGGTTTTTCAATCAGCGGCACCGGCAGCTCTTCGAGCTGGGCGCCGAGCGGGCTGCGCATGATGCCGTGGGCATCGCTGCCGCCCAGCGCGGCCGCCGCCAGCCGTCCGGCCAGCAGCTTGCGCGCCAGTTCGTCGGCGCGCTGGCTGCCCTCGTCCACTTCCACATTATGGTTGCGCAGCAGGTCGCCCACCGAATAGCCAAGCTGAAAGCCGATCGCGCCCTCGATGTTGTGGAAGTTCTTGCCGTCCCAGTCGGCCTTGCTGCCCTTACGGCGCAACAGCACATAGCGGTCGATGTGCATGCGCTTGCTGGCATCGACCTGCTGGCCGCCCGGGTATTCGCCCAGCTCGCGCCGGTCCGCCTTGTAGCTGACGGCGAAGGCGCCATCGACGCTGTTGGCCTGCAGATTGGCCAGGCAGCGTTTCCAGGGCACGCTCTGGAAGTCGAAATGGACGCCGAGTTTTTCCTCCACCGCGTGCAGCAGGATGAAATTCAGGCCGCCGCCGCTCTCGGTGCGCCAGGGCAGAACGTCCTGGCGCTCGAAGCAGAGGGAGACGACTTCGCGCGCCGGAGGCGCGGGGGCGGCGATGACTGGTGCGGCCAGCGCGATCGCGCAGACGCAAGAACACCCGCTGCGCCGCAGGGCGCTCCTGATACTGTTCCCGCTCCAGCCACTCATACGCTTGTCTCCTTCGCGCGTTGGCGGGCCGCCTGCCGTGTCTAAAACCCAGGGCAAAGAGCCGGGGGCCGGTCCCGCCGGGACCGGCGGGGCGAAGCCCCTCTCCGGACCCTGGGGTCAGACCCCAGGGGTGCGCCGTGGGTTTTAAGCTAGCCGATGGCCTTCACACTAAAATCAATCCCTACATCATCCCAGAACTCCTGCTCTTTCTCAATCCAGAACGACACCGTCGGATGGTCGCTGACCAGATCGCGGCGAATTTCAAGCTCGATGCGGTTTTTCATGCGCAGGCGCAGCCCCCCCGATTCCAGCTCTATGCGCGAATGCATGAACAGTATCGCCAGCCGCAAGGCCACCACGGCCTTGGCGAAATCGGGATCGGTCAGCGCCTCGCCCACCTTGCGCAGATTGCCTTTCTGGGCCACGATCATCCGGCTCATGGTCTTCTGCTCGCGCGTGGTGAAGCCCGGCAGGTCGGCATTCTCGATCATATACGCCGCATGCTTGTGATAGCCGGTCTGGGACACCGCCAGCCCCACTTCGTGCAGCAGCGCGCTCCAGTACAGATAACGGTTGAAACTGTCGGTGGCGGGCTTGAGCTGGGCGTACAGCGTCAGCGCATCCTCGGCCACGCGCTGGGCGCGCGCCTCGTCGACGTGGAATTTTTGCTGGAAGCCCTGCACCGACTGTTCGCGCCGGTCACGCTTGGTCGAGCGCAGGTACAGATCCCACATCACACCCATGCGCAGGCCAGCCTCCACCGGCTGCATGGCCGGGATGCCCAGCTCGTGCACCAGCGCGATCAGGATCGCCAGCCCGCCGATGATGGTCGAGGCGCGATCCGGACGCAGGCCCGGCATGTCGATCTTGCTGACATGGCCGATCTGGATGAAGCGCAGCCGCAGCGCGTCCAGGCTGGCAGCCGACAGGTCGCCCTTGCCCAGATTGTTCTTGGCGATGATATCGGCGATGGTGCGGATCGTGCCCGAGGAACCATAGGCCTGCTTCCAGTGCTGCGGATGGTAAGGCGGCGCGGCATCCTCCAGGTGGCTGCGCGCCGACAGGATGGCGGCCTCGAACGATGGCGCATCGATGCGGCCGTTGACGAAGAAGGACAGGCTTTGCTTGACCGTGCCCAGGCTGAAGGATTCGACCCGCTCGATATCCTGGCCGCGCCCCAGTATCAATTCGGTGGAGCCGCCGCCGATGTCGATCACCAGGCGCCGTTCGGTGGGCTGGTTCAGGGCGTTGGCCACGCCCATGTAGATCAGGCGGCCCTCTTCTTCGCCGGAGATGATCTCGATCGGGTAGCCGATCGCCTGTTCGGCGGCCGGCAGGAAGGCGGCCGAATTGCGCGCCACCCGCATCGCGGAGGTGGCCACGACGCGCACGGCGTCGAGCTCATAGGCATTGAGGGCGGTGCGGAACTGCTTCAGGCAGGCCAGTGCCGCCTGCATGGCCGCTTCGGTCAGGTTGCCGGTGGCGTCAAGGCCGGCGGCCAGGCGGATCGGCTCGCGCATGCTTTTCAACACGCGGATCGCATCGCCGTCGTGTTTGCCGATATGAAGACGAAAACTGTTGGAACCCAGATCTACTGCTGCGTACATACAAGCCTCTAATGTGAAAACGAGCACGAAGGCTTCAGGTGCATTTGATTAGAAAAATCCTAACACAGTAAGCGCCCATTATGACGTCCTGATGACTTTACCCCGCGCGCGGCGCGCAGCGCGCCACGCCAGCAACACCGCGGCCACCCGCCGGCGGCACGCCCGGCCTGTTCAGGCTTCCAGCACGCTGGCGCCCTGCGCCTCTGCCACCCGGTTGCGGCCTCCCTGTTTGGCCTCCTGCAGCGCCTCGTCGGCGCGCTTGAACAGGCTGACCATGCTGTCTTCGGCGCGGATGGTGGTCACCCCCAGGCTGGCGGTCAGGTTGATGACGGCGCGTTCGGTCTTGACCGGCAGCGCGGCCACGGCCAGGCGTATCCGTTCGGCCACCATCAGCGCATCGCTCAGCGTGGTGCGCGGCAGCTGGATGGCGAATTCGGCGCCGCCCAGGCGGCCCATCAGATCGCTGTCGCGCAACTGCTTCTGGCACACCTCGACCATGGTCTTGAGCACCGTGTCGCCGACCGGATGGCCGTAGTTGTCGTTGACGCGCTTGAACTGGTCCAGATTGAGCACGATCAGCGCGGTCGGCATGCCGGGACGGCGCGCCAGTGCCATCCAGGGATTGAGCGCCTGGTAGAAGCCGCGCCGGTTCGGCACATCGGTCAGGGTATCGATCACTTCGAGGCGGTCCAGCTCACCCTGCAGGCGCTCGCGCGCCAGCAGCAGGTAGCCGAAGCCATTGAGCAGCATCAGCAGATACAGGGCGGCGATGGCGCCGGTCTGTATCATGTTCGCGCTGATCCAGTCCCAGCCCTCGGGCAGCAGCACGGTCAGCACGCCGCGCGCGGCCACCGCCAGGCTCAGGGCCAGCGTGCTGGCCAGCAGGAAGCGGCGCAGCATCGGCGCCGTGCGCCAGCCACGCGCCAGCGCCGCCACCCCGGCCAGCAGGAAGCCGGCCACGGTCAGGCTGCCCAGCGCCACCCGCAGCGGCGCCTCCAGCTCGCCCAGCCAGACGCCGATGAACAGCAGGCAGGCCAGCGCCAGCGGCGGCAGCAGGAAGCGCCGCCACACCAGCCGGCCCGAGGCCTGCCACAGCGCGGCCGCGTCCAGCGCATAGCCGGTAAACAGCAGGCAGTTGGCCAGGCCGATGGTGAGCATCTCGGGCAGCAGGCCGCGCAGATACAGCAGCAGCCAGCCGGCCGCCTGGCATTGCTTGGCCATGGCCCAGGTGGTGAGCAGGCGCGGCTTGCGGCTGTCCGATTCGGCGAAGAACAGCGCCGCCACCAGGCTCAGATTGCCCAGCGCCAGCGCCAGTAGCAGCGTTTTGATATCCATGTCAGGGCACTAACTCGCGGCAGCGTCAGGCAGGGATGGGGGAAACCGCGGCGCCGGCCCGAACGGCCGGCAGGCGGCGCACCCGGATCCGGCGGCGCGGCGCATCAGATCTCGTGTTCGACGTTGCTGCTGCCGTCGCCGATCTTGCTCGACCAGGCTTGCACGAAATAGCTTTTTTCGGTCTCGGTCGGCGCGTCGTGCCAGAACACGATCAAGGTACCCTTGTGGTCATGCAACTGGGTGAACTTTTCCACCAGATGGCTGTCGCCGGCCGCATCGGCCAGCGCCATCACATAACCATAGACCCGGGTCAGGCGTTCGATCCGGTCCGGCTCGGTAAAGCTGTTGGTGGCGGTAATCGTAGGGTGATCTAAAAACATCGTGTGCTCTCCATGGGGGCCGCCAGCGGGACTGGCCTGCGCTGCTGCCAATGTACCTACAATTGTCATGTCTGTAAACGCAATGCGCCCTGGCGCCAGCCCTTGCGCGCCGACGCAACAGTCCGCCAGGCCATGCTACACTCGGCCGGCGCCCCGCCTTGGCGCACCGCCTTGGCGTGGTTCAGCCGTACCGGCCTGGGGCGGGCATGCGATATTGCCCCAGCTTAACAGAAACCTGCGCTCGCCAACAACTGCCATCGCCCATGCGTCCGCCCTCCGCCCCCGCCTCCGCCCCCACTTCCGCCAGCCCGCAAGTGCACACCCGTGGCGACCTGCGTTCGCTCGAATTCCATCCGGGCATGGTGCAAAGCGAGATGCGCCTGTCGCGCCCCAACGATCTGGTGCTCAGCTACGCCCGCGCGATGATGTGCTTCACCCTGTTCCAGCCGCGCCCCGAGCACATCGTCATGGTCGGCCTGGGCGGCGGTTCGCTGGTCAAGTTCTGCCACCGCTACCTGCCGCACAGCCGCATCACCGTGCTCGAACTACGCGCCGACGTGATCGCCCTGCGCGAGCAGTTCGCCATCCCGCCCGACGATGCGCGCCTGCGCGTGATCGAGGCCGACGCCGCCCTCTACATGCCCCGGCTGGCCGCCAGCGCCGACGTGCTGCTGGTCGATGGCTTCGACGAGGACGGCCTGCCGTCGGCCCTGTCCTCGGCCGGCTTCTATGCCGACTGCCGCGCCGCCCTGCGTCCCGGCGGCGTGCTGGTGGCCAATCTGTTCAGCTACGATCCGCACTACCCGGCCATGCTGGGGCGGCTGCGGCGCACCTTCCAGAGCCGGCTGTGCTGGTTCCGCGGCATGTGCGGCAACAACCGCATCGTGTTCGCCGTCAAGGATGGCGCACCCTCGCCGGCGCTGGCGATGCAGCGCAAGGTGGCGCGCAGCCGCGGCCTGCGCCTGCTGGCGCCGCTGAACCACTTGCTGGCGCACTGGGTGGTATGGCGGCTGCGCTGGCAATAGCCGCCCCGCATGGCAATATTTCCCTGCTGAACTGTGGTGAAATCGCCCCCCGCGCCCGCCTAAAAATTGCCCCAACGACACAGTTTTGTGACACACTAGGCAAGCCACTATCAGCTCGGAAGGAAAGGCAATGTCGCTGCGCCGCACGCTGTCCCCATTGTCGTCCGCCGCGGCGCTGACACTGGCTGCGGGGCTGTCGGTGACGATGCTGCTGTTTGCCGCCGTCAGCGAACTCGAGCACGAAAAGCTGGAACTGAGCTTCCGGCAGCGCGCCGACCTGCGCGCCGACGCGATCCGCCGCGGCCTCGACGACGCGGTCGAGGTGGTGACCATCGCCAATGACCTGTTCAAGACCTTCGGCGTCATCGAGCGCGCCCAGTTCCGCAGCTTCACCCTGCCCTTGCTGCAGCGCTACCCCTTCATCCAGGCCTTCAATTTCCATCGCGTGCTCACGCCGGCCCAGCGTCCGGCCTATGAAGCCGGGCTGCGCGCCCAGTTCCCCGGCTTTCTGATCCACGAAATGGACCAGGGCAAGCCGGTGCCCGCGCGGGCGCGGCCGCTGCACGTGCTGGTCGACTATCTGGAACCGCTGGCCGGCAACGAGGCCGCCTTCGGCCTCGACGTGGCCTCGATCGCGCCCATGTACCACGCCATCAATATGGCCGTGGCCAGCGGCCAGGCCACCGCCACCCCGCTGCTGCGGCTGGCGCAGGAAACGCGCAGCCAGAAAGGCTTTGTGCTGATGATCCCGGTCTACCGCAACGGCGCGCCCACGGCCACGCCGGACCAGCGCCGCGCCGCCTGGATCGGCAACACCGGCGCGGTGATACGCTCGACCGACCTGATCCAGAAGGTGTTGCAGAGCGGCGGCCTGCTCGACGACAAGGATCTGGCGCTGCGCGTCTATACCGGCGACGAACTGCTGCCCGACAACCTGATCTACAGCCTGGGCGAGCCGCCGGCCGCGCGCGATGGCCGGCGCTGGCTGCCGCGCTGGCTCGGCGCCGACGAGCACGCCGCCTTCACGCGCACCTTCCTGGCCGCCGGCAAGCCCTGGCATGTGCAGGCCACGCCACTGCCCGGCCCCTTCCTGTCCAGCCACCTCGGCTCCAGTTCCACCCTGGTCGGCGGCCTGCTGTTCGCCCTGCTCACCAGCGCCTTCGTCCATTCGCTGACGCAGCGCTCGCGCCGGGTGCAATTACTGGTCGAGACGCGCACCCGCGACCTGCAGGAGAGCAATGCCAGACTGAACGAGGACGTGGCCGCGCGCAAGCGCACCGAACAGGCGCTGCAGGAAAGCGAGCACCGCTTCCGCCGCCTGCTGGCGCTGTCCTCGGACTGGTACTGGGAACAGGATGCGCAATTTCGCTTCACCAATATCACCGACGGTTTCTTCGACAAGGGCCACCTGCCGCGCGAACGCTTCCTGGGCAAGACGCGCTGGGACAACAATGCCGAGATGCGCAGCGCCAAATGGGGCCGCGAGCATATCGCCACGCTCGAAGCCCACCTGCCCTTCACCGACCTGGAGTACTCGCTGGTCGGCGAGGATGGCGTGACGCGCTGGTTCAGCACCAATGGCGAGCCGGTCTACGACGCCCAGGGCCTGTTCCGCGGCTACCGCGGCACCGGCACCGAGATCACCGAGCGCAAGCTGTCCGAGCAGCGCATCCATCACATCGCCCACCACGACGTGCTGACCGGCCTGCCCAACCGGGTGCTGCTGCAGGACCGGCTGCAGCAGGCCGCCGCCTATGCCAACCGCAGCGGCCATTCGCTGTGGGTGATGCTGATCGACCTGGACCGCTTTAAATTCGTCAACGACAGTCTGGGCCACAAGGCCGGCGACCTGCTGCTCAAGACCGTGGCCAGCCGGCTCGAAGCGAGTGTGCGCGAAAGCGACACCGTGGCGCGCCTGTCGGGCGACGAATTCGTCGCCATCCTGACCGAATACCCGGACGCGCTGCTGTCGACCGAGGTGACCGAGCGCATCATGCGCGCCGTGGCCCAGCCGGTACTACTGGAAGGCAAGGAATTCTTTGTCACCTGCAGCATCGGCGTGGCCGTCTACGCGGCCGACGGCACCCCGGCCCAGCACCTGATCGAGCATGCCGACATCGCCATGTACCGCGCCAAGAAGCTGGGCCGCAACAATACCCAGTTCTACCAGCCGGCCATGAACGACGAAGCGCAGGAGCGGGTGCGCATCGACAGTGCGCTGCGCCATGCGCTGGAGCGCGACGAGTTCGTGCTGCACTACCAGCCCCAGGTGGACCTCGACAGCGGCCGCATCGTCGGCATGGAAGCGCTGATCCGTTGGCAGCATCCGGAACTGGGGGTGGTGGCGCCAAACCGCTTCATCGGCCTGGCCGAGGAAACCGGCCTGATCGTCTCGATCGGCGCCTGGGTCATGGCCACCGCCTGCGCCCAGAACAAGGCCTGGATGGACGCCGGCTACGGCCCGCTGCGCATGGCCGTCAACCTGTCGCCGCGCCAGTTCAGCGAGCCCGACCTGATCGCCTCGATCGCCCGGGTGCTGGAACAGACCGGCCTGCCCGCGGCCTGCCTGGAAATCGAACTGACCGAGAGCCTGTTCATGAACGACGTGGCGCTGGCCGTGGAGTTGCTGCACAATCTGAAAAAACTGGGACTGACGCTGTCGATCGACGATTTCGGCACCGGCTATTCCAGCCTGTCCTACCTGCGCAAATTCCCCATCGACGTGCTCAAGATCGACCGCTCCTTCGTCTCCGACATCAGCGGCGACACCGACGAATCGGCCATCGTCGCCTCCATCATCGCCCTGGCCCACAATCTGAAGTTGCGCGTGATTGCCGAAGGGGTAGAATCGGAGCAGCAATTGCATTACCTGTGGCGCAATGGCTGCGACCAGATGCAGGGCTATTATTTCAGCCGGCCGGTGGAAGCGGACGCTTTCGAGCTGATGCTACGCGATGGCAAGCAACTGGCACCGTCGACCGCCTTTGTCTGACCGTTGGGTGAATTCCCGGAAAGCGGCTTTATGATGAACATCCGCGACATCAAGCACCGCCACGACCAGCAGCATCCGCGCCACGATCACAAGACGCGCGACGTGATCGACCAGGCCATTGCCGCCATGCCCGACGTGGGCCTGCAGCAGGCCGCCGAATTCCTGTCAGCGATGAAGGTACCGCCCGAGGTGGCGGTGCGCACGCTGGTGTATCCGCACAAGCGCCGCAACTAGCGTGCCGCTACCGCTATTTAACACCCAGCTTTCTTCTTCGCGCCATGCACCATCTCGCGCGACTGCTTGCGCAGCTGCGCCTTTTCAAAGCGTGACTTCTGCTCTTCCGTCACCGGCACCAGCGGCGGCACGGCCACCGGCTTGCGGTTGGCATCGACCGCCACCATCGTGAAGTAGCAGCTATTGGCATGGCGCACCATGCGCTGCTGGATGTTTTCCGTCACCACCCGTATCCCCACTTCCATCGAAGTGCGTCCCGTATAGTTGATCGAGGCCAGGAAAGTGACCAGCTCGCCCACATGGATAGGCTGCAGGAACATCACCTGGTCGACCGACAAGGTCACCACATAACTGCCCGAATAGCGGCTGGCGCAGGCATAGGCCACGCTGTCGAGATACTTCAGGATGGTGCCGCCGTGGACGTTGCCGGAAAAATTGGCCATATCGGGGGTCATCAGCACCGTCATCGACAGTTCGTGCGCCACCCAGTTCATTGGTGTTTCCATATCGGCTTCCATTGCTTGTAGAGTTACACCATGCTATCCGCTTCAGCCGGGCTGGGCAACGCTTAGCGGAAAAGAATGCTTTCCACAGGCAGATACCGTATCCTTTTCGCTTTGATCCCGTGTGAAAGGAAGCCTCATGAAGTGGAAAGTCCTGGCCGCCAGCATCGTGCTCGGCATCGCCACCGCCCAGGCGGCCATCGCCGCCACCGCCCCGCCGGTGACGACCTTCACCCTGCCCAACGGCATGAAGTTCATCGTGCTCGAAAGCAGCAGCATCCCCAACGCGAATATGTACACCTTCTGGAAGGTCGGCTCGCGCAATGAAGCGCCCGGCACCACCGGCCTGTCGCACTTCTTCGAGCACATGATGTTCAACGGCTCGAAACACTACGGCCCCAAGATGTTCGACCGCACCATGGAAGCCAAAGGCGGCTCCAACAATGCCTATACCAATAGCGATGTCACGGTGTACCAGGACTGGTTCCCGGCCGCCTCGCTGGAAACCGTGTTCCAGCTGGAAAGCGACCGCATCGCCCACCTGAGCATCGACCCGAAAATGGTCGACAGCGAGCGCGGCGTGGTGCTGTCCGAGCGCAGCACCGGCCTGGAGAACTCGAACGTGCGCGTGCTGCAGGAAGAACTCAACAGCGTCGCCTTCAGCGCCCATCCCTATTCCTGGCCGGTGATCGGGCACGAGTCCGACATCAAGGCCTGGACCCAGCAGGACCTGGAGCGCTACTTCCAGACCTATTACGCGCCGAACAATGCGGTGGCCGTGATCGTCGGCGACGTCAAGGCGGACCAGGTGCGCCAACTGGCGAGCAAATATTTCGGCGCGATTCCCAAGCGCGCCGTGCCGCCGGCTGTGCGCACGGTGGAGCCGGAACAGAGCGGCGAACGGCGCCTGTTCGTGACCAAGCCCTCGGCCACCTCGGCCAATCTGATGATAGGCTACAAGGCCCCGCCGATGAACCACGCCGACCACTACGCGCTCGACGTGCTGCAAAGCCTGCTGACCGACGGCAAGACCTCGCGCCTGTACAAGGCCCTGGTCGAGCAGCAACTGGCCACCCAGGTCGGTGCCGACAGTACCGACGGCTTCGATCCCGGCCTGCTGTATCTGTTTGCCGTGGCCGCCGCCAAGGTCGCGCCCGCCACGCTGGAGCAAGCCCTGCTGGCCGAAGTCGACAAGCTGATCGCCGGCGGTGTCGATGCGCAGGAACTGCAGAAGGTCAAGAACCAGAAGCTGCTGAACCTGTACCGTATGCAGGAGACCATCAACGGCAAGGCCCAGATGCTGGGCAACTACGAAGTGTTCTTCGGCGACTACCGCAAGCTCTACGACGCGCCCGCCGCGTATGAAAAAATCACCCCGGCCGACATCCAGGCCGTGGCCGTCAAATACCTGAAAAAATCGCAGCGCACCGTGGGCGTGCTCGACGCCAAGGAGGAATGAGCGCATGAAATCCCTGTTTAGCAAGACCGCCGGCGCCGCCGCCATCGCCGCGCTCGCTGCCGGCACGGCCCAGGCCGCCGAATACCGCCTGCCAGCGTTTGAAACGGCACGCCTGCCCAACGGCCTGACCGTCTACCTGATGGAGCGCCATGAGGTACCGCTGATCTCGATCCGTGCCGTCATCAAGGCCGGCGCCGTCAACGACGCCAGCCAGCCCGGCCTGTCGAACCTGACCGGCGACGCCCTGCTGCTGGGCAGCCGCCAGCACGCCAAGGCCGACATCGACGCCAGCTTCGACTTCCGCGGCGCCCGCCTGGCCGGCGGTGCCGGCACCGAACAAAGCACCGTGCAAGCCAATTTCGCCCGCGCCGACGCCGCCACCCTGCTGCCGCTGTTCGCCGAAATCGTCCAGCAGCCCAGCTTTGACAATGCCGAGCTGAACAAGCTGCGCGAACGCAAGGTCAACGGCCTCAAACAAGCCAAGGAAAGCCCGCGCAATGTGGTGGCCAGCTATTACCGCGCCATGCTGTTCGGCGCCACGCCGTATGGCAGCCCGGCGGCCGGCACCGTCGGCAGCCTGGGCGCGCTCAAGCAGGACGATGTGCGCCAGTTCCATCAGCGCTACTACCGTCCCGACAATGCCGCCATCGTCGTCGTGGGCGACTTCCAGGCCGCCGAGATGCGCAAGCAGATCGAATCGCTGTTCGGCGCCTGGCAGGCCAGCGGTCCCGCGCCGCAGCCGCAGGACAACGGCAAGGTCAGCGCCGCCAAGGCGCGCGTCTGGCTGGTCAACAAGCCGGACGCGATCGAAACCACCTTCGTCATCGGCGGCGCCGGCATCGCCCGCAACGACCCGGACTATGTGCCGCTGCAAGTGCTCAACACCATCCTGGGCGGGCGCTTCACCTCCTGGCTGAACGACGAACTGCGCGTCAATTCCGGCCTGACCTACGGCGCCCGCAGCGAGTTCGGCACACTGGCCCAGACCGGCACCTTCGCCGTGTCCAGCTTCACCGCCCTGCCCAAGACCGAAGCAGCGCTGGCGCTGACGCATAAAACCTATGAGCGCCTGTGGACCAAGGGCATCGACAAGGCCACGCTGGAATCGGCCAAGGCCTACGTCAAAGGCCAGTTCCCGCCGCGCTTTGAAACGGGAGAGCAACTGGCCGGTCTGCTGGGCGATATGTACGCGTCGAATGTGGGGCGCGCGCAGATCGACAACTTCATGCGCGATGTGGACAGCCTGACGCCGGAACGCGCCAGGCAATTGGTGGACAAGCACTTCCCGCGCAAGAACCTGCAAACCGTGCTGGTGGGCAAGGCCGAGGCAATCCGCGCGATTGCCGCGCAATATGGCGAGGTGACCGAGCTGGACATCAGTGCCGACGGCTTCCAGCCAGGGATAAAGTAAGCGGACGCAATCGGCGTCACGCGCGGGAGTGACAAAGCGTGCATTTTTGACAGCGGGTGATCGGCTACCATGGAGTCGCTCCCCCACCGTTGATGAAAGCGCTCATGCCAGATCAGTTAAATCTCCAAACCGCCCGCGACGCCATTGCAGAACAAATCCGCGCCATCGAACGCACCCGGCTGCAGGCCTTGGTCGAAGGCGATATGGCCGTGGCGCGGCCGCTGCACGCCCCCGACTTCCAGCTGATCACCCCGATCGGCAAGGCGCTGTCGAAGGAAGACTATCTGGGCGCGATCACGGGCGGCCACATCGCCTATCTGAAGTGGCAGCCTGAGGAGATGGAAGTGCGCGTGCATCCGCGCGTAGCGCTGCTGCGCTATCAGGCCGAGCTGGAACTGGTCTTTGGCGCCTACCATGTTCCCAGCGCGCGCTACTGGCATACCGATGCCTATGAGCTGCGCGGCGACGTCTGGCAGGTGGTCTGGTCGCAGGCCACAGCGATTAAATAACACCGACCCATTCCCCGTTGCCCTTACTGGCCCTCGTTGCGCAGGGTGCCACGCCGCGCGAGAATAATATTGCTATATTTTTAATTATCCTTTTAACATCCATCAACTCGGATGCGCCTGGCAATCGCAATAATCAGCACTTGCCGCGGCAGGCGGCGGCATTCCCTCAACGCAACGCAGACAAGGAACAGACATGACTACGCTCTCACGATTGTTAGCACCGTTCGCCCTCACGCTGGCAGTCTTTGCCACCCCCGCCTCGGCAAATATTGCGACCACCGCCAGCGTGTATTTCAATAGCACGCCTGGAAGCTGGGTGGGCGGCGCCGTTGGCGCCCCAGTAGCAAGCTGGGTTCACGGAATCGACGGGATTTTCTTTGGCGGCATCAACTTCGACCAGGGCGTCCACATCACCTACGACGACGGTCATTACTGGAACTTCGATTTTGCGGCCCCGACCTTCAATCCTTCGGACAACAGCAATGACGGGCAGCCGCTGCATGTAGGACTGTATAACAATGCCACCCGCTTTCCGTTCAACTCGCCGACCAAACCTGGCATGGACATTTCCGGCAACGGACGCGGCAACAATCAGTCTTCCGGATGGTTCAATGTACTCGATATCGCATATGGCCAGAATGGCAATATCGATCGCTTCGCCGTCGATTTCCGCCAGTTTGACGAAACCCAGAACCAGACCGGCACCAGCCTGTACGGTTCGCTGCGGTTCAACTCGGCCATTCCTTTGACGCCGGTTCCTGAGCCCACCACCGTCTTGCTGCTGATCGGCGGGCTGGCCGCGCTGGGCGTCGCCCGGCGGGTCTCAAAAGCCAAGGTAGCGCTGGTGTAAATCCGCATGAGCGGCGCACTCCGGCCTTTGCCGGAACGAGCCGCCATCAATCGCCTGGCCAGCTATGCACGACGAGCTCTGCCAGTGGTAAAGTGACAGGCATCGGCGTTCTTCCAAGGAGCATTTCCATGCCTGCTTTCACCATCAGCACCGAGCTGGCGGAACTCGACGTTCCGCTGATCCACCGTTATCTGTCCAAGGAGTCGGGCTGGGCCAAAGGCATCACGCTGGACACCGTCGAGCGCGCCATCGGCCATTCGCTGTGCTTTGGCGGCTATCTCGGTGACGCCCAGGTCGCCTTCGCGCGGGTGATCACCGACTACGCGACGTTTGCCAATCTGGTCGATGTATTTGTGCTGCCTGAGCACCAGGGGAAAGGCTATGGCAAGCTGCTGATGCAGGAAGTGCTGGCCCATCCCGAACTGCAAGGTCTGCGCCGCTTCACGCTGGCCACGGCTGACGCGCACGGCATGTACGCCCAGTTCGGCTTCACCCCGCCGCTCAAGCCGCAATCGCTGATGGAACGCTACTTCCCGGATATTTACCAAAGCAATGTGGATTGACTCAGCCGCATTCGAGGCGGCCAGCATGGCGCTGGCCTGCCGTGGGCTGAATTAACGGCCCTGGCTTTCGATATCGGCCAGCGATTCGCGGCCCTTGTCGGTGATGTCGTAGCCGGCATTGCCCTCGCGCGGGAGGATGTGGGCTTTTTTGCCGAGGAAGTTGGCCACGTCGGTGTCGAGCGCGCTGGCCGGATCGGCGGCGACGGCGCGCAGGCCGAGGATGCAGCGGCGCAGGAAAATGGCTTGCTGGCCCTGTTCGGTCAGCGAAATGCGGCCATTCTTGGCGATCGTCAGCAGCTTGATGCCGCACAGGCGCTTGGTGTTGCGGCCCACGCAGGCACTGACGCGCTCACCCTTGAGGCCGCGCGCTACTTCGTTCAGTGCATCGTATTCGTCTTGCGTTAATTTCTCGTTCTTCATTACCAATTTATCCATAAGTGACAGCTTCGGACGCCATGGTACGCGCCCGCCGGGGTCAGGGCAAGGTAATGCTGTCCCCGGCGCGGTGTTGCACCAGGGTACTGCGACGAAAAATAGGAGCAGGCAATTAGCTCAACGCTCGGATCGCGAGCCAGGCCAGGCCGATGCTGGCGAAGGCGGCGATGCACAGGAAAGCCTGCAGGCGACGGTTCTGAAGCAAGGCCACGCTGCGGCGTCCGAGGTAAATTTTGTTATGTAAGGAATTGCCCATCTTGGCCTCCGAAAAACAAACGACGATCACATGACTAAATTATAGAAACTCTTCTGTTTCGTCCGTGTGACCGCTGACACAAACAACAAAATATGTAGCCATCCAGCAACGCTTGCGCCGTGCAATTTTGCTCAGCTTGCCTCTTTGCTGCGCCACTGTTGTGCGCCGTGACGCGCTTTCCACTGATAGCATGGCCGAACCTGCAAGCTTACCCACGGAGGCCTTCATGCATCAGCCCACCACCCGTTCCGTCACCGCGACCATCGGCCACTTCGACGACGAAGCCGACATCGGCAGCGGCGAAAAAACCGCAGGCGAACGCGAGACCGAGGAAATGATCAAAAGCGTACCAGCCCTGCCGCCCTGCACCAGCCGGCAACACAGCCCCCCGGCGCCGGCGCCCTGAACCGGTCGCCTTGGCGGCGCGGCAACTCAGGTCTTGATCGGTGGTGCAGGCGGCGTAGGCTCCTCGATCGGGGCCTGCTCGGGCAGCGGCTGTTCATGTGGCGGCGGGTCTTTTTCCGGCTTGGGCGGCGGCTCATCCGGTTCCGGCGTGATGTGGGCGCGCAGCGCGGGCGGAATACCCGGCTGGCTGGCGTGGTGTTGCGGCTCGGTCGCTGTCATGGCAGATCCTCCTATTGCAAGACGAACATGTTTGCCATAGACAGATTGTGCTGAACCAGCGTTAATCAAGGGCCAATTGGCGCGCCTGGGCTCCAGCGGAAGGTCGCCACGCTGGCGCCGGGCAGGCGGTAGCGAAATCCCTGGTTTCCCAGGCGCACGGCGATGCCGCGCGGGCTGTCAGCCGGGTTCACCGCGATCAGCACCAGCGATCCATCCGGATTGGCAAAGGCGACATGATCCACGCCCTGCTGGCGGCTGTTGGAGGCGATCCGCAGCGCGCCCGGCTGCACGAAGCGGCTGGCGTGGCCCAGTGCGTAATACTCCACGTTGCGCAGCGGCGCCCCGCCGTCCAAGGGGATAGTCAGCAGGCCGCGGCAATTGCGGCAGCCGCCCAGATGCGGACCGCCCTGCTCGTCCAGCGCCAGATTACCCAGCACAATGGCGCGTGCCCAGTGGCGCGCACCGTCCACGATCACCTTGCCGGCGATGTGCAGCAAGCCATCGCGCCAACTGGGCGCCCACTGGCCGCCGGAGCAGTCGCTGATCCAGTGGCCCTGGGCGGGAAAGGCCGCGTGCAGGGTTTCCTGTGCCGTCACCTGGCCCCCGTAGCAATGCCAGGCGAGCGCGGCGATATACGGCGCGGCCAGCGGATTGCCCAGCACGGCTTGCGCGGCACCCGCTTGATCCCAGTTGTACTCGCCCTCGAGAATGGCGGTGGCGTGGCCATGCTGGCGCAGCAGCGGACCGAGCTGCGTGCCGATAAAGGCGGCGCGTGCGGCCGGATCGAATGGCATCGAAGGGAAATCGGCGGCCTGCACGATGGCGGCCGCGGCAGGTGCCGGCGCGGCGGCGGCGGCGGCAGCGGCGGGCGCGGCGCTGCCCGGCGCGCTTTGCAGGCTCAGCGCATGGACCGTGATGCCCTCGTCGCGGTACACATCGAGAAACCGTTGCAGATAGCGTGCATACACCTCGCCGGCATCGGCGCGCAGGCTGCCCTTGAGCAGGCTGTCGCCCTCCTTCATCCAGGCCGGCGCGCTCCACGCGCTGGCCTGCAGGTGTAGCTCGGGATTCTGCGCCAGCGCCGCCTTCAGCACCGGCAGCAAGGCGGGCCGCTGCATGTCGATGGAAAAGCCGGCCAGCGCGGGGTCGAACTGGCCGGCAGGCTGGTCGTCCAGGCTGTAGTGTTCGCGCGAGAATTCGGATGCGCCTATCCCGACACGCAATAAACTCAGCTGCAGCCGCGCCGGCGCGGGCGCCGCCGGGGCCGGTTCCGGTACCGGCGCAAACAGTTCGGCCAGCAATTCCTTGCGTTGGGGCTCGGTCAGTTTTTCCTGCAACAGCCAGGCCGAGGTATCGCTTAACAATACCCCGAAGCCCAGCATGCTTTGAAACCGCTGCGCCGGGTCCAGGTCGATGATGGCGGCGCCGTCCTCGGCGGCGCCATAGCGCGCCGGGCCGGAAGGCGATGCGCCGAAATGGTCGGCCGCATACGGCTGCGGCAGCAGTTCCAGCGGGCCGAAACGGGCGTCGACCGCCTTTGCCAGCAACAGGCTGCGGTCGCCACTGGTGATCCATGCCTGCACCGCGACCGGCGCGGCGGCGGCCTTGGGCGCCGCCGCACTGCTGGCGGCCTTGGCAACACTGTTGGCGGGTGGCGCCTTCGGCGCGGCAGCGGCCTTGCCGGCCACCTTGCCGCCGAACATGCCGCAGCCTGCCAGCGCTGTGCCAGCGGCCAGCATGGCCAGCGCCCGCCAGCGGCGCGCCAGACTTAGCCTCATCCATGCTCCCGCAGCGTCACCCTTCAAAACCTTTTACTCAGGCGCAGCATGGCGCTACGCTCGAACACACTGCGTCCCGGCGCCGCATTGAATTCCGGGTGCGAGGCGTGCAGCAGGTTCTGTCCGATCAGGGCCAGGTCGATATCGGGGCGCAGCTGCCACAGCCATTGCATATCGAGCTCGTAATACGCCGGCACCACCGGCTTGGGCAGCGCGCTGGTGTAACGCAGCGTCAGGTCCAGCTGGCTGCGTTCGGAGATATCGAAGGAGGAACGCAAGGTCCAATGCCGGTTCGGGTCGTTGGTGGCCAGACCGGCAAAGGCGCCCGCGTCCCGGCTTTCAGGGCGCAGACTGGTCTGCACGCTTTGCAGCACGCCACCGGCGTTCAACCGCCAGGCCGGCGTGACTTGCCAGGTCCCCCACAATTCCACCCCGCGCGCCGTTCCCTTGCCAAAATTGCTGAACAGCGAGGCGCTGCCCGGATGCGGCTCCAGCGTGCGCAGCTTGTCATAGGCGCTGTAATAGGCGGTCACCGAGAAGTTCAGGTCGCTGCGCGGCTGGGCGCGGTAGCCCAGCTCCGCCACCCGCGCCACCTCCGATTCGAATTGCGGACCGCCGCCGATCACGAAGAAGGGCTTGCCGGCGATAATCAGCGGCGTGCTGGGCGCGAACAGATCGCGGTCGATGCGCGAGGGCGCGCGTACCGTGCGCGACAAGCTGGTCCACAGCAACTGCTGCGGCGCCGGATGCCAGGCCAGCCGCAGATTGGGCAGGTACTCGACGCCGGTGTAATTATTGTGCTCCATCTTCAGCCCGGCCGTCAGACGCAGCTCCGGGCGCAGCGCGATCTCGTCCTGGGCGAACACATTGCCCCAATGCATATTCATCTCGCCAGGCAGGAAGCCGAACTGCGGCCCGTTGACCACGGTATCCTTGGCCAGCCGGTAGCCAAGGCCCCAGATCAGTTTGTGGGTCTGCCAGAACGTCAGTCCATGCTGGGCCAGCAGCTCGACGGAATCGAGACGGTCGACATAGGCATTCGGCTGATTGCGCTCGGTATGGTCCAGGATCACATGCAGGCTCAGCTCGGCATCCTGGGCCAGCTTGCGGCTGAATTTACTTTGCAGATTGGCGCCGGACACGCGAATATCGACCGTGTTCGCCTGGCCCAGCGCGCCCTGGTAAGCATCGCCGGACACGGTGATGGCGTCGCCATTGCTGCGCCAGTCGCCGCGGAAGCCGGCCTGGCGGCGGCGCCAGCCGGTATGGGTATCGAGTCCGGCGATATTCTCGGTGGCGTCGGCCTCGCTGTACTTGCCGTACACGCGGTAGTGCATCTCCGGGCTCAGCGCCGCGCCATAGCGCAGCTGGCCATCGCGCTCGTGGCTGCCGGCGCTGCCGGCCAGCAGGCCGCCCAGGGTATCGCGCGCGGAACGGGTGATCACATTGATGACGCCGTTGACCGCGTTCGCGCCCCAGATGGTGGCCCCCGGCCCGCTGATCACCTCGATACGCTCAATGTCTTCCATCAGCAGATCCTGCACATCCCAGAACACGCCGGAAAACAGCGGCGAGTAGACGGTGCGCCCGTCGATCAGCATCAGCAACTTGTTTTCGAAGGGACTGTTGAAGCCGCGCGCCGTGACCGCATAGTTGCGCGCATCGACCCTGGCCACTTGCAGATTGGGAGCCAGCCGCAACGCCTCGGGAATCGAGCGGGCGCCGCTGCGGCGGATGTCGCCGGCGTTGATAATGAAGATGGCCGCCGCCGCATCGCTGAGTTTTTCTTCCTGGCGCGAGACCGAGGTGATGATGATATTGCTGAGCTGTTCCAGCGACAGGTCGAGCATCTCGTCCGACGCCGCCTCGGCCCGTGCCTGCGGCAGGGCGAAAGCACAGCAGCTGAGCAGGCAGACCAGTTGGCGCGTGCTGACAGGTTTCGATTGCATTGCCCCACCTCCCACCTTTGAATCGGCCGGGTCCCGACGCGACAAGCGCCCGGACAATACAGCCATTGAATCACAGCTTGGGCAAAAACTTTACTGTTTCACTAATCAAAGCCGCTTTCCCATGCGCATGCGTCGCGGCGCTTCCACAACCGCGCCGGCACGATGGCCGCGTGCGCATGTCTGCGCTAGAATCGCTGCTGCACGCCGCACCGCGGCCCCGCAGCTGCACCACAACAAAGGAGGCGACATGAAGACGCGCATTTGTTTCGGTCACATGCAATACGCTAGCAAGGGCGCGCTGTGCGTCGCGGCGCTGATGCTGACGGCGCTGGCGCCGGCCGGCGCGGTCGAATCGCTTCCCGCATACAATTCATACCAGGCCGTGCCCTTCGTGGTGGAAAATGGCGGCCTGGCCGCCGACCTGGTGGGCTATCTGAACGAAAAACTCAAAGGCAAATACAACTTCACGCTGACCAATCTGCCGCGCGAAAAACTGAACCAGACACTGGACAAGGATGCCAATTTTAAAGGCGTGGTGATGTTCCTCACGCCTAACTTCGTGGCCGACCCGGACAAGAAAAAATACCACTGGAGTCCCGGCCTGTTCAACGATGCGAACGCGGTCATTTCGCTGAACACCAAAAAAATCGAATACGTCGATCCCGATTCCTTGAAAGGCACGAAGTTCGCCGGCGTAGGCGGCAATAAATATCAGGGCTTTGAGGAGCGTTTCGGCAAGGACATCCAGCGCGAAAACGCCAACGAGGAATTGTCCAATCTGCGCAAGGTCGCCTCCGGCAAGGCCGACGTCACCATCATGCCGATGATAACTTACCGCTATCTGCTCAAGCAATTGGGCGAGCAAAGCCCGGTGCGCACCACCCTGTACCTGTCGACCAAACCGCATGCCCGCTTCGAGCGCGCCATCTTTAGCGCCAACGCCGACACTGCGCTGTCCAAGGAGATCGATGCCGTCGTCAGCGGCGCCCAAACCGATCCGGCCTGGAAAAAAATCATGGCCAAATACGGTCTGGAATAAGCGCTAGCGCAAGGTAGGTGATCAAACCGGCGTGGCGGTTCCCGCAAGCGATTGCGAAGTTTCGTCCACGCCGAATCCGCCCTGCAGGCGCAGATAGACCCAGGGGTAGATGCCTTTCTCGTGGCCGTCGCTGAACACCAGTTGCAGGCCATAGGCGCCCACCAGGTGCAGCTCGACGACACGAACGCCGTCCTGCTGCGCGGACGCACAGGACGCGGCCGCATCCGCTGCGCCGCGCAAACGCTGCGACTGGCATAGCGTGCATTTGCACAGCGCCCGCAACCCGGCGTGGCGCAGCCGCTGGCTGCGGCCATCGGCCCATTCAATGGTCAGCCAGCCGGCGGCTTTGTCGTTATTGATCTGTAGCGGCTGCATCTGCCCTCCCCTATGCGTTCGCCGCGCGGATCTGGCTCAGCGCCAGCCGCACGGCCTTGCGCACTTCCGGATCGGCATCGTGCTCAAGCTGCTCCAGCGCAGGCAGCGCCGCGGCGCCGCCGATCTCGCCCAGCGCCAGCGCCGCTTCCTTGCGCAGATTGCTGATCGGATGCCGCAAGGTCAGCACCAGCGCGGGCAAGGCTGCCGCGTGGCGCAACCGTCCCAGGCTGCGCGCCGCGCGCAGGCGCACCTGCCAGTACGCGTCTTCCAGCGCCGAAATCAGCGCCAGCGCGGCCTGCGCCAGTCCCAGCTTGCCGAGCGTGGTGGCCGCCTCTTCGCGCACCTGCCAGGCGGGGTCGCGCAGGCCATCGAGCAGCGCCGGCAAGGCGTCCGCGCTGGTGGCGAAACCGAGCGCCCCGACGGCGGCGCGGCGTACCTCGGCGTCCGGATCATGGCTGACCAGATTGGTCAACGCGGCCAGCGCGCCGTCCTGCTTCAGATAGCCCAGCACGGCAACCGCTTCGCGCCGTACCGCGGCATCGGCATCGTCCAGTGCCGCCAGTGCCGGCGTGAAGCTGCCCGCCACGCGCAATTCACGCAAGGCGCGCAGCACGGCGATGCGCACAAAGGCGCTGGCGTTGGCGGCATGCGGCAGCAATTCGGCGGCCGATGCAGGGTCCTTCAATTCGCTCAGGCTGTGCGCGGCGCTCTGGCGCACGGTCTCGTCGGCATCGCTGAGCAGCTGCACCAGGCCGGCCACGCCGTCGGTGCTTTCAAACGCTTCCAGCGCGCGCGCGGCTTCGGCACGCACTTCCGGGGCCGGGTCGCGCAGGGCCGCGACGAATAGCGGCGCGTGCTCGTCGCCGGCCCAGTCGGCCAGCTCCAGCAAGGCGATACGGCGCACGGTGCTGTCCCGGTCCGCCAGGCGGCTATGGATATCCTTCAAATCGTCGTCTTCAAAAATGGTGCTCATAGTGTCCTTAGATGGCAAATTGCAGGCGTCGCTCGGGCGCGGCACCCAAGGGACTGAGTCGTTCCAGCGGCAACCCCGGACCGGACGGGTGCAGCAGCGCCAGGCAGTGGCGTTTGAGCTGGGTGAAGCGCGCCGACGTCACCAGGTCGGCGTTGCGCGGCCGCGCGAAGTCCAGCGTAATCTCTTCGATGATGCGGCCAGGACGTGGGCTCATCACCAGGATGCGGTCGGCCAGGAACAGCGCCTCGTCGATATCGTGGGTGATGAAGACGATGCTGGTCTTGATCTGCTCCCACAGTTTCAGCAGCAGCTGCTGCATCATCAGCCGGGTCTGTGCATCGAGCGCGCCGAAGGGTTCGTCCATCAGCATCACGCGCGGATGGTTGATCAGCACCCGCGCGATCTCCACCCGCTGCTTCATGCCGCCCGACAGTTGGGCCGGATAGTGCCCGGCGAACTCGCTCAGGCCCACCAGCTCCAGCAGTTCGAGCGCGCGGCGCTGGCGTTCGGCCTTGGCCACGCCCTGCATCTTCAGGCCGAAGGCGACGTTGTCGACCACCTTCTTCCACGGGAACAGGGTGTGGTGCTGGAATACCAGCCCACGTTCCGCATGCGGACCGTCGACGGTTTTGCCGTCGACCTTGATGCTGCCCCGGCTGGGCAGCAGATGGCCGGCCAGCGCGCCCAGCAAGGTCGACTTGCCGCAGCCGGAAGGCCCCAGCAGGCAGACGAATTCGCCCGGCGCCACCGTCAGCGAGATATCCTGTACCGCTTCGAAAGCCTGCGCGCCCTGCCCCACCCGCAAATGCAGATGCTCGATGGCGATCTGGCCTTGCTTTTGTCCCTGAGTTTGTCCCTGCGCCACCTTGCTCATGCCTTGCCCTCCTGTATATGCCACGGCATCCATGCCTGGCCGATGCGTTTTACCAAACTGCTGCTCCCCATGCCGAGCAGGCCGATGGCCAGCATGCCGACCACGATCTCGGCGTAATTCTGGATCGTGTACGAGGCCCAGGTGTAGTAGCCGATGCCGAACTGGCCGGAGATCATTTCCGCCGTCACCAGGCAAAACCAGGCCGTGCCCATGCCGATCGACAGGCCGGTGACGATGCTGGGCGCGGCGCCCGGCAAGATCACTTCGGTGAAGATGGCGCGCTGGCCGCCCCCCAGGCTGCGCGCCGAGGCGATCAGGCGCGGGTCGATGTTCTCCACGCCGTGCACGGTGTTGAGCAGGATAGGGAACAGCGCGCCGGTGAAGGTGATGAAGATCATCGACAGCTCGGACGACGGGAACATCAAGATCGCCAGCGGTATCCAGGCCACGGCCGGGATCGGACGCAGCATTTCCAGCGGCGGCATCAACAGGTCTTCCAGCCAGCGCGAGCGGCCCACCAGCAGGCCCAGGCCGATGCCGGCCACGCCGGCCAGCAGGAAGCCGCAGAACACCCGCAGCAGGCTGGCCTTCAGATGGGTCAGCAGCAAAGGCGACTGCAGCAGCGCCCAGCCGGCGCTGGCCACTTCGGCCGGCGGCGGCACGTTCTGGAAGGTGACCAGGCCGAGATTCAGATGCTGCGTAGCGGCCCAGTGCCAGGCCAGCAGGCAGAGTGCCAGCGAGACGATGCGGCGGGTCCAGCGGGCGGCCTTGCCTGGTGAGGCAGTGCTGTTGCTTGCGCCGGCACGCACCGGCTCGGGCAAGGCAGCTTGCGCAGGCTCGCTGGCGACGGTGGAAGGAGTACTGCTCATATTTGCATCCTATTCACGATATGCGGGCCGGCGCCCTCTTTAAAACCCACGGCTGAACCCTGGGGTCTGACCCGGCGGGTCAGACCCCGGCTCTTTGCCGCGGGTTTGGCTTGCTTCCAGCGGCTCGCTGGCAGCAAGCCTTCACCCCGGCCCGCTTGCTGTTCAGACGCCGGCCACGGCGCTACGCGCGGCCTTGTAATCGACCACCTTGCCGCCATGCGCCTTGGCCCAAGCATCGGCCGCTTCGCGGGTCAGGAAGGCGCTGGTATCGTTCTTGGCGCTGACGAACCAGGCATCGCTGGCAAACAGCTTGATCCCGCTGCTGCGGTCATGCGCATACACCACCCGCACCTTCTTGCCATCCTGCTCCAGCTTGCGCAGCGCACCGAACGCGCTCTCGGCGCCGGCATAGTGGCGCACCAGCGGCTCGCCCTCCACCCACACCTGCACCACCTTCGAAAAATCGCCGATCGCCTTGCCGGTCGCCGCATCCTTGGCAGCCAGCGGCAGCCTGGCGTAGTTCTTCAGCTTCGCGTCGTAATCCTGGCCGGCCTGTTTAAAGGCGGCGCGTATATAGCGGTCGTCGATGAAGGTGTTCACATCCAGATCGTTATCGGTACGCTTCATCAGGCGCAGCGTGTCGATCGAGGTCTTGACGGCCTGACGGTACTCCGGCTTCCAGCTGAAGTCGCGCGTCTGCAAGCCCAGCGGGCCATGGAACAGATAGTTCACTTCCGCTTCGATGCCGGTGACCTTGGCGATCAGCTCACTGTATTTTTCCGGCTCGGCGGCGATCAGGCGATCCGCTTCAATGGCCGCGCGCAGGAAGGCGGTCACGATCTCCGGATATTTTTTGGCATAGTCCGAATCGACCAGGCTGCCGTGCAAGGTGGGTGCCTTGGCCTGCGAACCGTCGAAGATCTTGCGGGCGAAGCCACGGTGCGGGAACAGTTCGGCGAAGGGCACGAAGTCGGCATGCGCATCGATCTTGTTGCTCTGCAGCGCGGAGCCGGCCACTTCCGGCGCCTGGGTGACGATGGTGACGTCCTTCTCCGGGTCCCAGCCCTGTGCCTTGATGGCGCGCAGCAGCATGCCGTGGGCGGTCGATGCGAACGGCACCGAGATGGTCTTGCCCTTCAGTTCAGCCAGCGACTGCACGGCGGACGCCTTGGGCACGACGATGCCGTTGCCGCTGCCTTGGGTACTGCCCGACAGCACGGTGATGAACAGGCTTTTCTTGCCAGCCTTTTCAAATGCGGCGCCGTTGAAGGAGCCGGGGAAGTCGGCCATCGAACCCAGGTCGAGCTTGCCGGCCACCATTTCATTGGTCAGCGGCGCGCCGGAGGTGAAGTTCTTCCATTCGATCTCGTACTGGGCATCCTTGTACTTGCCGTCGCGCGGCAGGTATTTTTCCAGTAGCTTCAGCTCGCGGATCAGCAGCCCGCCGGTGGCGCAGTTGATGGTGGTGTCCTGGGTGCCGATGGCGATGCGGATGGTTTCGGCCTGGGCCGCGCCCACGGCGAGGGTACTGAACAGCAGGGCAAGCAGTTTAGGGGGCAGGGTCATGGTTCTCTCCAATCTCAGTGGTGGGCGCTGGCTCAGCGCAGCAGGTAGGGAATATCAACGGTGATGGCGCCGGTCGGGCAATCCTTCTCGCAGGGCATGCAGTACCAGCATTCATCGAACTTCATGAAGGCCTTGCCCTTGCTGAGATCGATCGCCAGCACATCGAGCGGGCACACGTCCACGCAGACGGTGCAGCCCTTGTGGGCGATGCATAAATCGTCGTCCACGCGCACGGGGACGCTGGTGGGGTTGAATGCTATCGGCATGCTGCTCTCCTTCAGGCGGGAACGGCTTCGGCGCCGGCTTCCCTGTGTTGTGCTTGATCCGCGTCCTTCTTGATGCGGAGACTTTGGTAAGCCTGTTTTTCCTGCTCATCCAGGCTGACGATGTAAGGTTCCAGCGGGCGCTTGAAGCAGCTCATGGCGCCATCCTGCTTTTGCAGCTGCACATGGCACAGCCAGTCCGCATCGTTGCGCTCGGGATGGTCGACCCGGTTGTGGTACAGACCCCAGCGGCTCTCGGTGCGGTACAGCGAGGCGCGCGCCGCCATTTCGGCGCAGTCGCGGATGAAATGCACTTCCATCGCGCGCATCAGCTCATGCGGGCCGGCCGCAGAAATCCGGTCGAGGTCGGCGCGGATCGCTTCAAAGCGGGTCAGGCCGATTTCCATCTTTTTCGTCACCTTGGGCGGCTGCAGATAGTCGTTGACCATGCGCCGCAGCTTGTACTCCACCTGCGCCGGCGGCAAACCATCCTTGACGCTCAAGGGTGCCCACACCCGTTCGCGTTCGGCCGCCACCTGGGCCTCGTCCAGCTCCGCCAGTTCGATGGTGGCGCAGCGCCGGGCCGCATCCTCGCCGGCCAGCTTGCCGTACACGAAGGCGCCGAGCATGTAGTTATGCGGCACGCAGGCCAGGTCCCCCGCCGCGTACAGGCCGGCCACCGTGGTGCGCGCATGTTCGTCGACCCACACGCCGGAGGCCGAGTGGCCGCTGCACAGGCCGATTTCGGAGATGTGCATCTCGACCATCTGCTCGCGGTAATTGGTGCCGCGTCCTTCGTGGAAACGCCCGCGGCTGGGACGTTCGTTGGTGTGCAAAATCGTTTCGATGGTGCTGATGGTTTCCTCGGCCAGGTGATCGAGCTTGAGGAAGACCGGGCCATTCCCGCCCTGCAGTTCGTTGTAGAACTCCTGCATCATCTGGCCGCTCCAGTAGTCGCACTCGATGAAGCGTTCGCCCTTGTTATTGGTGGTGAAGCCGCCGAAGGGGCCGGTCACATAGGCGCAGGCCGGGCCGTTGTAGTCCTTGATCAGCGGGTTGATCTGGAAGCATTCGATGCCCGACAGTTCAGCGCCCGCGTGGTAGGCCATGCTGTAGCCATCGCCCGCATTGGTCGGATTCTCGTAGGTGCCGAACAGGTAGCCGGAAGTCGGCAAGCCCAGGCGCCCGGCCGCGCCGGTGGCCAGCACCACGGTCTTGGCACGGATCACATGGAAGTCCGCGGTGCGGCAATCGAAGGCCATGGCGCCGGCGATGCTGCCGTCGGCCGCCGTCAGCAGGCGCGTGGCCACCAGGCGGTTGCTGATCTCGACGCGCTGGCGCTTCAGGCGGCGGTACAGTACCTTCTTGATGTCGTGCCCTTCCGGCATCGGCAGCACATAGGTCCCCATGTGGTGTACCTTGCGCATCGCGTAGTCGCCGGTTTCGTCTTTTTCGAACTTGATTCCCCAGCGGTCCAGCTCCTCGATCATGCCGAAGCTGTTCTCCGCATAGGCCATCACGGTCTTCTGGTTGACGATGCCGTCGTTGGCGGTGGTGATCTCCTTCACATACTGTTCCGGCGTGGCGAAGCCGGGCACCACGGCGTTATTCAGGCCGTCCATGCCCATGGAAATCGCGCCGCTGCGCTTGACGTGGGCTTTTTCCAGCAGCAGCACGCGCAGCGCGGGATTGGCTTCCTTGGCCTTGGCGGCCGCCATCGGTCCGGCGGTGCCGCCGCCGATCACCAGTACATCGACAGTCTGGATATGGGTTTGCATGAAAATTCCTTTATTAATTTCGGCGGGCGATTTGCAGGCGATACTGAAAAGCGTCGCCACGGAAGTAGAGGTATTCAAAATCGAGCGGCTGGCCATCGGCCGCATGGGTCAGGCGTTCGATGCGCAGGGCCGCGCTGCCCTGCTCCACCCGCAGCGCCAGCGCCAGGCTGTCGTCGGTGAGGATGGCGTCGATCTGCAGGTCGGCGTGGCCAAGAGCGATGCCAAAGTCGTTTTCCAGGATCAGGAAAATATCGCGGCTGGCCAGGTCTTCGCGCAGCAGGCGCTCGCCCAGTTCCGGCGCCAGATAGGTCAGCTCCAGCGACACCGGTTCGCGGTTCAGAAAGCGCACGCGCTTGATCTCGGCCACGTCCTCGCCCTGCGCCAGCTTGAGCTGCTGCGCCACCTGGGGCGGCGCGGCAATGGTCTTGTGGCTGATCACCTGGTTGTAGATTTCATAGCCCATGCGCGTCATCGCTTCGCCGAAGCCTTCGAGCTGGGTCAGTTGCTGAAAGGCCTTCGGCTTGGAGACGAAGCTGCCCTTGCCGGGAATCTTGAAGATCACGCCTTCCTTCTGCAGATCGTTCAGCGCCTGGCGCACCGTGATGCGGCTCACGCCAAAGATGGTGGACAGTTCGCTCTCGGCCGGCAGCTTGGCGTGGGCCGGATAGCTGCCGTCCAGGATGCGCTCACGCAGGTTTTCCTTGACCTGGGTGTAGAGCGGAATCGGGGACAACTCGACGGTGCGAAAATTTTTCATGGGTGCCTTGCCTTCCAAACCTGTCATAACAGGTTATGTACGAATGAAGGCAAGTCTATCGACGGCATTCCCGCTTGGGAACGAATCAAAACGCGCTTTCATATGCGGAATTCAGAACTTGTGGCCACGCATATCGATATCTGTTTTGTGATCGCGCACGATTGAAAATTCATTGGTGGCGGAAAACGGCCACGCCTACTGTATGAACGCGCCAGCTATCCTGGCTCGAAAAAATAACGACACACACACTACAGGGGACACATCGCAATGAAGCATTTTTCCATGCCGCCGTCGCTGCGGCGGGCAGGTCTGTTCGTGGCAGCCGCCGCGCTCATCATCCATTCAATGCCCGCCACAGCGGCGAGCTCCATCCAAGGCGCCTTGCTGGCACAAGGCGCCGATGTGATTGAAGCCTATGTGAACGGACGCTATGTGGGGCGCGCCGCCAGCGCCGGCATCCGCGTGGCGGTCGACGCGGCGCTGGTGGCGGGCGACAACGTCATCGCCCTGAACGCCACGCGCGGCAGCAGCGCGGCGCCCTTTGTCCTGGCCCAGCTCAGCGGGCAATTCGGCCGCACCGGCAGCGGCACGCAATGGAGAACCCTGGCGTGGCCAGGCGCCGCGCCGCGCGATGAACATGGCGACTGGACCAGCGTCGGCTTCAATGACGCCAGCTGGAAAGCGGCCGTGGTGAAGACTGCCGGGCTGCCGTCCGGCTTCCCGCAGGATGGCCCGGCGGCGCCGATCTGGAGCGCCAGCGACGCGGACAGCAAGGTGCTGTTCCGTCTGAACCTGTATCTGCCGAAGGACTATGACGCCAGCAAGCCGCAAGGCTATGGACGCGCCGTGACGGGCGGCAAAGGCGGCACGGTGGTCCGGGTGAGCACGCCCGAACAGCTGGAATACGAATTGTGCCGCAGCCGCGACAGCGGCGGCAAATGCAGCGACCACCAGGCCCGCATCATCGAACTGGCCGGCGTCATCGACTACCGCCGCAGCAAAGGCAACGAGACGGTGACGGCCTGCGCGGTCAAGCAGTGCGCGGCGCCGGCCCAGAGCGAATACATCGTCGACCGCTTCGGCGCCTGTGCCGGCAAGCCGACCTTCAGCGCCAGCATCGACGCGGCCGGCAACCAGCCGCTGCTGGTCGGCAGCAACAAGACCCTGCTGGGCGTGGGCCGCCATCCCACCCTGCGCGGGCGCGGCCTGACGCTGCGCGGCGGCGTGAGCAATATCGTGATCCGCAATCTGTCCATCAGCGACATCAACGCCCAATATGTCTGGGGCGGCGATGCGCTGACAATGGATGATGTGGACCGGGTCTGGATCGACCATAATTATTTCGGCCATATCGGCCGCCAGATGATCGTCAGCGGCTTCGGCAAGGCCTCCAATGTGACGATTTCCTGGAACGAGTTCGACGGCCTGACCGAGTATTCGGCCACCTGCGACGGCACCCACTACTGGGGCATGCTGCATCTGGGCGCGGCCGACACGATCAGCATGGTCAACAACTTCATCCACGACACGGCGGGACGGATGCCGCATGCGGGCGGCATGAACAATGCCACCGTGGCCATGCACATCGCCAACAACCTGTTCCTGCGCATCGCCGGCCATGCGGCCAATCCTTTGTCCCAGTCGGCCAAGCTGATGATGGAGGGGAACCACTTCAACCGCGTCGCCACGCCGGTGCAGATTTCGCCGGACAATCCGGGGTTGGCTTTCGCGCCGGTCGCACCCATTGGCGCCAGCACGGCAGAGAACTGCAGGGCGCGACTGGGGCGCGACTGCCAGCCGAATCTGGCGACACCGATGCCGGCCAAGGGCGCGGCCGCCTTCCCGCTGGATGGGGCGGTGCTGCAGCTGTTCGGCAGCCAGACCGCGGCCATGGTGCTGCCCTACCCGGCCGAGAAGGTGACGGCGGCGGTGCGCAATCTGGCCGGGGTGCGGCATGTGGAATAAGGCTTGCTGCGGCACGGACCAAACCCAGGGCCAAGTGCTGGGGAGTATGCATCACGCAGCTTAAGCGTGCCACAGTGCTCTTAGAACCCACGGCAAAGAGCCGGGGTCTGACCCCGCGGGTCAGACCCCAGGGTTACGCCGTGGGTTTTACACCGGATTGATGTCGCGGGCTTTTTAAAAAAAACGCGGACATCATCCGATGTCCGCGCCACTGTTGCCTACAACACCTCAGCTCAAACTACAAACTGATAATCCGCCGTGGTTGTGGCGGCATTACCCGTCAAGATGGCAATCTGCGTCAACTCGCCGGCCGACACCAGCGCGTCGTTGCCGCTGGACTTGAACAGGTAGACATAGCTGTTGGTGCCATTGTCAACCACGAACAGCGCCTGCGCATCGACGGCGTAGGCGCTGTCGGCCGAGCCGATCACGGTGGCCGCAGCGGCGGCCGTCAGCGCCGCCACGTTCTGCGAGAACACCACCAGCTCGGCGCTGGTGGCGAAGCCGCCGGCCGAGGCCCGCGCCACGGCACCGTCGACCACCGCGTCGCCATTGCCGACGGCCAGCGCCGACTGCTTGATGCTGAGCAGATCGGTGCCGCTGACAAAGTCGCCGATGGTATCGAAACCGCTCGCGCTCGACAGCCGGAACACGTCGCCCCCGGCGCCGCCGCTCAGCGCGTCATTGCCCGCGCCACCGTCGAGCACATCGTTGTCGATGCCGCCGGACAGGCTGTCGTTACCCAGCCCGCCCACCAGAGTGTCGTTACCGGCCAGGCCGGACAAGGTGTCGTTGCCGTTACCGCCGGTCAGCACATTGGCCAGCCCATTGCCGCTGCCGGTAAAGGCGGCGATGCCGGAATAGCTCAGATTGTCCGCGTTGACCGCCAGGATCAAGGTGGCCAGGGAGGTGGTCACCAGATCGGTGCCCGCGCCCACGCCTTCGGTGACCACGTCGCCGGCCACGTCGACCACATAGCTGTCGTCGCCGAGGCCGCCGATCAGGGTATCGGCACCGGCGCCGCCGATCAGCGTGTCGTTGCCGTCGAGACCGCTGAGCGAATTGCCGACCGCGTTGCCGGTCAGTACATTGTTGAGCGCATTGCCGACCAGATTGATCGCCAGCGCCGACGTCACCGTGGCATTCTCCACATTGGCCGTCAGCGTGTAGCTGCCGGCCGCCGCGAAGGCCACATTGACCAGGTCGCTACCCTCGTCGGCGGCTTCGGTGACGATGTCGCCCGCCACGTCCACCACATAGATATCGTCGCCCGCCAGACCGGCCATGGTGTCGATGCCGCTCAGGCCATTGATGAGGTCGTTGCCGGCGCTGCCGCTCAGGTTGTCGTTGCCCACAGTGGCGGCGTTGACCTGCACGTCAGCCAGCGAGTAGGTGCCGTCGAAGAACTTGAGCTGCTCGATATTGCGCAAGGTGACGCTCTCGCCGGTGGCCAAATTGATCAGCCGGGTATCGGTGGCGCTTGGACGGCTGCGGCTGTAATCGGCCAGGCTGCCGATCATCACCAGCACATCGTTGCCTGCGCCGCCATCGGCCACGTCGACGCCGGTGCCGGCGCGCAATTCATCGGCGCCGTCGCCGCCAAGCAGGCTGTCGTTGCCCGCCAGGCCAACCAGGGTATCGTCGCCCAGGCCGCCCGTCAGGGTATCGTTGCCGGCCGCGCCCGTCATGGAATTGTTGCCGCCATTGCCGCTGCCGTTGAAGGCGAGCGCGCCGCTGTAGTTCAGGTTTTCCAGATTGAGGCCCAGGGTGTAGGTGATCAGGCCGGTGCTGACGGTGTCCGTGCCCTCGCCGCTGGCTTCCACGACGGCATCGGTGGCGACATCGACTACATAGTTGTCGTTGCCGAGGCCGCCGGTCATGGTGTCGCTGCCGGCACCGCCGTTCAGGGTATCGTTGCCGGCTCCGCCGATCAGCTTGTTGGCCGCGCCATTGCCGGTGATCAGATTGTCCAGCTCATTGCCGGTGACGTTGATGGCCAGCGTCGCGGCGCTGGTGATGGTGGCATCCTCCACGTTGGCGGACATCAGATAGGTGCCAACGGCGCTGAAGCCGACCATCACGATATCGTGCCCTGCCGGCGCGCCGGAAGCCTCGACAACGGCGTCGCCGGCCACGTCGACCACATAGGTATCGTCGCCGTCCAGGCCGCTCATGCTGTCGCTACCGACGCCGCCATCGAGGGTGTCGGCGCCGCTGGTGCCGAGCAGGGTATCGTTGCTCGGGCTGGCCACATTGTCGATCAATTCCGCGATCGTCTTGATGACGCCGCTGGCGAACTCGACGGACTCGATATTGCGCAGCAGATGGACTTCGCCGGTCGATGCCTTGACCAGACGGATATCGCCGACGGCCGGGCGGCTGACCACATAGTCGCCGAAGGCGCCATACACGCCCAGGGTATCGGTTCCGGCACCGCCGTCGATGACGTTGTTGCCCAGGCCGGCGCCGATGGAATCGTCGCCGTCGCCGCCACTCAGGGTGTCGTTGCCCTCGTTGCCGAACAGGGTATCGTTACCGATACCGCCGTCGAGCTTGTCGTTGCCCAGGCGGCCCAGCAGCAGATCGTTGCCGGCCCCGCCATTGAGCACGGCGGCGCTGCTGGTGCCCGCGTCGAGCAGATTGGCCAGGCCATTGCCGGTGCCGGTGAACAGGCCAGAGGTGGTGGCGAGCAGGTTCTCGACGAAGTTGCCCAGCGTGTAGCTGGCCAGATTGGTACGCACGGTATCGCTGCCGCCAACATCGGCTTCGATCACGCCATCAGTGGCCACGTCCACATCATAGACATCGTCACCGGCGCCGCCCGTCATGGTGTCGATGCCGGCGCCACCAATCAGGGTGTCGTCGCCAGCATTGCCGGTCAGGACATTGCCCAGGGCATTGCCGCTCAGACGATTGTTCAGTTCGTTACCCAGCAGGGTGACCGCCAGCGCCGAGGTGACCGTGGCATTTTCCACATTGGCCGCCAGCGTGTAGCTGCCGGCCGCCGTGAAGGCCACGAGAACCGAGTCGTTGCCCTCGTCGGCGGCTTCGGTGATGGTCTCACCCGCCACTTCGATCACATAGGTGTCGTCGCCCGCCAGACCGACCATGGTATCGACGCCGGCCAGGCCGTTGATGGTGTCGTTGCCGGACGTGCCAAGCAGGTTATCGGCGCCCGGCGTGGCCGCATTGGTGTTGACGTCGCCGATGAGGATGGTGCTGTCGGTAAAGTGGACCGATTCCACATTGCGGATCAGATGGGATTCTCCGCCACTCACCCGGACCAGCCTGGTCTCGGTGTTGGTCGGACGCGTGATCACATAGTCGGCGAAATTGCCCTCCACCCAGACGGTGTCGTCGCCGTCGCCGCCGTCGAGGGTGTTATTGCCGGCGCCGCCGGACAGCGTATCGTCGCCGACGCCGCCGGACAGGCTGTCGTTGCCCAACAGGCCGACCAGCGTGTCATTGCCCCCCAGGCCATTCAAGATGGTAGCGCCCGTGCCGGTACCGGCCTGCAGCAGGTTGCTGCCGGCGTTGCCGTTGCCGGTGAAGGTGGTGGTGCCGGAGTACAGCAGGTTTTCCAGGCTGTCACCCAGGGTATAGGTGAGCAGGCTGGTCACCACCTGGTCGGTGCCGCTCGCCTTGATGTCTTCCGTGACCACATCGGTCGCCACGTTGACAATGTAGACGTCGTCGCCGTCGCCGCCGGCCATGGTGTCGTTGCCGTCGCCGCCATTGAGGGTATCGTTGCCCGCGCCGCCCAGCAGAGAGTCGTTGCCGCCCTGCCCGTCGAGCAAATCATTGCCGTCGTTACCGTTGAGCACATTGCCCAGCGCATTACCCTTGAGGACGTTGTCCAGTTCGTTGCCGCTCAAATTGATCGCCAGCGCCGAGGTGACGGTGGCGTTCTCCACATGGTCGGCCAGGGTGTAAGTGCCGACGCTGGTCCAGGCCACCTGCACCAGGTCGATGCCGCTCTTGTCGCCGTCGACGCCGACTTCGACGACGACGTCGGTGGCGACATCGATCACATAGGTATCGTTGCCGTCCAGGCCGGTCATGGTATCGCTGCCGGCACCACCGTTGAGGGTATCGTCGCCGGCCGTGCCGGTCAGGCTGTCGTTGCCGGCGCTGACCAGGTTGGCGTTGACCTCGGCCATCGTCATATTGCTCGCGTCGGCGAACAGCACATGCTCGACATTGCGCAGGGTCAGGCTCTCGCCCGTCACCGCGTTGACCAGTTTGGTATCGCTGGCCGTCACGCGGGTACGGGTGTAGCTGTCGAAGTTGCCCAGCACCTTGACCGTATCGTCGACGCCGGCGCCGCCATCGACCACATCGGCCGTACCGGTGCCCGCGATCAACAGGTCGTCCTCGTCGCCGCCTGCCAGGCTGTCGTTGCCGGCGCCGCCGTTCAGAGTGTCGTTGCCCAGGCCGCCGTTCAGGGTGTCGTTGCCCACGCCGCCCTTGATTTCGTTGGCGACCGCGTTGCCGGTGCCGCTGAAGGCCAGCGCGCCCGTGTATTTCAAATCCTCCAACTGGACGCCCAGGGTGTAGGCCGCCAGCGCCGTTTCCACCCGGTCGCGTCCGCCGCCGATGAACTCGCTCACCACATCGGTGGCCGCGTCGACCAGGTACACATCGTCGTCCTCGCCGCCGAGCATGGTGTCGTTGCCGGCGCCACCGTTCAGCGTATCGGCACCGGCGCCACCGAGCAGCGAGTCGTTGCCGGCACCGCCGTCCAGACTGTCATTGCCGAGCAAGCCGCTCAGGGTATTGCCCAGCGCATTACCGGTCAGGATATTGCCCAATTCATTGCCGTTCAAGTTCACCGCCAGCGCCGAGGTGATGATGGCGTTCTCCACGTTCGCGCCCAGCGTGTAGCTGCCCGCCGCCGTGAAGGCGACCTGCACCAGGTCGTTGCCTTCATCGACCGCTTCGGTGATGACGTCGCCGGCAACCTCGACGACATAGGTATCGTCGCCCGCCAGGCCGATCAGGGTATCGGCACCGGCGCCGCCGTTCAGAGTGTCGGCGCCCGAGGTGCCGGTGATGGTGTCGTTACCGGCGCTGGCCAGGTTGTAGTTGACCTCGTCGATTGTCTTGTCGCCGTCGTTGAAGTGCACGGTTTCGACATTGCGGATGATCAGCGTTTCGCCGCTGACGGCGTTGACCAGCTTGGTGTCGGTGGCCGTCACGCGGGTGCGGGTGTAAGCCGCGAAATCGCCCAGTACTTCCACCGTGTCGCTGCCGGCGCCGCCATCGGCCAGGTCGGCCGCACCGACGCCTGCCAGCAGGCGGTCGTCGCCGTCGCCGCCCAGCAGGCTGTCGCTGCCGGCCCCGCCCTTGAGGGTGTCGTTGCCCAGGCCGCCATTGAGCGTATCGTTGCCGATGCCGCCCTTGAGTTCATTGGCGATGGCATTGCCGCTGCCGCTGAAGGCCAGCGCGCCGGTGTAGCTGAGGTTGTCGACGTTGGCGCTCAGGGTGTAGCTGATCAGCGCAGTGTCGACCCGGTCCACGCCCTCGTCCAGCGCCTCGGTCACCACGTCGGTGGCCGCATCGACGCTGTAGACGTCGTTGCCCAGGCCACCGATCAGGGTGTCATTGCCGGCCCCGCCGATCAGGCTGTCGTTGCCCGCGCCGCCGTTCAGGACGTTCGCCAGCGCATTGCCGGTGAGGATGTTGGCCAGATCGTTGCCCGTCACGTTGACGGCCAGGGCCGAGGTGACGGTGGCGTTCTCCACATTCTCGCCCAGCGTATAGGTGCCAGCGGCCGTGAAGGCCACATTGACCTGATCCGTACCTTCGTCGGCGTTCTCGTGGGCCACATCGCCGGCCACGTCGACCACATAGGTGTCGTCGCCCAGGCCGCCATCCATGGTGTCGGCACCGGCCAGGCCATTGATGGTGTCGTTGCCGCTGGTGCCGACCAGGTGGTCATTGCCCACGCTGACCAGATTGAAGTTGACCTCGTCGAGCGACTTGTCGCCATCGTTGAAGTGCACCGTCTCGACATTGCGGATGGTCAGCACCTCGCCGGTGACGGCGTTGACCAGTTTGGTGTCGGTGGCCGTCACGCGGGTACGCGTGTAGGCCGCGAAATCGCCCAGCACTTCGACCGTGTCCATGCCGGCGCCGCCGTCGGCCAGGTCGCCCGCCAGCGTGCCCGTGCCGGCCTTGAGCATGTCGTCGCCATCGCCGCCGAGCAGGCTGTCGTTGCCGGCGCCGCCCTTGAGGATGTCGTTGCCCAGTCCGCCGCTCAGGGTATCGTTGCCCGCACCGCCCTTGAGTTCATTGTCCAGCGCGTTGCCGCTGCCGCTGAAGGCCAGCGCGCCCGTATACATCAGATTGTCGACGTTGGCGCCCAGCGTATAGCTGGCCAGCGCCGTCTCGACCCGGTCTACGCCCTCGTTCAGCGCTTCGACGACCACATCGGTGGCCGCATCGACCACATAGACGTCGTCTTCCTCGCCACCGGCCATGGTGTCGTTGCCAGCGCCGCCGTTCAGGATATCGGCACCAGTGCCGCCCAGCAGGGAGTCATTGCCGGCCTGCCCGTCCAGGCTGTCGTTGCCCTGGCCGCCATCGAGGGTATTGGCCAGCGCGTTACCGGTCAGCACGTTGTCCTGGTCATTGCCCGTCACATTGACGGCCAGCGCCGACGTGACGGTGGCTTTTTCCACATTGTCCGCAAGCACATAGGTGCCGGCCGCGGTGAACGCGACTTTGACCTCGTCGCTGCCCTCGCCCGGGTTTTCGTGGATCACGTCGGTCGGGCCATCGATCACATAGGTATCGTCGCCCAGGCCGCCGGCCAGGGTGTCGACGCCGGTGCCGCCGTTCATGGTGTCGTTGCCATCGGTGCCGGTCAGATCGTCGTCGCCGGCGCTAGGCAGATTGAAGTTGACCTCGGCCATCGACTTGAGTTCGCCGTTGAACACCACCGACTCCACATTGCGCAGCGTGACGTTCTCGCCGGTGACATTGTTGACCAGCTTGGTGTCGGTCGCGTTCGGACGGCTGCGGGTGTAGCTGTCGAAGTCGCCCAGCATCACCACCAGATCGTCGTCGCCATTGCCGCCATCGATGACGTCGGCCGTGCCGGTGTCGGCATGCAGCTCGTCGTCGCCGTCGCCGCCCATCAGGCTGTCGTTGCCGGCGCCACCGGCGAGCGAATCGTTGCCCAACCCGCCGTTGAGGGTGTCATTGCCGGCGCCGCCGAAGAGCTCGTTGTCCAGCGCGTTGCCGGTGCCGGCGAACGCGCCGGCACCGGTGTTTTTCAGCGACTCCACATTGGCGCCCAGGGTGTAGGCGGCCAGCGCCGTCTCGACGCGGTCGAACATGCCCTCGTTCTCGAGCTCGGTGACGACATCGGTGGCCGCATCGACCACATAGACGTCCTCGCCGTCGCCACCAACCATGGTGTCGTTGCCTGCACCGCCGACCAGCTTGTCGTCGCCGCCCGCGCCGACCAGCAGATTGGCCATGGCATTGCCGGTCAGGATATTGCCCAGCTCATTGCCGACCAGGCCAACGGCCAGCGCCGAGGTGATAGTGCCGTTTTCGACATTATCGCCCAGGGTATACACGCCAACCGCCGTGAAGGCCACCTTGACCAGGTCGATGCCCTCGTCCATTTCTTCCATGGCAAGGTCGCCGGCCACCTCGGCCACATAGGTATCGTCGCCCAGGCCGCCGACCATGGTATCGCTGCCCAGGCCGCCGTCGAGGCTGTCGTCGCCGTCGCCGCCGATCAGCAGATCGTTGGCGTTGCTGATGATGTTGGTGATCGTTTCCGTGAAGGACTTGTCGCCATCGGCAAAATGCAGCGTTTCCACATTGCGCAGCGTGATGTTCTCGCCGGTGATGGTATTGACCAGCTTGAGGTCGTTGGCGACCGGACGGGTACGCACATAGTCGCCGAAGTTGCCCAACAGATGCAGCCCATCCATGCCGTTGCCGCCGTCCACCACATCCGTGCCCAGGCCCGCGTCGAGCTCGTCGTCGCCCTCGCCGCCGAGCAGGCTGTCATTGCCCGCGCCGCCGTCCAGCTTGTCGTTGCCGTCGCCGCCAGCCAGGGTGTCGTTACCGCCCAGGCCCTCGAGCCGGTTGTCGAACTCGTTGCCGCTCAGGTTGTCGTTGAAGTCGCGGCTGCCGCGCACTTGTTCGATCTCGCTCAGCGTATCGGTGCCGCCGTAGCCATCGAGCGCCGTGCCGGTCAGCAGATTGACCGTCACCGCGGCCACGCTGTTCGCGTAGTCCACCCGGTCCTCGCCCCCCATGCCGTTGATCTGGTCATTGCCTTCGCGTCCCTCGAAGGACTCGAACTCGCCGCCGCCGCCCACCAGGGTGTCGTTGAAGGCCGAGCCGCGCACGCCCTCGATATTGCTCAGGCTGTCGACGCCGCCCAGGCCGTCCTCGGCCGTGCCTGCGCCCAGGTCCACCAGCACGCCCTGGGTGCTGGTCGTGTAGTCGACCCGGTCATAGCCCTGGCCACCATCGATCTGGTCGTTGCCGGCGTTGCCGATGAACACTTCGAGCAAGCCATCGCCCAGATCGACACCATTGGCCGCATTGCCGCCGGTCAGGATGTCATCCCAGCCCGAACCGCGCACGCCCTCGATATTGAGCAGGGTGTCCATGCCGCCATCGCCGTCGCTGGCGGTGCCGACGGCCAGGTCGACCACCACGCCGTTCTCGCTGCGGTCGTAGCGGGCGAAGTCGAAGCCGCCGCGGCCATCGATCAGGTCATCACCGCCACCGCCGTCGAACTGCTCGGTCAGGGCGCTGTCAGATCCGTACAGGCTGTCGTTGTGGTTGGAGCCGCGCAGCTGATTGATATTGATCAGGGTGTCGCTGCCGGTGCTGCTGCCGCTGGCCGTGCCCGCCTGCAAGTCGGCGCTGACACCGGCCCCGGCGCTCTGGTAGGTGGCGCGGTTGTTGGCGCCATCGCTGAGCAGGCCGCCATCGATGGTGTCGTTACCGCCGCCGCCTTCGAACTGCTCGAGCAGGGCCGCGGCCGTGCCGGTCAGGCTGTCGTTGAAGTTCGAGCCCTGCACCAGATTGATATTGATCAGCTTGTCGGTACCGCCCTGGCCGTCCAGGGCCACGCCGGTGACGAGGTTGACGGTGACGCCGGACGTGGCGCCGGCATAACCGGCGAAATTGGCGTCCGAATAATTGATCTTGTCGGTGATGAGGCCGCCATCAAGGGTGTCGTTGCCCGCGCCGCCGACCAGGGCATCGCCGCCGGCGCCGCCGACCAGGCTGTCGTTGCCAGCATTGCCGATCAGGGTGTCCTTGCCGGCGTTGCCGTTCAGGGTATCGTTGCCGGCGCCGCCGACGATCAAGTTGTTCAGCGCATTGCCGCTGCCGGCAAACGCCAGCGCGCCGGTATAGTGCAGGTTCTCCACATTCGCGCCCACGGTATAGGCCGCCAGGCCGGTGAACACGGCGTCCACGCCGGCGTCGGGGACCTCGACCACGCTGTCGGTGGCCACGTCGACATAATAGACATCGTCGCCGTCGCCGCCGACCATGCTGTCGCTGCCCAGGCCGCCGTTCAGGGTATCGTTGCCGCCCAGGCCGATCAGGGTGTTGGCCGCGCCATTGCCGCTCAGGATGTTGTCGCTCTCGTTGCCGGTCAGATTGACGGCCACGGTGGCAGCCGACAGCACGGTGGCGTTCTCGACCTCCTCAGCCAGCACATAGGTGCCGGCCGCGGCCAGCGTGACATTGGCCTGGTCGCTGCCGCCATCGAAGGCTTCAATGATCTCGTCGCCCAGGTTGTCCACCTCATAGGTATCGTTGCCCTCCATGCCTTCCATGGTGTCGGCCCCGGCGCCGCCGTTGATGGTGTCGTTGCCGGGTGTGCCGGTCAGCATATCCGGACCGCCGCTGGCGCTGTTGGCCACGATATCGGACAAGGCACGGTTGCCATCGGCGAACATGACGGACTCGATGTTGCGGATGATGAAGTTCTCGCCCGTCAGCGCATTGACCAGGCGGGTATCGCTGTCGCTGACGCGGCTGCGGCTGTAGTCGGCGAAGTTGCCCAGCGCGATCAGCACGTCTTCGCCATCGCCGCCGTCGGCCACATCGCCGCCGCTGCCGGTGCCGACCGACAGCATATCGTTGTCGGCGCCGCCCAGCAGGCTGTCATTGCCGGCGCCACCGTCGAGCTTGTCCTCGCCCAGGCCGCCGGACAGGGTGTCGTTGCCCACCCCGCCCATCAGGGCATTGTCGAGCGCATTGCCGGTACCGCTGAAGTTGCCCACGCCGGTGTATTGCAGTTTTTCCAGGTTGGCGCCCAGGGTCAGGCTGGCCAGCGCCGTGCTGACCTGGTCATTGCCCTCGCCGCTCACCTCGGTGACGACGTCGGTGAGCGCGTCCACCACATAGGTATCGTCGCCGACGCCGCCGGCCATGGTGTCGTTGCCGGCGCCGCCATCGAGGGTATCGTTGCCCGCGCCACCGCTGAGGCTGTTGCCCAGGGCGTTGCCGATCAGCTTGTTGTTCAGGGCGTTGCCGACCAGGTTGATCGCCAGCGCCGACGTCACCGCCGCCTCCTCGACATTGTCGCCCAGGGTGTAACTGCCCGCCGCCGTGTAAGCCACGTTGACGCGGTCGGTGCCGGCGCCGGGATTTTCGACCACCACGTCGCCGGCCACATCGACCGTGTAGACGTCGTTGCCCTGGCCGCCGCTCATGGTGTCGTTGCCGGTCATGCCATTCAGGCTATCGTTGCCGCCGGACCCGCTCATCCCATTGTTGAGCACATTGCCGGTGCCGGCCGCGCCCGTCTCGCTGATGATGGCCAGGTTTTCCACGTTCGCCGTCAGCGTGTAGTCGACCGCCGAGACCACGGTATCGTTGCCGGCGCCCGCCAGCTCGACCACGGTCGCGCCCGCGCTCTGGATGATATAGAAATCGTCGCCGGCGCCGCCGTTGAGGGTATCGTTGCCGCCGCCGCCGTTGAGGGCGTCGTTGCCGTCCAGGCCATTCAGGGTCTGGGCCGTACTGTTGGCGCCATTATCGAACCAGTAGTCCGGGCTATCGCCGCCGGCCGTGCCATTGATGACGGTATTGTTGACCGTCAGATTGAAGGTGGTGCTGGCGGCGCTGACTTTGCCGAACATGTCCTTGACGGTGGCCACCAGCGCATACGTGCCGGAGGCGAGCGCGGTCAGGTCGACCGCCCAGCCGCCGTTGTCGTCGACACCCGAGGTGGCGATCACGATGGCGCCGGACTTGATGGTGACGGTCGAGCCGAAAGCGGCCGAGCCCGACAGCAGCAGATGGCCGTTCGACACAGTCGCGCCACTGCTCAGCGGCGCGCCCTTCTGGTAATACATGCCGTCCGGATAGGCGGGATCGAAGGCGGGATGGGCCCCGCCGATGACCGGGCGCACCGTGATGCTGGTGGCCGCCGGCAGGCCGGCGCCGGGGTCGGAAACGACAAACTCGGCATTGCCGTTGAAGTCGATGATCTGCTGGTAGACCGCGCCGCCGCCGGCCAGCGCCTGGGTATCCTGGGTACTCCAGGACACCACGATCTGGCCCTGGCTGTTTTCGATCAGCGTGGGCGCATCCTTGAGCCCAAAGGTGGCGCTCTGGCTGACGGCGAATTCGGCCGTCAGCGCGCTATTGTCGCTGCCGCTGTAGCGCCGCCCCATGATGGTCGAACTGAGGTCGCTATTGATCGCTTCCCAGACGATCATATAACTGCCGTCGCTCAGGCCCAGCACGCTCGGGCTATCCTGGAAGCCCGTGCTGGAGACGGTAAACGCCGCCCCCACCGGCTCGCCGGCCGCATTGTAGGCGCGCGCCATGACGCTGTCGTTGTCGTTGCCGAGCGGATCGACCACCCAGGTCAGCACATGGCCGCCGTTCACCAGCGCCGTGTCATGCACCGGATTGAGCACGGCCTTGCCGTTCGGATCGGCCAGGTCGTAGACCACTTGTTCGGCGCCGATCTTGTGCCCGTCCAGGTCGAAACGCTGCTGCAGATAGCCGCTGCGGCCCTCGGCCGTGCCACCCTGCCAGGCGATCACATAGCCGTCGCCGCGCAGGCTGATGGCCGGATGGCTGGAGGAGGCAGCCTCATGGGTATTGACGCGCTGGGCCTCGCCGATCGGCTCGCCGGCACCGTTGAACTTCTGCGCATAGATGCCCTGCTGCTGCTCGCCACCGTTGCCGGCCGACTGCCAGGCCACGATGAAGCCGCCGTCGCCGCTGCCGGCCACCACCGGCGAGCGCTGGGCCTGGTCGGCCAGGGCGTTGACCTGCACCGTGTCGCCGACCGGATTGCCATGCGCGTCGAGCACCTGGGCCATGATGTCCCAGCCGCTGGCGTTGCCCTGCTGGTTTAGCGCGAAGTTATTCTGGAACACCACCACATAGCCGCCGCCGATCAGCGCGCTGATCTCCGGCGCGCGCTGGTCGCCGCCGGTCCAGCTGCCCACGTGGATATTGTCGCCCAGCGGCTTGCCGTCCTCGTCGAAATTGCGCAGGTAGAGGCCATCGCCGCTGCCGTCGGCGGCGCGGAACACCACCGCATATTCGCCGTGCTTGAACCAGTGGCCGGCCATGCTCTGCTCGACCTGATAGCCGGCCGCAACGCTGCTGACCAGGTGGTCGACCGGCGTCAGCTCGACGCTGCCGTCGGCGAACTGCAGGGTGCGGATGCCGCTCAGGCTGTCCGTGCCATCGGGCGCGCCGCCGCGGTTGTCCTGCACGGTGACGATGCCGCCGGCGCCGGTGCCGATGGTGTAATTGGCCTTGTTGCCGGTGTAGACGGCGGTGTCGCGTCCCGCGCCGCCCTCGATGGTGTCGTTGCCGCCCCCCCCTTTGAGCGTATCGTTGCCCGCCAGGCCGGACAGCACATTGGCGTCCGCGTTGCCGGTGATGAGGTCGTTAAAGGCGCTGCCGCCCACGTTCTCGATATTCGAGAAGTGCACGATGCCGCTGGTGCCGCTGGCCAGGCCGGTGTCCATGTTCACGCTGACCGCGCCGGCGCTCATGCCATAGACCAGGGTATCGTTGCCGCCGGCGCCATCGATGGTGTCGGCGCCGCCATTGGCGATGAACAGATTGTCGTTGCCGTCGCCCTTGAGGCTGTCGGCGAAGCTGGAGCCAGCGATGTCTTCGATCCCGTCGACGAGGTCGGCCGCTCCGCTGCCGTCGTCGGCCACCGTGCCGGCGCCCAGGTCCACAGTGACGCCGTGCAGCACCGAGTTGGCCATGAAGTCCAGCAGATCCTCGCCGGCGCCGCCGTGCATGGTGTCGGCGCCGCTGGCGGCCTGGAGGGTATCGTTGCCGCCGCCGGCCTCGATCAGGTCGTTGCCGGCGTCATACAGGCCGCCGATGAAGAAGTCGATATCGTCGTTGCCCGTTTCCACATCGTCGCCATTGCCGCCGCCGAACAGATCGCCGCCGCCGCCACCGCTGAGGGTGTCGTTGCCGTCGCCGCCGAACAGGCTGTCGTTGCCGATATTACCGGTCAAAACGTTATCGAGCGCATTGCCGCCCACGGCATGGCCGGCCGGGCCCTGCACGATGGCGTTTTCCACATTCGCCGCCAGGCCCAGGCTGGTGGCGGCCAGCACGGTGTCGATGCCCTCGCCCGGCAGTTCGAGCACCTGGGCGGTACCATCCATGATGAGGTAGCTATCATCGCCGGCGCCGCCGGCCAGGGTGTCGGCACCACCGCCACCATACAGGGTGTCGTTGCCGTCGCCGCCGTTGAGCTGCTGGTCCAACTTGTTGGCGCCGTTATTTTCCCAGTAAGCCTGGTCGTCGTCGCCGGCCGTCCCCTCGATCAGGGCATTATTGACGGTCAACTCGAACGGCGTGCTCGGTGCGCTCTGCAGGCCATTGATATCGCGCACCGTAAACACCAGGGAATAACTGCCATTGTCCACTTCCCGCAAGTCCATGCTCCAGCGCCCGTCGTCGCCGACGCTGACATGTTTTTCATGCTCGCCCGCCGTCAGGATGACGGTGCTGCCGTACACCCCCGTGCCGGAGACGACCACATGATTATTGCTGATGGTGACGCCGCTGGCGAGCGGGTCCTGCAGCGAATAGCCGTCGAAGTCGTTGCCGGCAACGGTCTGCACCAGCGCCGTCGTCGGCGCCGGCGGTGTCAGCGTCGAGTCGCCGGCGGTGAACAGGGGCTGACCATTGCCATCGATGATCTGCAGCTTCACCGAGCCCTCCTCCAGCAACCAGCCGCTGCCGTAACTGCTCCAGGCGACGGCGATGCTGTTGTTGCTGAGCAGGGTCGCCGACGGTGTGGACTCATAGCCATCCGAGTCGCTTTGATTGATGGTGAACGGCTCGCCCAGCGGGGCATTGGTGGCCCCATCGTAGTACTGGCCGATCACATTCGAGGTCTCCCCGTCGCCATTGCTATTGTCCCAGCTGAGCAGATAGCGGTTGTCCTGCGTGGCGGCCAGCGCGAGCGAGCCGAGGCCGTTCTGTTGCGCCACCGCAAACGCCGGACCGAAGGACTGGTCGTTCGGGTTGAAGCGGCCGACCATCACGCTGGCCTGGTCGCTATTGCCAAATTCCATCCAGGCGGCGACAAAGCTGCCATCGCTCATATGCGCCCCTTGGGTAAAGGCGATGGTGGCGCCATTGCTCTGGTACAGCAGGCGCTCGCCGCCCTGGGCCGCGCCGTGGAAATCATAGTACTGGGCCATCAGCTTGTTGCCGCTATCAATCCACAGCACCGAATACCCGTCCGATGTGGCCACGGACAGCGGACTGATTTGCGAGCCCGCGGTCGTGGTGTTGACATGCAGTTCGCCGCCGACCTTGTTGCCGGCCGCATCGAACTGCTGCGCATACACGCCGCTATTGTTGGGGGTGCCGCTTTCGTTCAGCGACTGCCAGCTCACCAGCAGGCCGCCGTCGGTCAGCGCGGCCACCGAAGGGTTGCGCTGGGCGAAGTCGGTGCTGGTATTGACCACGATATCGTCGCCGGCCGGATTGCCATCCGCGTCGAAGCGGCGCATATGGATATCGAGCGTCGGCTCGCTGCCCAGGTTCTGGGTCGGCGTGGAGGTATACACCACGGCAAAGCCGCCATCGCCGGTCTGCGCCAGCACCGGCTGATACTGGCGCCCCGGCAGGGCGTCGGTCAGGTGGATGTCCGTCCCGAGCGGGGCGCCGTTGTTCTCGAACAGGCGCATGGAAATATTGGTCTCGCCGCCGATCACCGTGCGGAAAGCCACCACATAGCGCCCTTCCAGGCCCAGCGTGACGGGCAGCATTTGCGCACCGTCCACCTCGCTGTTGACCAGATGGTCGACCGGATGCAGATCGCTACTGCCATCGTTGAACAGCAACTGCTCGATACCGCTCAGGAGGTCGCTGCCGTCCGGGTTGCCGATACGGGTATCGGAGACAGTGACGATGCCGTCGGCGCCGGTCGCGACCAGGTAATCGGCCTTGTTGCCGCTGTAGCGGGCGCTGTCATGACCGCCGCCACCTTCCAGCATGTCGCCGCCGTCGCCGCCTTCGAGGGTATCGTTGCCCAGGCCGCCGCGCAGCAGATTGCCGCCGAAATCGCCGATCAGCTCATCGTCATGACTGGAACCGTCGACGTGCTCGAAACCGCTGAGCACATCGTTGCCGTCGGCACCGCCCGCCACGCCATTGGCCAGATCCACCGTCACGCCGCCGCTGGCCAGCAGGTAGCTGACCGTGTCGCTGCCGTCGCCGCCGTCCAGCGTATCGTTGCCCTGCAGGCCGGCCATGCGGTTATCGTTGGAATCGCCGCTGATGCTGTCGTTCAAGGTGGAGCCGACCGCGTCTTCGATGCTGATCAGGCTGTCGACGGCGCCGCTGCCGTCGTCGGCCGTGCCGGCCGCCAGGTCCACCACCACCGCGTGGGTGGCGTTGCCATAGGAGGCGCGGTCCCTGCCATCGCCGCCGTCCAGGGTATCCTGGCCCGGCGAGCCGCGCAGGATATCGTCGCCGCTGCCACCTTCGAGCAGATCGTTGCCGCCGTCGCTGGGGCCGCCCAGCATCAGGTCATTGCCCGCGCCGCCGCGTTCGACATCGTTGGCGCTGCTGCCGATGATGGTATCGTCGCCGGCGTCGCCATTGAGGGTGTCGGCGCCACCGCCGCCGGCGATGAAGTCATCGCCCAGGCCGCCGTTGAGGGTCTGCGGCGAAGCATTGGCGCCGTGCGCCGTCCAGTAGGGCGTATCGTCGTCGCCGTCGGTGCCGTCGATGACGGTCTGGTTGACGGTCAGATTGAAGGTATTGCTGGCCGCGCTGACCTTGCCATACACATCCTTGACGGTGGCCGTCAGCGCATAGTTGCCGCCCGCCAGATGCTGCACATCGGCAACCCAGCGGCCATCGTCGGTGACAGCCGAGGTCCCCACGACGGTGGCGCCGGACTTGATTTCAACGGTCGAGCCATAGGCCGCCGTGCCCGACAGCACCAGATGGCCGTTGCTGACCGAGGCGCCGCTGCTCAGCGGCGTGAGCTGGTAAAACTCCAGCCCAGGATAAGCCGGGTCGAACACCGGCGTATCGCCGCCCAGCACGCTGCTCACGCCCAGCACCGTGGCCGCTGGCGGCGTGAGCGAGGAACTGGCCGTCAGGAACAGCGGCACGCCGCTGTAATCGATCATCTGCTGGTAGATCCCGGCCGCGCCCGGCATGGCCGAGACATCGCTGGTGCCCCAGCTGACCACGATCTGGTCGCCCAGGTCGCTCAGCATCGGCAGGATCTTGTTGCCCACGCTGGCGCCATGGCTGATGCTGAAGGCCGTGCCGATCGGGGTATCGGTATTGCCGTCATAGCGCTGGCCCATGATGGCCGAGCTGTGGTCGGCGTTTTCCTGGTCCCACACCACCATATAACTGCCGTCGTACAGGCCCAGCACGTTCGACGACTGTTGATGGCCCGCACTGGCCACGACGAAGGCCGCGCCCACCGGCGCACCGGCGCCATCGAAATGGCGCGCCATCACGCTCTCATTGCCGTCGCCCAGCGGGTCGACCACCCAGGTGGCGATATAGCCGCCATCATTCTGCAAGGGCGACTGGCGCAGGACGCTCAGCACGGCGTGCGCGTCGGGATCGCTGAGCTCGAAAATGATCTGCTCGCCGCCAAGCGGATTGCCCTGCAGATCGAAGCGCTGCTGCATATAGCCGCTGTGGTCGGCGCTGCTCTGGCCCATCCAGGCGATCACGTAGTGGTCGTCGAAAGCGTGGATGGTCGGCTGGAACTGCGCGCCGGCGGTATTGCTGTTGACATGCACTTCGTCCCCGACCTTGTTGCCTTGCCCATCGAAGCGCTGGGCATAGATGCCGAGGTTGTGGTCGCCATCGTCCTGCTGCGATTGCCAGGCGATGACGAAGCCGTCATTGAGCGCCTGGATCGCCGGCAGGCGCTGGCCGAAATCGGTGCTGGTGTTGACCATCAGCTCGGCGCCCTGCTTGACGCCATTGGCGTCGAAGCGTTGCAGCTTGACGTCCCAGCCCGCGTCGCCCCCCGGCGCGCTGACGGCCGGATTGCTGTGATAGGCGACCACGAAGGCACCATCGGCCAGCGCGGCGACCACCGGGCCGCGCTGATCGCCCGCGGTCACGCTATTGATCGCGATATCGTTGCCCAGCGCCACGCCGTCATTATTAAAGCGGCGCAGGAACACCCCATCGCCGGCGCCATCGCTGGCGCGGAAGGCGATCACATAGCCGCCATCGCTGAGCACGGTACTGGACTGGAACACCTGATAGCTGCCGGGGCTGCTGCTGACGATGCGGTCGGCCACCACCGTATCCATGCTGCCATTGGAAAACTGCAGCTTGTCGATGCCGGTCAGCTGATCGCTGCCGTCCGGCGTGCCGGCGCGCTTGTCGAGCACCGTGATGACGCCGTTGGCATCGGTGCTGATGGTGTAATCGGTCTTGAGGCCGGTATATACGGCCGTGTCCACCCCGCCACCGCCGCTGAGGATATCGTTGCCGCCGCCCCCTTTCAGGATGTCGTTGCCACCGTGGCCATACAGGGTGTTGGCGTTGGCGTCGCCGGTGAAATTGTCGTTAAAGGTGCTGCCGTCCAGGATTTCGATGCCGGTCAGCACATCGTTGCCGCCACCGCCGCTGACCACGCCGGTCGCCAGGCTCGCCGTCACGCCGGCGTTGGCCCCGTAATAGCCCACCGTATCGATCCCGGCGCCGCCGTCGATGCTGTCGTTGCCCGCCAGTCCTTCGAAGTAATTGGCGCCCGCCGAGCCGGTGATCTTGTCGGCCAAGCCGCTGCCGCGCACATTTTCCATGCCGCTCAAGGTATCGGTTTCCCCGCCGCCGGTGGCGCTGCCGGTGGCCAGGTTGATGGTCATGCCGGCCGCGCTGTAATCATAATTGACCGTGTCGACACCGTCGCCGCCATTTAGCGCATCGTTGCCCAGGCCGCCAACGAGGAAGTCGCTGCCGGCGTTGCCGTTCAGGGTATCGTTGCCGCCCTGGCCCTGCAGGTAATCGGCCTGCGCGCTGCCGGTGATCAGATTGGCCTGATCGTTGGCATTGACATAGGTGTAGCGCTGGGTATTGCTGGACAGGTCGATATTTTCCACGTTCGCGCCGACCTGGTATAGATTACCCAGCGCCACGATGGTATCGGTGCCCTCGCCGGCCGCTTCCTGCACCACGCTATTGCCGTCGCTGATAATGTAGCGGTCGTTGCCCAGGCCGCCGGCCAGGGTGTCGGCCCCGCCGCCGCCATTGAGGGTGTCGTCGCCGGCATTGCCGTGCAGGGTCTGGGCGCTGCCGTTGGCGCCCTGTTCCAGCCAGTAGCTCTCGCCATCGTTGCCGGCCGTGCCTTCGAGCACGGCGTTGTTGACGTTCAGGTGGAACTCGGCGCTCGGCGCGCTCACCACGCCCATCACATCCTTGACCAGCGCGGTCAGCACATAACTGCCGTTGGCCAGCGCGGGCAGATCGGCGGCCCAGCGGCCGTCGTCGTCGACGCCGATTTTGCTCAGCTCGGTGGCGCCGTTCATCAGCGTGATGGTCGATCCCAGCGCGGCCGTGCCGCTGACCACCACATGGGCGTTGCTGACCGTGGCGTTGTCGCTCAGCGCCGGACGCAGCAGGTAGTAGAAGCCGCTGAAGTACACCGGATCGGGCACCGGTTCGGCTCCGCCCACCACCGTCTGCACGGTGATCACTGGCGTGGCCGGCGGCGTGCCGCTGTTCGAGGCGCTGACAAATTCGGCATGGCCGTCCTGGTCTATCATCTGCTGGTACACCGCGCCGCCGCCCGAGACGGCGGGATTGCCCTGGCCACTCCAGCTGACCACATAGGCACCGTGGCCGTTGCCGTGGATGGTGGGGAAATTCTTGACGCCGGACACCAGGGTATCGCTGACGATGAATTCATCCGTCAGCGCCGCGCCCGTCGTGGTGTCGAAGCGGCGCCCGACGATATCGCCGACGCCGTCTTCGGTCGCGGTATCCCACACCAGCAGGAAGCCGTTCTCGGTGCCGATCACGTCCGCGCCCTGGTGCATGCCCGGGGTGCTGGCGGTAAACGCGTCGCCCACCGGCGAGCCGTCGGCGTTGAACACGCGCGCCATCACCGTCGATGCGTTGTCGCCGGCGTTGATGATCCAGGTGGCCGCATAATGGCCATCCTTCAGGTCGCTGATGTGGATGGGGCCCAGCGTGCCGGCCTGATCGCCATTGCCCGCTTCGTACATGATCTGCTCGACGCCGATCTTGTTGCCGCTGGTGTCCAGGTGCTGCTGCACATAACCGGCCTGGCCATTGGCCAGGATGCCTTTCCACACCACCAGCAATTCATTGCCCACGGCGCGCACCACCGGCGCCTCCTGGCCGCCCGCGGTGGTGCTGTTGATGTGCAGCTCGGCGCCGGACTTCGTGCCGTCGGCGCCGATCTTCTGGGCGTAGACGCCGTTGTCATTGCCGCCGTTTTCCTGGCGCGACTGCCAGACCACGAAGAAGCTGCCATCGTCCAGGCCGACGGCCGAGGCGAAGCGCTGCGCGAACGCGGTGGTGGTATTGACCGAGATTTCGGCGCCCAGCTTGGCGTTGCTGGCGTCGAAACGCTGCATCTTGATTTCCCAGGCCGCGTCGTTGGGTGCGGGCGTCAGGCTGGGATTGGTGTTCCAGAGCACGGCATAGCTGCCGTTCGCGGACGAGGCCACGGTGGGGCCGCGCTGCTCGCCCGCAGCGGAGGCGTTGACCAGCTGTTCGCTGCCGATCGGCTCGCCCAGGCTGGTGAACTTGCGCACGAAGATGCCTTCGCCATTGCCGTCGCCGCCGCGATACGTCAGGACATAGCCGGTATTATCCAGCAGGGCCGCCCCGGCCTGGTAGACCTGATGATTGGACGGAGAACTGCTGACCACGTGTTCCAGCGCCTTGGGATCGACCATGCCGTCGGCAAATTGCAGCTGCTGGATGCCATTGAGCATATCGGTGCCGTCAGGCGAGCCGCCGCGCAAGTCTTGCACGAAGATATTGCCGGCCGCGTTAGTGGAGATGGCGTAGTCGGCCTTGTTGCCGCTAAATTGGGCCACGTCGACGCCCGCGCCGCCGGACAGGATATCGTCGCCGCCACCGCCGATCAGCACGTCGTTGCCCAGGTCGCCGAGCAGGACGTTGTTGCCATCGCCGCCCTGCAAGGTGTCATTGCCTTCCAGACCCACCAGCATATCGTTGCCGGCGCCGGCGCTCAGATTGTCGTCTCCAGCCGTACCTGTGATTACGCTCATTTTTATTACCCCTGGTATTGGTCGTCGCCGGCTCTGGCCGGAAATCATTATTTGTTTGCATCAGTATCAATTTGTAACTTCTCTTGATGCTGACGTGGAAGATTGAAATTAACACCGGAGCGGGCAAGTTGCCATGCCTCATATAGATGATTTGACAAAAAAATAGGTTTCCGGGGGGAATTTGAAACAGTCGAGTTGGGGGGAAACAACAGCGGGGGATTGGGGGGGAAATGCGGGTGTTGCTGTGGGGGTAATTGAAGCGGCTGGCGGGTGGAGGCGGGGGAAGTTTTGGCCTCTCTCCTGTCTCTTTCTCGTCTCTCTCCGTCTCTTTCCCGTCTCTCTCTCCCGTGTTCGATACGTCGATGGGGAGAAGTGATGTTTGTGGATGGAATGACGCCAGGGGACTTTTTTGCGCTACGCGCTGGCGCCTTCGGCGCGCCACCGCGCAGCGGTGGCAAATGGGCGATTCGGTCGCGTCCCGCGACCGCGCTGCGGCCAGTAGGCCGTCAGCTTTCGAATCCCACCCGTAAGCCGCGCAGGCGGCTTACTCCTCGCCGCCGCCACAAATGAAAAAAGCTTCCTCCCGGAAGCTTTTTTCATTTGTTCTGGCGGAGAGGGTGGGATTCGAACCCACGGTACGATTTAACGTACGCTTGATTTCGAGTCAAGTACATTCGACCACTCTGCCACCTCTCCTGCTCACATCTATTCGCCTGAATGCTGCGAAGGCGAGATTATAACAGGCTCCACGAAAATAAAAAGACCTTTCCGCAAAACACACAACTATGCTCTCACAATAACAAAAAAGCTCCCGAAGGAGCTTTTTTGCCTACTGCTGTTCTGGCGGAGAGGGTGGGATTCGCCTACATCCCGCAGGCCGCCCTCGCGCGAGTACGCGCGAGTCTTCGCATCCCACGCGTAAGCCGCGCAGGCGGCTTCCTCCTCTGCGCTGCCAGCAATAAAAAAAGCTCCCTTCCGGGAGCTTTTTTCGCACAATTTGGCGGAGAGGGTGGGATTCGAACCCACGGTACGATTTAACGTACGCTTGATTTCGAGTCAAGTACATTCGACCACTCTGCCACCTCTCCTGGTCACTACTTCTCGCTCACTGCTGCGAGGAACAAAATTATAGCAGAGCAGAAAGAAAATGGAAGGGCAAGAATGAAAATTCTTTACCCTTTTTCGCGAACGTCCTGCCCTGCCTCACTCAGGCAGCGACCAGACGGGTCAGGCCGCCCATATACGGCTGCAGCACGGCCGGGATCTCGACACTGCCATCGGCCTGCTGATAATTCTCCAGCACCGCGACCAGCGTGCGGCCCACGGCCAGGCCGGAACCGTTCAGCGTGTGCAGCAGCTCAGGCTTGCCCTGGGCATTGCGGAAACGGGCCTGCATGCGGCGCGCCTGGAACGATTCGCAGTTCGACAGCGAGGAAATCTCACGGTAGGTGTTCTGCGCCGGCAGCCACACTTCCAGATCGAAGGTCTTGGTCGCGCCAAAGCCCATGTCGCCGGTGCACAAGGCCATCACGCGGTATGGCAGCCCCAGGCGCTGCAGAATGGTTTCCGCATGGCCGACCATCTCGTCCAATACCGCATAGGAAGTATCCGGATGCACCACCTGCACCATCTCGACCTTGTCGAACTGGTGCTGGCGGATCATGCCGCGGGTGTCGCGGCCGTAGCTGCCCGCTTCGGAGCGGAAGCACGGGGTGTGGGCCGTCATTTTCAAAGGCAGCGCGTCGGCGGCCAGGATCTCGTCGCGTACGATATTGGTCAGCGACACTTCCGAGGTCGGGATCAGGTAGAAGGTCTCGCCCTCGCCTTCCACGCCGCCTTTTTTGACCGAGAACAGGTCGGCTTCGAATTTCGGCAACTGGCCGGTGCCGCGCAGGGAGTCGGCGTTGACCATGTACGGGGTGTAGCACTCGGTATAACCGTGCTCGTCGGTATGGGTGTTCAACATGAACTGCGCCAGCGCGCGGTGCAGACGGGCGATGCCGCCCTTCATGACCGAGAAACGCGAGCCGGTCAGCTTGGTGGCCACGTCGAAGTCCAGGCCCAGTGCGGCGCCCACGTCCACATGGTCTTTGACCTCGAAATCGAAGCTGCGCGGGGTGCCGACCTTGCGCACTTCCACGTTGCCGCTCTCGTCGGTGCCGACGGCGACGGAGTCATGCGGCAGATTCGGGATCGCCTCCATGAATTCGGCCAGTTTGGCCTGCACGCTGCTCAGGGCGGCTTCGTTGGCCTTGAGCTCGTCGCCCAGTCCGGCCACTTCGGCCATGATGGCGCTGGTGTCTTCGCCCTTGCCTTTCATCATGCCGATCAGCTTGGACTGCGAATTGCGCTTGCCCTGCAGTTCTTCGGTACGCGTCTGGATGGCCTTGCGCTCAGCTTCGAGGGCGTTGAAACCTGCCACGTCGAGCTGGAACTTGCGCGTCGCCAGGCGCGCGGCGACGTTGTCGATGTCTTTACGGAGGAGTTGGATATCAATCATGGAAGCAATGGGCGGCTATAAGGAAAGCGCAATTGTACCAAGTCGTGACCCATTCCTTGCGAGTTTTGCATGGAGGACCGGCTCGGCCGCCCCCTGCGCGCTCCCGCGCTGGCCCGCGGGCCGCCAATCAGATCAGTGCGGCTTTTTCGGCAGGGCTCAGGCGGCGGGCGCTGACGGTGACGATCTGCTCTGGCTTGTAGACGGTGGCCAGCGGGCTGTGGGTGATGACGGAACCGGTGTCGATCACCATCTCTTCGGTCGTGGCGAAGGCGGCGGTGGTGGCCAGCACGGCGGTGGCGAGGAAGATGGCTTCCATGTTTTTCAGTACGTTCATGATGTGCTCCTTGTGTGTGAGTGTGTGGCTGCTTGCTATGGTTCTACTGTAGCCAAAGGCCTCCCGCCCTGCCATGCAGATGCGATGAAGCGCACAAAACGGAGGATGAACGGTGAAATCCGGGCCAAACAACGCTGGCCCACCACCTGGCTTTCAAGAACTAAGGTGAATGCCGCTCACTTGTTTCAATGCAATACCGCCAGACTGCACCGGCGTGGCGCCGCCCGGCTGATCGAGCTGGCGATGCACCAGTTCGCCCAGCTTGCTGACGGCACTTTCCACTTCCGGCCCCCAGGGATTGCCGCAATTGAGGCGCAGATAGTTGCGGTACTTGCCCGAGGCCGAGAACAACTGCCCCGGCATGAAGGCCACGCCCTGGCCGATCGCGCTGTCGTGCAGGGCCAGTGCATCGACCTGCGCCGGCATCTGCACCCACAGCACGAAACCGCCCTGCGGCTCGGACACCGAACAATCCTGCGGGAAGCTGGCGCACACCGCGTCGGACATGCGCGCGATCCGCTGCGCCAGCACCCGGCGCATCTTGCGCACCTGATTCTCGTAGCTGCTACAGTTCAGAAAATCAGCCAGCACGGCCTGGAAGAAATGGCTGGTGGCGCCACTCGACACCATCTTCAGCAGCGCCACCTCCTGCGCGAAGCGCCCCGCCACCACATAGCCAACCCGCGCCGCCGGACTGACGGCCTTGGAAAACGACGAGCACAGCAGCACATTGCCGCTGCTGTCGTAAGCCTTGACCGGCCACGGCCGCTCGGGCGTGAAGCACAGGTCTCCATAGATATCATCTTCGATCAGCGGCACGTTGTGTTGCGTCAGCAAGTCCGCCAGCCGCTTCTTGTTTTCCTCCGGCATGATGCAGCCGAGCGGATTATTCGCGTTCGGCACGAACAGGCAGGCCTGGATCAGCTTGGCGTTGAGGGCCACTTCAATCGCATCGATGGACGGGCCGGTCTTCGGATGGGTGGGAATCTCCAGCGCCTTCATGCCCAGGCTCTCGATCAGCTGCAGCAGCACGAAGTAGGTGGCCGACTCGATCGCGATGGTGTCGCCCGGCTTGGCCACGGCGCGCAGGCACAGGCTGATGGCCTCGGTGCAGGAGCCGGTGACGACGATCTCGTTCGGGTCGAGCTGGCCCCAGTCCAGCGCGCGGCGGCTGATCTGGCGCAGGAATTCCGGCTCATTGGTGTCGTAGCAGCTGACCCGCGACAGCAGGCCGGGATCGCGCCGCGCCGTGCTGGCCACCGTTTTCTGCATGCGCTTGACGGGCAGCAGCTCATCGGGCGGCCACGCCGAACCGAGCTGGACGATGCTCTTGTCCTCGTTCGCTTTCAAGACCCGCATCAGCAGATTGTTGATACCGACAAAGGCGGGTTCGGCCATCTGTTCCGCATCCGTCATCACCGCCAGCATGCGCGCGCGGTGGCGCACGTAGTAGCCAGCTTGCGGCTTGGCGTCGATCAAGCCGCGGTCTTCCATCAGGCGCAGCGCCTGCATCACGGTACTGATGGACAGGCGCTTTTGCTGGGCCAGATGGCGGATCGACGGCAGCCGTTCGCCCGGCGCCAACACGCGGCTGTGGATCAGCGCACCGAGTTCGTTGGCGAGGTGTTCGTATAGATTGAGTTGGGTAGACATGCTGGTATTGTGGCCCGGGCAAGCGCGCGCCAGATAGGTACAGCGCGCATCATTTTCGACCGTAACAGTTTAGCCCAACACCCACTGTAACGATAACAATTTCAGTTTGCTGCATCTGTTATGGTCGGCCCGCCCTGGGTATTCTGGAACCATGTTTTCACCGCAGAGGAGCAGCACATGGAACCGGAACTGATCGCAACAAGCGTGGACACGAGCGAATACCGTCTGAGCGACACCCAGCCGCTACGCCTGACACATGCGCTGGGACGGCTGATCGAATGCCTGTCCGGCACGGCCTGGATCACGGTGCAGGGCCAGAGCACCGACTTTTTCCTGCGCGCGGGCCAGGTGTTCGAGATTCCGGGCGATGGCCTGACCTTGATCGAGGCGGTGGGCGCGAGCCGGATAAGGGTCAGTCAGGCGGGCGGCGGCATGCCAGGCTGGAGCGCGCGGATGGCGGCGCAGTGGCGCCGCCAGGCCGACAATATGCCAACCGGCCCGCATGGCGCAGCCGCGCAAAAGGATGAGCGGCTGCGCTGCCCCTCCAAATAAGCCGTTTGCGGCCTTGCCGCTCCGGCGTGCCGCCGGACTGGCGCTCAAGGCCCCTTCCAGTCCCTGCGGGTCTGTTCGCCCAGTTTGTCTATCCGCCCATCCCGCTTCATGCGCGCCAGTATCTGCGCCACCGCGGGGGCCAGCCAGGCGTGCTGCTTGGCGAGATATAAATAGCCGTCCACCTGCTCCAAAATCCCGACCTTTTGTATACCGGCCTGCTGAAACTCCGGAAGTTTGAGCAGCGGGTCCACGGCCATGTCCAAGGCCACCAGGATGTCACTGTGGCCCACTTCCAGCTTGCGCAGTGCTTGCGTCACACTTTTCAATGCGGACAAGCGCTCCGGAGGTATTCGTTGGGGCAATTCCCTGCCGGGAGTGACACTCCCCAGGATGTAATCGACCCGCAGCGCACTGCCTGAGAAGCCATCCCAACTTTGGGTGATGCGCAACTGTGGCAACTTGCTGTAGGCCGCGAATCGGACGGTGAAATGGGATTGCTCCACACGCAGCAAATCCGGGTGTTCCAGGCCATAGGCGAGGCTGCGATGCACATCGCCATCGACCTCGCCCGACTTCAGCAACACATTGGCGCGCTTGGTCGGCAACGGTACGATCGCTATTTTGATGCCCAAGCCATCAAACAGTTCCTGGTAAATCGCCGCTACCCAGGGCCCTTGCGGCGATGCGTAGGAACTCTCCGGCATGGCGAATACCAGCCTTTGCGGGCGCGATGGGACGCTCCCCTCGGCGGCCCCAGCCAGGTTCGACGAAAAGATGAGAAAAAGCACAGTCGCTACGAACTTGAACAAGCATCCCTCTCAACTGACGCACATCTGCCACGAACCGATCGAAAACTCCCCTAAGCATACTACCGCCTGGCGCTCACTAAATTCTATCGAATTTCCACCTCGCTGGCCATGTCACCAAATGCGCCTCATTTGTCATGAGGAGTCATCGCCCCGATCATCAAACGTCATACAATTTCTTATTGGAAATTATTATTGCATTTACATAACACACACCGCACGGTTGCGCCGGCCTTGGTCCGAGTCGCTTTATTGGGGAGCATTAGCATGCAACATTTAAGTCTGAACAGGTGCGCAAAATGATCAACGATATCGATCTGGTCGAAAAACGCTACGCGCCGGTCGCGCTTGGCATCGTCAAGCTCGCCCTGGAAGGTCGACGCGACGACGCCATCGCCAAGATGAACGACGAATGCCGTCCTCTGCTGGCCCGCCTGATCGAAGCCTCGGACGCCTATGCCGAATTCACCGCATCGCGGGGGGACCAGCAAATCAGCGAGGCGCGCGAGCAATATCGCCTGCAGCGCACACTCCTGCTGGGGGCTTGCGTGATTGCGGCGGCGCTCTCGCTGCTGGCCGGCGTGTGGATCGGGCGCAGTCTGCGGCGCGACCTGGGCGCGGAACCGGCAGTGCTGCGCAAACTGGTGAGCACGGTCGCAGGCGGCGATCTCGGCAGTCAAATTGCCCTGCTCCCCGGCGATGGCAATAGCGTTCTGTATGCCGTGAAACAAATGCAGGACAGTCTGATCCAGATCGTCTCGACGGTGCGGCGCGAGGCCGAAGATGTGTCGGCTTCGTCCGTGCAAATTTCCAGCGGCAATACCGAACTATCGTCCCGCACCGAAAACCAGGCCAGTTCCCTGGAACAAACAGCCGCCTCGATGGAGGAGTTCAGTTCCACCGCGCAGCGCAACGCCGAAAACGCGCGCCAAGCCAACAATCTGGCGCAACAGGCGAGCAGCGTTGCCGGGCATGGCGGCGAAATGATTGCCAAGGTCGTTGACACCATGCAAGGTATCAACGACAGCTCGCACAAGATCGCCGCCATCATCGGCGTGATCGACAGCATTGCTTTTCAGACCAATATTCTGGCGCTCAATGCCGCGGTCGAGGCGGCGCGGGCCGGCGACCAGGGCCGGGGATTTGCCGTGGTGGCCAGCGAGGTGCGCAACCTGGCCGGCCGCAGTTCGCAGGCGGCCAAGGAAATCAAGGCGCTCATCAGCGATAGCGTGGAGCGCGTCGAGCAAGGTGCGGTCCTGGTCGCCGATGCCAAGACGACCATGGAAAACATCGTATCCGGGATTCAACGGGTATGCACCGTAGTGGAAGAAATTTCGGTCGCCAGTCAGGAGCAGAGTCAAGGCGTGGTCCAGGTCGGCGCCGCCATCAGCCATATGGACCAGGCCACACAGCAAAATGCAAGCATGGTGGAACAGATGGCGACGGCAGCCAGCAGCCTGCACGACAGGGCCTATCACCTGGTCAATACTGTCGCGGTGTTCAAGTTGTCCGATGCGCCGGGTGGTTCATCGCGCCAAGAATTGGCAGAAACTCCATCCCTATCGTCTTTCAGGTTTTCCCTGCTTCCTCGTCCCACTGTTTGAGCACAGCCAGTTTTTCCCCAATCTTCACTTCCAAGCCTCTAGGCACCGGCCGATACCAGCCGGGTTCGCGCATGCCGTCGGGCAGATAAGTCTCGCCGGCCGCATAGGCGTTCGGCTCATCATGCGCATAGCGGTAGGCGTGGCCATGACCCAGTTCCTTCATCAGCTTGGTCGGCGCGTTGCGCAGGTGCACCGGCACCTCGCGCGACTTGTCCTTCTTGACGAAAGCCATGGCCTGATTGAAGGCGTTGTAACCGGCATTGCTCTTGGCCGCGATGGCCAGATAGATCACGGCCTGCCCCAAGGCCAGCTCGCCTTCCGGCGAACCGAGCCGCTCGAAGGTGGCGGCGGCGTCATTGGCCAGCTGGATCGCGCGCGGATCGGCCAGGCCGATATCTTCCCAGGCCATGCGCACGATGCGGCGCGACAGATATTTGGCGTCGGCGCCGCCGTCGAGCATGCGGCACAGCCAGTACAGTGCGGCGTCCGGATTGGAGCCGCGCACCGATTTGTGCAGCGCTGAAATCTGGTCGTAGAAGTTGTCGCCGCCCTTGTCGAAGCGGCGCGCGTTCAAGGTCAGCGCGTTCTGGATGAACTCGGCCGTGATCAGCGCGGTGCGGGCGGCGCCGGCGGCCGTGCTGGTCTGCTCCAGCAGATTGAGCAGGCGGCGCGCATCGCCGTCGGCATAGCCGACCAGGGTATCGATGGCGCCCTCTTCAAACTCCAGGTGCGACAGCACTTTCTCGCGCGCCTTGACCATCAGCTGCTTGAGTTCTTCCTCGGTCAGCGATTGCAGCACATACACCTGCGCACGCGACAGCAGCGCGGAATTGACTTCGAAGGAGGGATTCTCGGTAGTGGCGCCGATCAGCGTCACAAGACCGGACTCGGCATACGGCAGCAAGGCGTCCTGCTGCGATTTATTGAAGCGGTGGATCTCGTCGACGAACAGGATGGTGTGCTTGCCCATGGACAGGTTCTGCTCGGCCTGCTCCATCGCGGCGCGGATATCCTTCACGCCCGAGAACACGGCCGACAGCGCGATGAACTCGCAGGCGAAGGCCTTGGCGGTCAGGCGCGCCAAGGTGGTCTTGCCCACGCCGGGCGGCCCCCACAAGATCATCGAATGGGGCTGGCCCGATTCGAAGGCCAGCCGCAAGGGCTTGCCCGCGCCCAGCAGATGGCTCTGGCCGATCACCTCGTCCAGCGTCTTGGGGCGCAATGCCTCGGCCAGCGGCTGGCGCGGCTCCTTGCTAAATAAGTCTGCCATACGCGCTATTGCTTGAAGACGTCCGCGCCCTTGGGCATGACGAACTTGAAGGAAGTGGCCGTCAACGCCGGATTCTTTTCGAACTTGTTAAACGCCAGGATAGACACCTGGCCGAAGGCATCCTTCAACTCCATCGCTTCGGGCAAGCCGTTGCGCAGGCCGATGCTGATCTGCTCGAAGCTGGAATCCTTGGCCTTGGGCGTGGCTTTCAGCCATTCCAGGCCTTCCTTGCTACCCGCCTCGCTCAGCGTGAAGTTCTTGTCCAGATCGTTGGAACCGAACAGGATCGCGGCCGGCGAGGAACCGAGCGCGTCACCCAGCTTCTTCACCGTGACCTGGTTCAGGTCCTTGTCGTAGATGAACAGCTGTTCGCCATCGGCCTGCAGCAACTGCTCGTAAGGCTTCTGATAGGTCCAGATGAACTTGCCTGGACGGGCGAACATGAAGGTGCCGGTGGACGGCGCCGAGGTCTTGCTGACGCCATCGACGTTCTTGATCTGGCGCTGGCTGAATTCGCCCTTGGCCGCCTTGGTGCTGGCCACGAAGGACTTGAACTGTTCCAGCGCGCTGGCCTGGGCCGCGCCCGCCAGCAACAGGCCGCAAGCGAGTGTGCTCAATGTTTTGAATCGGGTCATGCGGTTTCCTTTTATTCTGCGCTGGCGGCGGGCACCAGGATGTCGCGGTTGCCGTTCGACTGCATCGGCGATACCACGCCACTGTTTTCCATCTGTTCCAGCAGGCGCGCCGCGCGGTTGTAGCCGATGCGCAAATGGCGCTGCACCAGAGAGATCGAGGCGCGGCGGTTTTTGAGCACCACCTGTACGGCCTGATCGTACATCGGGTCGGCCTCGCCGCCCGCTTCGCCGGACGCGCCGCCTTCGGCGCCGGCCTCACCTTCCAGCGTGCCGCCTTCGAGGATGCCTTCGATATAGTTCGGCTCGCCCGTGGTCTTCAAGTGCTTGACCACACGGTGCACTTCCTCATCGGAGACGAAAGCGCCGTGGACGCGCACCGGCAGGCCGGTACCGGGCGGCATGTACAACATGTCGCCCATGCCCAGCAGCGCTTCGGCGCCCATCTGGTCCAGAATGGTACGGGAGTCGATCTTGGAGCTGACCTGGAAGGCGATACGGGTCGGAATGTTCGCCTTGATCAGGCCGGTGATCACGTCTACAGATGGGCGCTGCGTCGCCAAAATCAAGTGCAGGCCGGCCGCACGGGCTTTTTGCGCGATACGGGCGATCAGTTCCTCGACCTTTTTACCGACCACCATCATCAGGTCGGCCAGCTCATCGATGATGATGACGATGGTCGGCAGTTTTTCCAGCGGCTCCGGCGAATCCGGCGTCAGGCTGAAGGGATTCGGGATATGTTCCTCGCGCTTGCGCGCCTCGGCGATCTTGGCGTTGTAGCCGGCCAGGTTACGCACGCCCAGCTTGGACATCAGCTTGTAGCGCCGTTCCATCTCGTTGACGGCCCAGTTCAGCGCATGGCCGGCCTGGCGCATATCGGTCACGACCGGCGCCAGCAAGTGCGGAATGCCTTCGTACACCGACATCTCCAGCATTTTCGGGTCGATCAGGATCATCCGCACGTCTTCCGGATCGGATTTGTACAGCAGCGACAGGATGGTCGCGTTAATCCCCACCGATTTACCCGAGCCGGTGGTACCGGCGACCAGCAAGTGCGGCATCTTGGCCAGGTCGGCCACCACGGCCTTGCCGGCGATGTCCTTGCCCAGCGCCACGGTCAGCGGCGAAGGATTGTCGTTGTAGACCTTGGAACCGACGATCTCGCTCAGGCGCACGATCTGGCGCTTGGGGTTCGGCAATTCCAGCGCCATATAATTTTTGCCGGGAATGGTTTCCACCACCCGGATCGAGGTCAGCGACAGCGAACGGGCCAGGTCGCGCGCCAGGCCGACGATCTGGCTGCCCTTGACGCCGGTGGCCGGTTCGATCTCGTAGCGCGTGACGACCGGGCCGGGATAGGCGGCCACGACCTTGGCTTCGACGCCGAAGTCCGACAGTTTTTTCTCGATCAGGCGGCTGGTGAATTCCAGCGTCTCGATGGACACGGTTTCCTGCACCGGCGGCGGTTCGTCCAGCAGTGCCAGCGGCGGCAGCACGCTGTCGCCGCTAAGGTCCTGGAACAGGCTGGCCTGTTTCTCTTTTTCCACCCGCTCGGACTTGACCACGGCCACGATCTGCGGCTCGATCTTGACGGGCGGCGCCACCACGTGTTTTTCCACGTGCTTGGCGCGCTCGATGACCACCACTTCCTCGCGCTTGACGGCGGCGACCTCGCCCTGGCGGCGGTCTTCGCGGTACTGGTAGCGCTGGATGAACCAGTCGATCGCCAGCTCGAGGCTGGCGCCGATACGCTCGGCCACGGCCAGCCAGGACACCTGGAAGAACAGGGAAAAGCCCAGTCCGAACAGCAGCAGCAACAGCAAGGTGGCGCCGGTAAAGCCGAAGGCCACATGCGAGGAATGCCCGATCAGCTGGCCCAGCACCCCACCTGGCGCGCGCGGCAATTGCACGTGCAGGCTGTACATGCGCAGGTATTCCAGGCCCATGCTGCCGGCCACCAGCAGCACGAAGCCGACGGCGCGGATATACATTTCCTGGTGATGTTCCGGCTCTTCGTCACGGGCCATCAGGAATTTGCGGGTCAGGCGGCGGTAGCCGTTCCAGACGATGCGCAGCAGGCAGACGCACCACCACCAGGCCGAAAAACCGAAGATAAACAGCATCAGATCGCTCAGCCAGGCACCGGCGCGGCCGCCCAGATTGTGTACCTTGGGCACCACATTGGCGTGCGACCAGCCCGGATCGCCCTTGTGGAAACTCAGCAAAATCAGCACGAAATACAGTGCCAGCCCGGCCAGCGCGAACCAGCGCGCCTCCGACAGCAGACGCACCAGGCGATTTGGCAGCGGCTGGCGCTCGGTCGGCGTACGGGTGTAGCTGTTCGAGGGGGGCGGGACAGTTTTGGTCATACGCTCAGAGGTTTTGCTGCTCATATCTCGCTTCTACCGCAATGTTATCGGCATATAAATAGCCATAGACGGGTATTCTAAGGCATAAGGATAGAGACCGGCCTCCCGATTCATGCGGATGGCCTGCTTGGACTATAATCTTGCATTGCTTGCGCGAACGCAATAGCTGGCCGGCCGCCTCCCCGGTGGCGCCACCCTTGCGCTCGGCAGGAACGTCCCCAACTCTGGACCTGTCCACCTATTAAGAAACCTTCCATGACCACTACCAAACATGCCCGCGTTTTGATCCTCGGCTCCGGCCCAGCCGGTTACAGCGCCGCCGTCTATGCCGCTCGCGCCAATCTGAAACCGGTGCTGATAACCGGTGTCGAGCAAGGCGGCCAGCTGATGACCACTACCGATGTGGAAAACTGGCCAGGCGATCCGGCGGGCGTGCAAGGTCCAGAGCTGATGCAGCGCCTCCTGAAGCATGCTGAGCAATTCGACACCGAAATCGTGTTCGACCACATCCACACGACCATACTGAACGAGAAACCGATGCGCCTGATCGGCGACAGCGGCACCTACACCTGCGACACGCTGATCATCTCGACCGGCGCCTCGGCCCAGTACCTGGGCCTGCCGTCGGAAACGGCCTTCATGGGCAAGGGCGTGTCCGCCTGCGCCACCTGCGACGGTTTCTTCTACCGTGGCCAGGAAGTGGCCGTCGTCGGCGGCGGCAACACCGCCGTGGAAGAAGCGCTGTACCTGTCGAACATCGCCAACAAGGTCACCCTGATCCACCGCCGCGACAAGTTCCGCGCCGAAGCCATCCTGATCGACCGCCTGAACGCCAAGGTCGCCGAAGGCAAGATCGAGATCAAATACAACCACACCCTGGACGAAGTGGTCGGCAACGACAGCGGCGTGACCGGCGTGCGCATCAAATCGACCGACAGCGGCGCCGTCACCGATGTGACCGTGCACGGCGTGTTCATCGCCATCGGCCACAAGCCGAACACCGGCATCTTCGAAGGCCAGCTGGAAATGGTCAACGGCTACATCAAGACCAAGACCGGCACCGAAGGCATGGCCACCGCCACCAGCGTGCCGGGCGTATTCGCCGCCGGCGACGTGCAGGACCACATCTACCGCCAGGCCATCACCAGCGCCGGCACCGGCTGCATGGCCGCGCTGGACGCCCAGCGCTTCCTGGAAGGTCAGGAATAAGAATGGGCCTGAAGGACTTCGCCGACCTGAAATCCCTGAGCAAGCAGCTCAAGGAACAGGCAGACGCGCGCGCCATTGCCGATGCCGAAAAGGCCAAACGCGCCAAGGTGCAGGCGGTGGAAGCGAATCTGTTCCAGTCCAGCGTCGGCGGGGTCAAGCGCCTGCCCGAGAGCAACCGGCATGTGCCGGGTCTGCCCAAGGCGGGCGCCCTGCCCGCCGCCCCGGCGCGCCCGCGCACCCAGGCCGAGGACGACGCGGCCGTGCTGCGCGAATCGCTGTCGGACCTGTTTGAAGTGGATCACTATCTGGAAGAAGACCCGGCGCTCAATTACGCCGCGCCCGGCGTCGGCAACGATGTGGTCAAGCGCATGCGCAAGGGTTACTGGCCGGTCCAGGACGAGATCGACCTGCACGGCCTGCGCCGCGACGAAGCCCGTGACGGCATCGGCGCGTTTTTGCGCAAGGCCGCGCTGCGCAACTTCCGCTGCGTGCGCGTCATTCACGGCAAGGGTTTCGGCTCCAAGAGCCAGGAACCGGTGCTCAAGTCCATGGTGCACAGCTGGCTGGTGCAAAAAGAGGAAGTGGTTGCCTTTTGCGCGGCCCGGCCCTCCGATGGCGGCGACGGCGCCCTGATCGTGCTGCTGCGCGCCGCGCTGCAAGCGACGCGCGACCATTAAGCACTGGCAGGCCGTCGGCTGCCATCTAAACCCAGGGCGTAACCCTGGGGTCTGACCCGCCGGGTCAGACCCCGGCTCTTTGCCTTGGGTTCTAAGAGGGACGGCGGCACCTTGGTTCCTCCAAGACACCGCATTTTTCAGTGGGTTTAATTCCAGAAGTTCCGAAAAGCACCTTTTATTTCAATGGCATGATAGTGTACGGACTTGAACAACCAGTCCCATCCGCACGATGAAGCCCATCCCCCACCAAGCCCTGATCACGACAATTGAAATCATGGCGATCCTGGTGGGCGCATTTTCCGGCTTTATCGAGGCCAGACGCAAGCGCATGGACCTGGTCGGCGTGTTCACCGTCGCCTTCATCACCGCCTTCGGCGGCGGTACCCTGCGCGACATTCTGCTCGACAAACGGCCCCTGTTCTGGGTGCTGCACCAGGAATACGCGATCCTGATATTCTTCCTGGCCCTGGTGGCCACACCCCTGATCCGCACGCTGCGCCAGATGGTTTCCGAACGGCTAATCGTCATCGCCGACGCCATCGGCCTGGGCCTGTTCGCCGTGGCCGGCGTATCCCAGGCCCAGGCCGCGCACATGCCGCTGTTCATCGCCTCGATGATGGGCGTCATCACCGGCATCTTCGGCGGCGTGCTGCGCGACATCGTCTGCAATGAAGTGCCGATGGTATTCCGCGACGGCCAACCCTACGCCATCTGCGCCTTCTTCGGCTGCTGGCTGTTCATCGCCCTGCAGTACTTCCATTTCAGCGATGACTTTTGTTTGTGGGCCAGTGCCGCGTTCATTACGATGCTGCGGCTGATCACCTGGAAATTCGAATTGCGTATCCGCTGATTTTTTCCCGGCGGCGCAGCGCGTACCTTGCCGTCGCGCTATTTCATGCTGAAGTTTTACCCGTCTGCAAAAACTCTTCTGCGATAGTTGCATAAGTCCGCATTAAAGACTCATGCTCAGGCGTTTTCATCCGAGCAATTTCGTGCGCTTCCGGCTCCTCAAGAATACCTAACAGCAGATGATTACCCTTATCGTCGCTGACATACACGAGCGCTCGATCACTAGTCTTCTGCCGCCCCAAATTGTAGGCATCCCGCCATTCCGCCGCCTCTTGAGCATTAGCCTGAGGAATCAAATGCACGTGTCGCAGAGAGAAATGCTTGCCTCCAACGGTCGGCGTTCTGTAAGGAACATCTTTTCCAAACAGCAGGTTATCCAACGGCTCACCCGCCTTCCACTCCGAAAAGCAATCAATAAACATGTCGGCATCACGATGATTTGCTTCAAAACGACGCCTGAAAACTTGAGTGATGTATGTAGTCATGAGCAGCACCCTTCCTCACAAGCAACAAAAAAGCCGCTGCGATAGCTTGTCTGCTATTGCACAACGGCTTCACTTCTTACATCACCCACAGACGCGAATTTGCAATTAATACTTAACCTTCACTCCAGCATAATCAGCCAAGGCATTAGCAACCGTAAACTCGTCGCTCCGATGAATACTTGCAAACATTTCCAAAACTTCAGCTGACGGTTGAGCCCTCTTGGCTGGACGCACGCGCGCAACAACATCGCTGGCTGCGCGCACCTCTACATCAGGTTGAAGTACTTTAGGTTTGGAATTTTTCATGGACTTTACTCCTAGCGGAATAAAATACCCGCCAATGGCTAAATTCTATACCAAATGCTCATTCACGCGAAAATATCTGCCAAAAAAACAGGCAATTCATCGGCACTAGCTGGCCAGCCAGTGCATCACGCGCCACCCATACATTGCGCAGTGCTTAATCAGGAAATGCTCTTGATTTTTCAATGCGCATGGTGGGTACGAAACGGGTCAGGTAGATAGTCACGCAGGTTCCAATCAGCACGATCAAAATCCCCACCCAGAGCACGTTGGCGCGCCAGATCGAGTAACACATTGACGTCCACATGAAGACGAGCGCCCAGATCTTGCCGCGTAGGGGGATGCCGCGACCGTTTTCGTAATCGCGCAGATACTTGCCGAAGTATTTATTGGTCTGCAAATAATGGTGCAACCGCGGCGACGCGCGCGCGAAGCAGGCCGACGCCAGCAACAGGAACGGGGTGGTCGGCAATAGCGGCAGGAAGATGCCGAACACGCCCAGGACGACGGCCAATATACCGATGGTGTTGAGAATTATTTTCATTTGCATGGATTGTATCAGTGACCTTCTCCCATCATCACCGATACATCCACACCACCCCTCAGGCTGAGAAGTTAGTCAGGCACACTCCCTGTAGCGGAAATGCCGTAGCGATCCGCCTGCACCACCCCGCTCACGCCGTGGGTACGCACATCCGCCGTGATCGGCAGCATTTCCTTGTTCCAGCTTTCCCATTGCGCCTTCAGGCGGTCGAACACTTCGGGATGCTTGCGTTTCAGGTTGGCGCGTTCGCGCTGGTCCACCGCAACGTCGAACAGGAACTCGTTGCCGCCGATTTTCAGATACTTCCAGTCGCCGGAACGGATCGCGCGCTGGGCGTTGGCCTTGTAGCGCCACAGCAGCGTGCGCTCGACGGGCGCGCCGCCCGTCAGCAGCGAGGGCAGCAGATTCTGGCCATCGGTCGGGTAAGCCGCGTCCGGCTTGGTGCCGGCGGCGGCCAGCAAGGTCGGCAGCCAGTCCATGCTGATCGCCACCTGCTGGCTCACCTGCCCCGGCGCGATCTTGGCCGGCCAGCGCACAATCGCCGGCACGCGGATGCCGCCTTCCAGCAGCTCGGTCTTTTGCCCCGTCAGCGGCCAGGTCTTGGAGAAACGCTCGCCGCCATTGTCGCTGGTGAAGATGACGATAGTGTTGTCAGCCAGCCCGCGCTGCTCCAGCGCCTTCAATACCTTGCCGATCGAGCTGTCCAGCCCGCTGACCATCTTGCCGTAGGTTTCCAATTCGCCGCCATCGTAGTGGAAGATATTGTCGATCTTGCGCGATATTTCCTCATCGCCCGGACCTTCCCATGGCCAATGCGGTGCGGTGTAGTGCAGCGACAGGAAGAAGGGCTTGCCCGCCTCCTGTTTCTTGACGAAGTCCACCGCGCGGTCGCCCAGCAGGTCGGTGTAGTAGCCGATCTGATGCACCGGTACTTCGCCCTCGTACAGGTCCTCCTTCACGTTCGGCCCGACGCCCGGCTTATGGGTGAAGTAGTCGATGGCGCCGCCGTAGTTGCCGAAGAAGCTGTCGTAGCCGCTTTTCAGCGGGCCGAAGGTCGGCAGATAACCCAGGTGCCACTTGCCGATCAGCGCGGTGCCGTAGCCGGCTTTTTTCAGCAGCGATGGCAGGGTAGGATGCGCAGGTGGCAGGCCCAGCGTGTCGGAGGCGCCGGCGATCGGCTCTTCCAGTCCGCCGCGCAGGCGGTACTGGTAGCGTCCGGTAATGAGCGCGAAGCGGGTGGCCGAGCACACGGCCGAGTTGGCATAGGCTTGCGTGAAGCGCACTCCCTGCCCCGCCAGCTGGTCCAGATTCGGCGTCTTGAAATCGGTCTGGCCGTAGACGCCCAGATCGGCATGACCCAGGTCGTCAGCCAGGATGAAGATGATATTCGGCTGATCGCGCGCACCGGCGGCGCGCGCCAGCAAGGCGGCGCCCAGGGAGCTGGCCAGCGCCAGCGCTGGCAGGGTTTTCAGTACGCGGCGGCGCTTGTTGTTTGGATTGCTCATGCTTGCTTCCTTAAAGTTTGCTGGTGCAACGCGCCGGAACTCCGGCCCGCGCTGCATATGCGGATGTTTCCAACAGCCAGCCTGAACACGCAGGCCGGCCTTGCGTTTGCGAGATGAATCAGAAGTCCGCTTTGGCGGTCAGGCCCACGGTGCGCGGCGTGCCGATGACGGCGTTGTACGCTCCCAGGCTGGTATTCCACATGCTGGTGTAGTACTGCTTGTCGAACAGATTCTTGGCCCACAGCGATACATCCCACTTGGTGCCGCCCGCCTTGAAGCGCACGCCTGCCGAGGCATTGCTCACGCTATAAGCCGGAATCCGCGAATACTCGGAAGCATCGAGCGTACCGTAGGTGCTGGCGCGGAAGGCGTAGTTGGCGTTGTAGTAAGCGTCGGCGTTGTCGGCCACCTTGTGGGTGTACTGAGCGTTCAGGTTGGCTATCCAGCGCGGCGCGTTGACCAGCGCGGCACGGCCGGACAGATCGCAGGAGGTGCCGCTACGTTCCGGTGGGCACGGTGCGTTCTTGTACTCGCGGTATTTCACGTCATTGAACGAAGCGCTGCCGCCCAAGGTCAGACCGCGTGTTATCCGCGCCGTCAGTTCGGTTTCCACACCACGGCTGCGCACGTTACCGGCATTGGTCAGGTAGGAAGTGCTGCTGACCGGATCATAGGCATTGTTCTGGTAGCCGTGCACTTCGGTCCAAAACACACTGGTGTTGAACTGCACGCGGCGATCCAGCAGGCTGCTCTTGAGGCCGAACTCCAGATTGTTGGCGCGCTCATTACCCACCTTGAGCGACGACACCCCGGCCGCACCCGGCACCGCCAGATTGATGCCGCCCGATTTTTCGCCATGCGACAGCGTGCCGAAGGCCAGCACGTCCTCATCGACCTTGTAGGCCAACGTGACCAGCGCCGATGGGCTCAAATTATGCAGGCGGATGTCGCCCGAGTTGTAGGCGCCGTAGCGTGCGTTACGTGCCGCCAGCGCCGGACCGCTCACGGCCGCACCGCCCGTCGGCGCGTAACGTACTTCCTGCGCGGTCTTGTCCTCATGGGTGGCGCGCAGGCCGGCGGTCAGATCCCACTTCGGATCGATGTGCCAGATCGACTGGCCGAACAGGGCATAGCTATTGACGCGCAGATGGCCGTCCGCCAGGCTGGTGAGGTTATTCCAGGCACCAATGGGGGTGGCGTTGAACCTGTCTGCCAGCGGGCCGTTGTAGGTAAAGGCGGTGTTGTTCAGGTCCTGATAGTAGTAATACGTGCCCAGCACGGACTCGACCGGGCGGCCCAGCGGCGTCGCCACACGCACTTCCTGGGTAAACTGCTTGTGGCGGGTCAGCGCGCCCACGTTCAGCGTGACCGGCACTTCCAGACCGTCGTCATTGCGCGGCGTGAAGTTCCAGAACCGGTAGGCGCTGACCGAGGTCAACTTGTAATCATTGTCCAGCTTCCAGTTGGCTTCCGCCGACAGGCCGCCCTGATGCACGGTGACATGGGAACCGCTGTCCTGATTCACCTGGCGCGCGTTCGGATCGGTGACGGGATGGCCGCCCACCAGCGCGGCCTGCGTCAGGAACCTGCCGCTAGGGCCTGCGTTGTAGAACAGCATGGTGCCGTTATTGGAATCTTCCTCGTTGTAGTCGGCGATGATGCGGGCATTGAAGCCCTGATCCGGATCGATCAGCAACTGGGCGCGCACGCCCTGGCGGTCGCCGCCCTGCACTTTTTTGCCGTTGTAGTTATTGGTGATGTAGCCGTCTTCATGGGTTTTGTAGGCCGAGACGCGGCCAGCCACGCTATCCGAGAGGGCGCCCGAGACCGAGGCCTTGCCCTGCACATAGCCCGCCGATCCGGCCGACAACTGCACGCTGCGTTCCGGCTGGAAGGTCGGCTGGCGGGTGGTGATGTTGAGCACACCAGCGGTGGTGTTCTTGCCGAACAGCGTGCCTTGCGGGCCGCGCAGCAGTTCCAGCTGCTGGATGTCGAGCGCGTCGAAGGCAGCCATGCCGGGACGGGCCAGGTAGACATTGTCCAGATACAGACCGACACTGCCTTCCAGGCCATCGCTGGCGGTGTTATTGCCCAGGCCACGCACGGCGAAACTGACCTGGCGGGCGTGGACATAGTTGACGGTGGTGCTGGGCAGCAGTTGCTGCAGATCCTGCACGCGGTAGATGCGGCTCGAGTCCAGCGCTTTGCTGTCGAGCACGGTCATCGTGGTTGGCACGCTTTGCGAGGTTTCATTGCGGCGGCGGGTGGAGACGGTGACGCGGGCGATCGCTTCGATGGCGCCGTCGGCGCCGATGATGGTGGCGGCGCCTGGTGTGCCGGTGGCGGCGCCAAGTGTCGCGGTGGTGCCGTTGGCACCGGCAGCGGCTTGGGCACTATCGGCTGCGGCCAGTGCGACGGCGGCATTGGCGGCGCTGATCGCCAGTTGTTGGGCGGCTGCATCGGCAATGCCGGTCTGGGCATAGGCTGGAACGGTGCTGGCCAGCACGGCCAGGGTGAAGGCGGTCAGCGCGCCGAAGCGGGCTGCCCTTGGACGAGGCAGCGTGGCGCTGGCCTGTCGGAACTGTTGGTAGGCATTGGTCTCGGCAAAAATTACGTGATGCATGATGGCTCTCTAATCTGATCTGGTGAATGCGATGGGCGTGGTCCGCCCTGCCTGCCGGTTGGGCCGGTGGGCGAGGTATAAAAATGTATGGGAAGGTGCGGCGCCGCTTGAGCGCCGGCGACTATCTTTTTAAACCCACGGCGTAACCCTGGGGTCTGACCCGGCGGGTCAGACCCCGGCTCTTTGCCGTGGGTTTTAAAGCTGTCTCCGGCTCTTTGCCGTCGGTTTTAAAGCTGTCTCCGGCTCTTTGCCGTCGGTTTTAAAGCTGTCTCCGGCTCTTTGACGCGGATTTAAAAGCTGTCCCCGACAAGGCGTTGCGGCCCGCTTACTTTTATTGGCTAGACACGCGGTACTTGCTCAAATCCGGCGGGATCACCGCTTTTTCGGAGCGCGCAGTACCTTCGGGAACCCAGTTATACGGCACCGGCTGGGCACGGTACAACCAGTTGCCCTGTACCTGGCGGCCAGCGCCAGCCACAGGGTTCGCCGCAAAATAAGGACTGACATATTCCCACACCAGCTCACCCTTGGCGGTGACCTGGAAGATGCGTCCGTTCATGCCTTCATCGATGAGGGTATTGCCATTCGGCAGACGGCGCGCGCTGCTGATGAAGGAACTGTAGAAACTCCACTCCGGCGCATTGGAATCCGCCCCGGTATATTCCCACACGATCTCTTTCTTGATCGGGTCGATTTCCAGCACCCGCGAGCGCGGCTGCACGCCCACATTCACCCGCGGATAACCGGCTTCGCCCTGGTTGTCGAACACCAGGATATTGCCCGCGCCCGGCAGGCCCGGTTCGATCAGGTGGGCATCATGCTGGCCCGTGATCTGATCCACAGCACGCGGCAGTACACGCGGTCCGCGCACTTGCGCCGGATAATCCGGCCCCAGCGTCCACACTACCTTACCGGTCTTCTTATCCAGAATCACGATGAAGTTGGCTTCGCGCGAATCGATCAGGATGTTATCCGGATGGAAGCGCTGGTCGCCCTGGTTGAACCAGCGGTTCGGCCCCAGCACGGACATATTATTGATATGCAGGAAGTCGAACGGCGCCGCCTTGCCGCGCGGCGACTGGCCCTTGAGCACCAGTTCCAGCGAGGCCGGGCTGAAGTCGAACTCATTGATATGTTCCGACGCGGTCCAGCTCCAGACGATCTTGCCCTGCGGGGTCACTTCATAGATCACATCGTCCAGCAACTGCTGCGCGGCGAAGCCTTTGACGGGCTGCACCAGATTCGCCAGTATCAGCGTATTGCCATTGGGCAGACGGCGCCAGTCGTGGTGCTGCTTGGCGCTGCCGCCCGGCGCCCCGCCACCCTGGTTCTCGGCCGGAGAATAGGCATCCATCGCCTTGCCGGCCGTGTCGCCACCGGCGCCCCATTGCCAGACCACTTTACCGTTCCAGTCCAACTCGCCAATCGACTGATTACGCAGGCCATTGCCCTCGTTCGAGGTGCCGCTCACGCTGGACAATTGCAGCAGCACGTGGCAGCGCTTGCCGCCGGTCAGCGCCGGGTCGAGCAGCACGGGCGGGAAGCCTTCGGCATCCCAGCGGTGCACCTCGTTGCCGTTCATATCGATCAGATGGGTTTTCTTGTCCTGGCCGCTGAAGATGACGTAGCTGTTGTAGGCAAGCTTGGTGTCGTAACGGGTCACGCCGGTGGGATACACGCTGGGGCTGGCGGCCAGGTCGGCCGAGCTCACGAGAAAGGCCAGCGCAAGCAGCGCGGCGGTTTTGGTGTGGCGGGAGCGGCGCAGCGCGGCTGCGGCGTGGGAACGATGGCCTGGCATAGAAGTCTCTCTTTTCTAGTTGATGCAGGCGTGGGTTTGACGACCCACGTCCGGTACAGAAGCTGTAATGACAGGTTCTATACTACTTATTCACCTAGTAAATCCGAACTAATATAACCAAGTATGTATATACAGAGAATGCCGGATGGCCCGGCACTCTCATTACACTGCTTCTGCGCCCGTTTCGCCGGTACGGATACGAATGACTTGCTCAACGTTTTGCACGAAGATCTTGCCGTCGCCGATCTTGCCGGTGCGGGCAGCCTTGATGATGGCGTCGACCACCTGCTCGGCCACGCTGTCGTCGACAACGACTTCCACTTTGACTTTCGGCAGGAAATCGACGACGTATTCCGCGCCGCGATACAGTTCGGTATGGCCCTTCTGGCGGCCGAAACCCTTGACTTCGGTGACGGTCAGACCGGTCACGTTGACTTCGGCCAGCGCTTCACGCACTTCGTCCAGTTTGAACGGCTTGATCACAGCGGTAATCTGTTTCATGACTTCTCCTTGATATTGATACGCGTAAAACTGGCTAGGCGGCCCGACCAAAGGGCACGCCAGACTACTCGACTGCTATTGTATGCCACAGTTGGCGGCGGGCCTATCAGGCTTTGCTGATACCTGCACAAACCTCGGCAAACTGATGGGTAACGCACCGCTTTGGGGCTTAAACGTCGCTTTCCAGCGTCGGAATCGACTGTAATTGTTGCATCCAGACGGTGCTACTGGCATCGCTTGGTGCGCGCCAGTCGCCGCGCGGCGACAGCGAGCCGCCGGTGCCCACTTTGGGCGAATTGGGTACGCAAGTGCGCTTGAACTGGGCAGTGCGGAAGAAGCGGTCCAGGAAGATACCCAGGTTCTTCTTGATTGCCGCCAGCCCATACTGGTTGCGCGCCACATGGCTGCCATCCGGCCAGCGGCCCTGTTCGCGGTCTTTCCAGGCATGCAGGGACAGGAAGGCCACCTTGCTCGGCGCGAAGCCGAAGCGCAGCACATAGTAGAGATTGAAGTCCTGCAGCTCGTAAGGGCCGATGGTGCTTTCGGTCTTCTGCTCAGGCTGGCCGTCGGCCGTGCCGGGCACCAGTTCCGGGCTGATTTCCGTGTCCAGGATATCGAGCAGCACCTGCGCATCGTTGCGGCCGATCACGCCGGACTCGGCCACCCAGCGCACCAGATGCGAGATCAGCGTCTTCGGCACGCTGGCGTTGACGTTGTAGTGCGACATATGGTCGCCTACGCCATAGGTACACCAGCCCAGCGCCAGCTCGCTCAGGTCGCCGGTGCCGATGACGATGCCGCCATGGTGATTCGCCAGGCGGAACAGGTGATTGGTACGCTCGCCCGCCTGCACGTTCTCGAAGGTGATGTCGAACTGGTTCTGCCCTTCCGCATACGGATGGTTCAGATCCTTCAGCATCTGCAGGCAGCTAGGGCGGATATCGATTTCCGCCGCCGAGCAGCCCACCAGCGCCATCAAGGCGCGCGCCTGGTTCAAGGTACGTTCGCTGGTGGCGAAGCCGGGCATCGTGTAAGCAAGGATATTCGTGCGCGGCAGCTTGAGCTGATCCATCACGCGCGCGCAGACCAGCAGAGCGTGCGTCGAATCGAGGCCGCCGGAAATGCCGATCACCACTTTCTGGATATTGCTGGAGCGCAGGCGCTGCACCAGCGCCTGTACCTGAATGCTGTAGACCTCGTTGCAGCGCTCGTCGCGGCGGCGGCTGTCGGCCGGCACATACGGGAAGCGTTCCACGCAGCGCTTGAGCGGCAGCTCCTGATCGAAAGGCAGCGCCAGCGGGAAGCGTACGGCGCGGAAGGCGCCCACTTCACCCGCGTGGCGCTGCACCGACTGGCCGAAGGTGGTGGTACGCATGCGCTCGCGCGACAGGCGTTCCAGATCCACGTCCGCGAAAATCAGGCTGGACGTATCGGCAAAGCGCGCCGACTCGGCCAGCAACTCGCCATTTTCATAGACCAGCGCCTGGCCGTCCCAGGCCATGTCGGTGGACGACTCGCCGCTGCCGGAAGACGTGTACAGATAGGCCGCCAGGCAGCGCGCCGATTGCTGGCTGACCAGTTGATGGCGATAACCCGCCTTGCCGACCACCACGTTCGAGGCGGACAGATTGACCAGCACCGTCGCGCCGGCCAACGCGGCGAAGGACGACGGCGGAATCGGCACCCACACGTCTTCGCAGATTTCGACATGGAATTTGAACAGCGGCATATTGCTTACTTCAAACAGCAGCGCCGAACCGAAAGGCACGGTATACCCCAACAGTTCCACATGATCGGTGACGGCGAAGTCGCCAGTGCTGAACTGGCGCGCCTCGTAGAACTCGCCGTAGTTTGGCAGATAGCTCTTGGGCACCACGCCCTGGATGCCGCCATTGGCCACCACCACCGCGCAGTTGTACAACTGATGTCCCACGCGCAGCGGCAGGCCGACGATCAGCGCCGGGCTCAGCTGAGCGGATGCCTTGACGATCTCGGCCAGCGCCTGCTCGCAGGCATCGAGCAGCGCGCGCTGCTGGAACAGGTCGTCGCAGGTATAGGCCGACAGGCCCAGCTCGGGGAAGGCCACCAGCGCGGCGCCTTGCGCCTGCGCCTGTTTGGCCAGTTCGATGGTCTGGGCCGCATTGAATACCGGATCGGCGATGCGGCAGACCGGCACGCCGACGGCGACGCGCACAAAGTCGTGGGAATACAGATTGAAGAAATTTCTGGTCATGTCCATGCTTTGAATTCGTTATTTGAATTTATTGCGTAAAATGCCTGTTCTGCATAGCAAAACGGCAAAAAATGAATTATCGCACGGGTATCGTTTCTTCTCTGTCCGACATAGGCGAGAGCGCATGGAGCGAACTGCTGGCCTTGCAGGCGGAAGCCAATCCCTTCCTGTCGTATGCCTTTCTGCACGCGATGCACGAATCCGGCTCGGCCAGCGCCGATACCGGCTGGCAGCCGCAATACCTGGCCTTGTGGGACGGCGAAGCGCTGGCCGCCGCCCTGCCCCTGTACGTCAAGGCCCATAGCTACGGCGAATATGTATTCGACTGGGCCTGGGCCGACGCCTACCAGCGCAATGGCCTGGAGTACTACCCCAAGCTGCTGTCGGCGATTCCGTTCACGCCCGTCAGCGGCAGCCGCCTGCTGGCGCGCGACGACACTGCCCGCGCCGCCCTGGTCGATCTGCTCTGTGCGCAGCAGGAAGCGACCGGCCTGTCGTCCACCCACATCCTGTATCCGCCGGAAGCGCAGGCCGCGCAATTACAGGAAGCCGGCTTCATGCTGCGCAGCGGCGTGCAGTTCCACTGGCTGAACAATGGCTATGCCGACTTCGAGCAGTTCCTGTCCACACTGGAACACAAGAAACGCAAGAATATCCGCGCCGAACGGCGCAAGGTGCGCGAGGCGGGCGTGACGATGCGCCAGGTGCGCGGCGTGGACGCCACCGAGGCGGACTGGCGCTTCTTCCACCGCTGCTACTCGAATACCTACGCGGAGCACCGCTCCTCGCCCTATCTGAATCTGAATTTTTTCCTGCACATCGGCGCCAGCATGCCGCAAAACATCCTGCTGATCGTGGCCGAGCGCGACGGCATGGCGATCGCCTCCTCGCTGCTGATCCACACGGCCGATACCTTGTACGGCCGCTATTGGGGCGCGATGGAGCATGTGCCCTGCCTGCACTTCGAGACGGCGTATTACCAGCCGCTGGAATTCTGCATCGCCGAAGGCATCGCCACCTTCGAGGGCGGCGCCCAGGGCGAGCACAAGATGGCGCGCGGCTTCCTGCCGCAAAAAACCTGGTCGGCCCACTGGCTGGCCCATCCGGCGTTCTCGGATGCGATCGAACGCTTCCTGGAACGCGAGAGCGGCGGGATCGAGGCGTATATTGACGAACTGAACGAACGCAACCCTTTCAAAGTCTGAATCCTATGAGCTTGACCGAACTACCCTTCCGCGCCACCACCGAACAAGCCTGCGCATGGCTGGAACAGCAAACCGGCGCCCCCTGGACGCTGGCACGCCTGATCGAGAACGAGCTGCTGCCCTATGTCTGGCTGGACTACGATGCCAACTACCCCGAGCTGTTCGGCGACGCCAACGGCGGCTATGCCGCGCCGATTTTCTTCCATGGCGACACCCAGCGCCTGCTGGACGGCGCCAGCGATGTGCTGATCACCATCACCAAGGACGTCTACCGCATCGTCACCACCCTGCCCGCGCCCGGCTTCACGCGCCAGTTGCATGAGCTGCGCTTTACCAAGAAGGATCTGGAACGGCTGGCAGCCAAGCTCAAGCGCGAGGCCGAACCGGAACCCGTCAAGGTCGAAGCGGTGGAAGCGGCCAAGGAATCGCAGGCCGGCATCTGCCGCGAGCAGGTGCTGATCGCCTTCGCCGGCATGGGCAAGATCGACCTGGAGAAATCGCTGACCGACGCCATCGGCATCTTCGGCGACGACGGCGCGCGTGTCAAAGCCAGCGTGAAAAAGTCCAAGAAGAACGCCGTGTGGAACCCGGTCACGCTGGCATTGGGACTAAACGAGGTCTACCGGGTGCCTGTGTCGCGCCTGAAAAAAGCCTTCCAGGCGCATGAATTCCTGCACGAATGGGCCGATCAGTGGGAACAGTCGCTGGCCCTGCTCGGCAAATAAGGCTGGCCGGAGCCGAAGGGAGCTGATCGGAATAGCGGCTAAGCTGGCTGGAAATGTTACACTGCGCCCCTTGTACTCCACGAATGCATCTCATGACCACCAAAAAACAGCCCGCTGAGCAAAAACCAGCCCCGACCGCCGCCAAGCGGGCCGACAATCCCTTCCTCGACACCGGCTTCTACACCCGGATGCGCGACTACACCGAACGCGACGCCGCCTTTTCGAAGGAAATCAAGGCCATCGTCGTGCGCGGCGCCGGCAAGGTCAGCACCGACATGCGCAGCGCCCCGTCGCTGGAACTGCTGCGCGCCGTGGTCAAGAAAGGCCTGTCCTTGGGCACCATGCTGGACCGCATCGTTCAGGGCGTGGAATCGGGCCTGTGGGAACCATGGATGAGCGCATACGGCATCGAGCTGCGCGGCGTCAACTACGCCAAGGGCGAGCCGCGCAACGCCCGCCTCGCGCTCGACATCAGCCTGGCCTCGAAAGCCAACGCCATCTTCTCCAACGCCGGCATCCCGAACTGGCGCAGCCTGGTCGCGGAAGACTGCGCCCAGGTGCAAAGCGCCAAGCCAACCGAGAAGACCCCGGCCAAGGCGTTTGCGATTTTCCATCTGGATGCGGTCGAAGACTGATCCGCTTTTGAAGTAAATGATACGAGCAGGGAACTGCCGGCGGCTGAGTCCCTGCTTGTATCCGCGCCGGGCTTAAACCGCGCGGCGCGCGCGATGGCGGGCCAAACCGCCAAGGATGCCAAGGCCGGCGAGCAACAAGGCCCAGCTCTCCGGCTCTGGAACCGGTGTAGCCGACTGCAGGAAGCCGCCGCCGGCCAGCGCGTAACGGCCGCCGTGCAGGTAGTCGTTTCCGGCCAGCGTACCGTCATAGTAGATGTTGTACGGGCTGTAAATGCCGCCGAGCTTAGCCAGACCGCCTTCGAGATTGAACAGGCCTACGTACAGCGCCGCACCAGCTTCAGCATTGCCGTCCGCAATAATCAATCCCCCATCCAAAGTGATAGATCCAAAGGCAAAGTTATCGGCATAGCCGGACAATGAAACGCCATGATCCGATCCCGCCAAATACAGTCGCTTGGTTCCGTTGCCGTCAAAGAACAGGTTGGCGCGGCCGGTATCCCATTTGCTGCCTTGGGTGCTCCCGTTATTAAAACTATTGTCGATATGCCACTCGGCGCCTTCGCCGCCAATCAGGAAGCCCTTGCCGGTGACCGTCATGTCGTTCGCATGGACGCGTCCTGACTCGCTGTAGAACATGCCATTTTCCACATACGATCCGGCGAAAGTAACACTTCCACCTTGCAGTTCAATTCCACCGTTGTTGGTCACGGTCTGGTTAAATATGACATCGCTTCCCTTGATGCCAATGTGTCCAGTCTGCCTGTTATCGACTTCGCCGTGCACAACAACGGCACCATCCATCAGATCGATGTTGCCACTGTTATTCAGCCTAGTGGCGCTCAGGGTGCCTGAGCCGGTAATTCTGCCGAAGTTATCCAGGGTGCCATCTGTTGTGACCGAGCCGCCGTGAATTCCTAACGTTCCAGAGAAATTGACAATACCGTCTCTGGCACTAAACGTGGCGCCAGCGTTAGCCTCAATCGTGCCGCTGTTACCGATCCATCCGTCTAAACGCAAATACTCCCCCGTTGGCCCACTGCCTGCCCGTATAACACCTTGGTTTTCGATCACTCCGGCGATCCTGCCGTAGCCGTATATCATTCCAGCATTTACGATATTTCTACCGCTAAGCTCGCCGCCGCCGAGCACCAGCACGCCGCGGTTGTCGAGTGTACTGTTACCAAACAGAGTAAGAGTGCCTCCTGACAGGTTAAGCTGGCCCTCATTAGTCAAGGTACGCCAGACCAAGCTGGCTCCGCCCGATTGCTCGAAAGTAGATCCAGTCTTGATGGTCAAGTAGTCCGCGTTAAGCGCGCCACCACTCAAATAGTATTTTCCTTCGCCAAAGCCGCCATTCCCGAGTTGCATGGAGTGAACATTATGGGTCCCCCCAAATTGATTGAACGTCCCCCAGCCCCCCGTGCCCAGCAATTCGGTATCCGCCCGAAGCTCGCCGCCGCCCAGGGAATAATAACCAGACCCGCCATGGTCACTTCCCAGAACAATTTGCCTGGCCGTGACCGTAGCGTCGCCTTGGAAAAACGAACCGTTGCGCTCTACGCCAATGTCGAGGGAGCCGCCGACGTTTAGCGAACCTCGTCCAATCTCATACCTGCCGCTGCTGGAAAGCGTACCGTTGATAGTGACCGCACCACCGAACTGATCAACCACGCCGCTTGTCCTCAAGGACAGCTTGTCGGCAATCAGCGTGCCGCCCCTCAGCGAGTACCTTCCCGTTACTCCGTCTGTAAAGGTGCCACGCATAATGTCGCTGCCCAGCACAATGGAAGAAGCCCTGTGTTCGCCGCCCCACTGCAAAAAATTCGCTCTACCTTCATCGCCAAGCAACTCATTGCCTGTTATCAGTTGGCCGCCTCCCAAGCTATAATATCCTAGGACGCCATTGCTGCTTCCAAGCCGAAGTTCCGTGGCAATATGCTTGCCACCCATCTGGCGAAATTCGCTTTCGTTTTTTGTACCGATTGCAACAGTGCCATTTACTTCCAGCAATCCGCCAGACAATATGTAGATACCATCGTTCGTAAGCGTGCCCTCGATGGTGCTCCAGCCACCACTGTGCTCAAATTTGCTGGCACGGTTAACGACGACACTGCCAGCGCTCAACCGGCCATCAATGAGCTGGTATTCTCCTTTAACGCCTTTTTCATCGCCGAGAAAAATGGTCTCGGCTGTATTCTTGCCACCCCGCTGGACAAACAATCCATCGCCCCCGACACCAATCAATTCCGTTTTCGCGTGCAACTCGCCTTGTTCTGACAGGTAATAAGAACCTCTACTGTTGCTACTGTTAACACCAATGCTGAGCAGGTTTCCCGCATCCATCTTTCCGCCGTATTGGGAGTAAGCGCCATCGACCAGCAACTCATAGGCGACGTTGCCAGTCCCGCCACGCTGGCTGACCAGAGCGCCCGATAAAACGAAAAGCCTGTCGCCTGACAATACACCGCCATCGAACTCGTAAAGCGCCTCCCCGCCCATCGAACCAAGTTGCATGCTGCCAAAAATATGCTCTCCACCGTCCTGGAAGAAACGCCCAGTGCCACCGCCACCAATATTTTCGATATCGGCCTCGAGACGGCCGCCTGTCAGACGGTACACTCCCAGAGCGTTTTCCCCAGTTCCAAGCGACAGCATCCTGGTAGTATGGGAGCCACCGCTTTGGTAAAATTCTCCGTTGCCTGACAAACCCAAGACAGTGCGTTCGGTCTTCAGATCAGCTATGCCGCCCAAAGTGTAAATGGCACTGCCCCAGCTATTGCCATTGCCGCCGCCCTCGCGTCCGAGTTCCAGGCTATTTACATGGTTCGTACCATTCCAATGCGAAAAGGAACTTCCGCTACCGATAGTTAACTCGTTAACGGTCAAGTCACCAGAATACAGTTCGTAGCGACCGGTCTTCCCGCTCTGATCTCCCAGCAAGAGCCGGCTAACTGAATGACTGCCGCCCCGCTGCTCGAAAGTTGCGACACCATATGCGCCTATCCACTCCTGATCGACCACCAGGTTTCCGCCGGTTTGTATATAGTGTCCATTGCCGTTGCCGTATTCGAAACCGCCAACGCGCAAGCTGTTCACGGTGTGGATACCGCCACTCTGATTAAAGTTGCCTACTCCCCAATTGCCCAGAGATTCCGTGCCGATATCCAAAGTGCCGCCACTAAAGTAATAATTGCCATCGGCTCCAAAGCTATCGCCGATTCGCATCGACTCCGATCTATGCGAGCCCTCGTCTTGCCAGAACGCTCCACTACCGGCATAACCGACGTAGACGATATCGCTTTGAAGCGCGGCGTTGCGCGACAGCGAATAGTATCCGAGGCTACCAGCTTCTTTGCCCAAAATCAGAGTACTGGCCCAGTTACTTCCTTGCGCCTGGGAATAACTTCCGCGCCCTTTATCACCAATGATTTCGGTTGTTGCCATCATCGAATTGCTGGCATTCGGATCCGAGTTATATTGGGCCAAGCCCACGCCACCGCGGCTTGAATCAACTATCAGGCTGTGAAACTTCGGCGTCGAAAACTCATGTTCGAGATTGAAAACGCCAACAGACTCCTGATTGAGGACAAAAACGGAATCCCCTTCTTCCGGCGGTAAAAGCGTCGACCACGAAGGAGAAAAGCTAAACCCTTCCCAATTTTTTTGAAGCAGCCAAAAACTGTCACGCGCGTTTGCTTGTTGGGTGGACATTACTGTCAGGGCCAGGCTGCAGGCCAATACCAAAGGTTTTTTGTTCATGAAAAATAGTCCAGTTCAGGAAGTGCGAGTACAGCAGTAGTTGGATTAGGCACCGGCAATGCCGCCACAGCAACATGGGCGGAAGAGTAATTGCCATATTGAAAATTTTTCCAACACTATACAGTCAAAGAAACATTTCTCATAGCAACTAAACAAGAAAGTCAACAACAAACTTGCTTAGGTCTGGCTCAGCCGGACGCCAAGGCCCTGCTCGCGGAACTGCTGGACGATGAAGTCGACAAACACCCGCGTCTTGGCGGGAAGCTGCTTTTTGCTGGAATAGTAGAGGTAGAGCGCTCCGGTATCACCGGACCAGTCCGGCAGCAGGCGGACCAGTTGCCCCCGCTCCAGATAGGGCAAGGCATGCGGCACCGGCAGCAGGGCCAGGCCCAGTCCGTGGCTGGCGGCGCTGGCCATGGGGCCCGGATCGTCGAAGATGGCGACAGGCCGCAGTTCGGCCGGTACCTCCTCCCCTTGGCTGTTTTGAAGATTCCAGCTACGCAAGCGCCCGTTACTGGCCGAGCGGCGCACGATGCCGTCAAAGTTGGCCAGTTCGGCGGGGTGGCGCGGCGCCGTGCGCCCCGCCATATAAGCGGGCGAAGCGACCACCACCACGCGGATGCGCGCCAGTTCGCGCGCCACCACACCGGATGTCAGCTCTATGCCGCCGCCGATAGCCGCATCGAAACCGTCACCAATGAGATCGACCTGGCGGTTATCGAAATGCCAGTCCGGCAGCACGCCGGGATAGCGGAGCAGAAATTCGCCCAGCATCGGCACCAGGTATTCCTGCCCGAACGCGGGTGCCAGCCCCACCTTGAGGCGGCCGGCTGGCGTGCCGCTATCGAGTCCGGCGCCGGCGATAGCTCCCTTCAGTTCGGCCAGCGGGCCGCTCACCTGCGCCAGGAAACGCTCGCCCTCTTCCGTCAGCTTCAGGCTGCGCGTGCTGCGCTGGAACAGGCGCACACCCAGATTGCTTTCCAGCCGGGCGATGTTTTTGCTGACGGCGGCCGGGGTCAGCCCCAATTGGCGCGCCGCCGTGGAGAAGCTGCCGCCCTCGGCGCTATGAATGAAGCAGCTCAGATGATGTAGAGGTTCCATTGCGCCATCTTACTCTTTTGACGATACTTGATCCATTTAGTTGAAATTGATAGTTCCACCAGCTATCTAGTCAGCTCAGGGAGACAGGCAGATACTCACTCCATCGCATCTCCCTAAACCACTGAAAAGGAAACAGATCATGAACACCACCAACAGCAAACTGAACGGCAAAATCGCATTCGTCACCGGCGGCTCGCGCGGCATAGGCGCCGCTACCGTGCGCCGTCTGGCACAGGAAGGCGCGACCGTCGCCTTCACCTACCAAAGCTCGGCCGCCGACGCCAACGCGCTGGTGCAGGAATTGGAAGCGGCCGGCAGCCGCGCCGTCGCCATCAAGGTTGACGCCGCCGATGCCGTGGCCACTGCCGCCGCGATCGACAGCATCGCCAAGGAATTCGGCCGCCTCGACATCCTGGTCAACAACGCCGGTGTGCTGCATCTGGGCGACATTGGCACGTTCTCGCTGGAAGACTTCGACAAGACCATCGCCGTCAATGTGCGCGCCGTGTTCGTGGCGATCAAGGCAGCCTCGGCCCATATGGTGGACGGTGGACGCATCATCAACATCGGCAGCACCAATGCGCTGCGCATGCCGTTCGCCGGCGGCGCGGTGTATGCGATGAGCAAATCGGCGCTGACCGGGCTGGTGCAGGGCCTGGCGCGCGACCTGGGTCCACGCGGCATCACCATCAATAATGTTCAGCCTGGCCCGGTGAATACGGATATGAATCCGGAGAACAGCGATTTTGCCACTTCGCTGCATGGTCTGATGGCGCTGCCACGCCATGGCCGCCCGGAAGAGATCGCTGGCATGGTGGCGTATCTGGCGAGTCCGGAGGCGGCCTTCGTCACCGGCACGGGCTTGACCATTGACGGTGGTTTCGCGGCCTGATCGCGAGGAGCAGGTGGCGGCCATGCCGTCTGCTTCGCAATTGCAACAACATTATCAGGCCAGCATCTGCTACATTGATTTTTTTGTACGGAAAAAACCATGGTGCGACGCTTGCATGCTCTTCAAAAAACCAGCCTGACCATCACGGCAATCGTGTTGTTAGGCTGCGTTTATTTAGCATTTTCAAATATCTGGTACTCCCCAGCCATCGAAGCCCGCCTCGTCACGCCGCAGGGCGATCCTGTGGCCGGCGCCATTATCGTGGCGGGCTGGAACATCGAGGGCCCCTGGAACGGCTCACCGCGCGGCCAGTTGGCCGTCGCCGAAGTGCTGAGCGACAAGGACGGCAAGTTCAACATTCCCGCATGGGGACCGCGCCGCGCCAAGGAAGGCCATATCCGCATCGATGAGCCCACTCTGCGGATCTACCGGCCCGGCTACCTGCCCCTGGTAATCAAAAACTACGAGGACGTGCCGATGCGATCGGCCAGCCACATCCTGCAGTTCCGCCTGCAAGGCAAGAATATCGTGCTCCAGCCCTTCCAGGGCCCCCTGCCCGAATACGAGGTGGCGCTGACAGCGCTGCTCGATAGCCTGAGCAACATCTACTCTCAACAGGGCCCCGGCACCTGCTACTGGCGCGACACGCCGCGGATACTGCTCGCTTTGCAGGACTTGAAATGGCAACTGTCGCCCCTGGGCGGCGGCAATTCCTTGCGCAAGGCCTATGAGTACGCCAACACCAAAACGCCGCCGCAATGCGGCGATGCCTTCGAATTCTTCCGCGATTTCAAGCGGCCATGAAAAAAGCGCACCCCGCAATGGCGGTGGTGCGCTTTTTTTGTCTCAACCCGGGCAGGAATTACGCCGCCGGGTTTTCTTTCTGGTAGTTAGCCACGCCGTCCAGGATTTCCTGTTTGGCTTCTTCCGGACCGTACCAGCCGTCGATCTTGACCCATTTGCCTTTTTCCAGATCTTTGTAGTGCTCGAAGAAGTGCTGGATCTGGCGCAGGCGCAGTTCGTTCAAGTCTTCCGGCTTCTGCCAGTGGCTGTAGATCGACAGAACCTTGTCAACTGGCACGGCCAGGACTTTGGCGTCTTCACCGGCTTCGTCGCTCATCTTCAGCACGCCGACAGGACGGCAACGCACGACCACGCCTGGGATCAGCGGGAAGGGGGTGATGACCAGCACGTCGACCGGGTCGCCGTCAGCCGACAGGGTGTTAGGAACATAGCCATAGTTGCATGGGTAGTGCATCGCGGTACCCATGAAACGGTCGACGAAGATCGCGCCGGACTCTTTGTCCACTTCGTACTTGATCGGGTCCGCATTCATCGGAATTTCGATGATCACGTTGAAGTCGTTTGGCAAATCGCGGCCGGACGGCACTTTGTTCAAGCTCATGTGGTTTCCTCGTTATGCTAGCAAATGTTTAACCGCGCAATTATAGCGAAGTGGAGCCCACTTGTGCGGCGCAGCAGGGAAAAACTGCCGCCGAAACGGCAAACCCGCCATCGCGGCGGGTTTGCATGCAACAAACACAAGTTTTTCTTACGGCGAACTTACAGCAAAGTTGCCAGGGCGCACTGACGGTAGTGGCTGGCCGCTTCCTCGTCCTGCTGCAGGGCATCGTGCATCTGCGCCAGCTTCAGGTGGGCTTCGCGCACCATGCGCGGGTCGCTGGCGTCGGACAGGGCCTGTTCCAGATAGCGCTGGGCCTTGCCCCACAGCTTCTGTTTCAGGCACAGGGAACCGAGCGTCAGGGCCAGTTCGGCATCGTTCGGACGTTCGCGCATCCAGCCTTCGCAATGTTCGATCTGGGTCAAGAGGGCCGGCGTGCCGCCTGGCGCCGCCGCTTCGCGGTAGGCGCGCACCACCCGCTCGTCCCAGTTGGCGGCCAGCGCTTCCTCGGCCACCACGCGGGCTTCGTCATGCAGGCCGCGCGCATTGAAGGCGGTGGCGGCGCGGCACGCCACGAAAGGCTTGACGCGGTCGGCCGTCGGCACGGTGGCCCAGACCCGGCGGATCGATTCGGCGTCATGCACGCTGTCGGCCAGCAGATCGTCGTAAGCGAGCTCGCGCAGGCGTGCCGACAGGGCCGGATGCAGGGCGCGGTGCTTGTCCAGCGAGCGCACCAGGCGCAGCACTTCCGGCCAGTTCTTGGCTTGTTGGTGAGCCTTCAAGGACCATTGCAGCGCGTGAATATGGCGGGTGCCGCTGGTATTGAGCTCGCGCACGGCTTCGAGCGCCGCTTCCGGCTGATGGTCATCGACCAGCAGTTCGGTCATCGTCATCAGGCGCGCGATCTTCAGGCTGGGATCGTCGCTGATGCGGGTCAGCCAGGCGTCGCGGCGCGGTCCCTGGCGCATGCGGTGGGCCGCGCGGGCGCCGATCAGGGCGGCCACGCCGGCGTTTTCCGGCAGTTCGGCGGCGCGCAAGGCGGCTTTTTCGGCGTGGCCGAAGCGGCCTTCGAACAGCGATTTGAGTGCTTCGCGCAAGCCCTTGTTGCTGTCGCGCTCGCGTTTGTAGTGCCGGTAGGCGGCGACCTTGACCGGCATCTTGACGGTGGCGCGGAAGGCGCGGATGGCGAAATACAGCACCGCGAACAGCGCCAGTTCAATGACCACGAACAGATTGAGCGACAGGTCGATGCGGTGCGGCGGGTAGAACACCACCACATTGCCGGGATTGAAACGGGCCGTCACGGCGATACCGATGGCGGCCGCCATCAGGGCGAGTAACCAGAGGAATAAGCGCATGGTTATGGTTTCGCCTTGTAGTTGCGCACGGCGTTCAGGCTGTCCGACAGGGTCGGCATTTCAATCGCCAGATTGCTGGTCTGCACCTGGCGCAGCAGCGCCTGCATGACCTGGGTCTGCTTGGCGCGCACATCGAAGTACTTGACCAACGCTTCCTGGGCGGCGATCAGATCGCTGCGGAAGGCCGTTTCATTGCGCGACAGCAGGGCCATGCGCGCGTTCAAGAGGCGCAGCTTCAGGTTTTCACGCAGGAAGTAAGCCTGGCTGGGCGAGAGCATCAGCGCATCCGGGGTTTCCACGCTGCGCACCCGGATCAGCTGGCGCACGTCGACCCACATTTCGCTGCTCCAGCTGGTCCACACTTCATCCAGCTTTTGCAGCCACGGGCTGGTGGTCTCGGCCGGCGGCGCGCTGGCGCCAGCCTTGCCTGCCGCCCCCGGCTTGGCCTTGAGCTTGCGCTCCGGCGCGGCCGGCAAGGTCGGTTTTTCGTCCGACAGCATCGGTAGCAGGTCGACCTGGGCGATCACATTGTCGATGCGCAGGGCCACGCCGACCGAGTCGACGCTCGGCAGGGCCTTGAGTTTTTCGATGTCCTTGGCGATGGCGCGACGGATGGTGATGAATTGCGGCTTGTCCGAACGCGACAGGCTGCGGTCGGCGTTTTGCAGCGCGATCAGCGCGCCCGGCACATTGCCGGCCAGTTGCAGCTGCTGGCTAGCGGTCGACAGCACTTGTTCGATCTCGGCCAGCGCCCACTCGTCGCGGTTCTTGGACAGGTCCTGATACAGCTGCTCCAGCGCCAGTTGCTGGCTTTGCGCCTCGATCTGCTTGCCTTCGAGCAGGCCGACCTTGATCTGCAATTCCTTGGTGCTTTCCTGCACCGCGCGCGCCAGGGTGCCGCTTTCGGCATTCGAGGCGTCACCTTTTTGCAGGCGGCGCGCCATTTCCTCGCGCAGGTTGCGCACCTGGTTATGCGAGGACCAGGTCTGGCCGGCCAGCAGGATGCCCAGCGTGATCACGGCAATAACCAGCGGCTGCTGCAGGGTTTCGGCCAGCGAAGCCGCGGGCGGCGCGGGTGGCGCCGGTGGCGCGGGAGGGGTCTCGACAGCCGGGCCGGGAGACGGGGCGGTTTCAGGTAATTTAGGCAATTCGTTCATGGGCATGATTGTAACGCGGCGAGCAGGCGTTCGTCGCCTGATCCTGTGAGCGTCAGACGCTTAAATCCGAGTTTATTTGCAGTTTCGGCAATCCGGGCGTGGGGGACGATCAAATGCTGACGTTGCATCCTTACAACATTCGTCTCCGCCGCCGCATCGGGCCGCGCACCGGAAGTGGTATTGAACGCTTCCGCGTCGATGGCTTCGAGCAGGCCCAGCAAACCGCGCAAGGCTTCCGAACTGGTAATGATCCAGTCGTTCTGCCGCGCCAGCAGATGGCCCAGCTGGGCCCGTAAAGCCGGCGTCAGCACGGGCACCGAACGGCGGTAGGCGGCCACGAATTCGACCAGCGCACCGGCCGCGCGCAAGCCCTCGCCCATCAGCTCGCGGCCACTCTCGCCGCGAATGATCAAGACGCGGCGCCCGCGCAAGGCGTCCAGGTCCAGGGTTTGCAGTAAATGTTCGGAATCGCTGCGGGCCGGATCGGCCGGACTGACGATGTTGACCGCGTCGGCCGAGATGCCATGGGCGGCCAGCGCGGAGCGGCTGCCCTCGCCCAGCACGGCCAGGGTCACGCCGGGCGGCCACTGTTTAATATAGGCAAAGGCCGCGTCGATGGCATTGGGCGACACGAAGGCCACCAGCGCATACTCGGCCAGCCCGGCCAGCACCGCTTGCAGCGGCGCGGGATCGGCCAGCGGCGCGATGTCGAGCAGGGGCAGCAGCTCGACCGGGCGGCCGAGCGCGGCGACCTGGTCGGCCAGCGCACGGGCCTGCGCCAGCGGCCGGGTGATGACGACCGGATCAGGCATCCGGCGCGGACTTGCTTTCAGCGGCGGTCAAGCCTTCCGGTGCTTCGGCCGCCTGCGCCACGCACACGGCCAGGATGGCGACGGCGTCCTGGCCGCGCAGCAATTCGGCGACCTGCTCGCCCAGCTGCTCGGCGGTGTCGGCCGGGCCGGACACTTCGGCGCTGGCCATGCGGCTGCCGTCCGGCGTGGCGACCATGGCGCGCAGGTGCATCTTGCCCTCGTCGACGGTGGCGAAGGCCGCCAGCGGAATCTGGCAGCTGCCGCCAAACACCTTGGACACCTTGCGCTCGGCCGTAACGGCCTGTTCGGTGGCCAGGTGGTTCAGCGGCGCCAGCACGGCGCGCAGGTCCAGGCCGTCGCTGCGTTCGACGATCTCGATGGCCATCGCGCCCTGCCCTGCGGCCGGCAGGCTGTCTTCCGGCGCCAGCAAGGCGCGGATGCGCTGCGGCAGGCCCAGGCGCTTGAGGCCGGCGGCGGCCAGGATGATGGCGGCGTAGTCGCCCCGGTCCAGCTTGCCCAGCCGGGTGTCCAGATTGCCGCGCAGCGGCTTGATCACCAGATGCGGGTAGCGCGCCGCGATCAGCGACTGGCGCCGCAGGCTGCTGGTGCCGACGATGGCACCGGCCGGCAGCGCCGCGAGCGAGTCGTAGTCGTTGGAGACGAAGGCGTCGCGCGGGTCTTCGCGCTCGAGCACGGCGGCCAGCGTGAACCCTTCGGGCAGCTCCATCGGCACATCCTTGAGCGAATGCACGGCCAGATCGGCGCGCCCTTCGGCCATCGCCACTTCCAGTTCCTTGACAAACAAGCCCTTGCCGCCCACCTTGGACAGGGTGCGGTCGAGGATCTGGTCGCCACGCGTGGTCATGCCCAGAATCTCAATGCTGCACTGCGGATATAATAAAGCCAAGCGCGCGCGCACATGCTCTGCTTGCCACATAGCAAGCCGACTTTCACGCGAAGCGATGACCAATCTGGATGGGAGAGTTTGGGCCAATTCGGATGTTTTCAAAACCAGTTCTTTCGCTGTAGCTTGCGCTGACCGGCGCCGGCCAGTTATCTGCGCATGTTTAAGATCACAAATTTTATCACGCGCGCCTTCTTGCAGAACCGGGCCACAAGCCTTTGCACCGACATAATCCCTATTTCGCGGCTGACCACATGGCAAACCAATCTAGTGCAATAGACGAACAAGCTGGCGTAGACAAAGACGCCCCTCTCAAGGAAGACATCCGCCTGCTGGGCCGCCTGCTGGGCGACGTACTGCGCGACCAGGAAGGCGAGGAAGTGTTCGCCGTGGTCGAGACCATCCGCCAGACCGCAGTGCGCTTCCGGCGCGAAGCCGACGCCGGCGCCGCCAAGGAACTCGATGGCATGCTCAAGATCCTGACGCGCGAACAGACCATTTCGGTGGTGCGCGCCTTTTCCTATTTCTCCCACCTGGCCAATATCGCCGAAGACCAGCACCACATCCGCCGCCGCCGCGCCCACCTGCTGGCCGGCTCCAACGCCCAGCAAGGCAGCGTCAACTATGCGCTGGGCCGCCTGAAGGATGCCGGCGTAGCGCGTGAGACGGTGGCCACCTTCTTCGACCAGGCCCTGATCGCCCCCGTGCTGACGGCCCACCCGACCGAAGTGCAGCGCAAGTCCATTCTGGATGCCGAGCACGATATCGCCCGCCTGCTGGCCGAGCGCGACCTGCCGCTGACGCCGAAGGAACGCGCCGCCAATATGCACCTGCTGCATGCGCGCGTGGCCACCCTGTGGCAGACGCGCATGCTGCGCTACTCCAAGCTGACCGTGGCCGACGAGATCGAAAACGCCCTGTCCTACTACCGCATCACCTTCCTGCGCGAACTGCCGGGCCTGTATGACGATATCGAAGGCGATATCGCGGCCCATTACCCGCACGATGGCGAGCAGGCCATCACCGCGCCCTATGTACAGATGGGCAGCTGGATCGGCGGCGACCGCGACGGCAACCCGAATGTCAACGCCGGCACCATGCGCCACGCGCTGCAGCGCCATGCCACCACCATCCTCGACTTCTACCTGGAAGAGGTACACGCGCTGGGCGCCGAGCTGTCGATCTCCACCTTGATGATCAAGTGCAGCCCCGAACTGCTGGCCCTGGCCGAGCATTCGCCGGACCTGTCCGACCACCGCAAGGACGAACCCTACCGGCGCGCCCTGATCGGCATCTATGCCCGCCTGGCCAGCTCGGCGCGCGCGCTGGGCGCGACCAATATCCTGCGCAAGGAAGTCGGCCACGCCGAGCCTTACGCGGACGCAGCCGAATTCGCCGCCGACCTGCAGGTGCTGGTCAGCTCGCTGGAAGCCCACCACGGCGGCATGCTGGTCAAGCCGCGCCTGTCCACCCTGAAACGGGCGGCCGACATCTTCGGCTTCCACCTGGCCTCGCTGGACATGCGCCAGAGTTCCGACATCCACGAGCGCGTGCTGGCCGAGCTGTTCGGCAAGAGCGGCGTGCAGGCCGATTACGCCGCGCTGGACGAGGATGCCAAGGTCAAGCTGCTGCTGAGCGAGCTGTCCCAGCCCCGCCTGCTGTATTCGCCCTATGTGGAGTACTCGGCTGAGACCGATTCCGAACTGACCATCCTGCGCGCCGCGCGCGACATCCGCAGCCGCTACGGCGCCCGCGCCATCCGCAACTACATCATCTCGCACACCGAAACCGTGTCCGACCTGCTGGAAGTGCTGCTGCTGCAAAAGGAAATGGGTCTGCTGCGCCTGGCCGGCGCGGGACAGAACGATGCCGAACTGGACCTGATGGTCATCCCCCTGTTTGAAACCATTCCCGACCTGCAGCGCGCGGCCGGCATCATGGAGGCGGTGATGGCCATTCCGCTGGTCAAGCAGCTGATCGCCAAGCAGGGCCAGATCCAGGAAGTCATGCTCGGCTATTCGGACTCCAACAAGGATGGCGGCTTCCTGACCTCGACCTGGGAACTGTACAAGGCTGAAACCCATCTGGTGACCGTATTCGAAAACGCCGGCGTCACGCTGCGCCTGTTCCACGGCCGCGGCGGCACCGTCGGCCGCGGCGGCGGTCCCAGCTACGAAGCCATCCTGGCCCAGCCGCATGGCACCGTCAACGGCCAGATCCGCCTGACCGAACAGGGCGAAATCATCGCCTCCAAGTTCTCCAACGCCGACATCGGCCGGCGCAACCTGGAACTGCTGGTCGCCGCCACCCTGGAGGCGAGCCTGATGCCGCAGTCGGCCGACAGCGCCCACCAGGCCCAGCTGGCCAGCTTCGAAGCCATCATGGCCGACATCTCCGACCGCGCCTACAAGGCTTACCGCGAGCTGGTCTATGAAACCCCGGGCTTCACCGACTACTTCTTCGCGGCCACGCCAATCGCCGAAATCGCCGAGCTGAACCTGGGTTCGCGTCCGGCCTCGCGCAAGTCGACCAAGCGCATCGAAGACTTGCGCGCGATTCCCTGGGGCTTCTCCTGGGGCCAGTGCCGCCTGCTGCTGCCGGGCTGGTACGGTTTCGGCAGCGCCATCGCATCCTGGATCGCCGACGGCGAGCGCGACCAGCGGGTGGCCCAGCTCAAGGCCATGTTCCAGCACTGGCCCTTCTTCGCCACCCTGCTGTCGAATATGGACATGGTGCTGGCCAAGACCGACCTGGCGATCGCCTCGCGCTACGCCGACCTGGTGCAGGACAAGGCACTGCGCGACCGCATCTTCAAACGCATCACCGAAGAGCACGCCACTACCCTGAACATCCTGGAAAGCATCACTGGCGCGACCGAGCGCCTGGCCGGCAATCCGCTGCTGGCCCGGTCTATCCAGAACCGCTTCGCCTATCTCGATCCGCTGAACCACTTGCAGGTCGAGCTGATCAAGCGCCACCGCGCGCTGAGCAATGAGCCGGGCAAGGTCGATGAACGGGTCCACCGCGGCATCCATCTGTCGATCAACGGCGTCGCCGCCGGTCTGCGCAACACCGGCTAGACGGCCACGCTCCGGCGCGCGCAACGGAAGCGGCCTGGCCGCTTCCGTTTTTTTTCGCTCACGGCTGTTGGATTGTTGCAAACTTGATCAAAAAGAAAGACAAATAAGCAAACTCCGCATTACAATGCCAGCGCAAACAGCAATTTGCGCGGTTTTGTCCGGGACAATCCCGTCAAGCGCGCGCCATCACCACCCAGCCCGCATATATACATATATGGTCCATGACATCCTGAATCCAAGCGGCGCGGGCACCGCCTTGTTCCTGGCGCTGGCATTGCTGGCCTGCGTCAGCCTGTATCGCTTGCGCCGCCTGCGGCTGGCGCGCCAGCAAGACTTCCAACGGCTGCAGGAGAGCGAAAGCCGCTACCGCCTGATGCTGGAAAACTCGCTGCGCAGCGAAGCGGCGCTGGCCGAAATCCATACCAGCCTGGAGCGCCGCATCGCCCTGCGCACGGCGGAATTGAGCGAGGCGGTGGAGCAGTTGCGGCGCGAAGTGGCGGTGCGCCAGGCGGCCGAGCACGCGCTCGCCGGCAGCGAAGAAAAGCTGCATGAAATCATCACCATGATGCCGCTGGCCCTGTGCATCAAGGATGCCGATTCGCGCATCGTGCTGATGAACGAAGCCTGCGAAGCGATGTGGGGCATCTCGTTTTCCAAGATGTCGGGCAACCGCGGCAGCGCCTTTTTCCCGCCCGATCAGATGGAAGTGTTCCTGGCCCACGACCGCGCCGCCTTTGCCGGCCGCGCACTGATCGTCAATGAGGAAAAAATCTGGAATGCGCAGTTGCAGGAAAACCGCCAGTTCCAGACCTTTAAAAAACCCGTGTTCGATGCCGAGGGCGAGCCGCAGATGCTGCTGGTGATGTGCGTCGACATCACCGAGCGCAAACAGGCCGAGGATGCGCTGGAACGCTCGCTGCGCCAGTTGCGCGCGCTGTCGGACCACCAGGAAATCATCAAGGAAGAAGAGCGCCGCCGCATCGCGCTCGACATCCACGACGAACTGGGCCAGAACCTGCTGGCGCTCAAGCTCGATGTATCGATGCTGCACGAACGCACCGGCGCGCGCCACCCGCGCCTGCACGGCGCAACGGGCAAGGTGCTCGCCACGCTGGACACGAGTATCCGCTCGGTGCGCAACATCATCAACGAACTCCATCCCAGCACGCTGGAACTGGGGCTGGGCGCGGCCATCGAATGGCTGCTCGGCCAGCTGGAACGGCGCAGCGGCCTGCGCTGCGAACTGCAGCTGATCAAGGACGACGTCAGTGCCCTGCTCGACCAGCGCCAGACTTCCGGCATCTTCCGCATCGTCCAGGCGGCGCTGGTGAATATCTGCGCCCATGCCGGCGCCAGCCGGGTGCAGCTCTCGCTGAACCTGCGCCAGGACGCCATGACCATCGTCATTGTCGACAATGGCCCCGGTGCGTCCTCGTCCACGCACGCGGAACAGGTCGAAACGGCCGCCTTTGCCATCAAGGGCATCCGCGAGCGCGTGGCGGCCTTCGGCGGCGAACTGGAAATCGCCAGCAGCCAGGGACCGGGCACCACGCTGTCGATCCTGCTGCCGGGCCTGCACTGCGCCGAACTGGCATCCTGAGCAGGCCAGCCGATGCCGGCCGCATCCGCGGCGCTGAGCGGCACACCGCGGCACCACGGCACCGCCCGGCTGGCGGCGCGGTACTGTGCGGCAACAGCAACAGCAACAGCAACAGCAACGACAACGGTATCGTGTCAGCAGTTGGTCCCGCGCGGATTGCCCGGTATAAGCCACCAGCCCAATTGCTCTCGAATCCGCTCCGGCTCGGGCGGCGGGCCGGCATCGGACCGGCGCCGTTCCACGGGGACGCGCACCGGGGATAGTTCCGCGGGAATGGGGGATGTTTGACGCTGTTTCTGGTCCATGATGGCCTCACTGCTGAAATACCTGCAACCATCCCATCATGCGCTCATCAAACTGCGTCCGATATGAGGAATAGCAAGGCATCTTCCTCAGTTGCTGATCTTTAGATTGCATGGCGGAAAAGTCCAGATCGCCATCTCCCAACAAAAAAAGGAGGCCGCAGCCTCCTTTCCCTTGTCTTTCTCTTGTCCCGCCGACCGCCTTAGTTGGTGGTCAGGAAGGTTTTCAGCTTGTCCGAACGCGACGGCTGGCGCAGCTTGCTCATGGCCTTCGCTTCGATCTGACGGATACGCTCGCGCGTCACGTCGAACTGCTTGCCCACTTCTTCCAGCGTGTGGTCGTTCGACATTTCCACGCCATAGCGCATGCGCAGCACTTTCGCTTCGCGCGGGGTCAGCGAGTCCAGCACTTCCTTGATGACATTGCGCATCGACGCATGCAGGGCCGCGTCCAGCGGTGCCAGCGTGGTGTTGTCTTCGATGAAGTCGCCCAGTTGCGAATCGCCGTCCTCGCCCATCGGCGTTTCCATCGAGATCGGCTCTTTGGCGATCTTCATGATTTCGCGCACCTTGTTTTCCGGCATTTCCATCTTGATGGCCAGCGTCGCCAGATCCGGCTCGCTGCCGGTTTCCTGCATGATCTGACGCGAGATGCGGTTCATCTTGTTGATCGTTTCGATCATGTGCACCGGCACGCGGATGGTGCGGGCCATGTCGGCGATCGACCGGGTGATGGCCTGGCGAATCCACCAGGTCGCATAGGTCGAGAACTTGTAGCCGCGACGGTATTCGAACTTGTCGACCGCCTTCAGCAGGCCGATATTGCCTTCCTGGATCAGATCGAGGAACTGCAGGCCGCGGTTGATGTACTTCTTGGCGATCGAGATCACCAGACGCAAGTTGGCCACGGTCATTTCGCGCTTGGCCTGGCGGGCGCGTTTCTCGCCGGCGGCCATCTGTTTGTTGATCTTGCGCAGGTCGGCCAGCGGCAGCGCCACGCGCGCCTGCAGGTCGATCATTTTCTTTTGCAGTTCTTTGACGGCCGGCACGTTACGGCCCAGGATGGCGCTGTACGGATAGGCGCAATCGACTTCCAGGTCGACCCAGTCCAGATCGCATTCATTGCCGGGGAAGACCTTGATGAAGTGGGCGCGCGGCATGCCGCATTTGTTCACGCACAGCTCCAGCACGGCGCGCTCGATGTGGCGCACTTCTTCCATCTGGCCGCGCAGGGTGTCGCACAGCTTTTCCACCACCTTGGCGGTGAAGCGGATGCCCAGCAGTTCGGCCGAGATCGCTTCCTGCGCGGCGATATAGGCTTTCGAACCATAGCCGCCGGCGGCCTTGCGCATCTTGTCGTACTGCGAGGAGATCACCGAGAATTTTTCCAGCGCGGCTTTTTTCAGCTGCACCAGTTGTTCGGTCGAGAAACCGGCCGCGCCGCCATTGGCGTCGCCGTCTTCTTCCTCGATTTCTTCCTCTTCCTCTTCCTCATCCGAGGCGGCGGCGGCCGGCGCGGGCGCGGCCGGCGCGCTGCTCGTCTCGTTCAGGTCGACGAAACCGTCGACCACTTCATCGACCTTCAGCTCGTCGGCTTCGATCTTGTTGGCCAGCGCGACGATCTCGGCGATCGTGGTTGGGCAGGCGGAGATGGCCTGGATCATGTCTTTCAGGCCGCCTTCGATACGCTTGGCGATTTCGATCTCGCCTTCGCGGGTCAGCAGCGCCACGGCGCCCATTTCACGCATATACATACGCACCGGGTCGGTGGTGCGGCCGAAGTCGGAGTCGACCGTCGACAGCGCCGTCGCGGCGGCCGCTTCAACTTCGTCGTCGCTGGTCACGGTGGCCACGCTATCGGTCAGCAGCAGCGAATCGGCTTCCGGCGCGCGCTCGTAGATGGCGATGCCCATGTCGTTGAAGGTCGCGATGATGCCTTCGATCGCTTCCGGGTCGACGATGTTTTCCGGCAGTTGGTCATTGATCTCGGCATAGGTCAGGAAGCCACGTTCCTTGCCCATATTGATCAGATTCTTGATCTGCTGACGGCGCCGTTCCAGGTCTTCCGCCGAGGTCTTGGCGTCGCCGCCCAGCAGGTCGGCCGCGCCGCCCTTGGCCTTGCGCTCGCGCGCCTTCGACACGGCCTTCAGTTCGGCGCGTTCGACCGCGTTCAGTGCCGCCACTTCATCGTTTTCCGGCGTGAATTCGCTCGGCTTGCGGCCGCGGCGGCCCGGTACCTTGACCGACGGCAGCAGGTAGCCGGAGGTATCGATCGAGGCCAGCGTGGCCGCGTCGGTCACCTGGCTGACGGCCGGACCGGCCGTCACGATGACGACAGGCGCCGGTTCGGCCTTGGCCTTGACCAGCTTGGATTTGGTGACGGTCACTTTCGGGCCGGCCGGGGCCGACAGCGACACGGCTGCCGAGGCGGCGCCGGCCTTGCGGGCGATCTTCACGGTTGGGGTCTTGACCACGGCATCCTCCGCCAGGTTGGCTACGTCGGCCGCATCGGCCAGCAACGCTTCCGGCATGACATCGGCCGAAGCCGAGTCGGCCGCGGCGACGGCCGCCAGACGCGAACTTTTTTTCTTAACTACCGTAACTTTACCCGCTGCCTCTTGCGCATTATCGATCACATAAGATAAAGTCGTCTTGGGCACAACCAAAGGCGCGGAGCTGGTTCGGGCGGCCTTGACGGACAGCGTGATAGTTTTCGGCGTTTTTGTCATGTAACTCTCTCAAATGCGAGACCCAAGGGTCGCGGCGCGTAGTGAATCGCCCCGCCAAGCCGGTGTTGCGGACTCGGTGGAACGTTATTAATGGCCAAGGTGGCGTGGTCATCTGCGACAGCAATGGCGATGGCCGGCGAACGCCGCGATGCGGACCGCCCAGGCAATCGTTAAATTGTTGTAATCAGTTGACGTTACTTACCCTACGGAATAAAAAAAGCCCGCAAGCGAAACGGGCTGATTTCTATTGTTCAGTGAAGAATAGAGAAGAGGGCAAATTATGCCGTATAGCGAGATATCGGGATAATTGAGAAATCCCATATCCGATATCTGAAAACCATATAATCAGGGCACTGTGAGTTGACCAGCACCCGATTAAACATCCTGTCCCTTACTGAAACGCACCGCCCTGCCTAAGGTGCGTCAGTCATTATACAAGGTTTGCGCACTAAAAGCATCTCCCCTGTGCCAGCGCAAGAGAATGATCGAAACAACATCGTGGCCAAAAATGCACTGCATTCGTCAGATGCCCATGATATGCTGGCGCCTCCTGTCTTAAACCATGAAGTCGATGAACACTAGCCTCACCCCTCAGCCACCGGCCACCGAGCCTGTGGCCGCTGCACCAGCCCCAGCCGCCCCTGCCGCACCGGCGCTGACGCCCCGCACCCTGCTCAAGCAGTTACAGCAACAATTCCCCGCCTTCCGCGACTGCCTGCCGCTCGCCATCGGCATCGACAAGCAGCTGCTGGCGCGCATCCCCGATCTGGACCGCAAGACCATGCGCGCCGCGCTGGGCATCCACACCGGCTCGCTGCGCTACCTGAAGGCGATGGAAAAGGCCAAGGTACGTTACGACCTCGACGGCACCGCCGGCGCCGAAGTCACCGACACCCACCGCAGCCATGCCACCCAGGTGCTGCAGGACCGCTTCAAGAAAGAAGCCGAGCGTAAAAAAGCCGAACGCGATGCCGCCGCCGCCGAAGAAGCGGCCCGTCTGCGCGCCGACAAGCTCAACCAGCTGACCGCGAAGTTCTCGCGCAAGGGTTAATGAGCGAGCACGAACTGACCGACGCGGCGGCTGAACTGCCGCCCTACCCGGGCATTCTGCTCAGCGATGTGCATCTGGTGGCGACGCCGGCCCAGGCCGACGCGGCCCGCGCGGTGCTGCTCGCGGCCGACGTGATCGGCTTCGACACCGAATCCAAGCCCACCTTCCTCAAAGGCGAGACCTCGACCGGTCCGCACCTGATCCAGCTGGCCACCGACCGCCACGCCTATCTGTTCCAGATCGGCGTGCATGGCGAGTCGCACCCGGCGCTGGAGCTGCTGCGCGCGGTATTGGAATCGTCCGCGACGATGAAGGTCGGCTTCGGCCTGTCGGACGACGTCAAGCGCCTGCGCGCCAAGCTGGGCATCGAAGCGGCCGGCGTGGTCGACCTGTCGGTGGCGCTGCGCACCAAGGGCCAGCGCAACGACCTCGGTGCGCGCAGCGCGGTGGCCAAGTTCTTCGGCCAGAAGCTGCAAAAATCCAAGAAAATCTCCACCACCAACTGGGCCAGTCCGCGTTTGTCCGACAAGCAGATTCTGTATGCGGCCGACGACGCCCAGGTGGCCTTGCGCATCTTCCGCCACTGGATCGCCGACGGCGGCAAGCTGCCGCCGCCACGCCCCGCGCGCGCGGCCAAGCCCGCCCCAACTGCACCCTGCCAATAATTGCCGTTCTGAACCTGTATTTATTCTGATAGCAGGTATATTCTTGTGAAGCCGGCAATGCTGCCGTCGCCTCACAGGAATGCTACCGCCTATGCCCTCATCGACGATTGTCCCGGCACCCGCCCTGCGCTGCCGCGCGCGGCTTGCCACCGGCTTTGCCAACTGCGTTGCGGCGCGCTGGGCCAGCCCCGTGGCCGCCGCGGCCCTGCTGCTGGCAGCCACGCTGGCGCCGGCAAGCGCCGCGCCCGCCGTGGCGCCCGACACCCTGGCCCAGCGCCTGGCCGCCTGCACCGCCTGCCACGCCAGCAAGGAACGCAGCGACGCCTTCTTCCCGCGCATCGCCGGCAAGCCGGCCGGCTATCTGTACAACCAGCTCTTGAATTTCCGCGAAGGCCGGCGCCAGTACCCGATGATGAGCTATATGGTCGAACATCTGCCGGACGCCTATCTGCGCGAAATCGCCCAGTATTTCTCGGCGCTGCATCCGCCCTACCCGCCGGCCAGGCCGGGCAATGCCGGTGCGGCCGTGCTCGAGCGCGGCCGCGTGCTCGCGCTGCAGGGTGATGCGGCGCGCAACGTCCCCGCCTGCGTGGCCTGCCACGGCCAGCAACTGACCGGCGTGGAACCGGCCACGCCAGGCCTGCTGGGGCTGCCGCGCGACTACATCAATGCCCAGTTCGGCGCCTGGCGCAACAAGGTGCGGCGCGCCCACGCGCCCGACTGCATGGCCGCGGTGGCAAGCCGCCTGTCGGACGCCGACGTAGCGGCCGTCTCGGCCTGGCTGTCCAGCCAGAACGTGCCCGCCGACGCGCGCCCCGCCGCCAGCCTGGCGCAGCCGGCGCCGCTCGAATGCGGCAGCGCCTCCGGCACGCCGTTCAAGACGGGAGGCCAGCCATGAAAAAGCTGCGCCTGATCCTGATCGGACTGATCGTCCTGCTGATCGTCTTGCCGGTCGCCCTGCTGTGGCATAGCGACGACCAGGGGCCGCCACCCACCACCACCGCCGCGCTGGCGCCGGCCGAACGGGTCGCGCGCGGCGCCTACCTGGCGCGCGCGGGCGACTGCATGGCCTGCCATACCACCCGTGGCGGCGCGGCCTACGCCGGCGGACGCGCCCTGCATACGCCGTTTGGCAGCGTCTATGCGCCGAATATCACCTCCGACCGCGACACCGGCATCGGCGCCTGGACGGCGGACGAATTCTGGAATGCCCTCCACCTGGGCAAATCGCGCGACGGCCGCCTGCTGTATCCGGCTTTCCCCTACACCAATTACACCCGCATCACGCGCGACGACGCCGACGCCCTGTACGCCTTCTTCCAGACCATCCCGGCGGTCAGGCAGGCCAACACCGCCCACGCGCTGCGCTTCCCCTACGACCAGCAATTCATGCTGGCGGCCTGGCGCACGCTGTACTTCAAGCCGGCCGTGTTCAAGCCGCAGCCGGCCAAGGCGGCCGACTGGAACCGCGGCGCCTATCTGGTGGAAGGACTGGGGCATTGCAGCGCCTGCCACAGTGCGCGCAATACCCTGGGCGCCAGCGCCGACACCCTGTCCGGCGGCATGATCCCGGTGCTGGGCTGGTACGCACCGGCACTGACGGCCGACAGCGAAGCCGGGCTGGGTGAATGGCTGCCGGACCATATCCGCCAGTTGCTCAAGACCGGCGTCTCGCCGCGCGCCACCGTATTCGGGCCGATGGCCGAAGTGGTGCGCGAGAGTCTGCAATATCTGAGCGACGCCGACGTGGCGGCGATGGCCGTGTACCTGAAGGCGCTGCCCAGGACGGGCGAGCGCTCCGACTTCGAGCGCAGCAAAGCGCTGGAGGCGGTGCAGTTCCTGGCCGCCGGGGCCAAGCTGTACCAGACCCATTGCGTGGATTGTCACGGCGCCGATGGCAACGGCAAGCCGCCCGCCTACCCGCCGCTGGGCGGCAACCGCGCGCTGACGATGGACGAAGCGGTCAATCCTATCCGTATCGTCCTCAATGGCGGCTTCGCGCCCGGCACGGCGGGCAATCCGCGCCCGTATGGCATGCCGCCCTTCGCCCATGTGCTCAACGATACCGAGGTGGCCGCCGTCGTATCCTACCTGCGCAGCGCCTGGGGCAACAACGCCCCGCCGGTCACCGGTTTGGATGTGAACCGCTACCGCGCGATACCGCTGGATTGAAGCTTGAAGCAAAGGCGCCGGCGGCTCCATTAAAAACCCACGGCAAAGAGCTGGGGTCTGACCCGCCGGGTCAGACCCCAGGGGTACGCCGTGGGTTTAAAAGAAGCCGCCGTGGGCTTAAAAAAAGGCTGGCGCGGCGCGCACGCCAGGCCAGCCTTTTTTGCAATATCACGCGTTTACTTCGGATATTTAAAACCCGTGCGCACATCCATGAACACATGTTTGCCATCCACATTCACACTCAAGCGCTGCGGCGGCTCATCGCCCGCCAGCGCACCCGAGAACAGCGGCAGGCCCTCACCCTTGCGAATCAGCTCATCGCAGCGCTCATACACGTTCTTGCAGCCCGTTTCGGCCAGCAGCGCCTGCACGATCGCCACCTTCCACGCGTCCACGCCGCCGGACTGGAACTGGCAGATCAGATAACCGTCCACGCCGCCGTAGCTGTCCACCAGCAGGCCGGACAAGCCATCCTCGTCGCCGCGCACCACTGGCACCAGTTGGGTCGGCAACGCCTTCTTGACCAGCGCCGCGCGCTTGGCCACAGCCTCCTTGACGCGCCGCTTCATCATCGCGTGGTCGATCGGCTCGTCTTCCTTGTAGGTCCAGATACGCGCGCGGATCTGCGACTTGGAGTTATAGGCCGCCCGGCCGATGAACTGATGTCCCGAGGTCTGCACGATGGCGGTCGAACCGGGTTTCATTTTTTCCTGCGGCTTGCCGTCGACCTTGTCGACAGCGGAGGCATAGATCAGGGGATCGCCGGCCAGCAGGCTCTTTTCCTTGCCCTGTTTGATGGTGATGATAAGCATGTGGTTCCAGTAAGTTTGGCGGCTTGGCCGCGCAATACCGGCATGATACCTCATGGCGGTGCCCACTTGGCTGGCCGTGACGCCCGCAAAAAACCCTAGCAAAGGAGCCGGGGGCCTATTTAAAACCCACGGCAAAGAGCCGGGGGCCGGTCCCGTCGGGATCGGCGGGGCCTAGCCCCTCACCGGACCCTGGGGTCAGACCCCAGGGTTACGCCGTGGGTTTTCAGCGTTACGCCGTGGGTTTTCAGGGTGACGCCGCGAGCCTTAACACTTCACTACAAGTCGTATTGCAGCTCAGCCAGCACGGTACGCTGGGTATAAGGGTGATAAGCCCAATACCTGGCGTCGTTCAGATTGTCTATCCCCACCGAAGCGGTCCAGCGCTGCCCAATCCGATAGCGCACCCGCACATCGGTGACGAAGTAACGCGACACGCCGGTATAGGTCTCGCCATTCGGATCGCTGTTATCCAGCGTGCCGTACTGCTTGCCGCTATAGCGCGCCCCAAACGTCGTGGTCCACTTGTCGCCCACATGGTAGCTGGCCAGGAAGTTGGCGCGCCAGTCCGGCACGCGCGGCTGGCGTTTGCCCACACTGGACGGCATGGCGTCATTGCGCACGATCTTCGAGTCCGCATAAGTCAGGCTGCTCGACAGCGACAGCCCATGCACCAGCACATCCTCGCCCTGATACGCCAGCTCCAGCCCCGTGGTGCGCACCGCGCCGATGTTCTGGATGGTGTTGACCAGCGGCGTCAGCGCCTGCGAATACAGCGCATCGCGGGTGTTCTCATGGAACAGCGTGGCGCGCAGGCTCGATTCCGCCAGCACGCGTTCGGCCGTCAGCTCGCTGGTCCAGGAGCGCTCCGCGCGCAAGTTCGGATCGTTATTGACGATCTTCCCGTCCACGATGGAACCCTGGAACAGCTCCGCCGCCGTCGGATTGCGGATCGCGCGTCCGGCCGAGGCCTTCAGCGTCCATTCCTGATTGGCGCGATACGACAGCGCCGCCTTGGGTGACCAGCTGCTCTCGCTGCGTCCGGCAAACGGCAGCAGCCCCACGCCGCTGTTGACCGAGGCCGCGGTGGAGATCTCGCCATCGTCAGCGTGCCAGCGCTCCAGCCGCGCGCCCAGCGTCGCCTTCCATGCCGGGGCCAAGCGCCAGGTATCCTGTGCATACAGGCTGTCGAGCCGCGTATTCCCGTTGAAGGTGGACTCATGACTGCCCGAACTCGCGTTCAGCCAGTCCATGCTGCTGAACACATGGGTGCGCAACAGCGCGCTGTCGCGCTGCAGGCCGAAGTCCACGATATGCGCGCCGCCCATGCCGTCCGGACGCCAGCTGCCTTTCAGCGCCAGCGTATTCCAGCCGCTGCCGCCCATATCGGTGATATTGCCCTTGCCATTGTCATGTGGGTCGCTCAGCGCCACCGTCGGCGTGCGCACCAGATCCTTGCTGTAGTCGTACAGGCTGGCCGCCACTTCCCAGTCGAACACGCCCTTGCTGGTTTGCTTGAGCGAGAAACCGTGCATCAGGTGTTCCAGCGTCGCGAAGCTGGGCGCAAAATCGGATGCCAGCAGCGAGTAGCTCTTACCGCCGATATTGACCTGATTGTTCGCGTCGCCGCGATACACGGTCTTGCCGCTGGCGTCGCGCAGATAGCTTTCCACGCTGCGGTCGGTATTGTTCTTCCACCAGCCCAGCGTATAACTGGCGCGCAGGATCGGCGACACGTCATAGGCCAGCTTGACCTTGGCGTGGTCCTGCACCGTATGCACCTGACCTGTCGAGCCCAGTATCAGCCAGTCCTGATTGAGGGGATTGCGGTCGGCCACCGCACCCGTCACCGGCAACCCCGCCGTACCGCTCACGCCGCGGCTGGCCAGCTTGTTCGCGAAGACGATAGGCTGGCCATTGCTGTCCAGGCGCGACAGATCGACCCACCACGACCAGCCGCCCTGGCGGTCGCCCACCGAGGCACTACCCTGCTTGCCGGTGTAGTTCGCGTCGGTCGCGTACTGTTTGTACCGCTGGTCAAAGGCGGACAGCTTCACATGCGCCTCGAAGCGGGTCGGCATGCGCGTCAAGAAGTCGACCACGGCGCCGGCCGAATTGCCCGGATAGGCGGCCGAGAACGGGCCGTACAGCACATCGACGCGCTCGATTTCTTCCGGCGTGACCAGACCCCAGCGCGGCGTGTAGTTGGCGCCATTGCCGAGCAGATTGGACAGCAAAATACCGTCGGCATACACCAGCGAACGGGCGCTGTTGCCGGTGCCGGAGGCGCGGCTGGCCAGCACGGCGTGATCGTAGTCGCCGATGAAGCGCTTGCGCACGTTCAGGCTGGGGAAATACTTGAGCACATCCTCGCTGTCGGTGGCGTTGATGCGGTCCGCGATCTGGGCGGCGGTGATGCCTTCGATCGTGGTCGGGATCTGCGTCGGCAGCGAGCTGGGACGGCCGCCGTTGACGGTAACGACATCGAGTTTTTTAACGTGATCGGCAAAGACATGGCCGCTGGCGCCAGCCAGCGCCAGCGAAATGGACAAGGTCAGCGGATGCAGGGGTAAGGACAAACGGTTCAAGTGAGGGCCTTTCAATGCTGATGCGCCGGCGCCGCGGCGGGCTCGGACACGACATCGAGCACAGGTGCCGGCGACTTCAGTTTGACGGCGCTATCGCCGGGCATTTCATCCCAGGCCAGCGCACCCTTGACGCACTGCTGCACCACCTTGAAATACAGCTTGCCCGCGTCCTCGGGCAGCTTAACCTGCATCGAAAATTCGTCGTAGTGCGCATCCGGCAATGGGCCGCCGGTCCAGCGGATCTCGCGCACCGCGCTGGAAATGGTCTTGCCGTGCGACTCGACCGGCACCGACAGCTTGCCGTCCACGGCGATGACCTTCCAGCCGTTTTTTGGCATCGGCTTGGCGCCGACGACCGACTCCGGCAACAGCACCGATAGCGATCTGGTGGCGCTGCCTTCGCAGCCGTGGCCGACCCGGAAGGTAAGCTTCTGATAGGCGCCAGCAGGCGCGCTGCGCTGCTCCAGCGTGACGTGGGCCTGCGCAGCGGGTGCCAGCGCAAGCATGGCCAGGGCGGTCGATGCAGCCAGCGATACAAAGGTCTTGTTCATGATCTGATCCTTGAAAGGTGTGGAGTTGCGCATCAGTGCTTGCCCTGTGGTGCGGCGTAATTGATTGCCCGGACCGGCACATCGACAGAGATCGTTTCGGTCTTCTTGTTCTTGCCCTGCACTTGCAAGGTCAGTGGAATGGTCTCCCCTTCCTTCAGTTGGCGCTTCAGGTCCATCAGCATCAGATGGTAGCCGCCGGACGCCAGATTGACCGGTTTGCCGGCCGGCAGATCGAGGCCATCGACGGCCTGCATCTTCATCATGTCGCCCTGCATGGACATCTGGTGAATCTCGGCCACGCCGGCCACCGGGCTGCGCACGGACACCAGGCGCACGTCCCGCTCCGATTGCAGCTGCATGAAGGCGCCGGTGGATTTGGCGGCGGCCACGGTGGCGCGTACCCAGGGATCGCGCACGCTCACCGCGCTCGATTGCGCGAGCGCGCAGGTGCTGGCCAGCAGGCCAAGGACGAAGGCTATAGTCTGTTTTTTCATATCGGTTCCAGATAGAGGTGGCGCGGCCGCACAACGGCGATCCAAACGGCGGATCGGTATGGCGGCAGCGCGCACGGATGCCGCAACGAGGCGGCACACGGTACAGCGAACGGTAAATCGGCTAGGGAATTGCGGCCGGACGCGCGGCGGGCCATGCCGCCCGGCGCCGGTTAAACGGAGAAGGGAATCAGGCCGCGGGCGGGCCGCGCGGACGCGCCGCCGACCATGCTGCGAGCGGCGACGGGGAACGGTAGAACAGGAATGGATGGGAAGCCTGCGGGCCGAACACGCCCAGGCCGGCGACCGGCGGCGGCATCAGGCCCACGCTGCCCGCATGCGGTGCGCAGTAGCCGCAATCGTCCATATTCATGGCTTTTTTGTCGGACTGGCGCGCATCGGCGGGTGCCAGCACCAGCAGTTTTTTGCCGGCGTCGTTGACGGCGCTGAAGCGGGAGAAATCGGGAAGACTGGTATCGGCGCGGCTGCCGCTATCGGAGCGGCAGATTTCCCAGCCTGGCGGCTGGCCCTGCGCGAAATTGACCGCATGGGAAATCGACGGGGCGAGCGCGTTCATCAGGATCGCGAATAATGCGATCCAGACTTGCAGACGCCAGATGGTCGATGGTCTTGTCATAAACGGAATTATAGCTGAAGCGGCAGGTGCGCCGCCTATATGGCAGACGCATAATCGCTATCGCGCGGTGATCAAAAGCCACGGCAAAGGGCCGGCGGCTTTTATTAGAACCCACGGCGTACCCCTGGGGTCTGACCCGGCGGGTCAGACCCCGGCTCTTTGCCGTGGGTGTTTGCATACGCAGTGGCACGCATAAACTAACACCATTAAGGATTCCCTTAAAACGCGCGCTCAGCCTTGACGATCTCGCGGCCGATTTCCACCGTCTCGGTGCCATCGGTCAGCCAGATCTGGCCATCCTGGATCGTGCATTGCAGCTGCATGGTGCGCTGGGCCATCTTGGACAGCGCCTCGGCGGCGTCCGACGGCAGATTGATCACGGTCAGATTCTTGCAGCGCTCGACCTTGTTGGCCAGCTGCTTCCACCAGATATGGCTGGTGGCGCTGTAGCTGTAGACCACCACGTGCTCGGAGCGGCCGCAGGCTTTCAGGATCACCTTCTCGTCCGGCTGGCCCACTTCGATCCACAGCTGGATCGCGCCGGTCAGGTCTTTCTGCCACAGGTCCGGCTCTTCCACGTCGAACAGACCCTTGGTAAAGGTCAGCGCTTCATTGGCGTGGATGGCGAAGGCCAGCAGGCGCACCATCATGCGCTCGTCGGTTTCGGACGGGTGGCGCGCCAGCGTCAGTACCTGGGTCTCGTAGAAATTGCGGTCCATGTCCGCAATCTGGAGGTCGGCTTTGTAAATCGTTGCTTTGAGGGCCATCTTGTGAATCTGCCTGACTAAAAATGAACTTATGTGAATACGGTTATTTGAATACGACGGTCTTGTCGCCGTTCTGGAGAATGCGGTGTTCGACGAACCATTTGACGGCACGCGCCAGCACCACGCACTCGACGTCGCGGCCAATGGCCGACAGGGTCTCGGCCGTCATCGAATGGTCGACCCGTTCCACGTCCTGCTCGATGATCGGACCTTCGTCCAGGTCGCCGGTGACGAAGTGGGCGGTCGCGCCGATCAGCTTCACGCCGCGGTGGTGCGCCTGCGCATACGGCTTGGCGCCCTTGAAACTCGGCAGGAAGGAATGGTGGATATTGATCGCCTTGCCCTTCAGCGCTGTGCACAGCTGGGGCGACAGGATCTGCATGTAGCGCGCCAGCACCACCAGGTCGATCTGATGGGTATTCATGATATCGATCACGCGCGCTTCCTGCGCCTGCTTGGCTTCCTGCGGCGCACCGGCGGCCAGCGGCAGGTGATGGAAGGGGATGTTGTAGCTGGCGGCCAGCTGGTAGAAGTCCATATGGTTGGACACGATGGCCGGAATTTCCACCGGCAGCAGCCCGCTCTTGTAGCGGAACAGCAGGTCGTTCAGGCAGTGGCCGATCTTGGACACCATCAGCATCACGCGTGGCTTGTAGTGCGCGTCGCGCAACTCCCAGTTCAGCGCCATCAGTTCGGCCAGCACGGTGAAATCGGCGCGCAGCAAGGCGTCGCTGACGTCGCGGTCTTCCAGCGAGAAGTGGACGCGCATGAAGAACAGCTGCGATTCGGCGTCGCCAAACTGGGCCGAGTCGATGATGTTGCAGCCGTGCTCAGCAAGGAAGCCCGATACGCGATGAACGATTCCGCGCTGGTCGTGGCAAGACAGGGTCAAAATGTATTCGGGATTAGTCATGGGCAAGCAAAGTGGGAGTTGGTTGAAACATACGGGCGGTATTGTCGCATGACTTGCCGGAAGCGGTAAGAAAGGTGCCAGAATGATGGGTATTTATATAACAAAATCCCAATAAAAAAGGAATAGCACGGTCGTGCAATTTTACGGTACTATAAGTGGCACATTCAAGTGGCACATTCGCTGCCACCCCCATTAGAGGAACAATAATGACATCGACGATCTTGGAGAAGAACCTGCAATTCCGCCTGGCGGCCCGCCCTGTGGGCATGGTCAAGGACAGCGACTGGCAGAAAGTGGAAGAACCCGTACGTGAACTGGCCGATGGCGAAATCCTCGTCAAAGTGCTGTATCTGTCGCTCGATCCGGCCATGCGCGGCTGGATGAACGATGCCAAATCCTACATCCGCCCGGTCGCCATCGGCGAAGTCATGCGCGCCGGTGGCATCGGCGTGGTGCTCGCTTCCAAGTCGCCCAAGTTTGCCGTGGGCGACCACGTCTCCGGCGGCACCGGCGTGCAGCGCTACTGGATAGGCGCGGCCGACGACAAGACCGGCAGTTTCTTCAAGGTCGATCCGGCCCTGGCACCGCTGACCACCTATATGAACACCCTGGGCATGCCCGGCATGACCGCCTACTTCGGCCTGCTCGAATCGGGCCAGCCGAAAGCCGGCGAAACCGTGGTCGTGTCCGGCGCGGCCGGCGCGGTCGGCCAGACCGTGGGCCAGGTCGCCAAGCAACTGGGCTGCCGCGTGGTCGGCATTGCCGGCGGCAAGGAAAAATGCGACTTCGTGGTCAAGGAACTGGGCTTCGACGCCTGCATCGACTACAAGGAAGGTTCGGTCCGCGACGGCCTGAAGGAACACTGCCCGAAGGGCGTCGACGTGTACTTCGACAATGTGGGCGGCGAGATTCTCGATACCGTGCTCACCCGCATCAACATGAAAGCGCGCATCGTCATCTGCGGCGCGATCTCGCAATACAACAACACCACCCCGGTCAAGGGTCCGGCCAACTACCTGTCGCTGCTGGTCAACCGTGCGCGCATGGAAGGCATCGTCGTGTTCGACTACGCCGACCGCTACCACCTGGGTGTGGCCGCCTTGGGCAAATGGCTCAAGGAAGGCAAGATCCACAGCAAGGAAGACGTGGTGCAAGGCCTGGAGAACTTCACGCAAACGCTGAACATGCTGTTTGAAGGGAAGAACTTCGGCAAACTGGTGCTGCAGGTCGCACCCGTCTAAGCCAGTCCCTACCGCCCTATCGGCCACCGATAGCGTGCCACCATCCTCCCTTTAACCCACGGCATAAGCCTGGGGTCCGACCCGTCGGGTCGGCCCCCGGAACTGTGCCATGGGTGTCCCAGCTCTTCCCCGCCTTCGGAACTTAGCGCCACATCTGAGGTCTACCTTTGTGCTGCCTGCAGCAATTCCTGCCCGGGTCCCACCCGGTGCGTTTGCTCTTCACTTTTTTTACAGCGAGGTACACCATGGCCATCACACCGGCAAGCAAATCACATCTGGAAGCACTGATCAACTTCAACACCGCCGTTACCCAGCGCATGCTCGAATCCCTGCATCGCCTGGGCTTTTTGAACATGCACCTGGCGCGCGAGCTGATGGCCGAATGGGGCCAGACGGGCCAGCACCTGATGGGCAGCGCCAATCCGGCCGAATTCGCCAATAGCGCCGCGCACAGCGGCCGCGGCGAGCAAGCCGGCAACGCGCTGCGCAACTACCAGCAAGGCCTGGCCGATCTGCTCGCCACCGGCTGCGCCGCGCTGGCCCAGGCCGCCGAATCGCACCTGCCCAACGTCAGCCGCTCCGCCAATGCCTTGGCCGAGGAACTGATGCGCAACACGCGCGAGGAAGCCAGCAAGGCCAGCGACCGCCAAAGACAGATGCTGGAACAGATGAGCGCGGCGGGCAAATCCTTCGCCGCCAGCGGCGCCGACGGCCACGGCCAGGCACGCCACTAGGAAAGTGGCGGAACTTCGACCAAACCACCCGCTCTAACCACACGGAGCAGCAGAATGCGGACAGATCCCGATCCCTGCTCCGTTTGCGGGATTCAACCATTTGGGGAGATAACCATGGCTAGTCAACAGGGTAGCGATCAAGGCAAAGGCGGCACGCAAAAAACCACGGGGCAAAGCGGGCAAAAAAGCACCGTCAAGCGCGGCTTCGCGGCAATGGACGAGGAACAGCAACGCATGATCGCCAGCAAAGGCGGCCAGGCCGCGCACCAGAAAGGCACGGCCCATGAGTTCGACTCCGAAGAAGCCCGTCGGGCCGGACAAAAAGGCGGCGAGGCCGTCAGCCGGGATCGCGAACACATGGCGGAGATCGGGCGCAAGGGTGGCGAAAGCCGCCAGTCGGCCGCGCGCGAAAGTAAAAACGCCGCGCGCAGCCAGAACAAGACGCCCTCGACCGAAGGTGGTAACCGACAGGGCGGCATGGGCGACGAATCCTGACTGCCTGGTCTGAACAGCCGCGTGCCAACGGCTCACTCGGCGCTTCGCCAGCGCGTCTGCCTACGCCTCTAGCAGCGCCAATAGCAGCGCCTCTAGCAGCGCCTTTACCGGCGCCATTCCCGGCGCCGTTACCAGCGCCGTTACCAGCGCAGTTACCAGATCTCTTGCGCCAACTGCGCCGGAGCCACTGTGTAAGCGGCGCTCATCGTAAGCGCTTCGGCGGAAATGGAAGCCGGCAGCGCACCAGCGGTGGCATCGGCAGGAGCGCTGCGCCTGACATCGGCCAGGCTCAGGACTTCTTGCAGACGCAACAGCATCGACGCATGCACCGGTGCCGGTGCGGCGGCAATACTGGTGGAGCCCAGGCGGTAAGGCGTGCCGCCCGCCTCCGTGACGACACCGCCCGCTTCAGTGACCAGCAGCGCAGGGCCGATGCAATTGAAACTGTCCTCGCCAAATTCCCAGAACGCATCGAGCCGGCCGCAAGCCACATACGCCAGTTGCAGCGACGTCGGCCCAAGATTGCGCACCGCCACCACATCGCGCAGCATCGCACTTAGCGACTGACCCGCCTGCGCCACCGCGCGCGGATACTTGTTCACATACGGCGGCTGGCTGCTGGCCACGACGCCCTGATAATGGCTGCTGCGCCCATTCACGCGCATGGCCACGCCATTGCGGAAGGCGCCGCCGCCAGCCACGGCATGGAACATGTCGTCATGCAGGGCGTCGTAGACCGCGCACAACACCGGCCGGCCATCGCGTATCAGGGTCAGCGACATGGCCCAGTTGGGTATCGCGCGCAGATACTGCAGCGTGCCGTCGATCGCATCGCAGATCCAGTACGCGCCATGGTTGGCGCGCGCCACCGCTTCACTATCGCCGCTGTCGATGTTATCGAACTCCCCTTCGCGCCAGCCCACTTGCGGATACGCCCGCGCCAGTCCGGCGCGCAAGGTGGCGCTGGCCCAGCCGTCGATCTGCTGAAAGGCGGCGAACATCTCGTCGATTTCGATCACGGGTTCGCGGGTCCAGAAATCCTCGCACAGCTCGGCGCCCACCGCGCGCAGCTGCTCCAGTACTACTTCGGTGTCGATCGTGTTCATCGTGCTTCCTTGCCAGGTCAGAGAGTCACAGCTTGACAGTAAAGCCATTGTCCGGCTAACTGTTGGCAGTCAAGGAATAACGCAATTGGGCCACACCATGAAACTACAACTTCCCACCCCGGCAGAAATGCGGCTCGACAGCGCCACGCCGATGCGGCTCACGCCCCAGCACGCAGAACCGGGCATCGACCAGATCAAATACGTGCACACGCATCCGGAAGGCCAGTTCTTCATGGCGCTGCAGGGCGTGATCGTCTGCGAAGCGGACGGCCAGCGCGCCGTGTTGCCGCCGGGACGGCTGGGCTGGGTGCCGCCGAATCTGCCGCATGGCGCCGCCGTGCATGGCAATGGCGCCATGCAGGGGCTGGCCGGCTACACCATCCACCTCGCGCCCGAGTATTGCCATGCGCTGCCTACGCGCTCGCTGGTGCTGCGCCTGTCCACGCTGGCCCGCGCCGTGATCGCACGCATGTGCGACTGGCCCAACGGCATCCCGCCCGACGCGGCCGCGCTGCGCCTGATGCAGGTATTTCTGGATGAAATCGTCAGCGCCGAACCGGATCCGCTGAACCTGACCATGCCGCGCCACCCGCGCCTGCTGGAAATGGCCGTCGCCATCGCCGACAATCCGGCCGATGAAACCGATCTGGACGCGTGGGCACAGCGGCTGGGCTTTTCCCGCCGCAGCATCACCCGCCACTTCCGCGCCGAGACCGGCATGTCGCTGGTCGAATGGCGCCAGATCGCGCGCCTGCAGCGCGGCATGCAGCTGCTGGCGGCGGGCGACTCGGTGACCTCGGTGGCGATTGAGCTGGGCTACGACAGCGTCAGCAGCTTCATCGCCCTGTTCCGCCGGATTCTGGGCACGACGCCGGCGCGCTTCGTGGGGGCGTAGATTCGCGCAAGGAGGAAATTGTTTAATTTTAAACAATTAAATTTGATTTATACTGATTCACGGTGATTGACCGCATCCATTGACGATGCAAAAATCATCCCTGATAAGTGTTTCGATCGCTACATATACAGGAATGATGATGGCAAACAGCGAAACCAAGGTGATCACAGCTCACTTACCACTGCCACTGGCCGACAAGGTAGATCAACTTGCAGTGAAACTCGAACGCTCGCGGGGCTGGATCGTTAAACAGGCGCTCAGCGCGTGGGTTGACATGGAGGAGGAACGGAGCCGCCTCACGCGCGAGGCGATAGCCGATGTGGACGCAGGGCGCGTCATTGATCATCAATCCGTGCAAGCCTGGGCCGACAGCCTCGGCACCGACAATCCATTGCCCGCGCCAGTAGGACGCTGATGGAGCTACGATGGACTAGCAAAGCACTGTCCGATTTGACGCGGCTGCACGAATTCTTGGCGACAGTGAACAAAAGCGCTGCGGCGCGTGCCGTGCAAGCGCTAACGGCCGCCGCGACAAGTCTGGTGTCCAATCCGCGCATTGGCGAGCGGCTGGAAGAGTTCGATCCTCGGGAAATCCGACGTATTCTCGTAGGCCGTTACGATTTGCGCTATGAGATTGAAACTTCCACGATCTACATTCTGCGTCTGTGGCACACCCGTGAAGAACGCTGAATGCGTCCAAACTTCAAGTCGATGGAACTGAGCTTGAATTCCTTGCACTTGGCTGGCAACGATAGAAATACATAACGGAGCATGCGGCTTGATGACCGGTTTAGACGTGATACCATACCTCCAAACCGAACATTCAAAGCTTCCGAACGGGATAAGATTATGTCTGTAGCCAACTCTACCCCAGACGATACCGGCAACAGATTCGCCGCGCTCCTTCGTGATTTGAACTCCGATCCCGCGCTTGCCATCACTGCCATTCGGCAGGGCTTTCCTGCCATCGTCATCAAGGACACCAGCGCATATTTTGACGTCTCCGCGGCGCGCATCCGCGCCATCATTCGCGTGCCTGAAACGACCGCGCATACGCTCATGAAACGCGGTGCTTTGCTGGACGCCGCCGCATCGGAGCGCATCTGGCGCCTTGCCGATCTGGCCGCGATGGCGCAGACCGTTTTCGACGATGACGAGGCGGCAAAGGCCTGGCTGCGAACGCCCAATCGTAGCTTTCGTGATGCGGCCCCGATGGATTACCTCGACACCGAACCGGGCGCGACATCGGTTCGCCAAGTGCTGAATGCAATCGCCACCGGCGGAGTTGCATGAGGCTGTGGCGCATATCCCACCCCCGCTGCGCGCTGGACAGACTTTGTGCCGGCGCCGCGCTCCATGGCGGGCGCTGGAACCCTATCGGCATGCCAGCGCTTTACGCTGGCACAACTATCGCCATCACCGCCTTGGAAAAATTTGTCCACATCGGCTCCGCCCCCTTGCCCCCACTGCTGCTGGTGGCAATCGATATCCCTGATAGCACCACGGTATTCGATCCAGGACTCGCAGGGATGCCGCCCGCTTGGGCAGCCATGCCAACGTCGGCTACGGCCCAGGCCTTGGGTAAGAGATTTTTATCGAGCGGAGCCGAACTAGCGATGAAAGTCCCGTCGGCAATCATTCCAGAGGAGTTCAATATCGTCATCAACCCGCAACACCCTGACTATGCCAACGTTGGATTGTCCGTCGTGCGTCGATTCACATTCGACACCCGCATGTTCAAGTCACAATGATTTGTTATAGTCAGGATTTTGAGCGATACCTATGATGCTACTTCAAACGAATACACTGGCGCCTGTCGCGCTGGCACTGTTCATTCTGGCCGGCTGCAGCAGCAAACCTGATCCGCAGTTGATAGCGGATCAGATGACCCTGACCGATGCGGCCTGCCAGGAGGCCGCGGTCAAAAAGATTGAAGACGAAGTCGTGCGCGCCGCGTTCGCGGCCCGCTGCATCCGCAGGGGTGAATTCAAGCCCAGCGCGTCTAAAAGTTACTGAACACGAAATAGCGCTGGCACTTAGCCCGGCGTTCCCACAATCACGCTCGATGCCTTGAAGATCGCAGTGACGGAATCGCCCACCGCCAGCTCCATCGCCTCGCCACCCGCGCGCGTGACCACGGCGGCCAGCGTGCCGCCGCCCGGCAACTCGATGCTGATATCGGAATTGACGGCCCCCACCTGCAAGCGCGTAATCTTCCCGGCCAGCTGATTGCGCGCCGAGAAACGCGCGCCCGCCGCCTCGCTGACGACGATGATAGACGAAGCCTTGATCAGCGCGAACGCCTCCCCGCCCACCGCCAGCCCCAGGCTGTCGGTGCTGTCGCGCGTGATGATGGCCACCAGCCGCTGCTGGCCCATGATTTCCAGCGTCACCTCGTCGTTGACGGCGCCGCGCTTGATCTCAAGCACCTTGCCGCTGAACTGGTTACGCGCACTGGTGTTCATTTTCATTTTCTGGATCAGTAAAAAGTCATCGGCCAGCGCATGGGATTGGCTGCTCAGGTGTGCCACAAATTTCCGGTGTTCCTCGTCGATCTGGCGGAAATTATCCACCAGCTGGCTGCCGCGCCTGGTCAGGCGCGTGCCGCCGCCCCCCTTGCCGCCCGCCACCCGTTCGACCAGCGCTTCGCCGGCCAGATTATTCATCGCCTCGATCGCATCCCAGGCCGCCTTGTAACTCATCTTGACGTCCTTGGCGGCGGCCGTGATGGAGCCATGCACGGCGATGCTGGCCAGCAGCTCGACGCGCTCCACGCCGCCCAGCTTGTCGTCACCCACCGTCATCCAGACCTTGCCCTGCAAGGCCAGCGGCGTGTTTGCTTGTTTTGCTTCAGGCTTCATGCTGCTCTATCCATTCAATAGTATTTTCCACGTCCGCGATCCTGCCATCGTCCATGCGCAAGACGTGGTCGCCGAAGGCACGCACGTCGTCCGGGTCGTGGGTAATCAGGATCATGGGGATCGCCAGACGGGTCTGCAAGGCGTCGAGTTCGCGGCGCATGCGCGCACGCAGTATCTGGTCCAATGCGGCAAAGGGTTCATCGAGCAGCAGCGCGCGCGGATCGGCCACCAGCGCGCGCGCCAGCGCCACCCGCTGACGCTGGCCGCCGGACAATTGATGCGGAAACTGCTGCGCCACCACGTCCAATTCGAACGCTTCCAGCCAGTAGCGCACGGCTTCCGCATCGTAGTTGCTGACCGGATTGAACCAGCCGCGCTGGAGACCGAAGCCGATATTCTGGCGCACATTCAAATGGGGAAACAGCGCATAGTCCTGGAACAGATAGCCGACCTGGCGCTGCTGCGGGGCCAGGTTCAGGCGCGTGGCGCTGTCGAACAAGGGCAGGCCGGCCAGCTCGATGCGGCCGCTGTCGGGCGTCATCAGTCCGGCTATCGCTTTGAGCAACTGGCTCTTGCCGGCGCCCGAGGCGCCGTAAATGACGATGCGCTGACTGTCCGACTCCATGCGCGCGCGCAGCTGGAAGGAGCGCTGCGCCGAGCGCAGGGTCTTGCTGATGTCGAGCTTGATTTGCATGGTGTTCAGCCTTGCTGCACGCGCTTGGGCGTCAGCTTGTTTGCCAATATCAGTACCGCGATACAGGTGAGCGAAGTAATGATCACCAGCAGATTGGCCGTGTCGTCCTGCCCCGCCTGCACCGCTTCATACACGGCGATCGACAGCGTCTGGGTCTTGCCCGGAATGCTGCCGGCGACCATCAGGGTCGCGCCGAATTCGCCCATCGAGCGCGCAAAGGCCAGCAAGGTGCCGGCCAGTACGCCGCGCCATGCCAGCGGCAGGGTCACGCGCAAAAAGATGCCGACAGGCGAAATGCCCAGCACCCTTGCGGCTTGTTCCAACTGCATATCCACCGTTTCAAAGGCCGAACGGGCCGACTTGAGCACCAGCGGAAACGCCACCACCGCGGCGGCGATCACGGCCGCCTGCCAGGTGAAAATCAGGTTGATGCCGAAATGCTGCTGCAACCAGCCGCCCAGCGGGCCCTGCCGGCCGATGATCACCAGCAGGTAGTAGCCCAGCACGGTCGGCGGCATCACCATCGGCAAGGTAAAGGCCGCGTCGAGCAATTCCTTGCCGGGAAAGTTGCGTCGCGCCAGCAAATAGCCCAGCCCGATCCCGCAGACCAGGTCCAGCAAGGTGGCCCAGCAGGCCACCTTCAGCGACAGGCCGAGCGCGATCCAGGCTGGCTCGTTCCACATCGCCAACATCAATTAAGGACGGCCGAAGCCGTACCTGGCCAGGATCGCCTGTCCACCCGGCGCCAGCACGTAATCGATGAACTTGCGGCCCAGTTCGCGCTGCGGGCCATTGGCCAGCGCGGCGACCGGGTAGCTGACCGGAGTCTCGGTCGGCACCGTGACGACCACTCTCACTTTATCCTTTTGCACGGCCACATCGGTGGCGTAGACGAAACCGGCATCGACTTCGCCACGGGCCACATAGTCCAGGCTCTGGCGCACGGAAGTGGCGTAGATGGCTTTCGGCTCGACGGCGGCCCACAGCCTGGCCTGTTCCAGCGCGTGCTTGGCGTAACGGCCAATCGGCACGCTGGCCGGATTGCCCAGGGTGACGCGGCTCACACTGGCTTGCTGCAAGTCGCTCAGCGCTTTCAGGTTCAGCTTGCTCGCGGCCGGCACGACCAGCACCACCGTATTGCTGGCGAAGTTCTTGCGGGTGCCCGCTTGCAGCAGCTTCAGGCCGTCGGCCTTGTCCATCGCTTCCTGGTCGGCCGAGGCGAGCACGTCCACCGGCGCGCCCTTGCTGATCTGTTGTACCAATGCGTCGGATGCGGCGAAATTGAGCAATACTTTATCGCCGGTGTGCTCCTTTTCAAAAGCGCTGGCAATATCCTTGAATGCATTGCTCAGGCTTGCAGCGGCGGAGACAGTGATGTCGGCGGCACTGGCAGGCATGGCGGCAAGGGTACTCAACAGCAGCACCAGACTCAGGTTGGAAGCAACTGCACAAGCCTTCATCAATTTCCTTCGGTGAGCGGATCGCAATATAAAGGATTATATAGCGTCACCGCCCGCTGCGTCTTGCTCGTCGGAATATAGCTGGTATGCACGATTTTCGTAAACCTTCTATAATTTCAGTAATTACTGAAAATTCAAAACAAGGAAAAGGTTCATGCACGATCTGACGCCGCTGGCACAAAAATTCATCCTTCACTTCGGCGAGATGGGCAGCCGCTGGGGCATCAACCGCACTGTCGGCCAGATTTACGCCCTGCTCTACGTCAGCGCGCGCCCCTTGAACGCGGACGACATCGCCGAGCACCTGGCGTTCTCGCGCTCGAACGTGTCGATGGGCCTGAAGGAACTGCAGTCGTGGCGCCTGGTCAAACTATTCCACCTGCCCAACGACAGGCGCGAATACTTCGAACCGCCCAAGGATATCTGGGACATCTTCAAGGCCCTGCTGGAAGAAAAGCGCCGGCGTGAAATCGAACCCACGCTGTCGATGCTGCGCGACGCGCTATTGGAAGCGCCCGCCAACGAGGCCGACCAGGTAGCCCAGCAGCGCATGCGCGAAATGTACGACTTGATCGAACTGTCCAGTTCCTGGTTCGACGACGTGCAGCGGCTCTCGCCCGAGACGCTGGCCTCGCTGATGAAGATGGGTTCCACCGTCAAGAAATTGCTCGACGTGGGCGAAACGGTGCGCGAGACCTTCCGCTTCGGCCGCGGCGCGCCGGCCAGCGCCGAGCCCGCTCCAGAAAAGGACTCGCCCGCCAGCAGCAAGGATTCCAGATGAGACCGCGCCGGCTGCGTGGCGCTTCCCTGGCGCTGGCCATCACGCTGGCGATCCTCGTCAAATTACTGCTCCTGTTCGGGCTGTGGAAAGCCTTCTTTTCCCAGCCCCAGGCCAAACACATGCGCATGCCGACCGCGCGTGTCGAGCAGCACCTGCTCGCTCCAACGCCCGTCCCGGCGGCCCTTCCTCCCTCCCCTCCTCCTTCCAGCAAAGGTGCAAGATGAGTCCACTCGACGATGTCGTCAGCCTGTCGCGGCTGCAGTTCGCCCTGACCGCGATGTATCACTTCCTGTTCGTTCCCCTCACGCTGGGCCTGTCCTGGATCCTGGTGATCATGGAGTCGGTCTATGTCATGACCGGCAAGGAAATCTACCGTGACATGACCAAGTTCTGGGGCAAGCTGTTCGGCATTAACTTCGCCATGGGCGTGGCCACCGGCATCACGCTCGAATTCCAGTTCGGCACCAACTGGGCCTATTACTCGCATTATGTGGGCGACATCTTCGGCACCCCGCTGGCGATCGAAGGCATGATGGCCTTCTTCCTGGAATCGACCTTTGTCGGCCTGTTCTTCTTCGGCTGGACCAAGCTGAGCAAGGTGCAGCATCTGGGCGTGACCTTCCTCGTCGCACTCGGCTCCAGCCTGTCGGCGCTGTGGATACTGATCGCCAATGGCTGGATGAATAACCCCGTCGGCGCCGAGTTCAACTACGACACCATGCGCATGGAACTGACCAGCATTGCCGACGTGATCTTCAATCCGGTGGCGCAGGTCAAGTTCGTGCACACGGTCGCGGCCGGCTATGTCACGGCCTCGATGTTCGTGCTCGGCGTCTCGGCCTTCTATCTGCTCAGGGCGCGCGACGTACCGTTCGCGCTGCGCTCGTTTGCCATCGCCGCCGGCTTCGGCCTGGCGTCGACGCTGTCGGTGATCGTGCTGGGCGACGAATCGGGCTATACGGCGGGCGAAGTCAACAAGGTCAAGCTGGCCGCCATCGAGGCCGAATGGGAAACCGAGGCCGCCCCGGCCGGCATCACCGTGGTCGGCTTCCCCAACGACAAGGAAGAGCGCACCGACTACGCCATCAGGATTCCGTATGTACTGGGCCTGATCGCGACCCGTTCGACCGACACCAAGGTGACCGGCATCAAGGATCTCAAGCGCGAACATGCCGGACGCATCCGCAATGGCATGGTGGCCTACGCCGCGCTGACCCGCATCAAGGGCGGCGACCGCTCGCCCGAGGCGATTGCCGCCTTCGACAAGGTCAAGGCCGATCTGGGCTATGGCCTGCTGCTGAAAAAATACACGCCGAAGGTGATCGACGCGACCGAGGCCCAGATCCAGATGGCCGTCAACGATACCGTGCCGAAAGTGGCGCCGCTGTTCTGGTCCTTCCGCATCATGGTCGGGCTGGGCATGCTGTTCCTGTTCATCTTCAGCGCCTCCTTCTACTTCCTGATCCGCAAGCGGCTGGCCGCGCAGCGCTGGCTGCTGCGGCTGGCGGTGTGTGCCATTCCATTGCCCTGGGTGGCCGCCGAGCTGGGCTGGGTGGTGGCCGAATACGGCCGCCAGCCCTGGACCATCGCGGGCGTGCTACCCACCCACCTGTCGGCCTCGACCTTGCAGACCTCGAATGTGTACTTCAGCCTGGCCGGCTTCGCGCTGTTCTACACCTTCCTGCTGGTGATCGAAATGGGTTTGATGATCAAGTTCGCCCGGCTCGGCCCCAGCAGCCTGCATACCGGTAAATACCACTGGGAACAATCCGCCCACCATCCGGCGGCCTGAGGAGAAGCGATGTTATTCGACTATGAGAGCTACAAAATCATCTGGTGGTGCTTCGTCGGCGTGCTGCTGATCGGCTTCGCGCTGACCGACGGTTTCGACTTTGGCGTCGGCATGGCGCTGCCCTTCCTGGGCCGCGACGATACCGAACGGCGCGTCATCATCAACACCATCGGCCCCACCTGGGAAGGCAACCAGACCTGGTTCATCGCCGCCGGCGGCACCTTGTTCGCGGCCTGGCCGCTGGTGTACGGCGCGGCGTTCTCGGCCTTCTACATCGCGCTGATGCTGTGCCTGTTTGCGCTATTTTTCCGTCCGGTGGGATTCGACTACCGCAGCAAACTGGCCGATCCGCGCTGGCGCAATGCCTGGGACTGGGGCCTGTTCGTCGGGGGCGTGGTGCCGCCGCTGATCTTCGGCGTGGCCTTCGGCAATCTGCTGCAGGGCGTGCCCTTCCGCTACGACGACAGCATGCGCATGGAATACACGGGCAATTTCCTGAGCCTGCTCAATCCCTTCGGCCTGCTGGCAGGCATGCTGGGCGTGAGCATGCTGGCCATGCACGGCGCCACCTTCCTGCATCAAAAAACCACCGGCGCCATCGCCAGCCGCGCCCGCACGATGGCGGTGCTGGCCGCGCTGCTGACGCTGCTGCTGTTTGCCGGCGCTGGCGTGTGGATCGCGACCGGCATCGCAGGCTATCGCATCACGGCCATGCCGGATGCAAACACGGCCTTCATGCCGCTGGCCAAGACGGTCGTGACGGCACCGGGCGCCTGGCTGGACAATTACACCCGCTATCCGCTAACGCAGCTGCTGCCGGTGGCGGCTTTGGCCGGCGCCGCGCTGGTGGTGCTGTTGAGCCTGTGGCGCAAGCCGCTGGCCGCTTTTCTGTCCAGCGGCCTGTCGGTGGCCTGCATCATCTTGACGGCGGGCGCGGCCATGTTCCCCTTCGTGCTGCCCTCGTCCTGGCAGCCTGGCCACAGCCTGACGGCCTGGGACGCGGTGGCCAGCCACAAGAGTCTGGCGGTGATGTTCTGGGTGGTGGTGATCATGCTGCCCATCGTGATCCTGTACACGGGCTGGGTATATCGCGTGATACGCGGCAAGGTCACGGCCGAGCACATCCGCGAAAACGAACATAGCGCTTATTGAAAGGACGACAGCATGTGGTATTTCACCTGGATACTGGGAATAGGCCTGGCGCTCGCGCTGGCGATCATCAACGTGATGTGGCTGGAGGCGAACTATGCCTTCGGCCAGCGCGATGAGGACAGCACGCGGGAGAGTTTTGAGAAAGAAGTGAAGGCGGAAGAGCGCAGATAGGGGCTTCGGTTGCGGGCCGGCGGCATATTTTAAAACCCAAGGCAAAGAGCCGGGGGCCGGTCCCAACGGGATCGGCGGGGCGCAGCCCCTCACCGGACCCTGGGGTCTGACCCCAGGGGTACGCCGTGGGTTTAAGGATTTGCCAGCGGCCCGCCAACAGGGGGCAAGGTATCGCTGGGCTTGATTTCAAACCGGTATCGCCTCTACCAGCAGTTCCCCTTGCAGCAAGGGCCGCGCGAGGATGTTGTACACATCGATGTCGAAAGCCGTAGCCGCTTCCCTGGTTTTACCCTTGCCGCTGCGACCATCTGGACGCGGCCCAAGGTAGCACCAGTGATCGACCAGATGCACTTGCCGGTAACCCTCGCTTTCTTCCACGATACCGACGGCACCGGGAAACGGCCATGGCGCCACCCGCAGCGCCGCCAGCGCAACAGCGATGCGGGCATTGTGCGCCTGCACGCTTTCCACTCCCACGCAAGCGCCGCCGCAACGGCCCAGCTGGCGCGCAAAACAAGGCCGGCCCGGCACCACTTTCTCCAGCGCAATCAAGGCGCTGCACAGACCGGCCGCCTGCGCCAGCCCATCCAAGGCTTCCAGCGCGCCCTTGCGGCTGGCATAAAATCCATACAGCCCCTCGGTGCGCGCAAAATCGCAATCGCGCGCGAAGACCACGTCCAGGCCCGCCTCCGTCAGGCGCAGCGAGCACATCTCGCGCAGGCGCCGCAATTTCTGGTTGTAGACCGGCTGTAGCTGCTTGATCAGTTGCGACTCGCGCAGCAGGGCGCCAATCTCGCCGCCGCAGCGCTCGAAGTCGATATGCCGGGTCGCCTGCAGCATCTGCATTTCCTCCGGCGTGCGCAGATGGCTCAGCACCCGGTGACGGATATTGACGCTCTTGCCCACATAGATGGCGACGCCGGCTTCGTCACGGAAAATATAGATGCCAGGCTGGGCCGGCAAGGCGTCCAGGCAGGCGCGCGGGATATGCTCGGGATAGATAAAGGACAGGGCCGGGTCGCTACGGACCAGCAGGCCAACCGAACTGACGTGGGTGCGCATGATGACAAGCCAAAAAAGCTCAAAAATGTCTGAAAAAGATCGACCAATGGAAAACAAACGATGCGGCGAATCAAGCCGATAATACGGCCTTTTCCCCGAATGTGGTACATTCTCGCCCTTCCCCTCCCCCTTTTTTCGGCCCCACCATGCAGCCCCTGAAGTACCTGAGCGCCTATTCCGAACAGACCCAGCAGCAAGTTTCCCAGCTGATCGCCCAAAACAAGCTGGCCGAGGTGCTGCGCAAGCGCTATGCCAAGCCGCACGAGCTGCGCACCGACAAGGCACTGTACCAGTACGTGCAGGACCTGAAAACGGAATTCCTGCGCAATGCCGAACCGATCAACAAGGTCGAGTATGACAGCAAGATCCACGTGATCAACCACGCGCTGGGCCTGCACACCTCGATCTCACGGGTGCAAGGCGGCAAACTCAAGGCCAAGCATGAAATCCGCGTGGCCACCATGTTCAAGGATGTGCCGCTGGAAATGCTGCGCATGATCGCCGTGCACGAGCTGGCGCATGTAAAGGAAAAGCAGCACGACAAGGCTTTCTACAAGCTGTGCACCTATATGGAACCGCAATACCACCAGTACGAATTCGACCTGCGCCTGTACCTGACGGTGCTCGATACCAGCGGCGAGAAGCTGTGGAGCTGACCCTGCGGGGCTAAAAAAAAACCGCTCAGCGGAGCGGTTTTCCAAGATACATCGGACGATGTACAAGAAGCAGTTCTCAGGCTGCCTTCTTACGGCGGTTCATGAATGCCAGCAGGCCCAGCCAATGCCGCCTGCTCTGATCCCAGTAAACCATATCCGCTAGACTTTTGATACTTCAGTTTGCATTCACGTACGATTAAATTCCGGTGGAATTTATTTGTGAACCGACTTTTCGAGGCCATCAAAGGAGGCCGACAAGAAAATTCTGACTAGCAACGTGGTATGGACGCGACGTAGCCTTGCGGCTCAACGAACAGTTCAGGCCGCCAGGTTGCGGAAGCGTTTCAGCAGTGCCTCCGGCTGCGCTTCCACGATCATCAGGCCCGCATGCTGCGGACGGACAAAACCTTCCGCGCCGGCATGGGCGACAAAGCTGACCAGCCCGTCGTAGAAGCCATCCATATTCAGCAGGCCGACCGGCTTGCTGTGGATGCCCAGTTGCGACCAGGTCAGCATTTCAAACAATTCTTCCAGCGTGCCCAGGCCACCCGGCATGGCGATGAAGCCATCGGCCAGCTGCGCCATCATGGCCTTGCGCTCGTGCATATCCTTGACGATAAACTGGCGCGTCAAACCCGTGTGCCCCTGTTCGCGGTCCACCAGCGCGGTCGGGATCACGCCCGTCACCTCGCCGCCCTGCCGCATCACCTCGTCGGCAATGATGCCCATCAGGCCCACATTGCCACCGCCGTACACCAGTGCCAGATTCTCCGCCACCAGCGCGCGGCCCAGGGCGCGTGCGCCTTCGGCATACTTGGGATCGTTGCCGGGATTGGCGCCGCAATACACACAGATCGATTTCATACCGCTGTCAGTCCTCTAATTCTTCCTTCGCCGCTTCCACGTCCAGGCGCTCCATCGCATCATGCGCTTCGCATCCGGCCGCGACCTCGTAGAGCGCGACGGCTTCGTCCATCTTCTTTTTGCCGTCGAGCATCACCAAGGCGTTAGCATACTCGATCCGCGCAATCGCCGAGTCCGGGTTGAGTTCCAGCGCGGTCTTGAAGTGCTTGTAGCCCTCGTCCTTCTTCACGCCATAGGTCAGGCCGCCGATCATCGCGCCGACCTTGTCGATGATCTCGCTATGGTAGGCGCCCAGCGCAATATGCGCGTCGGAATGCTTGGGCGCGAGCTTGATGGTGCTGTCCAGGCTGTTCTTGACCTTGGCGCCGACACCCTGGGCCAGCGCCTTGACGATGGAGATACCCTGGGCGTAGCGGCCCAGCGCATAGGCGTGCCAGTAGTAGCCGGCCGCGTTCTTCGGCTGCTCGGCCTGCTGCGCTTCGCAGCGCGCCGCCACTTCTTCGAAGGTGGCGATTTTTTTCTTGTCGCTCTTTTCCAGATAGGTCGCGTAGATGCAACTGGCCTTGTTGGCCACGGAGTAGCCATCCACACCGGCCGCCAGGCCCAGCTTGGTGGCTTTTTCGAACTCGCCGGCATGGAAGGCGATCCAGGCGTCGATCAGCGCCGCATTGCCCGGAAACGGTTCCGCATCGCCAATGTGCAGGCGGCTCCAGGCCTTCTTCAGGCTGGCCGGGGTGTACACATAAGCATCGTCTGCGTGCGGAAATTTACTCCATGCCATACAAGTCTCCTATTTCAGTTTTTTAAGATATTCTTCAGACAGTTTTTGGAACAGCAACTGGGTCTCGTTGCGCAGATACGGACCGATCTGCGACAACACCTGGTAGCAGCCGCGCGCCAGCGCGTCGGCCATCGATTGCTGCTCGGTATATTTGCGCGGGTTGCGCACGTACTCGTAGGATAGCCAGTAGGTCGCTACCACCACCATATTGGTGGCCATGGCGTCGATGGCGACGTCGGACGCTTCCAGCGATTTTTCGCTGCGCAAGTCTTCGCACAACTGCTTGGCGACCTTGATCTTGTGCGCCAGGATCTGCTTGAAGTGCAGTTCGAGCTTGCGGTTGCGCGACAGCAGATCGTTCAGGTCGCGGTAGAAGAAGCGGTAGCGCCAGATCAGTTCGAACATCAGGTGCAGATATAACCACACGTCTTCGATATTCGAGCGGCGTCCATCCGGCACGGTGAGGATGCGTTCAATTTCCGATTCGAACTGGACAAAGATCGAATTGACGATGTCATCCTTATTGCGGAAATGGTAATACAAATTCCCTGGCGAGATATTCATCTCTTCCGCTATCACGGTGGTCGTGATATTCGGCTCGCCAAATTCATTAAATAAGCGCAGGGATAATTCCAGGATGCGTTCGCGGGTACGGCGGGGAGCTTTTTGTAGCATGTCAGGAGATCTCTCTTTATTCTCCTGTAAGCATAACACCGTTGCCGCGATGCGAGAAATGGATGGGCGATTAAATGCCATGGGCGACTTTTAAATAACGTTCCAGATCACCCAGCGCAACATCGAGCTGGGCCAAAGGCTTGTGGACCGGCTTCTGGCTCACCAGACTGAGGCTGGTATCGCGCAAGACCGCCAGTTTCAGCGCCATGCCATGGCGCGCCAGCCGCTCGCCCAGTTCGGCGCGCTGCTGCCACAGCATCAGCCGGGTGTTCTGATAAGCCTGCTCGCACATGCGCCGGCGGTTGTTATAGCTAAAGATGTTGGTAAAGAACAGTTCGGCATCGTCCTGGCTGGGCTGGAACAGCAGGATATCCACCTCGGGGTGGCTGATCTGATAACTGGCCAGTCCGGTTTCCAGGCGCGAATGCAGGATGGAGCGCAGCGTCTGCGACAGCACATCGAGCAGGCCGCCCTTGGCCAGCTTGCGCGCGCCGCGCTGGAACCGCGCGTTGTAAGGCACGATGGGGTTGACGCACAGCAGCAGGTCGACGCCCTCTTCCAGCGCGATCGAGGCGTGCATGGTCTTGCGCAGCGCGCCGTCGACGAAATGATGGCCGCCAATTTCCACCGGCGGGAACAGGCCAGGCACGGCGGCGCTGGCTTGCACGGCCACCGAAATCGGCGTGCTGTCGAAGCCCGGCTCGCCGAAACGCACGGCCTTGCCCGTATCGAGGTCGGTGGCGACGATGATCAGCTTGTTGCGCAGCTTGCGGAAATCGTTGCTGCGCCCCGCCTTGGCGAAGGTGCCCTTGAGGAAGCGGCCGATCGCATCGCCGCTGAAAAAGCCGGCCGGCAGCACTTCCTTCATGCGCTCGAAGGACGATGCCACGCTGGCGCGGTTGCGCGCATAGTGGAACGCCGAGCTGGCCAGCAAGCCCGGCGCACTGGCCAGGCGCTTGCGGAATTCCTGCATCGCCGGGCGCAGCAGCGTTTCCGGCTTGAACAGGATGGCGCCGTCGACGGCGTCGACATCGCTCTCGATGAACAGGCGGCACATCTGATGCGGCGTGATGCCGTTGGCCAGGCCGGCGGCGATGATGGCGCCGGCGCTGACGCCCACATAAATTTTCGCGTCGTTCAGGTCCAGGCCGTCGACCGCCTCCGCCAGCGCGGCCAGCGCACCGATCTCGTACACGGCGGCCAGCGGACCGCCGCCGGCCAGCGCCAGGCCGACACGGGGGGCGGACGTGGACGCGCGAGGACGTGCTGACGGCTTCGATTGCTGCGCTTGCAAAGCTTGCTTAAGGTACTTCGGCATCTGTTCCAACAAGGCGGACCACAAATAAAAAAAGGCTTGCGGGGGTGCAAGCCCGAAAAACTGTAGGCCTGGCCCCTTGGACCCGGCCCGTGCACAGACCGGGGTGAAGACCAAGGGGTTCGGTATGACGCTACTTACGCGGTGGCGGCTTCTTCAGCTGCGCGCACCGAAGCGGCGGTCGGGAAGTTGATGGCGGCTTTCGCGGCGGCTTTCTTCACCGCTGGCTTGGCGGCGGTTTTGGCGGCTGGCTTGGCGGCGGCTTTCGGTGCGGCCTTGGCGGCGGCTTTCGGAGCTGCTTTAGGCGCTGCTTTAGGAGCGGCTTTGGCGGCTGCCTTCGGTGCGGCCTTGGCGGCTGGCTTGGCAGCGGCTTTCGTGGTCGGTTTCGCGGCCGGTTTGGCGGCGGCCTTGGCCGGCTTGACGTCGGCTTTCAATGCCGGCAGTTTTTTGCCCGACAGTTCAGCGACGACCTTGCTCAGCTGCTCAACACGCTTGGTCAGCGCCTGGATATCTTTTTGGGTCGGCACGCCGATCGAGCTCAGCGCGCGGGCCACGCGGTCTTCGAATACTTGTTCCAGTTTGTCCCACGAACCGGCGGCCTTGCTGCCGACGCCACTGACGGTGTCGCGTACATCGGAGACTTTTTCTTCGGCCAGGCTGCGGGTGCGTTTTTGCAGGTCGGTGCCTTCCTTGACCAGCTTGGAGAACACGCGGCCGCCTTCTTCCTGTGCCTTGGCGAATGCGCCCAGGCCGGCTTGCCAGATCTGTTGTGCGGAGTTGCGAACTGCAGTTTCCAGCTTCTTGTCGTCGTCTTTTGCCAGCGTCTTCAGTTTCTTAACCATCGTAAGCTCCCAGGTATTTTTTTCAATGAATCGGATTTACATGATTTCATTTTAGACAGCAAAAATAGAGAGGGGTTTCTAATACGGTAGAGCGGCCGTTCTAAATGTCGTATGGAGAAAACAGTGCTCTTGCCAATCGCGAATCGGCCTGTAATGATGCAGCAGCTGATTACCAAAAACACAAAACAGACAGGAGAAGCACAATGCAGTATTTTGTAACGGGGGCAACAGGTTTCATCGGTAAGCGATTGGTAAAAAAACTGTTAGCACGCAAAGACAGCGTGGTGTATTTCCTGATCCGCGAAAGCAGCGGCGACAAGATTCCAGCCCTGCTCGAATACTGGGGCGTGGATAAATCGCGCGCCGTCGCGGTGTTCGGCGACCTGCGCAGCGCCAGGCTGGGCGTGGCCTCCGAGCAGATCAAAGACCTGCATGGCAGCATCGATCATTTCTATCATCTGGCCGCGGTCTACGACCTGCTGGCCGACGCCGAAGAGCAAATCGCCGTCAACGTCGACGGCAGCCGCAACACGGTGGAATTCGCCAACGCCATCGCGGCCGGCACCTTCCATCACGTCAGCTCGATCGCCGCCGCCGGCATGTTCGAAGGCATCTTCCGCGAAGACATGTTCGAAGAGGCCGAAGGCTTGAGCCATCCCTATTTCAGCACCAAGCACGAGTCCGAAAAAATCGTGCGCAAGGAAGTCAAAGGCGCCTGGCGCGTCTACCGTCCCGGCCTGGTGGTGGGCGACTCCAAGACCGGCGAGGCCGACAAGATCGACGGCCCCTATTACTTCTTCAAACTGATCCAGCGTATCCGCCAGTTGCTGCCGCCCTGGATGCCGACCATCGGCATCGAAGGCGGACGGGTCAACATCGTGCCGGTCGACTATGTGGTCGATGCGATGGAACACATCTCCCACCTGCCCGAGCTTGATGGCCAGGCCTTCCACCTGACCGATCCGGAGCCGATGCGCGTGGGCGAAGCGCTGAACCTGTTCTGCCGCGCCGCGCATGCGCCGACGATGAGCATCCGCATCAATGCCGCGCTGTTCGGTTTCATTCCGAAGTCGATCAAGAAAGGCGTGTTCGCGCTGGCGCCGGTGCGGCGCGTGCGCGATGCACTGATGAAGGACCTGGGCCTGCCGAGCGACCTGAGCAACTTCATCAATTACCCCACCCGCTTCGACAACCGCGACACCGTGCGCGCACTCAAAGGCAGCGGCATCGCCTGCCCGCGCCTGGAACAATATGCCGCGCCGATCTGGGATTACTGGGAGCGCAATCTGGACCCCTCGCTGTTCATCGACCACACGCTGCGCGGCCAGGTGGCCGGCAAGGTGGTGCTGGTGACGGGTGGCTCTTCCGGCATCGGCCTGGCGGCGGCGCACAAGCTGGCCGAAGCCGGCGCGATCACCATCATCTGCGGACGCGATGAAGCCAAGCTGGCCGAAGCCAAGGCCGAAGTGGAAGCGCGCGGTTATCAGCTGATCACCTATCAGGCCGACGTGGCCGACATGGCCGATTGCGACCGCTTCGTGGCCCTGCTGATCGCCAACCACGGCGGCGTCGATGTGCTGGTCAACAACGCCGGCCGCTCGATCCGCCGCGCGATCGAAGCCAGTTACGACCGCTTCCACGACTTCGAGCGCACCATGCAGCTGAACTACTTCGGCTGCCTGCGCCTGACCATGGGCCTGCTGCCGACGATGATCGCGCAAAAGCGCGGCCATATCATCAACATCTCCTCGATCGGCGTGCTGACCAATGCGCCGCGCTTCTCGGCCTATGTGGCCTCGAAAGCGGCGTTGGAAGCCTGGACCCGCTGCGCCTCGTCGGAGTTGTCGGACGTCGGCATCAAGTTCACCACCATCAATATGCCGCTGGTGCGCACGCCGATGATCGCCCCGACCAAGATCTACCAGAACGTGCCGACCCTGGCGCCGGAGGAAGCGGCCGACATGATCGCCGAAGCCATCGTCCACAAGCCGGTGCGGATCGCCACGCGGGTGGGCATTTTCGGCCAGGTGCTGCATGCGCTGATGCCACGCGTGGCGCAGATCGTGCTCAACACCACCTTCCGCATGTTCCCTGATTCGGACGCGGCCAAGAGCGGCGACGGCAAGAAGGCGCCGCAGATGAGTTCAGAGCAGATCGCCATGCAACAACTGCTGCGCGGCGTGCATTTCTAAACCGTAATGCTGGAACGTTGCCCCCTGGTCCATCTAGGCCAGCCGCGCAACGTTCCCGCCATCAAATCCCGCAAACCATTGAACACCGGCAGGTTTTAGAGTAAAACAATAAGCTTGCAAGCCGTCTTTTCGCTGCTGTCTTGATCGTGCCTTCTGTTGCGGGAGATCCATCTTGAAGCCATTTACTTGCGCATTCATTGCCATGACCCTGGCTGCTTCGCCCGCATTGGCGCAACAGGCCGTCACCATCTACGGGGTGGTCGACATAGGGCTGGTCTCCGACCGCGACTCCGGCAAATCCACCACCAGGATCGACAGCGGCCAGCAGACCGCCTCGCGTTGGGGCATCAAGGGCAAGGAAGACCTGGGCGGCGGACTCAAGGCCGTATTCCAGCTCGAATCGCAGATCGAGGCCGACAACGGCACCTTGTCCTATACAGGGCGGCTATTCGGCAGCCAGGCCTGGGTCGGACTGGAAGGCGGCTTCGGCAGCGTCAAACTGGGCCGTGTGTTCACGCCCTACTTCGGTGCCATCGCCACCAATGACCCCTTCGACGCGCGCGGACCGGCCGACTCTTCGCGGCTGTTCCCCGATTCCGGCGTAAGGATGGACAACACCATCAAGTATTCCCTGCCCCCGCTGGGCGGCTTCTATGCCGACCTGGCCTACGCGGCCGGCGAAGTGGCTGGCAGCAATGCCAACAACCGCCAGATCAGCATGGACGCCGGCTACCGGGCCGGACCGCTGAATATCCAGCTGGCCCATCATGATGCCAACACCATCAGCGGCGCCAAGGCCATGCGCGGCGACCTGATCGGCGGCAGCTATGACTTTGGCCCGGTCAAGGGCTGGATGACACTGGCGCGCAGCCGCAACGACAGCACGCTCGACAGCCGCGACGTGCTGGTCGGCGTCAGCGTGCCGCTGGGCCACAACTCCTTCGCCGCCGACTACGTGCACAAGAACGACCGCGCCAAAGCCAACGGCGACGCGCGCCAGATCGCGCTGGGCTACTATCACACACTGTCCAAGCGCAGCAATCTGTACCTGATCGGCTCGCAATTGAATAACCAGAGCGCGGCCAGCTACCAGGCGACACTGCCGGGCGGCACGCGCCGCCAGTTGACAGCCGGCCTGCGCCACCAATTCTGAGCGGAGAACGGAATGGCATATCGCATTGCACTGAGCACAGGCGCCGCGCGCGGCCTGCTGGCCTTGGCCTGCCTATGGCCCATGCTGCTGCCTGCGGCCGAAATCAGCATGGCCTTCGGCGAAAAAATCCCCCCCTTCTGTTTTCCCGAAACCGATTCCGGCATCGAACTGGAAGTGATCGGTGCGGCGCTGGCCTATCGCGGCCATATGCTCAAGCCGCGCTACTACTCCTTCGCCCGCATCACCGTCGCCTTCAAGGGCGGCGAGGTGGACGCGGCCATGACCGACCTGGGGGAGGACATGACCAGCTGGGGCGCCCACTATGGCGACCCGGCCGTGTTCTATGACAATATCTTCATCAGCCTGAAGGAGCGCAAGCTGGTCATCAAGAAACCCGCCGACCTGCGCGGCCTGACCGTGATTTCCTTCGTCGGCGCCGCCAAGCGCTATCCCGAGTGGCTGGACGAAGTCAAAAAGGCCGGCCGCTATTTCGAACAGAACGACCAGGCCTTGCAGGTGCTGACGCTGGACCGGGGCCGCTACGACCTGGTGCTAAGCGACCGCAACATCTTCCGCTACTTCACGCTGCAGCTGCAGCTGAACCGCGCCTTCCATCCCAAACCGGTCGCCGAACATCCCTTCGTCGCGCTCAATCCCATGAATTACCGGCCGCTGTTCCGCGACAGCAGAGTGCGCGACGATTTCAACCTCGGCCTGAAGCACCTGAAAGAAACCGGCCGCTTCGAGGCGATTTACCAGAAGTACCTGGGCGAGCCGCGCCGGCAGGCGGCGGTAGACAGTCAGCACGACTAAATTATTACGGGGGCACAACGCCACGTCCCTTCCCCTTCCTGCGTGAATTTGTGCGCTCGCAAGCGCAACGCAGCGCCCACTCGCTACCATGCCATTCTCCCCGCACCGTTCCGCGTCAGCGCTACCAGGATCATCCCTGTGCACAATACAATTGCGATGTACTCTGGTGGCGACCGTCTCAAAGAAATAATGGGATCGGCACGCATCAACAATCCTGCAGAGTTCACTTCTATCATCAACGATTTGCGCGCGAGCGGGGTCACGATCAGTTACCGCCCAGGACAATTAGCGTATGGACCGGCGGCCTCCATTGGACACCCGGGAAACATCGTTCTCGACCCCGATTCGTCGCTATCCGCGATACTGCACGAGTATGGCCACTTCCTTGACGATCGAGCATTGGACTACCCCAGTCAACGGTACTATTATGAAAATCCGAGGGCACGGATCGACACTGAGCGAACTCAATATTTACGCGAAATTCGTATTGCGAGGAGATTTGGCGCCGCTACTGCTCGACGCCAGCTCATCAATGATTACCTTGCGGAACGCAATTACCTAGTTGAAACTTATTACATCGTCGCATACGGTGAAGAATAAGAGGCAATGAACATGCTATTTCCCGAAGATCCAGAAAAACGTCCTGAACTGTGGCACAGCTTTCGCGCTCAACTTGGCCACGATCCCATGTGCCTTCTCATCGCGAACGGCAAGGCATCCCCTGATGCGCCAGCCACCAGGGTCAATACAGACGAACAGGCAGAAATCCTGCGCCGCATGCAAGCAGCAAAGATTTGCCGCATCAGCGCAAATCACGGCAATGCCATTTCCCCACATTTTGCCGCGACACTAATTGGACACCAAGCCCGCGTATGCGAACTCATGGCCCTGCCTAACGATGGAAGACTGGCGATAGAGCCAGCTGAGTTGAAGGAAATACTCGAGACCGCCATCCTCAACTTACTTTATGCGCAAGAAGGCGTTAGCGAAATATTGATTCCCCTGCAAATCCCAGTGTGGGAGATGGCCGATGCCGACATCCATGCCCTCCCAACTGGACTGCTTTTCCGTAAGAAAGGCGTGGCACAGCTAGAAGGCGGCCTGACGGCAGAACGGGCTCTGCCTTGATACATCAGGTAGCGGGGCCCGCTTGACAACTCTCATTTTCCCTCGTCTTCAATATCAATGAAATGACTGCAAAGTCATCAGCAAAACACATCGGCCGACCAATACATGGCGCTTCGTTAGGCTGCGCTTTCCGAATGAAGCACAGTGCTTCCTGGACAGTTAAACCACAGCGGCGCTAAACGACTCGGGCCGCCGTGCCAGCAAGTCAGACAGCCGTTGAAGACCCGCCTGTAAGCGCCCACGGTCCTTGATGCTCCCCAAACAGATCCGGATTGCATTTACGGATACGCTGCCCGTTGCGAATGTCTCCGCCGGTGTGACTGCGATGCCCTCGCTGTCGGCTGCACGCGCAAGCTGCGAGGAGCTCCAATACGCCGGCAACTCGAGCCATACATGCAGGCCGTCGCCGGCGCCGCTGTAGCGCCCCGCCAGAATATTGCGCGCCATCCGGTGGCGCAGGCGCGCCTCCTTGCGTACGCCTTCCATCAATTCCTCAGCCGAACCGTCGAGTATCCACTGCGTGGCCAGCGCCGCCGTCAGAGGAGCGGCCATCAGCGCAAATGATCTTAACGCGACCAGAAAACGTTCGCGTTCGTGCGGGTCGCGTATCAGCACGAAGGCGACACGCAAGCCGGGCGTCAGGCATTTCGACAGGGTTGAGATGTAGTACACCTGTTCCGGGGCAAACGTGGCAATAGGTGGCGGCGGGGTATCGGCAAGGAGCCAGTAGGGATCGTCCTCGACGATGCGTACATGGCAGCGCTTCGCGATGCTGGCGAGTTCCTGGCGCCGGCGTTCCGGAATGGTGATGGCGGTCGGGTTCTGCAATGTCGGATTGAGGTAGACCAGCCCAGGCTTGTGCTGGCGGCACGCTGCCTCCAGCATCTCAGGCACCATCCCGTGCTGGTCCGCCTCCACCGCAATGAGGTGCCGGCCGAATTGGGTCGCTGCGGCAAGCAAGCCGGGATAACTCGTTGGCTCTGCCAGAATAACATCGCCAGGCGCCGTCAGGGCAAGGATCAATGCGGCGAGCGCCGCTTGCGCACCCGGGCAGACCACAAGCTGTCGAGCATCCAGCCGTCCAAACATTGGTTCCAGCCATTGGGCCCCAGCCTTACGGTCGGACTCGCTTCCCCCGCCCAAATGGTAATTCATCAGCAATGCATTATCTGCCCCCATCAATACTTGAGACAAACCTTGTTTCAACAGGTCTTCGAAGTCCACGCCATCCGGCGGTGGTGGGGTATTCATGCTCAGGTCGAGGATCGCGGTCAGTTCGACTTTCGGCGCCGCGACATACGTGCCTCGGGCGCCGCGCCCCTCCAACAAATTGCGGCGTCTGGCTTCGTCGTATGCGCGCGTGATCGTCGTCAGGTCGACGTCGAGCTGTGCTGCCAACTGGCGCTGCGGAGGCAGGCGGTCACCCGCTTTCAGCGATCCGTCTCCCACCGCCGCCTGCAAGGCATCCGCAATCTGCAAAAAACGTGGCCCTTTGTTCCCGGCCAGGCGCGGCAACCAGATGGGGAAATTTTCGTCTTGTATGGTTTTCAACTGGGACATTTTGTCTCAATGTATGGAAATTGCTTTCAGGTAGTATGCCTCAGGATGTGCGGCAACACCATCTTGCATGGCCATGGCTTGCACAGAAAATGAAGCTGCCGAAGCAGCGTTTTGAGGTCGTGCTCCTCACGATGGATAGTGTCAAGTAATAGCCAGGAAATACTCAAAATGATGGATTGGATCCCTATCGTCTTCGCGACGTTCAAGCTTCTCGTGCTCGGCACGGGCATGTTCTTCGCCATCAAATGGCATTACGATCAAGGGACGAAGCGCAGGGAGACGCGCGCGCTGCTACGCGCCGGTGGCAAGGCGGCCGCAGTCTTCGTGCTATCGCTGCTGGGCCTGGGGCTCCTCACCTTCGCCCTTACCCGGATGTTCGCTTTGGACTTGACCTTGCCATGATGGCGCGTCTGTCCTGCGATCCGGGATGGGAGCAAACCTTTCGTCGCGCCGGTGGCTGGGCGCCGGTGCTGGGCGGCCCGGCTGACACGCTGGACTAAGCGCTGGCACCGATGGCGATCGCCAGCACCTTGGCCATCTGTGGAATATGGTGGATGCCGATTGAGGCCGCCCTGCCCCGGCCCGAGGACAGGCTGACGGCAAAGCGGACTCCCACCTGATACGAAACCAGCCGAGCCCGCCTTCCCTCAGGCCGGATCCGCCGCCACCAGCGCCCCATACAACTGCCCGTGCATGCGGAAGCCCTCGCGGATATTTTCGCGCAGTACCGCGCCCTTCCACGGTTTGGTGTAGAAGCGGTCGATCGCGCCGTGGTTGATGGCGGCCATGATCGGGGTCAGATCCGCATAGGCCGACAACATGATGCGGAAAGTATCCGGCGCCAGGTTCTTGACCCGTTCCATGAACTCGGTCCCGCTCATCAAGGGCATGCACTGGTCGCACAGGATCACCTGCACCCGGTGCCGCGCCAGCAGGTCGAAACCTTCGGCCGCGGTCTGCGCGGTCAGGATGCGGTAGCCGTCCTGGGCCAGGAAATCGGTCAGCACATCGAGCATGAAGGCGTCGTCGTCGACGATCAGCAGGGTCTGCTGGCCGACCTTGGCCTCGTCCACCGGGGCCGCCAGGTATTTGCCTTCGCGTAGCATTTGCTCAAACTCGTCTTCCGGCAGCGGACGGCTGAAATAATACCCCTGCATCTCGTCGCAGCCATGGCGGCGCAGGTAAGCCAGTTGGGCCTCCTTCTCCACCCCTTCGGCGATGGTTTCAAGCTTCATGCTGTGCGCCATATTGATGATGGCCAGCACGATGGCGGCGTCGTCGGGATTGCTGGTCACTTCGCGCACGAAGGCCATGTCGATCTTCAGCTTGTCGATCGGGAAACGCTTCAGGTAGGCCAGGCTGGAATAGGCGGTGGCGGCATGGGGATGGCGACAGCGGCAGATCTGCCATTCAGATACGGCCTCATCTATCAACCAAGGGAGACGGACCGTCGAAGTCCAGGCCGCGTCCATTTACCAGACCTCGGTGCCCTATGCGGCGTCGCCATTTATATTTCCTACCTAATTCAGATCCTTAGGGTCCGCTGCTGACCATTACTTCCGGAGTTTGACAACCAAAGCACCCTACTGAAGGTCAATCTTCCACGTACCACGATGGATCTTGAGCAGCTGCAAAAACCTTGAGCGCGTCCATGAGTTCTGGCGCCACCTGTACTCCGCGAGGTAATGAGATACAGAAGTGTCCAGCATCTACGTGCTCGATATTGAACCGGTGACCTGCAAGCTCGACATATCCGCCACGACCTTCATGAACAATCTGCATATTCTTTTCTCGATTGAATCTGGGAGTTGGCCGCTTGTGACCATACTCGGGCAACTGTGGTCAGGATAGCATCTTGCTCATCCGAATGATTCGTGCTTTCTCACAGTCAAGCTGACGTGAAGTTAGGGCAGATTCAGGCACGAACTGAACCGCAATGTCCCCATAGTACGGCCGCGCTTGTGTCAAAATACCAGACTTGGCTCCCGCGCCCAAGTTCCCTGCCCCGGGCGCCACTGGCTCCACTTACCGGATTCAGTACAGCTCGTTTTGAGGCGTGCGTTTCAACTCGCACTTTTACGGCCCAGACGTGCTAGTGGCGCAATCAGCAGTTGAGCACTCTATCGGCTTGCCCTCATTGCCAACTACGCATTCACTGGTGGCTAGCGACGTTTCTACATGATCATCAACTTTCCCAGAGTAGACAGGAGCATCGCCGCGCTCTATCGGTGCGACCTTCTGCTCAGACACCAAATCAAGCTGAACGGCTTGACGGCCCACTACAGCAGACACTTCGGCAGGAGCTGGCGACGCTGACAAAACTTGTGTGGGCGTTTCTTTTTTGTTGGCATTGAAAACCATCACTGCAATCACAATTAGGGCGAATACGCCGATACCAGTGCCAGCATACCCCACCTCAGAACTGCCGCAAGATGGGCATTTCAACGAAATGTGTTTCCCCCTTGGATACCAGGTGTACCCACATTTCTTACACTTATTTTGCGAACGTTTGGTGGCAGCCATACATTTCTATTTTTTTATTCAGCGTTGTAGCAAATAGCTAACTGCGCCGCATTTGTTCAGAGTCTGGGGAATCGTTTTCCATCATTGTGACGGCACGGTTGGCCAATTGACTTGGTAGTGTGGGATATGGCGGATGCCGATATTTAGGCAATCCCGGCCGCACTCATCTTCCGTAAGAAAAATGTCGTGCGGCCAAGACAAGCTGGCGCAAGAACAAGCGCCGCCCGCCTACCAATGGGAGCCGAGCCCGCCTTCCCTCAGGCCGGATCCGCCGCCACCAGCGCCCCATACAACTGCCCATGCATGCGGAAGCCTTCGCGGATATTTTCGCGCAGTACCGCGCCCTTCCACGGCTTGGTGTAGAAGCGGTCGATCGCGCCGTGGTTGATGGCGGCCATGATCGGGGTCAGATCCGCATAGGCCGACAGCATGATGCGGAAAGTATCCGGCGCCAGGTTCTTGACCCGCTCCATGAATTCGGTGCCGCTCATCAAGGGCATGCACTGGTCGCACAGGATCACCTGCACCCGGTGCCGCGCCAGCAGGTCGAAGCCTTCGGCCGCGGTCTGCGCGGTCAGGATGCGGTAGCCGTCCTGGGCCAGGAAATCGGTCAGCACATCGAGCATGAAGGCGTCGTCGTCGACGATCAGCAGGGTCTGCTGGCCGACCTTGGCCTCGTCCACCGGGGCGGCCAGGTATTTGCCTTCGCGTAGCATCTGCTCGAACTCATCCTCGGGCAGCGGACGGCTGAAGTAATACCCCTGCATCTCGTCGCAGCCATGGCGCCGCAGGTAAGCCAGTTGGGCCTCCTTCTCCACCCCTTCGGCGATGGTTTCGAGCTTCATGCTGTGGGCCATATTGATGATGGCCAGCACGATGGCGGCGTCGTCGGGATTGCTGGTCACTTCGCGCACGAAGGCCATGTCGATCTTCAGCTTGTCGATGGGGAAGCGCTTCAGATACGCCAGGCTGGAGTAACCGGTACCGAAGTCGTCGATCGAAATCTGGATGCCGAGCGACTTCAGGTTCTGCAGCACGGTAATCGTTTCCTCGGCGTTCGACATCAGCGAGCTTTCGGTCAGCTCCAGTTCCAGCAGCTCGGGTGCGATGCCGTGGTCCTTGATGGCCTTCATCACCTCTTCTTCCAGGCCGCCGACAAAGAACTGGATGCCCGACACATTGACCGACAGGTGCACGGCGCCGATATTCGATTTACCCCAGGCGGCGATCTTGCGGCAGGCTTCCTGCAGCACCCAGTTGCCGACCCGCACGATCAGGCCGGTCTCTTCCAGGATGGGGATGAACAGCGCCGGCGACACCATGCCGTGGCCGGGCCGCTTCCAGCGGATCAGCGCTTCGGCGCCGCTGACGCGGCCGGTGCCGATATGCACCTTGGGCTGGTAGAACAGCACGAATTCCTCATTGTCGATGGCGCGCCGCAGCGCGTTTTCCAGGTCGAGCCTGGCCAGCGACTGGGCGTTCATCTCGGCCGTGAAGAAGCGGAAGGCGTCGCGCCCGGCTTCCTTGGCGCGGTACATGGCGGTGTCGGCGTACTGGATCAGCACGTCGGGATCGCTGCCGTCGTCGGGGAACACCGAGATGCCGATACTGGCCGTGACGGTCACTTCATGCCCCTTCAGGTCGAAGGGCTTGCGCATCACTTCGCGGATCTTGTCGACCACGGCGATGGCGTTCTGTGCGCCCTCGGGCAGCATCAGGATGGCGGCGAATTCGTCGCCGCCGAAGCGGCCGATGGTGTCGCGCACGCGCAGGCAGTCGACCAGGCGGCTGGAGAACTGGCGCAGCAGTTCGTCGCCGATGGTGTGGCCCAGGGTGTCGTTGACGTTTTTGAAGCGGTCGACGTCGAGGAAGAGCACGGCCAGCGACCATTTGTGCTCGCCCGCCTGGCTCAGCGAATGGGTCAGCGAATCGTAGAACTGGCTGCGGTTGGGCAGGCCGGTCAGCGTGTCGAAGTGGGCCAGCTTGAGCAGGCGCTGCTCGGCTTCCTTGCGTTCGGTGATGTCGCGCGCCACCGCCACCAGGATCCAGTTGCTGCCCGAGCGCAGGGTGCGGCGCTGCACTTCCACGGCCAGCGCGCTGCCGTCCTTGCGCTGCAGGACCAGCTCGGCCATGGCGCCGCTCTGGTCGCCGGCCAGCAGTTTGTCATACAGTTCGTCGAGGCGGTACAGATCGCCGCCGACCACCTTGTTCGGTCCCACCTGCAGGAAATCCTCGCGCTCATAGCCGAGCATGCGGCAGGCGGTGGCGTTGACGTCGACGAAGCACATGCCGGCCCGGTCGACCAGGAAGATGGCGTCGGCGGTGGCGTCCATCGCCAGCCGGAAGCGGCGCAAGTCTTCGTCGAGACGGATGCGCGCATTCATGTCCTCGGTCAGCTGGGCGTGGTGGCGCTTGATTTCCTCGTACAGCAGCAGGTTTTCGTAGGCCACCGAAATCTGCGCGGCCACGGTGGCGGCGACGCGCTCGTCGACTTCGGAGAACTCGTCGGCACCGAGCTTGTCGACCAGGTAGAGCCAGCCATGGGTGCGTTCGCGCGAGGCGATCGGCACGCCGAGGAAGGAATGCACCGGCGGGTGGCCGGCCGGCAGGCCGATTTCCTGCGGGTCGCCGTTGAGGTCGTTGATGCGTGAGGGCTGGCGCTGTTCCAGCAGCTTGCGCAGGATGCCGGCGCGCGGCGAGGCGGCGATCAGGCCGGCCTGCGGCCCGGCGCCGCAGGAGGCGAAGTAGCTCAGTTCGGTGGCGCCCATTTCCAGCACGCCGATGCAGGCATATTTGGACACGCAGATATTCTGCGCCACGCGGCAGCCGATTTCGATCAGCGCCAGCGGATCGCGCTCGGCACCCAGTTCGATGCCCAGTTCGATCAGCGCCGTCAGGCGCAGGCTGACCGCCTGCAGGCTGGACAGCGAACGCGACAGCCGCTCGGTCATCAGGGACAGGTTTTCCGTGGTCGGATCTTCCCCCAGCGGATGGTTGGCCAGCTGGGTAATGAGGGCGCTGCTCGATTCGAGTTCGCCGAGGTATTCGGCGACCTTGTTGTCGATGCCGCGGAAGCGCCCTTCCGACGGCGGCTCGGGCGCGAAGGCCGGCATCTGGTCCGATTCGCCGCCCAGGCCCAGGGCCTCGTGCACGGTGCGCAGGATCACGTCGGGGTCGGACGGCTTGGGCAGCACCCAGCGCACGCCGCAGGCCTGGGCCACGGCCATCGCTTCGCGTTCGCGGTAGGTGGCGGTGTAGAAGATGATGGGCACGTCGGCCGTTTCCGGGTTGGCGTGCATGCGGGTGACGAATTCATAGCCGTCCATATTCGGCATCAGGATGTCGGAGATGACCAGGTTGGGCCGCTCGGCCTGCACCATCTTCAGGCCCTCGACCCCGTTCGAGGCTTCCAGCAGGCGATGCCCGCCATAGCCCAGCAGGGTCATCAGAAATTCCCGGTTCAGGACGTGATCGTCGACGATCAGGATGGTGGCGATGTCATTTTTGTCCGGGGTTGACAGCGTCCCCGGTAAAAAAGACTCGATTTGCGTGACAAAGGTGTCCGGTTCGATGGGTTTGCCGATATAGCCGTCGAAACCGGCCGCCAGCAGGCGCTCGCGGTCGCCCACCATGGCCAGCGCCGTCACGGCCAGCGTGGGGATATGGCACAGGGCCGCGTCGGCCTTGAGCGCGGTGACGACGCCGTAGCCATCGAGCTTGGGCAGATGCACATCGCAAATGATCAGGTCGGGCAATTCGCGCCGCGCCGCCGCCCCCCCCTCCTCGCCATCGCGCGCCTGCAAGGGCGTATAGCCGAAGGCACGCAACAGGTACACCATCAACTCCATATTGGTGGGGTTGTCTTCGATAATGAGAATGCGTGCAGGCACATTAGCCTCCAGGTTGATCATCATACTGTGCAGCACCGCAGCGCCGCACGGGTCTCCGCTGCTTACTGCAGCGGCAAGGCCAGCGTGAAACTGCTCCCCACGCCGTATTGACTGTCACATACTATCTGTCCATCGAGCATGGCGGCCAGCTTTTGACTCAGATGCAAGCCCAGGCCGGTGCCTTCGAACTGGCGGGTCGAGCCGTTGGAAATCTGGCTGAAGGCCTGGAACAGGCGCGCCTGATCGGCGCGCGCAATGCCCACGCCGGTATCGCTGACGCTGATGGTCAGGCTTTCGCGTCCGCCTATCACCGCCGTACTCAGGCGCACCGCCACTTCGCCCTGCTCGGTAAATTTTATCGCGTTATTGACCAGGTTCACCAGGATCTGCTGCAGCGCACGCCGGTCGCTCATGATGCCGATATCATGGGGCGTGCTGCGGAACGCCAGCGTCAGCCCCTTCTGCTCGGCCTGGGAATACAAGGGCGCGAGCACTTCCTCGATCAGTGCGCGGCATTGCAGCGGCTCGAACCGCAGCTCGACCTTGCCCGCATCGATACTGGTCAGGTCCAGCAAATCATTGATCAGCGACAGCAGATGGCGCGCGCTGCCCTGGATGGTGCGCAGCTGGCGGTCCTGTTCGCCCGTCAGCGGACCGGGCAACTTCATTAACATAGTACCGCTAAAGCCGATGATCGCGTTGAGCGGCGTGCGCAACTCATGCGACATGCTGGCCAGGAAGCGGTCCTTGGCCTGGTTGGCCGCGGCCAGCTCGATATTATTTTCGTGCAGGGTCATTTCGATCTGCTTGCGCTCGCTGATATCGCGGATTGCGCTCATGATCAGTATGCCCTCCTCGGTGGCGATCGGGCTCAGGCTGATCTCGACCGGGAATTCCTCGCCGTTCTTGCGCAGGCCGTACAGGTCGCGCCCCGAGCCCATGGGGCGCAACTGCGGTTCGACCACATAGGCGTTGCGCTGCGCCATGTGGCCATCGCGGAAGCGCTCCGGCATCAGCAGCTCGAGCGGCTTGCCGCGCAGTTCGTCGTGGCCATAGCCGAACAAGGCCTCGGCCTGCATGCTGGCCAGCACCACCCGGCCGCTGCGGTTGGCCATGATGATCGCGTCCGGCATCGAGTCGAGCAGGGTGCCGAAACGTGCACCGACCAGCTTGGCGTCGCGCAGCACCTTCAGATGGGTAACGTCCTTCTTGCTCCACAGGATATGGCTGATGCTGCCGTCGGCCGCGCGCACCGCCTTGCTGGAACTGTCGATATACACCAGCGTGCCATCCTTGGCGCAGCGCATGGTCTCGTAGTTCGCATAGCCCTGCTCCAGGGTCTTGCGCACGATCGCGCGCTCGTCATCGGCCTGGCCGGGCGGCATGATCAAGGTGGACAGGGTGCGGCCCAGCGCTTCCTCGCTGCTGTAGCCGAACACCGACGCGGCGCCCTGCGTCCAGCAGACCACCTCGCCCGCCGGCGTTGTCACGATGACCGCGTCGGGCGTCTCATTGAGGATCAGGGTGCCGAAATCGATTGCCATCGTCGAACCTTGGAGAGGACCCGGCAAGCGCACCGGGCGGATATGCAGACAAGTGTGATGCTACGCTACACCATAGTAACCATACAGCAACAGAGGACCGAAAATCTCACCAAAAGTCACCTGTGACCCGCTTACGACGCTTGCATATAGTTATGCGATATTGCTTTGCTCCAATCTAGTCTAGGCAAGGGCGGCGCCGCTGTCCATAGCGCGCGCCGACATATTCGCGGCGGCGATTTCCTCCAGCGTCAGTTGCAAAACGCTAGCATGGCGGCCCAGCGCCACGTGGCCGATGGCGCCCAGCGCGATGTTCCGGGCGCCAGGCAGGAAACCGGAGTCCTGGGGGGCGACGATGTTGTCGTGATGGGAATAGATCGAGGTGATCAGGCCGCGTTGCGAATTTGCCTCAGAGGCGGCCAGCGCGGCCAGCCAGTCGCTCTGGTGGCGCATCTGCACGGCGTTGCGGCCGGGACCAAAACCGGCCAGCGCGGTGCCGTGGTGGGGCGTGCCCAGGGTGATCACGCGCGCCACCCGCGCACTGCCGTAGCGGCGCATCCAGGCGCGCGCCACCAGCCCGCCCATGCTGTGGCCGACGACGATCAATTGGACGCTGCCGGTGGCCGCGCACAACCGCGCGGCGGCCTGTTCGAGCTGGTCGGCAAAGTCGTCGATATCGCCGCCGGGCGGCTCCAGATCGAGCGCCGCGTGGCTGATGCCGGCCTGGCGCAGACGCGCACTGAGCTGGCGCCAGTAGCCGCCGTTGCAGGCATAGCCATGCACCAGCAGCACCGGCAAGCCGGCGCCGGCCTGCCGGCCCTGCGGCTGGCTATGTGGCTGGCGATGTGGCTGGCTATGTGGCTGGCGATGTGGCTGGCGATGCGGCTGGCCATGCCGCAGACCATGCTGGCCGGCCGGCGGCACCTGCCAGCCCACCGGCCGCAGCATGGTCCAGGAAGAAGTGAGCATGGTCGCGGCGAATTCGCCCAGCAGCATGCGCAACCAGGGCAGCGGCGCCAGCACATGTTCGGCCGGGGTGGCGCTGCCCTTGCGCCAGCTCAGATGAAAATTATTCACCGTAATGAGCAGCCGCAGCAATAACAGCACAGCCAGGCCAACACCCAGCGCCGGCAAGCCGGCCAGCAGCCACCACTGGCTAGCGCCCCAGGCCAGCAACAGCACCGCGGCAGCTTCGGCCAGCAACAACAAGACAAGCAAGCGTTTGATCATTGACCGCACTCGAAAATAAACCAGATAGGCTCAGGCTACCACGCGCGGCGCGGCTTTGCCGGTGAGCTGTTCGGCCAGCGCACTGGCCATGCGCGCCGTGATGCCGAAGATCGACAACTGCGGATTGGCGCCGATCGAGGTGGGAAACAGCGAGCCATCGTGCACCGACAGATTGGCGATGCCGTGATAGCGCCCGTTCGCGCCCACCACGCCCTTGCGGCTATCGTCGGACATGGTGCAGCCGCCCATCACATGGGCCGACACCACGCGCGTGGCCAGCGCCTTGAAGGTCAGGGCATTGATGCCGGCCTTGGCCTCTTGCCAGCTGGCATAGGCGCGGGCCTGCTCGTGCACCGGCGTGACCGAGCGGGCACCGGCGGCGAACTGGATCTCGGCCATGCTCAGCATCGAGCGGCGCACGCCGTCCCATACGTAATCGCTGATCACGTAGTCGAGCACCGGCGCGCCGCGGCTGTCGAGCGCCACGCTGCCGCCGGCCGCCTCGGCATGGAAGCCGTCGCGCAGCAGCGCCAGCAAGCCCTGGATATGGGGGAACTGCGCCATGGTCTGGGCATGCTGGTCGCCAAAGCCGGCCATCGTGGTCGACAGCAGCAGCGGGTGCAGCGGCGGCGCCTCCAGCTTGTAGCCGATCGGGCCGTCGAGCGGCGCCAGCTGCAGGAAGTGATCGGAGTAGACCGACTGCGGCGCACCGGCGTAACCGTCGACGCGCTGCTCGAACAGGCCGGCCGAGATGATGGTCGGGTGCAGGAAGGTGCGCTTGCCCAGCAGGCCGTGCGGATCGGGCGCGTTCGAGCGCAGCAGCAGGGCCGGCGAATTGATCGCGCCGCCGGCCAGCACAAAATGTTTGGCGCGCAGCGTCACGCGCTTGCCCGTCGCTTCCAGGCCGGCCGCGTTCAGCGCCAGGCATTCGAGCCGGTCTATCTTGTCGCCGCTGAAGATGAAGCGCTCGGCGCGCGCGCGCGTCAGCAGGCTCGCGCCATGGTTCAGCGCCGAGGGAATGGTGGTCACCAGCATCGACTGCTTGGCATTGGTCGGGCAGCCCATGCCGCAGTAGCCCAGATTCCAGCAGCCCTTGACGTTGCGGTGGATGGCGGCGGTCGGAATGCCGAGCCTGGCCGCGCCCACCCGCAGCAAATCATTGTTCTGGTTGGGCGGCACCGTCCATTCGCTGATGCTCAGGCGCTGCTCCATCATCGCAAACCAGGGTGCCAGCGCGGCCGGCGTGTAATCGGTCAGGCCGAACTGGCTGGCCCAGAACGCCAGCGTCGGCGCCGGCGTGCGGAAGCTGGTGGTCCAGTTGACGGTGGTGGTGCCGCCCACGGTACGCCCCTGCAGGATGTTGATGCCCTTGTCGCGGGTCTTGCGCGCGGCCGATTCCTGGTACAGTGCGGGATAGGCGTCGGCCTCGCGCATCTTGAAGTCTTTCGACGATTTCAGCGCGCCCTCCTCCACGATCAGCACCTTGAGTCCGGCCAGGCTGAGCAACTCGGCCGTCACGCCGCCGCCGGCGCCGCTGCCAATGATGACCACGTCCGCTTCCAGCGTGCGGTCGGCCTCGAGCCGGGAACAGTCGGTCACGGCCCAGCCGGCCGCGAGGCCGGCCTGGATAGGATCGGGGATGGCGCCGCTAAGGGGCGTGAGGGGGATATTGCTTGTGTTCATTGCAGCTTCCGGAGTGAGGGCGGTGGCGCGCAGGTGGGGATGGGGAATGGGATCGGCGAGCAAGGACCAGGGCGAGCCGGTATCAGCTCAGTTCCTTGAGCGGGCCGGGATAGCCGATCGCGTCCCAGTGGGCCGGATCGGAATACCAGGCACCGATGATCAGATCGTGCAAGGCATGGTAGGCCGTTTGCAGCATGGCGATGCGGTGGCCGCGCCAGCTCAGCAGGAAGGCGTCGATCTGGGCCGCGCTGGCCTGGTCCCAGCCGCCCGGCACGCCGGCCAGCAGGCGGCGCGCCGGCCCCAGGGCCAGCAGGCCGAACAGATCCTGCACCTCCTTCTGAGTCGCCAGCGGCAAACCCAGCACCGCGCCCTTGACGCGCTCGGCCGTGGCCTGCACGGCCGCCGCGCGGGCCGGCGCGGCGGCCGGCAGCGCGCTGCCCAGCATGGAAGGGATCAGCGCGTTGAGCACCAGGCGGGCGTCGCCGTCGAGCACGAAACGGCCCAGCGGCGCCGGCCCCTGAACCTTGCGATACACTGCACCACCGGCGGCCAGGGCCAGCGCGCCGAGAATGCCGATCTTGAAAAAAGATCTGCGGCCAGAATGCATGTCTCCATCCTTTTATGTTTTATAGTATTTTTAGCTGCTTCAAGACACAAGTGTACGGCATCGCCCGGGGCAAAAATAGAGCGCCGCATCTACTCGGATCTGGTACAACGCAACAATGAAAAAAGACCAACTCGTCCAGACGCTGGAGTGCCAGTTGCGCACCGTCAAGGCCGAACGCCAGGGTGCCCTGCGCGATCCGGCCCTGCTGGCCGCGCGCACCGCGCTCAAGCTGTTCCAGTCGCAACGCCTGGCCGCCACCCATGCCGACCTGCTGGCCGCGCCCGATACCCGCGCCGCCGCCCTGTTCTTCTTCGACGAACTGTACGGCGCGCACGACCTGCGCCAGCGCGATACCGATCTGGAGCGCATTATTCCCACCATGCAACGCCTGCTGCCGCTGGACGCGCTGCAGACCATCACCGACGCGATCGTGCTCGACGCCCTGTCCGAGCAGCTCGACAGCGCCATGGCGCGCCTGCTGGACGGCCCCTTGGACCCCGCCAGTTATGCGCGCGCCTATCGCCAGGCCGGCACCCCGGCCGAACGCGCCCGCCAGCTCGAGCTGGTGCAGGCGCTGGGCAGTTCCCTGTGCCGGCTGGTCAAAGTGCCGCTGCTGGGCACCACCTTGAACCTGATGCGCGCTCCGGCGCGGCTGGCCGGGCTGGGCGATCTGCAGCAATTCCTGGAACGCGGCTTCGGCGCCTTCCGGCGCATGCGGCGGGCCGACGCCTTCGTGACGACCATCGTCGAGCGGGAGCGCGCCATGATGCAGGCCCTTTACGCAGGCAACTGCCCGGGCTGAGGGGCGCAGCAGGACGCAGGCCCGGTCTGCTGACCCGCGCCAGGCTGTGCCGGGCCGGCCTTGCCGGCAGCCGGATTGGCACAGCAACTATCATCCAGAAAACCGGCGGCGCGCCCCTTGGCCGCAGCCGCCAAAGCGCGGCTTTCCTCTGTGGGCCGGGCTTTCGGCGGCGCCAGCCACACCGGTGCACGAAAAGATAATGGCCCTGCTTGCGCAACACAATCTTGGCCGTATAATCATTTCGACTCGCCCCCATTCCCGCCGAGCCAGCTTCTATTGCGATAGGAACGCCTGATGAACACAGACGATCTGCCCGCCGGCATCATGCCGCTCGGCCCGCCCCTGACCCCGGCCGGCTATGATGAACTGACCGGTCTGCCTAACCGCGCGCTGTTCCACGATTGCCTGCGGCAGGCGCTGCTGCTGGCCGAACAGCACAATGACAAGGTGGCCCTGCTGTGCCTGGGCGTGGACAACTTCAAATTCGTCAATGAAAGCCTGGGCCATGCGGCCGGCGACCAGCTGCTGACCGAAGTGGCGCGGCGCCTGCGCGGCTGCGTGCACCAGCAGGTGCCGCTGGCCCGGCTGGGCGACGATGAATTCCTGGTCGTGCTCGGCGGCCTGCGCGCCAGCGCCGAAGTCGCCCCCGTGTGCGAGAACATCTTCGCCGCGCTGGCGCCCGGCATGACGCTCGATGGCCAGTATCTGCATGCCAGCACCAGCATCGGCATCGCCCTGTATCCGCAGGACGGCACCGACAGCGCCACCCTGATGCGCTATGCCGACCAGGCCCGCTCGCGGGCACGCGAGCACGGCGGCGCCAAATACCAGTTCTTCGCCGCCGAAATGAACCAGCGCACGCTGGAACGCATCGCCATGGAGGCGGCGCTGCGCATGTGCATCGCGCGCGACGAATTGCTGCTGCTGTACCAGCCGCTGGTCGACCTGCAAAGCGGCGAGATCGCCAGCCTGGAGGCGCTGGTGCGCTGGGAGCATCCCAGCATGGGCCTGGTGCCGGCCCACCAGTTCATCCCGCTGGCCGAGGAAGCCGGACTGACCGGCGCGATCGGCGCCTGGGTGCTCAAGCGCGCCTGCCGCGACCTGCGCAACTGGCATGCGTCCGGCCAGAACCGGCTCAAGGTGGCGCTGAATATTTCGCCGCGCCAGCTGGCCGAGCCGCGCTTCGCCCACAGCGTGGCGGCGATGCTGGCCGAGGCCGGGCTGGCGCCGTCGGCGCTGACGCTGGAAATCACCGAGGCGGCGCTGATGCAGCCGGGCAGCGCGGCCGAGGTGGCCGAGCTGAAGGCCATCGGCCTGAGCCTGACCCTGGACGACTTCGGCACCGGTTCTTCTTCGCTGAGCAATCTGAAACGCTTCCCCTTCGACGCCGTCAAGATCGACAGCGCCTTCATCCGCGAAGTGGTCAGCGACGCCGGCGACGCCGCCCTGTCCAAGACCATCATCTCGATGGCCCACCATCTGGGCATGCAGGTGGTGGCCGAGGGGGTCGAGACCGAGGCCCAGTGCGACTTCCTGCGGCGCAATATGTGCGACCTGATCCAGGGATTTTTCTTCGCCCCCGCACTGTCGCCGGCCGGCATCGATGCGCTGCTGGCCGAGGGCCGCACGCTGCCCAGCCATCTGCTGCGTATCCAGCGTCCGCAGCGCAAGCTGTTGCTGGTCGACGACGAGCAAAACATCGTGTCGGCGCTCAAGCGTCTGCTGCGGCCCGACAATTACCAGGTCCATACCGCCAACAGCGGCCAGCAGGGCCTGGACTTGCTGGCCCAGCACCAGGTCGACGTGATCGTGTCCGACCAGCGCATGCCGGGCATGCTGGGTGCCGATTTCCTGCGCAAGGCCAGGGAGCTGTACCCGGACACGATACGCATCATGTTGTCGGGCTATACCGAACTGCAGTCGGTCACCGACGCCGTCAACGAGGGGGCGATCTACAAATTCCTGACCAAGCCCTGGGAGGACGAGCTGTTGCGCGGCCATATCGCCGAAGCGTTCCGGCTCAAGGAAATCGCCGACGACAACGAGCGCCTGAACATGGAGGTGCGCACCGCCAACCACGAACTGGCCGCCGCCAACCGGCGCATGGAGCAGCTGCTGCTGGAGAAGCAGCGCCAGATCAGCCGCGACGAGATCAGCCTGCAGGTGGCGCGCGAAGTGCTGCAGCATTTGCCGCTGCCGGTGATCGGCCTGGACGACCAGGGCATGATCGCCTTCATCAATGGCGCGGCCGAGCTGCTGTTCCAGCACAGCGGCCATCTGCTGGGCGACGAGGCCAGCAGGGTGCTGCCCGAACTGTTCGCGCCGGCCGCCGCCAGCGGCGCCACGCTGCCGCACCAGGCCAGCGTGCAGGGCCAGCGATATACGGTGGTGGTGCACCCGATGGGCGAGCGTTCGGCCTCGCGCGGCAGCCTGATCACCCTGACGCGCGCGGTGGCCGCATGAGTCCGCGGCCCGAGATCAGCCGCGCCGTCATGCTCGACGACGCCAGCGCCGGCATGGTGCTGGCGCTCGACCTGCTCGACGGCCATGGCAATGTGCTGCTGCCCGAGGGCGCCACCCTGAGCGAGGCCAGCCTGAACTCGCTGCGGCGGCGCGGCATCGTCCACTGCATGGTGCGGGTCGATGCGCCGGAAGCGGCGGCCACGCCGCCCGATCCGCAGCGCCAGGCCAGGATCAGCGCCCGCCTGGCCCAGTTGTTCCGCCACCATGGCGCGGCCGGCGCCGGCGCCGACTTGCTGCGCATGCTGACCGACTACCGCTTGCGGGACTGACCATGCTTGCCATCGACGACGTCATCAAATCCATCCACGCCCTGCCCTCGCTGCCGGCCGTGGTGGCCGAGCTGCTCGCCAGCGTGGAACAGGAAGATATCGACATGCACGCGCTGGCGGCCAAGCTCGCGCTCGACCAGGGGCTGAGCGCCAAGACACTGCGGCTGGCCAATTCCTCCTTTTACGGCATGCCGGCCAAGGTCACCAGCATCCAGCAAGCCATCGCCGTGCTGGGCATCCACAGCATCCGCACCCTCGTCACGGCCTGCTCGGTGACGGCCGGCTTCCCGCCTGGCGGCAACAGCGAATTCGACTTCGAAGCCTTCTGGCGCCATGCGATCGGCACCGCCGTGTGCGCCCGCCTGCTGGCGCCGCGGCTGCGCCAGAGTCCCGAGACCGCCTTCACGGCCGCCCTGCTGCACGACCTGGGCACGCTGGTGCTGGCGACCCGCTTTCCGGACGACTACCGCCAGGTCGAAGCCTGGCGGATCGAGCACGACAGCAGCACCAGCGCGGCCCAGCAGGCCGTGTTCGGGCTGGACCACGCCGGCGTCGGCAGCGCCCTGGCCGCCTACTGGAAATTTCCGCTGGCGATACAGGAGGCGGTGGCCAGCCACCACTGCGATCCGCCGCCCGACCATGGCCTGGGCCTGACGATCTACCTGGCCAATGTGCTGGCCCATGCGCTCGACCTGTCGGGGCGCGACGACGAGCAGGTGCCGCCGCTGGCGCCGCAAGCCTGGGGCCAGCTGGGGCTGGACGACCAGGGCTGCCTGCAGCTGTTCGCCGAGGCCGAGACGATGTTTCATGAGATGTGCCAGGTGCTGGTCAACTGAGTGTTTCACTGAACGAAAGCGAACCGCGATGCCCCTCCTGCAAGATATCCGACTCCCCAGCGAAGACCCGCACGCCGGCATCGCCGTGTCCGAATTTTTCGACGTCCATCCGGTGGCCACTTTCGCGATCAACACCGCCCACGTGATCACCCACTGGAACAAGGCTTGCGAGCACCTGCTGGGCTGGAGCAAGGCCGAGATGGTCGGCACCACCAACCACTGGCAAGCGTTCTACACGCGCCAGCGTCCGCTGCTGGCCGACCTGATCATCTCCGGCGCCGAGGAGGAAATCGGCGTCTACTACCAGGGCAAGCATATACGTTCGCCGCTGATCGAGGGCGGCTTCGAGGCCGAGGATTTCTTCCCGAATATCGGCGCGCGCGGCCACTGGCTGCACTTCACCGCCGCGCCACTGCGCGACCAGGACGGCCAGGTGGTTGGCGCGATCGAGACCCTGCGCGACGTGACCGAAAGGCGCGTGGCCGAAAACGCGCTGCGCCAGGCCCACGACAACCTGGAGCACCTGGTGGCCAAGCGCACCGCCCAGCTGGCCGAGGTCAATGCGCGGCTCGAGCACGACATCGAACAGCGCGAGCGCGCCGACGCCGAGCTGCGCCGGCGCAACCTGGAATTGACCGAACTGAACGAGCAGCTGTCGATGACCCAGCAGCAACTGGTGCAGGCCGACAAGCTGGCCTCGATCGGCCAGCTGGCCGCCGGCGTGGCCCATGAGATCAACAATCCGATCGGCTATATCTTTTCCAATGTGGGCACGCTGCAAAATTATCTGGACCTGCTGTTCGGCATGCTGGCCGCCTACGAGGAAGCCGAGCCCGCCATTGGCGATCCGCTGGTGGCGCAGCGCCTGCGCGCCATGCGCGAGCAGATCGACCTGGGCTTCCTGCTCGAGGACATCCCCTCGCTGATGGCCGAGTCCAAGGAAGGCATCGTGCGGGTGCGCCACATCGTCCAGGACCTGAAGGATTTTTCGCGGGTCGACGCCAACCAGGAATGGGTCTGGGCCAATATCCACCGCGGCATCGATTCGACGCTGAACATCGTCAGCAACGAAGTCAAGTACAAGGCCGATGTATTCAAGGAATACGGCGAACTGCCCGACATCGAATGCCTGCCGCTGCAGATCAACCAGGTGGTGATGAACCTGGTGGTCAACGCCGCCCACGCGATCGGCCCCGAGCGCGGCAGCATCACCATCCGCACCGGCTGCGTCGACGCGGACATGATCTGGATCGAGGTGCAGGACAGCGGCAGCGGCATCGCGCCGGAGGCGCTGTCGCGCATCTTCGACCCCTTCTTCACCACCAAGGCGGTCGGTAAGGGCACCGGGCTGGGCCTGTCGCTGGCCTATGGCATCGTCCAGAAGCACCGCGGCCGCATCGAGGTCGACACCCAGCTCGGCCAGGGCACCCGCTTCCGCGTGTGGCTGCCGACCCACCATCCCGATCCCGACACCGAACAGGAAGGCCAGCCATGAGCCCCTCCGCCCAGCCCCTGCCGCCGCCAGCGGCCGCGATCACGGCGCCGGCCACGGCGCAGCAGCCCGCCCCCCCGGCGGCGCCCGCGCCGCCCACGCCGCCCACGCTGCTGTGCGTGGACGACGAGCCGAACATCCTGGCGGCGCTGCGGCGCCTGTTCCGCGCCAAGGGTTACCGGGTATTGACGGCCGAGGGCGGCGCCCAGGGTCTGCTGCTGCTGGAGCAGGAGAACGTCGACCTGGTCATTTCCGACATGCGCATGCCGGAGATGGATGGCGCGCGCTTCCTGGCCCAGGTGCGCGCGCGCTGGCCCGACACGGTGCGCATCCTGCTGACCGGCTATTCCGATATCCAGTCGATCCAGGATGCGATCAACTGCGGCGAAATCTACCGCTACATCACCAAGCCCTGGGACGACAACGACATGCTGCTGCTGGTGCGGCATGCGCTGGAACGGCGCCAGCTGGAACAGGAAAAGCTGGCGCTCGAAGCGCTGACCCGGCAGCAGAACGAGGAACTCAAAACCCTCAACCTCAGCCTGGAAGCCAAGGTCGAGGCGCGCACCCGCCTGCTCAAGACGGCCCATGATTCGGCCGTGGCGGCCAACGAAAAACTCAAGCACAACTTCATCACCACCATCAAGATCCTGTCGAGCATTGTCGACCTGCGCGGCAGCAGCAATGCCGACCTGAGCCGCGAGATCGCCGACCTGGCCCGCCACCTGGCCACCAGCCTGGAACTGACGCCGCAGGAAAGCCAGGACGTGTTCGTGGCCGCGCTGCTGCACAATATCGGCAAGACCGGCTTTAGCGACGCGATGCTGGCCACCCCGCTGACCTTGCTGCAGGGCGCCGCGCTGGGCCAGTACCGCAAGCATCCGGTGCACGCGGCCGAGCTGCTGATGCCGCTGGACGATTTGCGCGGCAGCGCCGCCATCATCCGCGCCCAGCTCGAACGCTTCGACGGCAACGGTTTCCCCGACGGCCTGACCGGGCTGGCGATCCCGATCGGCGCGCGCATCCTGGCGCTGGCGGCCGACTACTACAATCTGCAGCATGGCGCGATGGTGCAGCGCCATCTGCGCCCCGACGAGGCCAAGACGCTGATCATCGACGCCAGCGGCAAGCGCTACGATCCGAATGTGGTCAAGGCCTTCCGCGGCATCATGGACGGCAACCTCAACGATGGACGGGTGGGCACCGAGATGCTGTCGGGCGAACTGGTGCCGGGCATGCGCCTGGCCTACGACCTGGTCAGCCGCGATGGCCTGATGCTGCTGACGGCCGACCATGTGCTCGACGCGCGCATGATCCAGCAGGTGCAGGACTTCGAGAAGAAAAGCGGCGCGCGCCTGGTGATCTGGGTGCGTCCGCCCCAGGCTGGCGCCTGATCAGGCGGCTGCGGCCGGCGCGAGGTCTGGCGGCGGCTGCACCGGCAGGTGCACGGTGAAGCGCGTGCCCACGCCGACCTTGGAGGCCACCTCGATGCGCCCGCCATGCTGGTTGACGATGCCGTAGGACAGCGACAGGCCCAGTCCGGTACCGCTGCCCACGGCCTTGGTGGTGAAAAACGGTTCGAAGATGCGGTTCAGGTTTTCCTGCGGAATGCCGGCGCCGTTGTCGCTCACTTCCACCCAGACCCAGCCCTCGCTGGCGCCGGTGCGGATGCGGATCGCGCCGCGTTCCTTGATCGCCTGGCCGGCATTGACCAGCAAGTTCATGAACACCTGGTTCAACTGGGACGCCAGGCAGGTGACCGGCGGCAGGCTGCCGTACTGCTTCTGGATGGTGGCCTTGAACTTGAGTTCATTACTGACGATGTTCAGCGTACTGTCGAGTCCATCGTGCAGGTCGGCGACCTGCCATTCGGTCGCGCCGACATGGGAAAAATCCTTCAGCGCCTGGACGATATCCTTGACCCGCTTGAGGCCGTCGAGCGATTCGCGCACCAGGTCACCCACATCCTCTTCCAGAAACTGCAGGTCGGCCTGCTGGCGCACCTGCGCCATGCGCGCCGCCAGCGCCGCGTCGCCGGCCGCCACCTGCTCATACTGGCCGATCACGCCGATCAGGGTCGTCACATAATTTTTCAGCGCCCCCATATTCGAATTGACGAAGCCGACCGGGTTGTTGATCTCGTGGGCGATGCCGGCCGCCAACTGGCCGACCGAGGCCATTTTCTCCGACTGCAGCAACTGGTTCTGGGCGTCGCGCAATTTACCGATCAGCAGTTGCTGCTCCAGGCCCTTCGCTTGCAAGGCCTCTTCCATCACCTTGCGGCTGGTGATGTCGGTCAGCGACCCGACCACTTCCAGCGGCGCGCCGTGCTGGTCGCGGATCAGGCGCAGGGTGTCGTGCATCCACAGATAGGAACCGTCGCTGTGGCGGAAGCGGTATTCATAGGTACGCTGGCCCTCGCTGAAGATCAGCGCCAGGCTGGAGAAGATATTCGGCGCGTCGTCCGGATGGATGTGGTCGAACCAGAAGTTGGGATCGGCCAGCATCTGCTCGGGCTGATAGCCCAGCACATTCAAGGCATTGTTGCTGACAAAGGTCAGCTTGAAGTCGCCGCTGGCGACGGCGCTATAGATGATGGCGGGGGTATTGTCGATCAGGTAGCGCAGGCGGTCGAGCGGCGACGCCGGTTCGGGCACCGGGCCGGCCGCCGGGGCGGGATCGGAAGAAAAAAACTCGAATTCCTCGAATTGCATATCGCTACCTTCGCTGCTTGCAGGGCGGCCGGTGGGCGCGCCCGGTGCCGCAGACAGCGCAGCGCGACTGTCTCGATTATGCCTGAATTCGACTGGCGCACGACGCTCAATTGCGCGCTCACTTGCGCGCTCACTTGCGCACGCCGTTGCGCCCTGATGCCGCCGCCAGGCAAGGACAGCCAGGCCCATTCCAGCGATAAATTAAAGATAATTATTTTCAAAAATGCATGTACAATAAGTTAATGCAATCTTATTAACTTTTACTCACTTCGCTGAACAAGGATATGCCATGAAGCTTCGCTCCGCCGCTGTCGCCGCCATCGTCCTGTGTACCGCCCTGTCCGCACAGGCGGCCGGCAATCTGATCCAGAATGGCAGTTTCGACGTTGGTAACGACGTCGCCAACAGCTACAACTATGGCAATGGCTTCTATGGATCGATTCCTGCGGGCGCATCCTGGTATTTCCAGAATTTGAGCGGCATGATCAACACCTCCGCCTCCTGGCAAGTCCAGGGTGCGCTGGGCACGGTGGGCTTTCTCCAGAACCATTACAACTTCCCCGGCCGCACGCCGGCGATCAGCCAGAGCTTCTTCTCCGATGACAGCACCCTGTCCGTCTCGTTTTCACTGGCCCAGCGCGACTATGGCGCGGCCAATGCGCAATCGGTCGACGTCCTGTTCGACGGTCGCCTGCTCAGCGATATCGCCCTGACGCCGGTGGGTGCGGACTGGACCAATTACCAGTTCACCGTCTCCGGACTGGCGGCCGGCAACCATTCCCTGTCCTTCATCGGCCGCAACTCGGGCAACAGCCCGGATGCCACGGCCTTCATCGACAATGTGTCGGTCAGCGCCGTGCCGGAACCGGCGACCTATGGCATGCTGCTGGCCGGTGCCGGCCTGCTGGGCGCCGTGCGCCGCCGCGCAAAGAAGTAAATCCCATCTTTAACTTTTCCCGCGCGGCCCCTTGTTCGCCACCATCTGGCGCGCGATGCCGCGCAGGATATTGACCTCTTCCGTTTCGAGCTGGGCGCGGGCGAACAGGCGCTTCAGGCGCGGCATCAGCTTGCGCGGATTGTTGGCGTCGAGGAAGCCGATCTGGACCAGCGATTCCTCGAGATGGGTGTACATGCCTTCTATCTGGCTCAGGCTGGCCGCCTCGCCATGGAAACCGATCTCGCTGGCGGTGCGCTGCCCGTTCAGGGCGGCCATCCGGCACTCATAGGCCAGCACCTGGGCCGCCTGCGACAGGTTCAGCGAGGAATACTCGGGATTGGCGGGAATGTTAATTAAAACATTACATTGCTCGACGACCTCGTTCGGCAAGCCGAAGCGTTCATTGCCGAAAATCAGGGCCGCATGGCATTCGGGCTGGGCCGCGACCTGTTCGGCCAGTTCGCGCGGGTTCAGCACCGGCGGCGAATATTCGCGCAGCCGTGCCGACACGGCGGCGGCGAAGTTGATGCCTTCGAGCGCTTCGGCCATGCTGCCGACCACCCGGGTCTTGGCCAGGATGTCCTGGGCGCCGCTGGCGAAGGCGATCGCCTCCTCATGCTGCAAAGCATTTTCGAAGCGCGGCGTGACCAGCACCAGCTCGTCAAAACCCATGGTTTTCATAGCGCGGGCGACCCCGCCGATGTTGCCCGGACGGCTAGTCTGGACCAGAATAAATCGCAGCCGAGCAAAAAGAGACGTGTTGATTTCGGGCAGGTTCATTTAAAATAGCGCTATTGCGCAGTGTCGAGTCGGGAAAGTCCAGAATTTTACCCCCTCACACCGCTCCGCTCTTTAATTCATTCTTGTACTCCATCGACCCACCGGGACGCTTGCCGCCCCGGTGGACGATGGCGTTCTTTTACCGGAAGCTTACATGCACCCAATGCTCAATACGGCGATCAAAGCCGCCCGCCGCGCCGCCGCCGTCATCAATCGCGCCTCTTTCGATCTCGACCGCGTCACCGTGACCGAGAAACAACACAACGATTTCGTCACCGACGTCGACCAGGCCGCCGAACAGGCGATCATTGAGGTGCTGTCCAAAGCCTACCCCGACCACGCCTTCCTGGCCGAAGAGTCGGGCGCGTCCAAGAACGCCAACGACGAGACTGAATTCACCTGGATCATCGACCCGCTCGATGGCACCACCAACTTCATGCACGGCTTCCCGCAATACTCGGTGTCGATCGCGCTGGCCCAGCGCGGCGTGATCACCCAGGCGGTGATCTACGATCCGGTGCGCAATGACCTGTTTACCGCCACCAAGGGCGCCGGCGCTTATCTGAATGACAAGCGTATCCGCGTCACCAAGCTCGACCGCATCGCCAACGCCCTGCTGTCGACCGGCTATGTGGCCGGCAGCGCCCGCGCGCTGGACGAATACCTGAAGATGTACGCGATCATGGCCGAACGCTGCCACGGCGTGCGCCGCCCGGGCAGCGCCGCGCTGGACCTGGCCTATGTGGCCGCCGGCCGTCTGGACGGCTTCTACGAAAAAGGCTTGAAGCCTTGGGATATCGCGGCCGGTTCGCTGATGGTCACCGAGTCGGGCGGCATCGTCGGCGAGTTCAGCGGCGAATCCGATTACCTGTACAAAGGCGACATCATCGCGGCCAGCCCGAAGATCTTCGGCCAGATGGTCGGCCTGCTGACCCCGTTTGCATAAAATAAACCATTCTTAAATGATACGGGTTTAGAGGGTTTGTTACAAAAAAAGGGAGCAGATGCTCCCTTTTTCGTTTCCTATCTGAAACAAACGTCAGACTAAGCTGTTATACTCCGGCCTGCGGCACGCTGACCAGTCCTTTTAGCCGCTGCCTTCCAATCCGATTGCCTGCGACTGGCGCCCCGTGTGGCGACAGGCCGATCTTAAAATAAAGTTATCATGTCATTTTCCTCACTCGGTTTGTCCGATGCCATCGTCCGTGCCGTCACCGAAACCGGTTACACCACGCCGACCCCGATCCAGCTGCAGGCCATTCCTGCGGTGCTGAATGGTGGCGACCTGCTGGCAGGCGCGCAAACCGGCACCGGCAAGACCGCCGGTTTCACGCTGCCTATCCTGCACCGCCTGTCGACCGACGCGAACGGCGCGGCGATCACCAGCAACACCTCGCAGCGCCCGATCCGCGCCCTGATCCTGACCCCGACCCGCGAACTGGCGGCCCAGGTCGAGGAAAGCGTGCGCATCTACGGCAAGTACACCAAGCTGAACTCCACCGTGATCTTCGGCGGCGTCGGCATCAATCCCCAGATCAAGCAACTCAAGCATGGCGTCGACATCCTGGTGGCCACCCCTGGCCGTCTGCTCGACCACATGGAACAGCGCACCGTCGACCTGTCCAAGGTCGAGATCCTGATCCTGGACGAAGCCGACCGCATGCTCGACATGGGTTTCATCCGCGACATCAAGAAAGTGCTGGCCGCGTTGCCGCCGAAGCGCCAGAACCTGCTGTTCTCGGCCACCTTCTCGGAAGAGATCAAGGCCCTGGCCGATGGCCTGCTGAACAAGCCGGCGATGATCGAAGTGGCGCGCCGCAATTCCACCGTGGAAGTGATCGCGCAGAAGATCCACCCGGTCGACCGCGACAAGAAGCACCCGATGCTGTCCTTCCTGATCAAGTCGAACAACTGGTCGCAGGTACTGGTGTTCACCCGCACCAAGCACGGCGCCAACAAGCTGGTGGAACAGCTCAATACGGACGGCATCGGTGCGATGGCGATCCACGGCAACAAGAGCCAGTCGGCCCGTACCAAGGCCCTGTCCGAATTCAAGGACAACAAGCTGCAAGTACTGGTGGCGACCGACATCGCCGCGCGCGGTATCGATATCGACCAGTTGCCGCACGTGGTCAACTACGATCTGCCGAACATTCCGGAAGACTATGTGCACCGTATCGGCCGTACCGGCCGCGCCGGCGCCACCGGTGAAGCCGTGTCCCTGGTTTGCGTGGATGAGCACGAAATGTTGAAAGACATCGAAAAGCTGATCAAGCAAACCCTGCCACGCGCAGTCATTCCAGGCTTCGAGCCGGACCCGACCGCACGTGCTCAGCCGGTTCAGCTGCGCAGCGGCAACGCCGGTCACCGCAATAATTCGCGCGGTGGTGGCGGTGGTGGCGGCGCGGTCGTTCGCGTCAAGACCGGCGGCGGCGGTGCCAAGCCACGCGGCGCCAGCGGCAACGGCGGCCCGGCGGCCGGCGGCGGCGGCGGCGGCCGCAGCGGCGCGCCGCGTTCGGCAGCCCAGCACCGTTCGGGCGGCCGCGGCCGTTAAGCGGTACTCGCAATAGCAAAAAGCCCCCCGGCCTGAACGCGCTCAAGATCGCGCTCAGTGCCGGGGGGCTTTTTTTTAAATTACACTCCACGGCGTAACTTTTAAAAAACCCACGGCGTAACCCTGGGGTCTGACCCGTCGGGTCCGGGGAGGGGCTATGCCCCGCCGATCCCGGTGGGACCGGCCCCCGGCTCTTTGCCGTGGGTTCCAACAACACCCGCGCCAATTTGATACGATAACGCCTCCCCCACCGCCCCGGAGTGCCCGTGCCGACCTTTGCCGCCAACCTGTCCATGCTATTTACCGAAGTCCCCTTCCTGGAGCGCTTCGCGCTGGCCAGGCAAGCCGGCTTCACGGCGGTGGAATTCCTGTTCCCCTACGATTTTCCGGCGGCCGACATCCGTGCCCAGCTGGACCAGCATCAACTGAGCCTGGTACTGCACAATCTGCCCTGCGGCGACTGGAATGCCGGCGAGCGCGGCATGGCCTGCGATCCGCGCCGCGCCGCCGAATTCCAGCAGGGCGCGCAACTGGCGCTAGGCTATGCCTTGGCCCTGGGCGTCAAGCAGCTCCACTGCATGGCCGGCATCGTTCCAGCCGACATCACACCGGAACAGGCACGCGCCGCCTACATCGAACAACTGCGCTGTGCCGCCGACCTGTTCGCGCCGCATGGCATCAAACTCTTGATCGAGCCCATCAACCATTTCGATATGCCAGGCTATTTCCTCAAGGGCAGCGCCCAGGCCAGCGCCATCATCGCCGACTGCGGGCGCGAGAATCTCTTCCTGCAGTACGACATTTACCATATGCAGCGCATGGAAGGCGAACTGAGCAACACCATCCGCGCCCTGCTGCCGCTGATCGCCCACATCCAGATCGCCGACACGCCCGGCCGCCATGAACCGGGCACGGGCGAGATCAACTATCCCTTCCTGTTCAAGCTGCTCGACGAGCTGGGCTATGCCGGCGCGGTCGGTTGCGAATACCGGCCGCGTGCCGATACCGCCAGCGGCCTGGGCTGGCTGGCCGCCGCCGGCTGAGTCGCCACGGCCGGCAAGCGGCGCCCGGGACGGTGGCGCTTGCCTTGCGCCTTCGCAAACCCGGGCGCGCCGGGCAGATCAACAATAGTCCTTACGCAGCCAAGCGGAGGGACCGATGAAACTTCTCCACACTATTGCCTTGCTGGCCTTGCTGGCCCTGCTGGGCGGCTGCGCCAGCAGCACCCCGCGCATGGCCCAGGTACGCGCCTTCGCGGCCGAATCGAGCAAGCTGGGCGCATACGAAGAACTCAGCCAGCGCTACCGCGACACTTACCAGCGCATGCAGCCCTACCTGATGCCGGCGGCCGATGCGCGCGAGCGCGAGCAGGATGCCTTGCGGCACGCCAGCTATGCCGACTTCATCGCCATCCGCCACAGCGTCAACCTGTACCTGCAAACCTTGGGCGCGCTGGCCGGCGACAACCGTTTCGACCTGGAAGACCAGGTCAAGGCCATCGGCGGCGGCATCAAGGTCTGGCCCGACACCGGCCTGGACGACCGCCATGTGAATGCCTACTCCGGACTGACGCGCCTGCTCACGCGTGCGTTCACGGCCCCCCATCAGGATCGCGCCGTGCAGGCCATGTTGCGCGAAGGGGCGGAGCCGCTGGCGCAACTGCTCGACGCCATGCGTCTGCTGCTGCGCTATTACGACAAGACCCACGACAATGAACAGCGCATCGTGCTCGATACGCTGGAGCTGGAAATTCCTTTCGCCAACAGTCCGCGCGACCACCTGCTGTCCGCGCTGGCCAAGGCCCATCAGCAAGACAAGGTGGCCGAATACCGGCTGGTGGGACGGCGCCTGACCCTGGCCGCCCACCAGCTGGATGCCATCGCGCAGGCGCACCAGGCTTTGCTGGCCGGACTAGATCCGCCAGCCCAGAGTCAGAGCGCCCGCGTGATCGACACCGCCACCCCGCTCGCGCGCAACGCCGGCGCAGCGGCGCCGATGCCCTTGCCTTCCACGCCGCTTGCCGCCGCGGCCAGCCATTGACCGACCAGGAGCAGACATGGCCCCCCTTCCCCCTGACGACCGCGCCGCCATCGAGGCGCTGGCCGATACCCTGTCCGCCAGCGCCAACACCCTGCACCGGCGCTTGCTGCGCGCCCTGCGCCAGCCGCCCGGCCTGGCCCAGGCCGAGGCCCAAACCATGTTCGACCAGGAGGTGGCGCTGCGCCAGCGCGCGAACAGCCTGTACCTGAGCGCGGCGCGGCTGGCCGCCGCCGGCCTTGGCGGCCTGGGCCAGCAACTGCGCGAGGCCAGCGAGCGCGCCAAAGTACAGATCGAACAGATCGAAAAATTAAAAGGCATGCTCGCCATCGTCGGCGAGCTGCTGACGCTGGGCGCGGCGCTGGCCGCGGGCAAGCCGGAACAAATGCTGGCGCCGATGGAAAAGATCAAACACCAGCTCGACGCCTTGCCGCCGTCGGCCTGAGCTTCGCCAGCGGCGGCAAGGCCATGCCCGTGGTCCGGCCCGCCGCTGAACATTTCACCCGCACGCAGGTCAAATGCATATCGCACCCGGCTTGGGCGCGCCGCCAACGGGTGAATCATGAACGGGCTGGATCAGCAACAATACGAGGGCTTGCTGGCCGCGTTGGAGCAGGCGCAGCAGCATTTACTGGCGCAGGTGGAAATGGATGTCGCCACGGCCGACACATCCCTGCAGCAACTCGAAGCCTCGCCCTCCGACAATGCCAGCAAGCGTGTGCTGCACCAGCTGGTGCAGGAATCGGCCCAGCACAATAGCCAGCAATTGCGGGTAGTGCGCCATGCACTGGCCAAGTGCGGCGAGGGCAGTTATGGCCTGTGCGAGAACTGCGGCGAGGCTATCGGCTACGCGCGCCTGAACGCCCGGCCGGAAGCGCGCTTCTGCTTCCGCTGCCAGAGCATGATCGAAAAACACCCGCCGCACTGACAGCGATGCCGCTTGCGTGCGCGTCGCAGAAGACGGGGACGGCGGGACGGCGGGACAGCGGGACGGAGGCCACGCGCGGATGCGCACGGCACCGCTGCCGCCGCGCTGGCTTAGCGCATGTGCTGGCCGCCGTTGATGGCGATCTCGGCACCCGTCAGGAAGGCGGCTTCTTCCGATGCCAGATAGGAAATCAGCCCCGCGACCTCATCCGGTTCGCCCAGACGGCCCAGCGGAATTTGCGGCAGAATCTTGTTTTGCATGACCTCGGCCGGGACCTTGGCCACCATGGCGGTGCGCAGGTAGCCGGGCGAGACGGTATTGACCGTGATGCCGTGGCGCGCCACTTCCAGCGCCAGCGCCTTGGTAAAGCCATGCATGCCAGCCTTGGCGGCCGAATAATTGGCCTGGCCGAAAGCGCCCTTCTGGCCGTTCACGGACGAAATATTGATGATGCGCCCCCATTTCTGTTCCAGCATGGGGTCGAGGAATTGCTTGCTGATATTAAACACGCTGTCGAGATTGATGCGCAGCACGGTTTGCCAGTCTTCCAGCGTCATTTTGCGCAGGCTCTGATCGCGCGTGATGCCGGCATTGTTGACCAGCACCGAGACGGTGCCCAGTTCGGCACGAATTTTTTCCGCCATGCGCGCGCAATCGTCGAAATCGGCCACATCGACCTGGTAGCCGCTGAAGCGGAAACCGTCGTCTTTTTGCTCCTCGATCCAGTGCTGGGCGCGCGCATTGTCCGGCGAGAAGGTCGTGGCGACGCGATACCCCCCCTGATGCAGACGGCGGCAAATGGCGCTGCCCAGTCCACCCATACCGCCCGTGACCAGGGCTATTTTTTTGTCGTTCATAGCAGTGTGTCCTTATTGTTGTTGAGTTTCTCCGCACAAGTGTATGAGGCAGGTCGAACATGGCATTGAGCCACATCAAACACGCCGACGAAACAACGGCACATAGGCGTGCGCTTGCGCGCGCGCCAGCGGCCTATAATAAAACCATTCCATTTTTCGAGGACGCTGCCATGTCCTATCGAACCATCCTGCTGCATCTGGACGAGTCGGCCAACGCCGCCGAACGCATCCGTCTTGCCACCCGCCTGGCCTTGCTCAACGAAGCCCAGCTGATCGGCGTGGCGATGACGGGTATTTCCCGCTTTCTGTACAACAAGGAATTGGTCGACGATCACGATCCCCACCTGACGCTGCACCTGAATGTGCTGCGCGACAAGGCCCGCCACGCGCTGGACGGCTTCCTGCCGCGGGTGCGCGAGCTGGGCCTGCATTCGGCCGAAGAACATGTGGTCGACGACGATGCCGGCACCGGCCTGAGCCTGCACGCCCGCTATGCCGATCTGCTCGTCATCGGCCAGACCGATCCGGCCCGCAGCACCCCGCTGCTGGGCGACCTGCCTGGCCACGTAATCCTGCACGCGGGCCGGCCCGTGCTGGTGGTGCCGCATGCCGGCGCGGTGCCGGACAGCCTGCGCAATGTGCTGATCGCCTGGGATGCCAGCAAGGAAGCGGCGCGGGCCGTCAGCGCCGCACTGCCGCTGCTGCGCCGCGCCGAACAGGTCGGACTGGCCATGTTCGACCCCGAGGACAACAGCGCTGGGCTGCAGGGAGGCCAGCCGGGCGCCGACATCCAGCAGTATCTGGCACGCCACGGCGTGCGCGCCGAATTGCTGCTGCGTCACTCGCCGCGCCAGGGCCTGCTGAACCGGCCCGACAGCGTGGGCGAAGCGCTGCTGGCACTGGCGGCCGAACGCAAGGCGGATCTGCTGGTATTGGGAGCCTATGGACATTCGCGCTTTCGCGAAACTTTGCTGGGAGGCGTCACCCGCACCGTGCTGGACGAGATGACGATACCGGTACTGATGGCGCACTAGCCCCGCTGATCCGGAGGTATTGCGCCGGCGCTGGCGCGTTCAGCGTCGGCGCCGCACCCGCGCCGGGCGGCGCGTGCGCAAACGGGAATGCGGGCGTATCAGGCCAGCCATGGCTGGCTGCGGATCTTGGCTACCTGGCGCTGGGCCAGCCATTTCCACAGTTGCAAGGCATCGGGCTCGGCCAGCGAGGCCATGCGCCGCGGGCTGGCCAGCGCGATCTCGCAATCGCGGTCCGACCACTCTTCGAAACGGATATCGCCGCCGTGGGCCACTTCGATTTCATACATCAGGCCATCGTCGTAGCCGAAGCGCAGCACCGCGCTGGCCAATGCACCATCGGGCGCCTGGGTGGTGCCACCATAGACCTCGGCCAGCGCCGCCGCCAGCTGGGCTTCCGATGGCGACGCCTGCTGGCGTCCGTCCGGACGAGTCAGCTCTACCCATGCCTGTGTCATTGACGCGTCCCCCTATCAAACTTGTGAGCAGTCTGCCGGCAGATGTGGCGTCGCGCCGGGGCAGCCCTGCAAGCTCGGGCTGCGGCGGTGAACGATTTTTTTTATTGTAGCAACTATCTCGGCGAAAAAAGCAAACGCAAGTCCAAATTGTGGGGGACAGCAACAATGCAGGGGGACGCCCGGCCGGCGCGCAACCCTGCGCGCCGGGGACGGGTGAGGGCCGGCGTTCGGCCGCGATGCGGCTTACTGGCTGGCCACCGCCGGGCTGGCCAGCGGTGCGGTCAGGCGGTCTATCATGGCGCGGATCGCCTTCAGCTGCAAGCCGGATTTCAGCGCGTAGTCCGACCCGGTATAACCGAACCAGTCCCAGCAGCCGTCGGGATTGAAAGGCAGATAGGACTTATTCACTTGCGGATAGAGCACGATGATCTTGTTGCTGTCGGCCCAGCTGTTATAACTGCTCTTGTCGTAGAAGTCATCGTTGACGCTCTGGGCCGACTGCTTGCAGCCGTGGAAAGCCACATGCACCTTGCAGCCGCCCTGGCTGGTGCAGGCGGCCGGCACATACACATAGGCTTGCGGCGGCATACCGGTGGTGTACACGTCGGCGAATTCGCCCTGGTTGAAGCTGGCCACCTGGGCCGAGCGGCTGCTGGCCGGCGGCTGCAGTTGACCGTAGATATGGCTGAGGATGGCGCCGGGTTGATCGTAACTGTGGCCGCCGACGGTGCAGTGGCTGATGTAGGGCGACTGGTTCAGGCCGCAGCTATTGCCAAAATTCGGTGTCACCAGGGCGTGACCGGCCGGCAGCTTGTTGACATAGCTCAGGTTGGCCGTCGGCACCCCGGCCCGCTTGAAGAAATCCACCGTGGAGTTGACCGCCGAGGTGGCGACCACGGTGTCTTTGGTGCCGCTAAAGACATAGATGCGGTCGTTCGCCAGGCCGGACAGGGGATCGATCTTGCCTTGCGCGGCGAAGCCCTGGGCGGCCGACAGCAGCATGCCGGCGTCCGGCGGCAGCAGCCCCTTGCCCATGCAGGTGGGGGTAAAACCCAGGAAGCCGGCGGCGCAATAATACGGACCGCCGGCCACCACGCCGGCCCCGATCACCGAGGCGGAAAAGGCGACCTGGTATTGTACGGCCATGAAGGCGCCGGAGGACAGGCCGGATACGGACACGGCGCCGGCATCGGCGCCGAGCGCGGGCAGCGGTGCGCTGGATTGGGCCTGCGCGCCAGCGGCGGCAAGCATCAGAACGAGAGAGGACAGGATGGGCATTTGCATGGCGGACTCCGATCGCGTGGGTGGAAAAGCAGGCGATCAATAGTCCCACAGACAAAAACAAGCGGCCGATTGAGTTGTAAAAATACAAATGCGTTTTGATATGCTTTTTTACCAATGGGAACAGGCTCTTGCCGCCTGCCCTCCCCTCCCTACCAGCCCGCCGCGAAGGAATACAGGCGCGGCGCCGCTTCCGGCTCGGGCGGCGGCGGCGGCAGTGGCGCGGCCTGCCAATCGCGCGGGTCGACCCGGTAGTATTTGAGGAACTCGCCGAACAGCTCGCCATGGTGCTCGGCCATCTGCCACGGTTTTTCAAAGAAGGTTTCGGTGGCCACGGCAAAGAATTCGGCCGGATTGGTGGCGCCGTAGTGGTCCATCACGCTGTGCTGGCGGTACATCGCGGAAAAGCGCAGGTGCTGGTAATCGCGTTCCAGCACTTCCGACCACTGGCGGTAGTTCGAAACGCTGCCCAGATAGGGCGCGCCGTTCGCGCGGCCCGACTCGCTGTCGAGCTGGTGGGCGAATTCGTGCAGCACGATATTGTGGCCATCGGTCCAGTCGCGCGCGCCGTTCTTGACGTCGTCCCAGGACAGCACCACGCGGCCATCGTCCCAGGATTCGCCCAGCATGCTCTGGCGGTCCGGCGTCACCACCCCGCCCGGCCCCACGCTGTGGCGCTGGGCCACGAAGGCGCTGGGATAGACCATGATGGTATGCAGCGAAGGATAGACCTTGCTGGGACGGTTCAGCAACAGCAGGCAAGCCTGGCCGGCGATGGTGACGGCCATCTCGTCGTCGACCACCAGACCTTCGCAGCCGATGAATTTTTTCTGGTGCAGGAACTGCACCACCAGTTGGCGCAATTGGGCCTGCAAGGCCGGCGCCATGCGCCCATACGGGGGAATATTGCGCCGCAGCACAGCCTCGGCCTCGGCCGGCAGCGGCCGCGCCAGCACCCGGCGCAACTGCCAGCGCGGGCCATACAGGGGCAAGGCGATCGCCAGCGCCGTCAAACTGATCCAGATCACTGCATCGAGCATGGGAACATCCCTCAGAATCGGCCGCAACACCGCAACCGCTACCGGGCAAATGGGGTGCCTTGGCAACAATTCAATCACTATTGCTGCGAAAACGCAAACAGCCGGGGATGCCCCGGCTGGTTTGCTTGCTGCATTCGCTACGACCGTTCGGCGCCGTGGCGCCGGCCTTCAGGTCGATTCTTTTTGCTGCGAAGGTGCCGAGCCGAACAGGGCTGCCACCAGCGGATCGCGCATCACCGGACCGCGGTTGACCCGGATCGCATAGTGGGTGTCGTCGGCCAGGATGTGGAAGTGACGGCCGTTGCCCGCCATATTCTGCTCGCGCAGGCTGGGACGTTCCTTGCGCGGCGGCGCGCCTTCGCGCTTGGGCTGGACGATGGCGGCCAGGAAGGCGCGCACGCGGTCCGGATCGGGGGTCAGCTGGTAGACGGCCTTGCCCAGGTAGGTGGCGGTGCCTTCGATATAGCGGGCCAGCTCGATGACGCCCGCTTCGCGCAGGTCGCGGATGTATTTGCGGGCACCGGACGGCGAGAACTTGAGGAACCAGGCGATTTCGTCGGCCAGCATCTCGTGCATCGACAGTTCACCTATCAGCTTTTGCATGTTTTCGATGCGGCGCAGCGTAGCCGAGGTGGAACGAATCCGCTCGATCGGTGCCAGCGACAGGGGCGCTCGCTGCTGAGGCAGGGGCGCCGGGCGCTCCACTAGCGTCAGTTTGGCGGGTTGGGCCACGCTATCGTGCGACTCCTGCGGCTCTGCCATGTTGCCGCGGGCAACATGATGCGTCTGTCTGAGTGCATGCATTTGAATACTCCTTATAACAATTGCCGGAATGAGGTGGGTGGGGTACCGCTTCCTCTACATCTGGACTCAAGATTGCCATTCGTGGCGCACCCGGTCTGTGCGGCAACGAACATAAAAAGTCATCAACTGCTTATTTTTTAAGTAATTTAGTAAAAACATCCATTTTCCCGCTTGGTGCGTTCCCGAACAGAAGCGCGCGTCCCACCTGCTTATGCTCATGTCAACTGGCGCGGGCCACCATGGCAGCCTTGCCTGGTCCGCCCGGAGTCCCCCAGCCATCCGCCATTCCGGCCCCGGCATTTATGTAAAGGAACTCATCATGAAATATGCCTTTCTGTTGACCGCCATCGCGGCGAGCCTGACTTTGACTGCCTGCGAGAAAACCATTAACAATCCGCCGCCGAAAGTGGATGCGCCCGCCACCGTGGCCGTGCCCGTACCCGTACCGGTTCCTGGCCCCGCCGGCGAACCGGGTGCTCCCGGCGCCACCGGAGCGACAGGCGCGCCCGGCGCGCCCGGCCCCGAAGGCAAGCCTGGCGACACCGTGATCGTGGCACCGGAACCCAAACCGGAAACCAAGTAAGCCCGCAAATAAGGCCGCAAGCAAGGCCGCAAGTTAGGCCGCAAGCCATTCCGGCAAGTCATCCCGGCACTACCCGGTGGGGCACGCGCTATCTGATTGGATGGTCGCGCCCCGCTCCGGTTCCCGGACTCTCAGGGGGAAGCGGATGTTACTTCCCTTTTTCAACATGGTTTTGATCTAGCGCAATGTTTGGTGCGCTAGCGTACCGACCCGGCTTGCCTAATTTCATATTCTTGACTCATCAGCAAGGCGCTGCGATCCGCAGGACGGCGCCGAAAAGACACCGTCACCATTTTTCAAACCATCCACTTTGCACTCGGGAGCAACTCTGTGAACCAAATAAAAAAAATCGCCCTGGCCTCCGCCATCCTCTGCGCCTCCTTCGCCGCCCACGCCGCCGATGAGATCATCAATCCTTCCTGGTATATCCAGCCCAGCGTCAATGCGATGAAACCGGACGCCGATTTCGGCGTCGACCGGCGCGGCTATGGTGCCGGCCTGAAATTCGGCAAGGCCATCTCGCCATCGTGGGATCTGCAACTGGGCACCACCTACGGCCGTTCGCGCGACAATGGCGAGCGCTACCAGCAAAACACCCTGGGCGTAGACGGCTTGTACATGTTCTCCCGTAAAACTTTCCGTCCCTTCGTGCTGGTCGGTGTCGGCGCCGAGCGCGACAAGGCCAATCTGAACGGCATCGGCCAGATCACCAAGACCTCGCCTTACGCCAGCGTCGGCCTGGGCTTCCAGGCCTCGATGACGGAGCAGCTGTCCTTCCAGGCCGATATCCGCAATGTGCACGGCTTCATCCGCGGCAATGACTTCCCTAACAGCAAGAGCAACAACCAGTACCTGACCCTGGGCCTGAACTACGCCTTCAGCAAACCGGCCCAGCCGGCACCGCCGCCGCCGCCGGCACCGCTGGCCGCCGTCGAGCCGCCGCCACCGGCACCGCTGGCACCGCCGCTGCCACCTGCGCCGGCCCGCTTCGAGAAGATCACCATGTCGGCCACCGAGCTGTTCTCCTTCGACAGCGCGAAACTGGCCCCGGCCCAACCCAAGCTGGACGATATCGCCAACTTGCTCAATGCCAATCCAAGCCTGGATCACGTGGTCATCACCGGCTACGCCGACCGTCTCGGCAGCGACAAGTACAACCAGAAACTGTCGGAACAGCGCGCCACCTCGGTCAAGAACTACCTGGCCGGCAAGGGCGTCGCCGCCACCCGCCTGGAAGCCGTCGGCAAGGGCGAGCAGAATCCCGTGGTCAGCTGCAACGACAAGAAACGCGCCGACCTGATCAAATGCCTCGAACCGAACCGCCGCGTCGAAGTCGAACAGATCACCATTGAACGTCGCGTGCAATAAACCGCAGGCTGTTTGAACATGGCCAGGCGCCGCTTGCGCCTGGCCATCTTCAAATTATTCCCAATGTCATTGGAAAGAAAGGCCTTCCATGCACATGCATACCCCTCATCCTCCGCCCTCGACGCTGCGCAAGGTCATCGTCTGCGCGGTCAGCGAATGGTTCGAGCACCGCGCCAGCAGCAAGGGCGCGGCGCTGGCGTTTTACACCCTGTTTTCGATCGCCCCCATCCTGGTGCTGGTGATCGCCATCGCCGGCTTCTTCTACGGCCACCAAGCCGCCCAGGGCGAGCTGCTGCAGCAATTGCGCGGCCTGGTTGGACTGCAGGGCGCCGAAGCGATCCAGCTGGTGCTGGCCAGCGCCCACAACAAGGAACAGGGCCGGCTGGCCACCCTGGTGGCCAGCGCGCTGCTGCTGTTCGGCGCGACCAGCGTGTTTGCCGAACTCAAGGCCAGCCTGGATGAAATCTGGCAAGAACCGTCCTTGCAGCGCGGTACGCTATGGGATGTCTTGCGCACCCGCCTGCTGTCCTTCGGCATGGTGCTGGTGCTGGCCTTCCTGCTGATGGTCTCGCTGGTGGTCAGCGCCCTGCTCGCTTTGCTGGAGCATTACTGGAACGGCCGTTTCCAGGACGCCACCCTGCTGCTCACCGTGCTCAACGCCGTCATCAGCTTCGCCGTCATCGCCGCCATGTTCGGGGTGATCTTCAAGATGCTGCCGCGCACCCGGCTGAGCTGGCGCGACGTCACCATCGGCGCGCTCGGCACCGCCACCCTGTTCACCCTGGGCAAATATGCGATCGGCGCCTATATCGGCAACAGCGGCGTGGCCAGCAGCTTCGGCGCCGCCGGCTCCTTGATCGCCCTGCTGCTATGGGTGTATTACTCGGCTCAGATCTTTTTCCTCGGCGCCGAGTTCGCGCGCCAGTATGCCTTGCAGCTTGGTAGTCTGCGGCATCGGCGCCACACGTGACAAAGTGTGAATATATTCACATCATAAGGGTCTATAGTGGTTGGATAACGAGGAGATTGCATGACTACCGCAAGCATGCGCCCCCGCATCCTGATAGTTGACGACGAGGCCGCGCATATGCAGGCCCTGTGTGCGACCCTGCGCAACCACGATTTCGACACCACCGGTTTCGTCTCGGGAACGGCGGCGCTCGAAGCCTTGCGTCCGGCCGGCTTCGATGTGCTGCTGACCGACCTGATGATGCCGGGCATGGATGGCATCGCCCTGGTGCAGGCCGCGCGCGCCGTCGATCCCGACCTGGCCTGCATCGTCATGACCGGCGAAGGCACGATCGCCTCGGCGGTCAGGGCGATGAAGGTCGGCGCGCTCGACTACATCATCAAGCCCTTCAAGGTCTCGACCATCATGCCGGTGCTGGGACGGGCGCTGGAAACGCGCGCCCTGCGCATGGCCAATGCGGCGCTGGAACAGCGCCTGCGCGAACACGCGGCCGAATTGCATGCCGTTAATCAGGACCTGGACCAGGCGCGCCGCGCCGCCGAGCGCGCCAACGAGGAAAAAACCGCCTTCCTGTCGAATATGAGCCACGAGTTGCGCACCCCGCTCAATGCCATCATCGGTTTCGCCCAGATCCTCGCCTCCGACAAATTCCCCGCCAGCCCGCCCGAGAAAAAAGTGTTTTCACAACACATACTGCAATCGGGCAAGCATCTGCTGACACTGATCAATGAAATTCTCGACCTGGCCAAGATCGAGGCCGGCAGCATGTCGCTGACGCTGGAAACCATGCCGCTGACGGTGCTGCTGCAGGAATGCCAGAGCATGTTCGAACCGCTGGCCGCCTGCCGCGGCATCACCCTGCGCTTTCCGGCGCCGCCCGGCGTGACCGTGCAGGCCGACAGCACCCGCCTCAAGCAGGTGATGATCAACCTGCTGTCGAATGCCATCAAGTACAACCGCGAGGGTGGCACCGTCGTGCTCGATTGCCTGGCCGGCGCGCCCGGCCGCCTGCGCCTGGCCGTGCACGACAGCGGCACCGGCCTCGATCTGGAACAGCAGCAGTCGCTGTTCCAGCCCTTCAACCGGCTCGGCCAGGAAGCCTCCGGCGCCGAGGGTACCGGCATCGGCCTGGTGCTGACCAAGCGCCTGGTCGAGGCGATGCAGGGTGAAATCGGCGTCAGCAGCGTACCCGGCGTGGGCAGCACCTTCTGGATCGAGCTGCCGCTGGGCCTGGGCGCCGCCGCCGACAAGCGCTTCGCGCTGCTGCCGCCGGTGGCCGGCAGTGCCGGGGCCGGCGCCAACAGCAGCGGCGTCAACACCGGCAGCGGCTATGGCAGCAATGTCGGCAACCTCAGCAGCAGTAGCAGCGCCAGCGGTACCGGCAGCCCCCACGGCAGCGGCGCGCCGCAGCCCGGCGTGGACAGCGACAGCCATCCCACCATCGGCCATCCCGCCGGGCGCCAGAGCGCGCTGCCGGAGCCGCCGCGACAGGAGGAGCCGCCGCAGCAAGCGGCGCAGCAGGAAGCGCATTACCCGCCTTATCTGCCCGCCACCGCGGCCAGCCGTTCCAGTTAATCGGCGGCGATGCGGCGCGCCAGCCGGTGCGCCATCGCCGCGGCAAAGGAGTTCCAGATGCCCGACAGCACTCCGCGACGCGGCCCCGCCGCCCCGCTCATGGCGCTTGCCGCCGTGCTGCTGCTCGCCCTGGCGCTGCTGGCGGGCCGCTATCTGTGGCTGGCCGGCACCCCGGCCAATGCGCCGGCCGGCGCCGACAGCGTGACCATCGCCACCAATGTTGCCTATCCCGGCACCTGCCCGGTGCTGGCGGCCCAGGCCAAGGGCTATTTCGCGCGCGAGAGCATCCATGCCACCGTGCTGTCGCGCTCCAGCGGCAAGGCCGCGATGGAAGCCGTGCTCGACGGCCAGGCCCAGCTCGGCACGGTGGCCGACATCCCCATCATGTTCGCCGGCATGAACGACAAGCCGGTCAAGGTGATCGCCACCATCTTCCGCACCGACCGCGACCATGGTGTGGTCGGACGGCGCGACCGCGGCGTGCTCGACCCGGCCAGCCTCAAGGGCAAGCGCGTCGGCGTCACGCTGAACACCTCCGGCCATTTCGCCCTGAACGCCCTGATCAACCGCCACGGCCTGGCGCCGGCCGAGGTCAGCATGCTCAACTTCAAGCAGGATGAACTGTCCGGCGCGCTGATGCGCGGCGACGTCGACGCCGTGGCCAGCTGGGACCCCCTGCTCGACAAGCTGCTGGCCCAGCTGGGCGGCAACGGCGTCGCCTTCTTTGGCCAGGACATCTACGAAAGCCTGTATAACGTGGCCGGCACCCAGGCCTATGTACTGCAGCATCCGGCCCTGATGCGGCGGGTGCTGCGCGCGCTCGATGCCGGCGCCCACTTCTGCGCCGAAGAACCCGTGGCGGCCCAGACCATGATGGCCGCCAGCGCCAACGGCGACATCGCCAAGCTGCGCGCGGCCTGGTCCAGCTACCGCTTCGGCGTGGTGCTCGACCAGGGCTTGCTGCTGGCACTGGAAGACGAGGCGCGCTGGGCCATCCGCAACCGGCTCAGCGACCGCAGCGACATGCCCAATTATCTCGATTTCATTTACCTGGACGGCTTGCAGTCGGTCACTCCGGCAGCCGTGACGATCATCCACTGACAAGGCTCACGTGAAGATTTCCACCCGTCTCAAGCTCGCTGGCGCGCTCTCGGTAGGCGTGGTCCTGCTGATACTGCTCGTCCTGCTGAGCAATACCGTGCAGATGCGGCGCGAACTGGCGCGCAACGAAGACGCCAGCGATGTGCTGCAGGGCGTCACCTCGCTGCGCTATCTGCTGCTCGAATACGGCTTGCACCACGAGCAGCGCACCCAGGCCCAGTGGCGCCTGCGCAGCGCCTCGCTGGCCGCGCTGCTGGCCGCGCCCACCGGCTTTTCCGGCACCGACGAGGAAGCCGTGATCGTCGGCCTGCGCCGCGGCCACCAGAATGTCGACCAGTTGTTCCAGCTACTGGTGAGCAACCACGAGCAGCTGCGCAGCGACCTGGCCAAGCGCGAACTGCTGGGCGAACTCGAATCGCGCCTGACCGGCCAGATCACCAACAAGACCCAGAGCATGATTTCCGACGCGCTGCAGCTGTCCGAACGCAGCCGCACCGGCCTGGTCGAAGCCCACAACCGCGCCAATCTGGCGCTGGCCACCTCGGGCGCGCTGGTGGCGCTGTTCGTCGGCCTGACCATCTTCGTCGTCACCCGCAGCGTGATCCGGCCGCTGGCGCGCATGCGCGAGGGCACCTCCCTGGTGGGCTCGGGCGACCTCGACTTCCGCCTCGGCCTCGATAGCCGCGATGAGATCGGCGACCTGGCGCGCGCCTTCGACGGCATGACCGAACAGCTGCGCAACACCACCGTCTCGCGCGACGACCTGGTGCAGGCCTACGATGCGCTGCAGACCGAGGCGGCCGTGCGCCAGCAGGCCGAGCAGAAGGTACATGAGCAGCTGGGCCGCCTGAACCTGCTGCACCACATCACCCGCTCGGTGGGCGAGCGGCTCGACCTGCGCAGCATCTTCCAGGTGGTGATCCGCAGCGTCGAAGACCAGTTGCCGGTGGACTTTTGCGCGATCTGCCTGTACGACCAGGCCACCAACCAGCTGACCGTCTCCAGTGTCGGGCTGGGCAGCGCCGCGCTGGCCGAGGAATTGCGCATGGACGAGCACAGCACCGTCGATGTCGACGAGAACGGCCTGTCGCACTGCATCCGTGGCGAGCTGGTCTATGAAGGCGACGTCAGCACCTCCGGCTTCCCCTTCCCGCGCCGCATCGCCGGCGGCGGCCTGCATGCGCTGGTGATGGCGCCGCTGCTGGCCGAGAGCACGGTGTTCGGCGTGCTGGTGGCGGCGCGCCGCCACGCCAATAGTTTTTCCAGCGGCGAATGCGAATTCCTGCGCCAGCTCAGCGAGCACGTGGCGCTGGCCGCCAACCAGGCCCAGTTGTACTCGGCGCTGCAGCGCGCCTACGACGATATCCGCCAGACCCAGCAGTCGGTGATGCAGCAGGAACGCCTGCGCGCGCTCGGCCAGATGGCCAGCGGCATCGCCCACGACATCAACAACGCGATCTCGCCGGTGGCCCTGTACACCGAGTCGCTGCTGGAAACGGACCACACCCTGAGCCCGCGCGCACGGGAAAACCTGGAAGTGATCAAACGCGCCATCGACGACGTGGCCGCCACGGTGGCGCGCATGCGCGAGTTCTACCGCCAGCGCGAGGCGCTGCAGCAGCCGCTGCCGGTGGACGCCAACCAGCTGGCCCAGCAGGTGCTGGACCTGACCCGCGCGCGCTGGAGCGATATGCCGCTGCAACGCGGCATCGTCATCAACAAGGAAGTCCAGCTGCAGCCCAACCTGCCTTATCTGCAGGGGGTCGAGGGCGAGATCCGCGAAGCGCTGACCAATCTGATCTTCAACGCCGTCGACGCCATGCCCGAGGGTGGCACGCTGACGGTGCGCACGCGCAGCATCAAGCCGGCCTCCGGCACGCTGGAACAGGTATGCATCGAAGTGGGCGACTCCGGCGCCGGCATGAGCGAGGCTACCCGGCGCCGTTGCCTGGAACCCTTCTTCACCACCAAGGGCGAACGCGGCACCGGCCTGGGCCTGGCGATGGTGTATGGCATGACCGAACGCCACGGCGCCACCATCGAGATCGATACCGCGCCCCAGCGCGGCACCATGATGCGCCTGTGCTTCCCGGTCCAGCCCGAGGCCGCCCATCCGGCCCAGCCGGACCGGCCCGAGGCCATCATCTCGCACCTGCGCATCCTGGTGGTGGACGACGACCCGATGGTGCTGCGCTCGCTACGCGACATCCTGGAAATCGATGGCCACGAAGTGGTCGCCGCCGATGGCGGCCAGAACGGCATCGACCAGTTCAAGCTGGCGCTCGACGAGGGCCTGCCCTTCTCGGCCGTCATCACCGACCTGGGCATGCCCTATATCGACGGGCGCAAGGTGGCCAGCGCGATCAAGCAGTATGCGCCGCTGACCCCGCTGATCCTGCTGACCGGCTGGGGCCAGCGCCTGATCAGCGATGGCGACAACCCGATGCATGTGGACTGCGTGCTGAGCAAGCCGCCCAAGCTGCGCGAACTGCGCGCCGCGCTGGGCAAGGTGATGCGCACCGGCTCGCTGACGACGGCCGATATCCTGGACGAAGCCGAGTCAAAATAAGCGCCGCGCGGCCGGGTGGCGGGGACGCCGCCGCGTGCTACTCCCCCAGCAGCTCGGCGACCACTTCCATGCCCTCGATGCGCTCGGCCACCACCTTGACGATGACGATCAGCGGCACGCCCAGCAGCAAGCCCCAGACGCCCCACAACCAGCCCCAGAACAGCAGGCTGACGAACACCGCGGCCGGATTCATGCGTGCGATCTTGCCCGTCATCCAGGTGGTCACGAACGTGCCGACCAGGGTGGCGATGGCCAGCGAGGCGCCCGTCACCAGCAGCACCATCTGCAGCGATTCGAATTGCAGGAAGGCCACGATGCCGGTCGCGCTGGTGATCAGCAGCGGCCCGAAGTAAGGCATGATGTGCAGCAGCCCGGCCACGATGGCCCAGGCGCCCGCGTTCTCCAGCCCGATCAGGCGCAAGGCGACCCACATCAGCAGCGCCAGCAAACCATTGGTCACCAGCAGCATGAACATATAGTTCTGGATCGAACTGTTGATGTCTTCCAGGATGTGCACGGTGATTTTCTTGCGGCTCAGCGAAGGCCCGGTCAGCTTGACCAGCTTGCGCTTGAAGGTATCGCCCGACAGCAGCAGGAAGAATACCAGGAAGATCACCATCGTCGCCTGGCTCAGAAACCCCATCACGCCCATCGAGCCGGCCCAGACCCAGTCCATCACCTTGAAGCCGGGCTGCGCCAGCGGCGCCATATTCCCGCTCGACGGCGCGCGCCGGGCCGCGTTGCGGCGCTCCTGCGCGCCGCTGGTGGCCTGCTCCAGTTCGGTCGCCACCGCCTGGATCTGGGCGATCGTGCTCGGTCCCTTGTTCATCGTGTTCGCCACCAGCCGCGCCAGCTTGTGGGTGGCGGCGGGCAATTCCTCCACGATGGACTGGAACTCGCCGTGCACCTTGTCGATCACCAGCGCCGAGCCGCTCAAGATGGCCACCGTCACCAGCGTCGCGCCCACCGCGCGCGGCAGGCGCAGCTTTTCCAGCCAGCACACCAGCGGATTGAGCGTATAGGAAATCAGGATACCGAGCAGCAGCGGCACCAGGAAATGCTTGGCCCACTGCACCGCGAACACGAAGGCCACTGTGGCGATGATGCCCAGCGCCACGCCGCGCGCGTTCACATGCAGCGGCAGGCGCAGACTGGAACCGGCCGCTTCCTGGGTGGGTGCGATGGCGGTGGCCGATGCTTCCGTGGAAGGCGTGGAGGTCGGCAGGTCGGATGACTCGATCATGATTTTTTCCTGCAAAAAAGCCGGCGCCAAAGTTAAAACCCACGGCAAAGAGCCGGGGTCTGACCCGTCGGGTCAGACCCCAGATTTACGCCGTGGGTTTTACAAAAGCGAAAGCGCCGCCCGCGCATGACGCGGGCCGGCGCAACAATCTTACTTGACGCGAATATCGTTCTTGACCGAGCTCACGCCCTTGACGCCGCGGGCGATTTCACCGGCCTTGGCGATATCGGCAGGCTGGGCCACGAAGCCGCTCAGCTGTACCGTACCCTTGAAGGTTTCGACATTGATTTCCGTCGATTTCAAGGTCGGCTCGTTAAAGATGCTGGCTTTGACTTTGGTGGTGATCACGGAATCGTCGACGTATTCGCCGGCGCCTTCTTTGGTCGAGGTCGATGCGCAGCCGGCGGTGGCCAGCAGCGAAACGGTGAACAGGGCGGTCGCAATTTTATGGGCGATTTTCATGGTGATTCTCCTTGGGGTGGTCAAACAGTTTGTCAGATGACTGCTCAGAGCGAGCTATTCGCCAGTGGCGCTGTGCCGCTGGCAACCCGGCAATGACTGCGCCGATGACTACGTTGTACGCCCCTTCGCCATCGCACTCTGTACGGTATCGAACACACGGTAACGATTGGAAAATAGCCGCACTCAGTAGCAACAAGAGCACGCCGCCCCCACGCCCTCTCTATCCCTCTATATAACAGCGCCGCCCCCCTCGGCGCGCAACAACACTTGGTGCGTGAGCGCACAGACCGCGCTGCCAGCGCTCACTACAGTGGTCTCACACTTTTCAGGAGGCCCTATGAAATCCCTACCCCGTATCACAGCATTGATGTTCGTCGCGGCCGCTGTACTGGGCGGTTGCGCCAGCGATCGCGGCGTTCAGCAGCAAACCTCGTACTCCACCCAGGGCGAGGCCGCCACCTACGGCACCATCGATTCGATCCAGGTGGTCCAGACCCAGAGCGCCAATAGCGGCGCCGGCGCCGTCACCGGCGGCCTGGTCGGTGCGCTGCTGGGCAACCAGGTCGGTTCCGGCAGCGGCCGCACCGCCGCCACGGTGGCCGGTGCGGTCGGTGGTGCGGTGGTGGGCAACCAGGTCGAAAGCAACCGCAAGGAAGCCCACACCGGCTACCAGATCAGCGTGCGCATGGACAACGGCGATTACCGCATCGTCAACCAGGACAGCGTCTATGACCTGCGCGTGGGCAACCGCGTGCGCCTGGTCGATGGCCGCGTCTACCGCTACTAATAACAAGAGCCTGACACCAGTCCAGCCGGACTGGTCCGGCACATCACTTCAAGGAGACGCACATGGGCACCCTAATCTTGATCATCCTCGTACTGGCCCTGATCGGCGCACTGCCGACCTGGCCGCATAGCCGCAACTGGGGCTACTTCCCCAGCGGGCTGACCGGCCTGATTGTGCTGATCCTGCTGATCATGCTGCTGACCGGCAGGCTGTAGACAACACCAGCAGGGGCGCCGCGGCGCCCCTGCTTCATTATCAAGGAGAACATCATGTTCAAGAGCACACCCTTATGGGGGCTGCTGGTGATATGCGCCAGCATGCAGACCGCAGTGGCCCAGTCGCACACCACGCCGCCGGCCAATGCCAGCCTGCAGCGCCAGGAAATGGCGCAGGGCGATCCGGCCCGCTGGTACCGCGAGGACAGCACCGCCGCCGCCCAGCTGCGCACGCTGCAAAAAGAAATCGGCGCCGCGCTGCAGGAAGCCAATATCGCCTGCAAACGGATGCCGGCCAATGAACGCGGCAACTGCATCAAGGAAGCGCGCGCCACCTACAAGCAAGACATGGCCAATGCCAGCCAGATCCGCGCCGAGAACCATCCGGCGCAGTAAGCCGGCCTGCCCCGAGGGCGGGTCCCCGGTTCAGGCCGCCGCTGCCGGTTTCGCCACCTCCAGCGGCGGCAATTCATGGATCACCAGCGGCGTATCGTCGGTGACGAAGGCCAGCCAGCCGGCCGCCTCGATCGCGCGCTGGGCATCCTGGTAACCCTGGTCCCAACGCCATTCAATCGACCCCTTGGAAAAATTGATATCCTTGGCCGCCATATTCCAGTCGCGCCCCGCATACGGCAGGCGCACGATGTGCAAGGTGGTGTCGCAGCCGAGCGCGGCCAGCTCGCTGGCCGTCTGTTCGGTGCGCGCCGATTCCGGCAGCGCCGCATACAGCGCGCGCAGCTTTTGCTGCATGCGGCTGCTCGTCACATAATCGTCCAGATGGCGCTGCGAACGCGAGGCGAAGGTCACATCCTTCTGGCGCGTCTGCACTTCATCGAGGGTGCTCGGTTCATCGCCCTCGGCACTCCACAGATCGACCATGAAGCACAGGGTATCGGCGCGGCTGCTGTCGTCGAGCACGGTTTCGAGGGGCGTATTCGAATACAGGCCGCCGTCCCAGTACAGCTCGCCGTCTATGCGCACCGCCGGGAAGCCGGGCGGCAAGGCGCCGCTGGCGCGGATATGCTCGGCCGTCAGGCGGGTCTCGGTATTGTCGAAGCGTGTCAGCGTGCCGCTGCGCACTTTCAGCGCATTCACGGTCAGGCGGGTGCCGCCGGGCGCGTTCAGATAATCGAAGTCGACCAGCGCGTTCAGCGTGTCGCCCAGCTCGCTGGTATCGTAAAAACTGGCTTCCTCGGGCGCCACCGCCATCCCGGCCGGAAACAGGCTCAGCGGGCGCGGCTTGAAGAAGCCCGGCACGCCGCGCAGCAGGGTATCCCAGCTCTGCAGCCAGATATTGTTACGCCGCTGGAAATCGGGCACGCGTGTCATATCGAAGGGATCGCGGTGGGCGATGCGGTCCCAGAATTGCTTGAGCCGGCTCAGCCGGGTTTGCTGATCATTGCCCGCCAGGATGGCGGCATTGATGGCGCCGATCGAGGTGCCGACGATCCAGTCCGGCGCCAGCCCGTGCTCGTGCAGCGCGTGGTAGACCCCGGCCTGATAGGCGCCCAGCGCGCCGCCGCCCTGCAGCACCAGCACGATGCGCAGCCCGTCCGGATTGAGTTTTGTTTTGCTGCCGCTCGCCGCGGAAGTGCTCGCTTCAGTCTTTTCGTTCATTCTTGCGTCAGCCAAAATGCTTTCCCCGATGAAAAAACGCCGCGGCTGCGGCGTCGTACTTAGTCACACTATGCATCAGACTTCATGCTGGCGCTGGCGCCGCATCAGCCAGGCCACCCCGGCCGCGACCACGAGGCCGACGCCGATGGCGGGCTTGATCAGACGCTTGCGCGCCACGAAGGAACCCACCGTCAGCGCATACGGCATCAGGCTTTTCAGCGAACTGAAGTTGATGCCGGACAGGCCGCCCGGTTGCAGCAGCGCGCCGAAACGCGCCTGCGCCAGTCCCACCGCATGGTCGAAGGCCCCACGCGCCAGTTCCTCCGGACGTAGGGCATGCGCCACCAGGGCCTTGGAATGCACCACGCCAACCCGGTAGAACTCGCCTTCCTTGATCAGCCTGTCCTTGGCGGCGGCCAGCGCGGCCGCCTTGTCTTCTGTTGCCATCGTCGCTCTCCTTTACAGCAGCATGTCGCGGTCGGATTTGATCTCGGCCATCGTTGCCGGCAGCGAGAGCTTGCCATCACGCAGCATGCCGCGCGCATACAGCGCCAGCCCCAGCGTGAAGACGCCAAACACCGCCGTCATGATCAGCAGGATCTTCCAGCCCAGCGCTTCCCAGCACAGGAACACGATGGTCACCGACGCGAAGGCGAGCATGAACCAGCCCGCCAGCAGCGCCAGGGCCGCCACCACCACCAACTGCATCAGGTGGTTGCGCACCTCGGACAGCTCGAGCGCGGCCAGTTCCAGCCGCGACAGCAGCAAGCCCATGCTGTTGCGAACCACCGCCGACAGCGAGGCGATCAGCCCCGGCTGCGGAGGCTGATGATCGTCAGCGTGCGCCACGATCGCTTACTTGCGCCCGAGGATGACACCGACCAGCAGGCCCACGCCGGCGGCGGCGGCGATCGAGCGCCACGGGTTTTCCTTCACATAGACATCAGCCTGTTTCGCCATTTCCTTGCTGGCGACGAGCGCGCTTTGCTGCGCTTCGTGGGCCTTGGCCAGGGCGGTGTCGAGTGCCCGCATGCCGCGGCCGCGCAGTTCTTCGGCTTTTTCGCCCGTCAGCGCGGTGGCGGCGGTAAACAGCGCCTGCGCATCTTTGACCAGGGTTTTCACGTCGTTATTTACGGTACTGATGTTGTTTTCCAGCATGATGAAACTCCTGTTCTGTTGTGAGAAAGTGGTAGTGCGCCTGCCTGTGCTTCATTCCAGCAGATCACGCATGTCGTCGGCGTGCTCTTCTTCGACAGCCATGATCTTGATCAACAAGTGGCGCGTGGTCGGATCGGTGTCGCCGATCTGTTCGATCATCTGGCGATACGATTCGATGGCGACCCGCTCGGCGATCAGATTCGCTTTGACCATCGCCTGCACGTCGTCAGACCCATCATACTCGGCATGGCTACGTGCGAGCAACGTTGCTGGATTGAAATCGGGTTTTCCGTTCAACTGGACGATCCGTTCGGCCAGCCAGTCGGCATGTTCCTGCTCCTGGGTGGCGTGTTCCAGGAACTCGGCCTTGATCGGACCGTTGGAGCGGCCGGCAACCGTGTAATAGTGGCGTTTATAGCGCAGCACGCATACCAGCTCGGTCGCCAGCGCCTCGTTGAGCATGCGGATGACCGTCTCGCGGTCGCCCTTGTAGCCCGCCGTGACGGGGCCGTCCTGCAGATTGCGCGCCGCCACGCGGATCGCTTCGATATCGATGCCCGTCGGACGGGTCAGAGTAGCTTCAGCCATGATAGTGTTTTCCTTCCAGGTTAATATTGCTCAATGGAACGTCCATAAAAATGATGCATTTGCGCGCCAGGCCAGGCCTGACACGCAAATGCGCATTTTTAACGGCGGTTGGCGATCGGTGCGCCGCTCTGCGACAGCACGATTTCCACCCGGCGATTGAGCTGGCGGTTGCCGGCCGTATCGTTGCCAGCCACCGGGTAGGCTTCGCCATAGCCGCGCGTGGCGATGCGCTCGCGTGCCACGCCCAGGCTGGACAGGGCCGCACGGACCGCCTCGGCGCGCCGCTGCGACAGCTCCAGGTTGTGCGAGGCGCTGCCGGTGCTGTCGGTAAAGCCCTCGACCATCAGCGCGGCCTGGGGATTCTGGTTCAGCACATCGGCCAGCTTGCGCGCCGTGTTCAAGCCTTCGGCGCTCAGCTCGGCCTTGTCGACATTGAACAGCACATCGCTGAAAGTGATGATGATGCCGCGTTCGGTTTTCTTCGCCTGCAGGTCGGCCAGCTGGCTTTCCAGCGCGGCGGCGCGGGCCTGGGCATCGCGCGTGGCGGCCTCGGCATTGGCGGCCTGGCTATTGGCCGCATCGGCCTGCCGCTTGGCCTGCTCGGCGCTCAAGCGGGCGCGGTCGGCGGCGGACTTGGCCATATCGGCTTCCTGGGTGCGCTGCTCCAGACGGATCTGGTCGCGCTGCTTGCCGGCATTGGCCACATCGGCCTCGGCCGCTTTCTGGCGCGCCACTTCACCGGCGGTGGCGATTTTCTGGCGCGCCAGATAGGCCAGCTTGTCGATCTTGTCCAGGCTTTCCTTCTTGGCGGCGGCCGCGTTGGCCGCGTCGAGCGCCTCGCCGGCCTGACGGAATTCATTGGCCGCATAGGTGGCCACGGCGGGATTGTTCTGCGCCGCGGCATAGTCGCCGCGGGTCTGGTCCAGCAGCGAGGTGGTGGTCGGGGTGCTGCTGCAGGCCGCCATCAGGACGGAGAGCGCAAATACGGCGGGGATAAAGTGCAGTTTTTTCATGGCAGTTTCCTTGGTTGGGTGCAGGAATGGCTTATTGCTGCTGGGTGCGGGCGTTGCGTTCAAGCTCTTCGCGCATCACGCGTATGCTCTCCTGCAGCTCGTCGGCGGCGCTGACTGCTTTGGTGGAATTGGCTTTGCTCTGGGCCAGCTTGGCATCGGCCGAGGCCTGGCTGGCCAGGTCGCGGGCCAGCTTGTAATCCTTGCTGGCCAGTGCCTGGTTGGCGCGCATCAGCTTCTCGCGCGCCGCCTGCATTTCGATCGGCGCCAGTTCGGCGGCACCGGCGCTGGTGGCGTTGTCCACCGCAGCACGCGAGACGGCGACGTCGGCGGTGGCGGGGGTTTTCTGGCTGGCGCAGGCCGACAGGCCCAGCACCAGCATGGCGCTGCACAGCAGCTGCAGGGTGAAACGATTCGGCATAGCTTTCATTTTTTATTCTCCTCGGTAAGACCGTTGGTCGGTAAAACATCTCAAATCAGTCACGATGGCTACCGTTATAGGCCCTTGCCCCAGTGGCATCAGTACGCTGACGCACATAGTTTGAACATGCACACCATGTCGCCGGCGCCAGACCGGCGCCCCGCTCCCTGCCCTGCTGTCGGTGCGCCAGCGCACATGGTGCGGCGCGGCCCTGGTGTAGGCTGATGCACAATATCGTTCCCATAAGACAGGCTTGTCAGCTATGCTGCCGCCGATCAGAAGAAAGGCTCCCGCCATGACCCAGCCCAGCACTACCCATCGCCCCCGCCGCACCCGCATCGCCCTCGCCGTCGCCGCCGTGCTCGCCGTTCCGGCCGTGGCCGTGATCGCCCTGCTCAACTACGACTGGAACCAGGCCAAGCCCTGGCTCAACGACAAGGTCAGCGAAGCCATCGACCGTCCCTTCGAAATCCGCGGCGACCTCAGCCTGACCTGGCAACGCCAGGGCCACAGCGAGCAGGACCGTACCTGGCGCGACTACCTGCCGCTGCCGCATCTGGTGGCCAAGGATGTCCACATGGGCAACCCGGCCGAGATGGTGGCCAAGGGCTTGAGCGCGGACCCACCGGTGCCGGCCGAGATGGCCAGCGTCGGCCAGTTCGCTTTCGCACTGGAACTGCTGCCGCTGCTGAGCCATCGCATTTCCATTCCCGTGCTGCGCTTCGATACGCCCGCCGTGCTGCTGCAACGCACCACCGACGGCTTGAACAACTGGACCTTCAAGCCCTCCGACAAACCGTCGCCGTGGAAACTCGATCTGCAGCGTGTGGTATTTACCAAAGGCAGCGTGCACTATGTCGATGCCTTGCAGCGCGCCAATGCCAGCGCCGCCATCGACACCATCGATGGCGACGGCAGTTACGGCGTCGCCTGGAAACTCGGCGGCCAGTGGAACGGCCAGCGCCTCAGCGGCAGCGGCAAGGCCGGCGCGGTGCTGTCGCTGCAACAGCAGACCGCGCCCTACCCGATCGCCGCCGACGTGCACGTCGGTTCCACCCACATCAAGGTCGAAGGCACGCTGACCAAGCCCACCGCCCTGGCCGCGCTGGACATGCGCCTGCATGTGGCCGGCGCCAGCATGGCGCGTCTGTATCCGCTGACCGGCGTGCTGCTGCCGGAAACACCGGCCTTCTCCACCGAAGGCCATCTGAAGGGCACGCTGGGCGCTGGCAGCAGCAGCTGGGTGTATGAGGAATTTACCGGCATCGTCGGCGACAGCGATATCGGCGGCCACCTGGAATTCAAGAGCGGCAAGCCGCGCCCGCGGCTGAGCGGCGCGGTCAGCTCCAAGCTGCTGCAATTTTCCGACCTGGGCCCGCTGATCGGCGCCGACTCGAACGACAGCAAGGAAGCGCGCGGCGTGGCGCCGGTCCAGCCTGGCGACAAGGTGTTGCCGGTCGAAACCTTCCGGACCGAACGCTGGACCGCGCTCGACGCCGACGTCAGTTTCAAGGCCGAACGCATCGTGCGCGACAAGGAACTGCCTATCCACAAGCTCGACACCGAAGTGCATATGAAAGATGGCGTGCTGACGCTGACGCCGCTGAACTTCGACATCGCCGGCGGCCGCTTCACCTCCACCGTCAAGCTCGACGGCAGCGGCAAGCTCATCAAGAACGCCATCGGCGCCGAACTCAAGGCCAGCGCGCGCAAGCTCGAACTCAGGCAGATGCTGCCGGTGATCGATGGCGTGCAGGCGACCGTGGGCGAAGTCAACGGCGACATCTCGCTGTCGGCCACCGGCAATTCGGTGGCCAGCCTGCTCGGCTCATCCAACGGCGAAGTCAAGGCCGTGGTCAATCACGGCTCGGTCAGCAAGCTGCTGCTGGAAGAAATGGGCTTGAACATCGGCAATGTGGTACTGGCCAAGCTGAGCGGCGACAAGCAGGTCAAGCTCAATTGCATGGTGGCCGATTTCGCCGTCAGCAAGGGCGTGATGCACACCCGCGCCTTCGTCGTCGATACCGACGACTCGCTGCTCAACGTCAGCGGCACCGTCGGGCTCGACAACGAAAAACTCGACCTCAAGCTCAAGCCCGACAGCAAGGGCTTGCGCGTGATTTCGCTGCGCGCGCCGATCTATGTGCACGGCAGCTTCAAGCATCCCGACGTCAGCATCGACAAGGGCGTGCTGGCCCTGCGTGCCGGCGGCGCGCTGGCGCTGATCGCGGTGGCGCCGATCGCCGCGCTGGCGCCCCTGATCAGCACCGGCGGCAGCAGCGACGACAGCAGCGGCTGCGGCAAACTGCTCGCCGACGCGCGCGCCCGTCCGGTAGCGCCGCCGCCAGGCCAGCGCCTGCCGGCCAAACTGGCGCAGAAGAAATGATTGGCATCAGCGTGTGATGCCGAACCGAAGGGCGGGGGTTTTGTGCCTATGCTGACAATATCGGTGCAGACGCGGCCTTGCCGGCGTCACGCACCTTGAACCTCACGAGGAGATGGACATGACTACCTTCAACAAACTGGCTCTGCCTGCCCTGCTGGGTGCCGTACTGGCCCTGAGCGGCTGCGCGAATATGTCGTCCCAGGATAAAAACACGGCCATCGGTGCCGGCGTCGGCGCCGTGGCCGGCTCGGTACTGAGCGGCGGCAGCGCGGCCGGCACCATCGGCGGCGCTGCGGTCGGCGGCGTGATCGGCAATCAGGTCGACAAACCGCGCCGCTAAGCAACAGGCATTGCCGCTTCCTCCCCTTCCTTCCCTCCCGCGTCAACTGTGGGAGGGAAGCGACTCAATTGAATCACTCTTGCCGAAAATTCACTTCTCAGGTGTAATGCCGGACTTAAAGTTTTTATAACTTTGCCTACCGGGAGCGTTTTCACCATGCCTGATTCAGTCGATCTGCGGGGATTGTCCAGCACCTTCGCCAAACTGCTCGACGGTTTCACACAAGAAACCCGGCTGCTACGCCTGTCCACGCCCATGGGCGGCGATGTGCTGCTGGCTGAATGTGTGCGCGGCGAGGAAGCAATCAGCCGTGGTTTCCGTTTCCAGCTCAGCGCCCTGTCCACCGACGCCGGCCTCTCGCTGCGCGCCCTGCTTGGCCAACCCGTGCTGCTGGAACTGCTAACCGCCACCAGCGGCAACGCGCTGCGCCCCTTCCATGCCCACGTGACCGCCATCCGACTCGAAGGTTCCAACGGCGGCATGGCGCGCTACGCCCTGACGCTGGAACCCTGGACCGCCTTCCTCGCCCGCAGCCGCGACAGCCGCGTGTTCCAGGACATGACCGTGTTCGACATCCTGGACGCCGTGTTCGCCCGCTACCAGGGCCAGGGCAAGCTGGCCCCGGCCTGGCGCTTCGACATCCGCGACCGCACCATTTACCCGCGCCGCAGCCTGAGCACCCAATACCAGGAAAGCGACCTGGCCTTCGCCGAGCGCCTGATGAGCGAAGAAGGCCTGTTCTACTTCTTCAACCACGAAGGCGAGCCGGACAGCCCAAGCCTGGGCCGCCACGAACTGCTCATCGCCGACCACAACGGGGCCTTCCAGCCCAACGCCCAGAACACAGTACGCTTTACCCAGCCCGGCGCGGTCATGAAAGAAGACAGCATGGACCGCTGGCGCAGCGAGCTGCGCTTGCAAACCAATGCTGTTGAACTACGCAGCTGGGACTACCGCACCCTCGACAGCCGCCCGGTGAGCGCCAGCGCGCCCCGGTCCGACGGCGCCAACCTACTCAGCCGCGATGCCCCCGGCGCCTATGCCTACGCCACCCGCGAACAAGGCCAGCGCATCGCCGAACATCAATTGCAGGCGCTGGAAGCGCGCAAACAGGTCTTTACCGGCGCCGGCACCGTGCGCACGCTTGCGCCCGGCACCACCTTCACGCTGGACAGCCACGCCGTCTTCGACCTGGCCGCCAGCGCCGACGCGCGCAGCTTCCTCATCACCCGTACCGTGCACCTGATGCACAACAACCTGAGCGCCGAACTGCAAGCCGGCCTGATGCAGCGCATCGGCGGCGGCCTGCTGGCCGAGGCCATCGCCGCCGAGCATGGCGCCAGCCTGCACGCCGTTGGCAAGCAGATGGGCGAACGCCCGCTCTATCGCAACCGTATCGATGCCATTTCCGCCGCCCTGCCCTACCGCGCCAGCAGCACCGATGGCCATGGCCAGCTCTTGCATCCGCGCCCGACCGTGACGGGCCAGCAGACCGCCATTGTGGTCGGCCCGTCCGGCGCCGTCGTGCATACCGACCGCGACCACCGCGTCAAAGTCCAGTTCCACTGGCAGCGCGGCGAGCAAAGCCACAGCCGCCTGAGCCATCCCGCACCAGACGGCCACAGCGGCGCCCCGGCCGACGACAAGGCCGGCACCTGGGTGCGCATCGCCGCGCCGCTGGCGCCCGTGGCAGGCGCCAACTGGGGCAGCCACGCCGTGCCGCGCATCGGCCAGGAAGTGCTGATCGACTTCTTGGAAGGCAATATCGACCGTCCCGTCATCATCGGCGCCGTGTACAACGGCAAAGGCCAGACCGACGCCCAGCACAATCAGATGAGCCAGGGTGCGGGCGTGGCCACCGGCAACGCCCCGGCCTGGTTCCCCGGCGAGGCCGGCGCGCACGCCCACCCGGCGGTACTGTCCGGCATCAAGAGCCAGTCCATGGACAGCAGCCAGGCCGGCGGCGGCGCCTACGGCCAACTGGTGTTCGACGACAGCCCAGGCCAGTCGCGCGTGGCCTTGCAACGCCACGCCAAGGCCCATCAAGGCAGCGCCGAACTGAACCTGGGCCATCTGCGCCACCAGACCGACAACCAGCGCCTGGCCCCGGTGGGCTTCGGCGCCGAACTGAAAACCGAACACAGCGCCGCCCTGCGCGCCGGCCAGGGCATGCTGCTGTCGGCCGACAAGCGCACCGGTGCCAGCGGCGCCATGCTCGACTCGCGCGAAGCGCAGGCGCAAATCAAACAAAGCCAGCAACTGCAAACCACCCTGGCCAGCACGGCGCAAAAGCACAACGCCAAACTCAAGGATGAAAAAGGCGCGGAAGAACCTCAACCCGAAGTCCTGCCCGCCATCGCGCAGATGGCCCACAGCGCCGACGTGCTGGAACAGACCTCCGACGTTGCTGGCGAAGATGGCAAAGGTGGCGACAACGGTGGCAGGGGCAGCTCAACAGCCTATGGCGAAGCGCACCTGCAATTGTCGTCCCCGGCCGGCATGGCCATGCTGACGCCAGCCAGCGCCATCCTGAGCGGCAGCACCGGCAGCATCAGCGCCGGCCAGGACATCAACCTGGCCGCCCAGGCGAATATGTTTCATACGGTACGCAATGGCATCAGCCTGTTCACCTACGGCAAAGCGACGAACAAGGAAAAGCCGAATCAGGAAACCGGCATCCGCCTGCACGCCGCCAGCGGCAAGGTCAGCAGCCAGAGCCAGTCCGACCTCACCCGCCTGACCGCCGACAAGTCCATCACCGTGGCCAGCGTCACCAAATCGGTCACGGTGGCGGCGAAGAACCATGTACTGCTGACGGCGCAAGGCGCCAGCATCAAGCTCGAAGGCGGCAATATCGTCCTGTCAGGACCGGGCAAGATCGAATTCAAGGCCAGCAAGAAAGAGCTGGGCGGACCGGCGAGCGCCTCCCCCACCTTGCCGGCACTCCCCAAGACTGAAAACATCGACCAGGCGATCGAATTGAACTTCCACTACGGCGATCTGGAACCGGTCTTGAACGCGCCCTACAAAGTCACCTTTGCCGACGGCACCTCGCGCAGCGGCAAGCTCGATGCGAAAGGCCACGCGCGTATCGAAAACGTGCCGCCCGGCGAATACCACGTCGAATACGGCGAAGACACGCGCGAATGGACGGCGCCGCCGCTGGAACCCGATCCGCACCTTGAACAAGCGCGGCAGCAAAAAGACCAAGCGGCCGCACTGCTCGAAGCGGCCCGGAAGAACAGTGAAACAGGTGGTGTCGCATGAGTCAGCAGTTTGTCGATGACGTAGTCAAGTTCCTCAAGGATCTCATTCTCGGCGATTTTGAACAAGACCAGGGCAAGGCCGCCATGATCGTGGGCGGCGCCATTTCCCTGATCCCGGTGGTCGACCAAGTCATGGATGCGCGCGATGTGTCAGGCATGATTTACCGGCTCGGCAGGAAAGGCGTCTCGCACGCGACCAAGGACGACTGGGTCGACATGGCGCTGGCGGCTTTCGGCTGCATCCCTGAAGTGGGAAGCCTGTTCAAAACCGTCATCAAACCCATGCGCAAATACCGCAAGGAAGTCGGCCCCGTTGCGGCCGGTGGCCACGTCATGATCGAGGCCATGCTCGGCAAGAGCAAGGGCGCGGCGATCAAGTTCATGAAAACCTTCCAGTGGGCACAGAACACCCAACTGGCAACCGCGACCACCTTGGGCGCGTTGGACAACTGCGCCGAGCTGCTGGCATTCATGTCGACTTCCCATTGGTGGTTGCCGGCGGACGTGCAACATATGGCGCGCGACATGAAGCCGCAAGTCGAAGGCGTGCGCGGGCCGCTCAAGGCCGGTATCGAACAAGGCGCCAAGGCACTACAGGCAATGGTTCTGGACATGCTGGGCGAAGATGCGCTGTGGGCGGCAAAAAAGGTCGCGACCGCGGCAACAGTGGTCGGCAATCCCGCTGCCAAACACAACCACAAAGCCGGCGCTACCCATCCTCACAGCGCCGATCCGCATCCGCAATCAAAAAAACAGACCCATACCGATGCTCCGGGGACCAAGGCCAAGACAAAGACGAAGGAACCGACTTCACCTGGAAAAGACAAGGAACACAAGCCAGTCAGCGACTCCAAGCGCCAGAGCAGCGATGGCGGAAGCACGCCTGCCAAGCAAACCGTGCGGCCGATCCGCCAACTGCTTTCCGGAATCAAATTCGGACCGAAGGGGTTGATCGGCGAGCATCTGGCCGACTACTATCACATGGAACATGTTCTGGGCAAAGTTGGCGCCTGGCCGCACGGCAATATCCACGGCAAATGGAAATCGGACTACCCGCGCATTGTCGGCCCCGACAGCAAGCACGCACGCCCCACTGAGCTAGTGCCAGAAGACTTGGCGAAGGTGACGCTATCCGGCCTGGATACGATCTGGCAGACGGATGGCAATACCTATCATTTCATTGAGGCGAAGTTCAGCGAATCTGTGTATGCCCTGCATACACGCCTGAAAAAGAACACAGCGAATGGCAGTATCCCACCACCGCCCGCTACGCTCAACGACCGGGAGCTCATGTTGTGGACCTTGCTGGGTGAGCCGAAAAAGGGAACACAGATGGGCAAAGCCTGGATTCGTCGAAGTACCGACACTCCCGCGATGCAGTCGTCTGCTAATCTAAAAAACCGCTGGGTGTATCTTATGCTCGGCACCACTGCAAGTTCAAATCCATTCGTGACAGCACCCCACCCAATCGGTACGCTCAAGTTAGCAGCTGCCCCAGGAGTCATTGACCACCTAGAAGCTACGTTGGAATTGCTTGCATCAGGCGATCATTACAATATCGAAATACACGACAAGCACAAGAGTACTCATGGAATAACTGAAACGTTCAACGATATTGAAATTGACAACACGGAAGATGGCCGGAAACGTGCGCGGAAATCAACGACAGAAAAATCGGCTATTAAAGAAACATTGCCGAAAAAAACAAATAAAGCAGCTTCAACTAAGAAAAATAGGAATCCCAATCTATGAAAAATCCGCCTTTTCATGAACGTCGTCGTCAACAGTTTCTCTATGAAGAGCTTTACGATAAAACGAGGTTAAATCAATTCGCACTAATTGAAGGTGGACTTGCCAATAAGAAAATAGCGGATTCTACGCACGAAAATTCTTCAGTTCATCAATTTTTGTATTTGGAAATGTTCTGGATCTGGATGCTAGATTACACCGCAGGCGTGTCGATCGATGAGCTGGCACCACGCATATCAACAATTGTGGACGCGTTTGAAGCGTGGAATGATGTAGATCAGTTCTATCAACAAGATGCTGCATTGAAGTTTCCAGAATTCGGCCCCTACGAATACGAAGGCGCGCCGGATTTTTCTATTCTTGCGGACTACGAAGACACACTTCAGCTTCTGAGCGTTGCTATATTGTTGCGTGATCGACGTTCAATCATGCGCATCATTCACATTCTGCGCAGTCATCGAGGCCGCGATGGTCTGTTCGAACAATTAATTGGCGGATATATCGAGGATGCGATGGACCTCGATGCTTGCGTTCTCGGCAAGCCCTTCGATACACTTCTGCAAGCATTCTATGAAGAAAATGAAAAAGCGACGTTCGACCTATTCAAAAAATATTTGAAACAATGGTATCCAGCCATGAAAGACCAGCCCCGCTGGTATGACGGACACCTACGAGTTAGGAAGGAAGGCTACGCGCCTTATTACGGCTACTGGGCATTTGAGGCAGCCGCAGCGGTCTATATACTGGACCTGGACGACAGCCAGATCGATCATCTAGTATATCCAAAAGATCTGGTCGCCTATGCCCGAAAGTTACAAGAAGAAGGTCTCTACACTAGCAGGGAGACTGACACCGTCATCAAGGCTAGGCGGGTCGAAGGCGGCCACCCTTGCCCCAACACTGGCTTCTGGGAAACGCCAGCCAAATTGCACAGCCGCACCCATTTTGAGCAAGGTGACATCATGCCTACCCTCAGCGATTCGCAATACGGCAGCACAATCTGGCAATGGAGTACAGAACAATAGGCAGCCGGAATCAGAGTTTAGGCTAAAATAATTTCGATCTGGCGCTTAGCTCATAATTTACCGGTCACTAGCTTGAAAAACGTAGGTAATCGAAAGGAAAAACTCGTGAGACCAAGCCATCCTTGATTTACCAAATAAAATATTAAAAATATTCACATGAATAACATAGTTAACAATGTAGAATTTCCTCACAGAAAAAGAGAATCATTACTCGATTACAATTATTACAGCCGCATATTCTCTTCCATAAAAAAGAGAGCTGCAATATTAGAAAAAGCATTTCACCGCACAGAAGAAGAGATAAAAAAAATACCCCTAATAAACCTCTCAAACTCTACACAGCAACGGGCGTGGGATGCGCTCAACCAAATGACCTTATTTTACAGCGCTGGTCACGAAATTGATGAATTGAGGGATTTTTACGCCGTAGTTTTAGAATGGTGGGAGAAATACTCAAAGTACGACACGGCGTACGACCTTAGTCCTGAGTCGGAAAACGCCGAAGTAGCGCAGCTTCCGTTACTCGGCCCGGGTTACGAACAAGCCAATCGCCTATTGTGCTTTGGAGTGCTGTTAGGAAAGGCAGATTTAATACCAAGATTAATCCCAATTCTAGACTACAACAACCCAAAAAGAGATGGCATGCTGGAACGCCTCATCGGATTTTACATCCCAGACCGTGGAGTCCCCCCCGATGAATGCACTCGTCATCTTCCCTATTTTAAAACATTAAAAATATTTGACGCCCCACAGGAAAACCGTCCTGCGCTGATGGCAAAATATTTAGAAGATTGGTATCACGCAAGCCGCAGAGAGCCCTACCACGACAGTCATGATCGAGGAGTGAATTTTTTCGGATATTGGTCTTGGGAGTCGGCTGCCATCACATTCTTGCTCAATATTGACGATACTATATACCGCGACGCCCAGTTCTATCCAAAGGACTTGGTGGAGTTCGCCAGGAGCTTGCCTGAAAGATCAACTGTCTCAAGTGTCTCAAGTGTCTCCAGCCTTACCGACGAGGAACTGCGGGCGACTGCGGGCCAACCTTGTCCCAAGGCCGGTCAGTGGGAGACCCTTGATATTCCGCCTCAAACGAAATTTCATGAACAGGACGAAGTCATGTTGGACCTTAAATCCGTCTACGGTCTGACTGTGTGGCGTCGCATAGGCGATTGAGTATTGAATGCAAGACGCAACTGGCATCATGCACAATAAACCATTCCATGAGCAGCGCAGGCAGCAATTCCTATCCAAGGACTTGTATGAAAAGAGTCGTGCCAATCAATTTTCAATGATCAATGTTGAGAATGACAATACTCGTGCAGCGCTCAGAGGTAGCGAGGGACATACCTCGGCTTATGAGATGATCTATTTGGAGCAGTTATGGATCTGGATGCTCGACTATACAGCTGGCACACCGATTGAAGACTTAGCTCCTCGTATATCCGGAATAGTCGATGCATTTGAAGCTTGGAATGAAGTAGATCAACTTTACCAACAGGAAGCTGCCATCGAATTTCCTGAGTACGGTGCTTACCAATATAGGGGAGCGCCGGTTTTTTCTACTCTTTCCGACTTTGAAGACACATTGCAACTGCTAAGTATCTCAATATTATTACGCGACCGTCATTCTATCCATCGCATTATTCAAGTTTTACGTAGCCATCGTGGTGAGGATGGACTATTTGAACAATTAATTGGCGGGTATGTTGACGATGAGCAGGCGCTGGACTGCTGCGTTCTAGGCAAGCCCTACAGTACTCTGCTGCAAGCCTTCTATGCTGCGGACGAGTGGGCCGCACTAGAGGCCGTTAAGGTTTATCTCAAACAATGGTACCCTGCCATGAAAGATCATCCCCGCTGGTACGATGGTCATCTCAGGATTCATAAAGATGGTCACGCCCCATATTATGGGTACTGGGCTTTTGAAGCTGGCGCGACGGTCTATCTACTTGATTTGAACGATAGCACGATCGAGCATCTGGTTTATCCAAAAGATCTGGTCGACTATGCTCGCAAGTTACGGGACGAGGATCGCTATACTAGCCGAGAAACTGAGACCTTAATCAACGCTGGGCGGGTCGAAGGCGGTCACCCTTGTCCACAAACTGGCTTCTGGGAAACGCCCGCCAGATTGCATAGCCGCGCTCATTTTGAGCAAGGTGACATCATGCCAACTCTCAGCGACTCGCAATACGGCAGCACGATCTGGCAATGGAGTACAGAGCAATAGGCAGCCGGCATCGGAGCCCTGGTGAGGAAAATATCGATCTGGCGCCTTGCCCCGTCTGGTCGCGCCATCTATTTGTAGTGCAGCCTGCATGCCGGCCAAAGCTGTGACCGGCATCCGTCAGAGAAAATCCCTCGTCAAAAAATCGTAGGCAACAGTCGTATACACTAACTAAGAATAACAAGAACTTCACCTTATGGAAACCATCCCTTTTCATCAGCACAGCCGTCAACAGTTCCTAAATGAAGAACTGTATAAGAAAACACGAGCGAATCAGCTTGCTGCAATTTCGGTTGAGCTTGATAATATCAAGATCACTAATTCGATACAAAGCAAAGCTTCAAATTATCATTTTTTGTATCTGGAAACTTTCTGGATCTGGATGCTAGATTACACGGCAGGGGTGTCAATTGATGAATTGGCGCCACGCATATCTGAAATTGTGAATGCTTTCGAAGCGTGGAATGAAGTTGATCAACTATATCAGCAGGAAGGTGCACTTAAATTCCCAGAGTATGGTCAATATGAGTACACTGGAGCACCAAATTTTCCGATCCTTGCCGATTACGTCGACACTTTGCAATTGCTTAGCATTGCTATATTAATCCGTGATCGAAAATCAGTTAGGCGCATAATTCATATATTGCGCAGTCATCGTGGACATGATGGCTTGTTTGAACAGTTGATTGCTGGATACATCGAGGATGAAATGGATCTCGATGCTTGTGTCCTCGGAAAACCCTTCGATACCCTGCTCCAAACATTTTACGAACAGGACGATAAGGCGACACTCAGCCTCTTCAAAAAATACTTGGAACAATGGTATCCTGCAATGAAAGATCATCCACGCTGGTATGATAAGCATCTTAATATCCATAAAGATGGCTATGCTGGCTATTACGGATATTGGGCATTCGAAGCAGCTGCAGCAGCTTTCATACTTGACTTGGACGATAGCAAGATCGACCATCTGGTGTATCCAAAAGATTTAGTCATTTATGCACGAAAGTTGTGGAAAGAGGACCGATATACCAGCAGGGAAACTGACACCGTCCGCAGCGTTGGGCATGTCGAAGGCTGACAACCCTCCCCCCAAGCCGGCTTCTGGGAAACCCCAGCCAAAGCGATCAGCCACGCCCTTTTTGAGCAAGGCAATATCATTCTGGTTCTTAGCGATTCGCAATACGGCAGTACGATTTGGCAATGGTGTACCGAACAATAGCCAATCTGTGTGGCGATTAGCTTCGGCGAATGCATTAAAAATAGTAATCAAGAACAATGAAAACCTCACCATTTCATATGCGCCGCCGCCAGAAATTTCTTAGTGAAAATCTATATGAGAAAACGCGCTCCAATCAATTATTGTTGATTGATGGCGGATTGGCGAATATAAAGATAACTAGCTCAGCACAAAGCAGATCTACGATCCATCAATTCTTGTATTTGGATACCTTTTGGATCTGGATGCTTGACTATACAGCCGGCATGCCCATTGATGAGCTGGCTCCGCGCATATCTGACATCGTGGAAGCGCTTGAAGCCTGGAATGATGTCGATCAACTCTTTCAACAGGAAGCTGCGCTTGAGTTCCCCGAGTTTGGTTCATATGAGTATGGAGGAGCGCCGGATTTCTCCACTGTATTCGATTACGAAAATACACTGCAACTGCTGAGTATTGCCATTTTACTCCGCGACCTTCGATCGGTAAGCCGCATAATTTATATGCTACGCACCCATCGCGGCCAGGATGGTCTATTCGAGCAGCTGATCGCAGGCTATGCAGAGGATGAGAATAATCTCGATACCTGCGTCCTCGGCAAGCCCTTCGATATCCTATTGCAAGTATTCTATGAAGACAATGAGAAAGCAACACTCAACCTCCTCCATAAGTACTTGAAACAGTGGTATTCGGCCATGAAAGATCATCCGCGCTGGTATAACGAACATCTCAAGGTAAATGAAGAAGGCTATGCTGGGTACTATGGGTACTGGTCATTCGAAGCAGGTGCAGCGGTTTTTCTACTCGACATAGACGACAGCCAAATCGACCATCTGGTCTATCCAAAGGACCTGGTCGACTATGCACGAAAACTACGTGAAGAAAATCGTTTCACCAGTCGAGAAAACGAAGTTATATCCGTATCCGGATGCGTCGAAGGCGGCCAACCCTGCCGTCAAACCGGCTTCTGGGAAACCCCAGCCAAATTGCACAGCCGCGCCCATTTTGCGCAAGGCGAGATCATGCCAACTTTCAGCGATTCACAATACGGCAGCACAATCTGGCAATGGAGCACAGAGCAATAAGCCACCAACACCCCAAGGGCACGGCCAGCCTCACGCTCCTTCACTTCACAGAAACACGCTACCCATGCCGATCGACCCAGTATCCTTGACCAGCTCATAGCAACGGCAAGACACCGCCTCCAGCCCGGCCGAATCAAGGATCTCGATATTCCCCCGGCTGTAGCTGATCAGTCCCTGGGCCTGCAGCGCGCTGGCCGCCTTGGTCACGCCGACACGGCGCACGCCCAGCGCGTGGGCCAGGAATTCATGGGTCAGGTGGAACTGCTCCGATTGCAGACGGTCGCGCGTGATCAGCAGCGACCGCGCCAGCCGCGCTTCCAGCACATGGAAGCGGCTGCACACGGCGATCTGGATCGCCTGGGCCAGCAGGGTATCGGTATAGCGGTACAGCAAGCGCTGCAGCGACTCCATGCGCCGGAACTCGCCGCAGAAGTCGGCGCTGTCGATGCGGCTGGCCAGCCCGGCGCGCTGCACCACGGCGCGCACCTGGGCCACTTCATGCCCGAGCGCCACCGAGGAACCAATCATGCCCTCGCGCCCGACCGAGCCCACTTCCAGCGTCATGCGCCCTTCCGCCACGGCCAGCAGGGAAATCAGGCTGTCGTCCGGAAAATAAATGTACTGGATGGTCTGGCCCGGCTCATACAACTGCTCGCCCAGTTCCACCTGCACCACTTCGCACAGGCTCTGGATATGCCGCAGATCGGCCTCGGGCAGGCTCGCCAGCAGGCGGTTGCCGGTCGCGGCGGCGGGCGAGCGGACCGTATAGTTGGTTTCTGGAGAGATATTCATCGTCGCCCCGCATACCGGAGACGGCGCCAGGAATCGTTGGGGAAGCCGGTCGCACACATGGGATTGTCCTTAGTCGGGAGGCTGTCAGCAGCGGAATAGCGCTTTCAAATGAGGGTAATGGCAATTATTTTCCACGTATGTACGCTGACGCACGGAACCGAAACGGGTGGTGGAACAAAATATGCCCAGAAGCAAATGTGGTGCCCCGCGCCACGCCGACAAGACCATAGAGGACCACCATCATGCAAACCCCAAACACCCCCATCGCCAAGTCCACCCTCCATCCCCTGATGGTCATCGCCGCCCTGGCCGTGATCCTGTTCTGCGGCGTGGGCGCCGCCGCCATCATGGGCTGGCTGCCTTCGTCCAATGGCAGCGGCCACGACAGCCGCGCCGACAGCGCGCTGGCGCCGCTCGACGGAAACGACAAGACCGCCATGCTGGACCAGCCGGCCGGCAAGACCGCACTGGCGCCGCAAGGCAGCGGCAGCAATGCGTCCCAGCATGCCGCGCCGGCCCCGGCCCGTGAGCAGGAACGCGAACAGCCGGTCGCCCAGACTTGCCGCCATTGCGGCGTGGTCCAGTCGGTGCGTGAAATCAGCACCCGCGCCCAGGGCAGCGGCGTAGGCGCGGCCGGCGGTGCGATCGTCGGCGGTCTGCTGGGCAACCAGGTCGGCAGCGGCCACGGTCGTCAACTGGCCACCGTGGCCGGTGCCATCGGCGGCGCCGTCGCCGGCAACCAGATCGAAGGCAATGTCAACGCCAAACACAGCTGGGAAATCGTCGTGCGCATGGATGACGGCAGCACCCGCACCCTGCACCAGGGCAGCCGTCCGAGCGTGGGCAATGGCGATCCTGTGCGCATCGTCAACGGCCAGGTACGCGCCCAAGGCTAACGCTGTCCCGGTTTTACCACGCAGCCCCGCCTTTTGGGCGGGGCTGCGTGGTTTACGGACTTCTATGTGCGGTGGCGAACAGAGCAAATCGGGCGCTTGCGGGACAATGCGTCGCATGCCATGACCACAATGGCAGACCTTGGGGGAAATAATCAGATGACAAAAACAATTTGGGCAGCGGTATTGGTACTGGGACTGTTGATCACCCGTCTGGGCTTCAACGCGATGAATCCGGCCGATCCGGCCATGCAGGAACTGACTGTCGCCCTGCTGCTGACCGGCGGCCTGGCCATCTGTCTGCTCGCCGCCAGCGGTCTGCTAGGCATGCTCGACTGGATTCCGCTGCGAAACAACGATCACTGAAAGCAATGATGAAGGTGTGTACGCCACCGTACAGATCACAAGCGTGTCAGCGCAGATAATGGTTTCCAAGATGCAGGACAAAGAAGATCTTCCGCCTGGCATCGCAAACGCTGCACAACTGGAGAGGACACCATCATGTTATATACCATCGCTGTCGTACTAATTATCCTGTGGCTGCTGGGCCTGGTCACTTCCTACACCGTCGGCGGATTCATCCATATTCTGCTCGTCGTCGCTGTGATCATGGTGCTGCTGCGCCTCATTAGCGGGCGCGGCATTTAGCACCGATTAGCCCGGACAAAACGGCGCCCTGCTTCACCGCAGCGCGCCGTTTTTCTACGTCCGTTTTTCTTTGCAGCGTATGCCGAGCTGGCGTATGCTGCTCTTTTTCAAGATTGTCGGAGCCGCCATGAAGTCACGTCTTATCGTTTGCCTGCTGCTGTCCGCCAGCGCCGCCGCTTCCGTCACGGCCCAGACCCTGAAGCCTGGGCTATGGGAACTGAGCAACAAGATGAAGTCGTCCGATCCCAAGGCGGATCAGGCCATGGAGATGGCGATGAAGCAGCTGGCCAGCATGCCGCCGGAACAGCGCAAGCAAATGGAAGCCATGCTGAGCCAGCACGGCAAGACCGGCATGCCCAGCATGGGCGCCGACGGCGGCATGCGCATCACCACCTGCATCACACCGGAGATGGCGGCCAAGAACGAGTTTCCCGTGACGCAGGAAGGCAGTTGCACCTCGAACAAACTGCCGGTGCCGGGCGGGCTCAAGGTGAGCTTTAACTGCACCCAGCCACCGTCCAGCGGCGAGGGCGAGATCCGCTTCATCAGCGATTCGGCGTATTCGATGACGATGACGATCACCAGCCAGCGCGGCGGCAAGCCGGACACCATGACGGTGACATCGAATGGGAAACTGCTGGGCGCCTGCCCGGCCAAGCCGAAGTAGGCACCCGCCGTCAAAAGGCGTGGCGCACGCCCACGGTGAGGGCGCGGTCGCCGTGGCCGGCCTCGGTGGCATTGCCCACCGTGTAGCGCGCGCCATTCTGGTTGATGATGCGCGCGAACGAGGCATACACGGCGGTCCGTTTCGATAGCGCGTGGTTGAGGCCCACGGCCAGCTGGCGCGCGTTGCGGTCAAGCAGGCTGCGGTCGTCTTTGTGGATGACGGAGGCGAGCAAGCTGGTACTGCCGAACGGGACAGACAGGCCGAACAGCACGTCGCGGCTGTCGGTGCTGGGCGTGGTCATGGCCAGCGCGCCATAGGGATTCGAGGTATCCCAGGGCGAACTGCCCTCCCCCTTGTTGTGTCCGTAGGCGGCATACACGGTGCCAAATCCCAGCGCCACATTGGCCGCGATCAGGCTGTTGCGGGCCGACAGATCGGGCGGCGGCACGGTGGCCGCCGCTTCGATTGGATTGTTCTTGCGCTGATGCGAGATGCTGACCGTAAACGGCCCGTTGGCATAGCCGATGGTGGCGCCATAGGCGCGATTGTAGCGGTTGCTGAACGGCGACTCGCCCACGCTGTAGATCGCGCTGGCCGTCACGCCGCGCAGCGAGGGCGTGGAATACTTGAGGGTGTTGTCGTAGCGCTTGACCGTGTAGCCGACCAGGTTGGCGGCGTTGCCGGCCATGCCACCCTGGAAGGGATCGGCCACCTCGGTCAGCGTCAGGTATTGCAGATTGTATTGCCGGCCCAGGGTCAGCGCGCCGAAGCGCCCGTCCAGTCCGACAAAGGCCTGCCGCCCGAACAGACGGTTGTTTTGATCGGAGGCGCCGCTATCGCTGCGTATGCCGGCCTCCAGCGTGAACACGGCCGCCAGATTGTCGCCCAGCGCTTCGCGGCCCTTGACGCCCAGCCGCGAAGCGGTAGCGGCGCCGCCGCTGACATAGCTGGCGCAGCGGGCATCGCCATCGCAGCCGCCTTCCTTCACCACGGCCGCATCGACGACCCCATACACATTCACGGAAGACTGGTTTTGCGCACCCACCACCAGCGGGCTGCAGCACAGCAATGCGGCCAAAGTGGTTCTCATGCTCGCCTCCGTTACAAGAGCCTGCAACGCTCTTTAGCCTGCCCCATGCATGCTCCTATTGCAGTGAACTCAGCTTACTCCCACCTGACAGCGTCCTATGTGCGCACGACCACCGTAATTTAAATTATTCAAACAACACTTGATGTCGATCTGCTGGATTGCAGGCGTATAGTCGCCTTTTTACTCCCCTGCACGCGAAAGGTTGTCGTCCCATGCCACACCGATCTGCCCATGCGCTGTACCAGAGCAAGCTTTGCACGGCCGAGGCCGCGCTCGACCAGTTGCGCGATGGCGACTGCATCATCGTTCCCTCCGGCGCCGGCGAGCCGCCCAGCCTGTTGCACGCGCTGTCGGATCAGCGCCGCCGCTTCCGCGACATCAAGGTGGCGCAGATCCTCGCGCTGCGCAAATACGCCTACTTCGATTGCGACACCGTCGAGCACGTGCGCCACCTGGCACTGTTCTACGGCGGCGCCTCGCGCGCGGCCGGACAGGCCGGCTGGGCCGACTTCGTCCCCGCCTATTTTTCCGAACTGCCCAGCCTGATCGAACGGGGCCAGATCGGCGCCGACGTGGTGTTCTCGATGGCCTCGCAGATGGACGAGCATGGCTACTTCGCGCTCAGCCTGGGCGCCGACTACACCATGGCCGCCGTACAGAAGGCGCGCGCCATCGTGCTGGAGGTGAATCCCAACGTGCCCTTCGCCCATGGCCAGTGCCATGTCCACATCTCGCAGGTGAGCGCGCTGGTCGAAAGCAGCGAGGCGGTGATCGAAGTGGGCTTGCCCAAGATCGGCCCGGTGCAGGAAGCGATCGGCAAATACGTGGCCGACATGATAGACGACGGCTCGACCCTGCAGATCGGCTATGGCGGCATTCCCGACGCGGTGGTGCTGCAACTGGCGTCCAAGAACGATCTGGGCATCCACACGGAAATGATAGGCGACGGCATCCTCAGCCTGGTCGAAGCGGGCGCCGTCACCAACCGGCGCAAGACCCACCTGCCCGGCAAGATGGTGGCCACCTTCGCGCTCGGCTCGCGCCGCCTGTATGAATTCATGCACCACAACCCCATGCTGGAAATGCATCCGGTGAACTACACCAACGATCCCTATATCGCCGGCCAGAACGATAATCTGATCGCGATCAACGCCAGCCTGCAGGTCGACCTGCTCGGCCAGTGCGGCTCGGAAAGCATCGCCCACCTGCCCTACTCCGGCACCGGCGGCCAGGTCGACTTCGTGCGCGCGGCCAACCGTTCGCGCGGCGGCAAGGCCTTCATCGTGCTGCCCTCGACCGCCAAGGATGGCACCATCTCGCGCATCGTCCCCACGCTCACGCCCGGCACCCACGTCACCACCAGCAAGAACGACGTCAACTACGTGGTCACCGAATTCGGCGTGGCCCAGTTGCGCGGCAAGTCGGCGCGCCAGCGTGCCGAAGCGCTGATCGCCATTGCCCATCCCGACTTCCGGGCCGAGTTGCGCCAGGCTTCGCAAAGGATATTGCCGTGCTAGCCCCAGCGGCGAACTGAACTATATGTACGCCTGCGTACATACTAATTTGGCATCGCGGGTTACACTGGTGTTTTCACTCACGGCCTGTCCGTTTCCCGCATGCTAGCTATCCTGGAACACCTGGATGCCGAAAGCAGCGCTATCGGCCCTCTGGTCGAGCTGTTTTCCACCATCCGCCCCGCCCGCGCCCACGACGGCGCGCGTGCCGCCGCCAACGTCCGTACCTTGTGCCTGCTGCTCAAGGGTAATCCCGGCCACGCCGCCAAGCTGCGCCACTACCTGCTGAGCGTACTGGGCGCGCGCCGCCACGCCAGCCTGTACACCGATATCGGGGTATTGTCGAACGATGGCTTCTTTACCGAACTGAAACGCCGCATCGCCTACCGCATGCTGCCGCCCGCGCTGGGCGACGAGTATCTGAGCGACGCGCTCGATCAGGTAATGTACAAAAAGACCGACTATCTGTGGATCAGCGCCGTGCCGGCCGCCGACTGGATGGCCCTGTTCGACGAAATCTTCCCCAAGCCCGGCCCGACCAGCGTCGGCGGCAATCTGATGTTGCCCGGCCTGCTCGAAGCGATCCGCACCCTGTCCTACCGGGTCGCGGCGATCGGGCTGGAACCGAAGCTGACCAATTTCCACACCGAGATCGAAACCTACGATTCGCCCTTCATGGAGCAGAACACCGAAGTCAACGCCTACCTGGACGGCTATGCGCGCATGCTGGCCGGCCAGGAAGACGAGATCGAGGATGCGCGCCATCTGCTGGTGATGCTGGACCAGTGCGACGAGGTGGTGGCCAAGATCCGCAAGAAGGCGCTCAGCCAGGGCACCAGCATCGCGCTGACCTATCTGCTGGTGGCGCTGAGCCAGAGCATAGACCGGCTGCGCAAGCTGCTGTTCCTGGTCGACGTGACGGGCCAGCTGCCCAGCGCGCCAACCGTGAATCTGGAAGCGATCGCGGCCGAAGCCATGCCGGCGCCGGCCGTGGCCGTAGCCACCGCCGCCGGCGCTGCGGCCAGCCTGGCCGTGGCGGCGGACTCGCCCGTCAGCCTGCGCCGCGCCGCCGCGCTGGCCCTGGCATTGGAACTGATCGAAGCGCACAACAATAAATACCGGGTGCGCGACCTGTTCGCCGACAACATCAATCTGCTGGCGCGCAACGTCACGGAGAACGCCAGCCGTACCGGCGAGCACTACGTGGCCGACAACCGCAAGCAGCTGGGCGCCATGTTCATGTCCTCGGCCGGCGCCGGCCTGATCATCGGCTTCATGGCCCTGTTCAAGATCCTGATGTCCTATCTGCGCGCCGCGCCGCTGGTGGAAGCCTTCCTGTTCAGCATGAATTACTCGCTGGGCTTCATGTTCATCCACCTGCTGCACTTTACCGTGGCCACCAAGCAGCCGGCCATGACGGCCTCGCGCATCGCCGCCGGCCTGCATGTCAAGGAAGGCCGGCATATCGACCTCGACAGCATGGCCGAGCTGATCAACAAGGTGTTCCGCACCCAGGTCATGGCCGTGCTGGGCAATCTGGCCACCGCCATCCCCACCGCCTGGCTGATCGCCTTCGGCTGGCATGAACTCAAGGGCAGCCATCTGGTCTCGCCCGCCAAGGCCATGCATCTGCTGCACGATATCGACCCGATCGGCAGCCCGGCCCTGTTCTATGCCGCGATTGCCGGCGTCTGCCTGTTCCTGGCCGGCCTGGTGTCGGGCTACTACGATAACCAGGCCCTGTACACGCGCTGGGCCCAGCGTATCTCGCAGCTGCGCGGCCTGGGCCGCCTGATAGGCCAGAGCCGGCTGGACCGGCTGGGCCTCTATCTGGAGAACAATCTGGGCGGTTTGATGGGGAATTTCATCTTCGGCATCCTGCTCGGCACCATCGGCACCCTGGGCTATTTGCTGGGCTTGCCGCTGGATATACGGCATGTAACCTTCTCCTCCGCCAACTTTGCGACAGCTTTGGTCGCATTGGATCACAATATCTCTTGGGATCTGGCAATCAAGTCCATTGTGGGCTTCCTGGCCATCGGCACCGTCAACCTGCTGGTCAGTTTTGGCTTGGCGCTGTGGGTGGCCTTGCGCTCGCGCCAGATCCGCTTCGAGCATGGCTTCCGCCTGCTGCAACTGCTGGGCAAACGTTTCCTGCGGGCACCGCTGGCTTTCTTCATCGGCGAGCCTGAACTGACGGGAGCGCTGCCCTTTGACGAAGGCAAACCACCACCAAAGGTTCAAAGATGATACGCATACGGAACTGGCTACCCTTGACCCTGCTGTGCTGGGTACTCAGTTCCTGTGCCGCCCTGCCCGATGTGCGCGGCATCGACGACACCTTGCAGCCGCGCGCCGTGCCCACGGTGTCCGGCCCGCAGGGCAAGCTCAGCGAGGACCGCGCCCGCGCCCTGCTGGGCAAGCGCTGGCCCAAGGCCACGCTGGACCAGCAGGCCCAGGCGGCGCTGGAAGAAGCGGCCACCGGCGTGCCCCTCATCGCCGGCAATAAATGCAGCCTGCTGTTCGACGGCCCGCAGACCATGGCCGAAATGCTCAAGGCCATCGGCACCGCCACCAATAACATCAATCTGGAAACTTATATCTTCGACCAGGACGAACTGGGCCAGAAGTTCGCCGACCTGCTGATCGAAAAGCAGCGCGCCGGCGTGGTGGTCAACATCCTGTACGACAGCGTCGGTACCATCGGCGTGCCGGACACCTTCTTCGAGCGCATGCGCCAGGCCGGCATTCACCTGGTCGCCTTCAACCCCGTCAATCCGGCCAAACTGAACGGCGACTCCTGGAAGGTGAATAACCGCGACCACCGCAAGGTGCTGATCGTCGACGGCAAGACCGCCTTCACCGGCGGCATCAACATCAGCGACACCTATGCCAAGAGTTCCCTGTTCCGTTCCAAGTCCAAGCCCACCGACAAGTCCCAGGTAGGCTGGCGCGACACCCACATCAAGGTTGAAGGCCCGGCGGTGGCGGCCTTCCAGTATTTATTCATCCGCAACTGGGCCACCCAGGACAAGGAAGACTTGCGCGAAGCCAGCTACTTCCCCACCCCGGTGATCGCCGGCGACAAGATCGTGCGCGTGCTGGCCAGCGAGCCGGGCGGGCATTTCGAAATCTTCAAGGCCTTCAGCCTGGCCATGCAGAGCGCCAGCAAGAGCATCCACATCACCTCGGCCTACTTCGTGCCGGACCGCCAGACCGTCGACACCCTCAAGGCCGCCGCACGGCGCGGCGTGGACGTGCGCATCGTGTTGCCGGGAGTATCGGACAGCGGACTGGTGTTCCATGCCGGGCGCGGCTTCTACGACGAGCTGCTCGACAGCGGCGTGAAGATCTACCAGCTCAAGCTGGCCGTGCTGCATGCCAAGACCGCCGTCATCGACGACAACTGGTCCACCGTCGGCTCGACCAATATCGATACCCGCAGCTTCCTGCACAACAGCGAACTGAACGTGGTGGTGATGGGCAGCGCCTTCGCCGCCGAGATGGAGAGAGCCTTCCAGGAAGATGTGCGCGACTCAACGCTGATCACGCTGGAGCAATGGCGCCAGCGTCCGCTGAGCGACCGCGTGAAAGAATTTGCGGCAAGGCTGATGGATTATTGGTTGTAGGGCATTTAAGCCAATCCAGCCAGCGACCAGATCTCACCCTTGCGCTGAAACAGCTCGGTACTGGCCAGCTCGAAGCTGCCCAGCGCCGGCTGCCAGCTATAGCGTTCCACCACGACCCGGTCCAGCTCGATCTTGATCACATTGAAGGAATTCGATTCGCCCCGTCCGCGCGTGGAGGTGGCGGTGCCCGCCTGTATCATCAGCGCGGCGTAGTCTTTGATCTGATAGCGCGCCGAGCTGTCGCTCGCCACGCTGGCATGCAGATGCCCTGCCAACAGCAGGTCAACGCCAATTTCGGCGAACGCGGCCATCGCCTGCGGTGCGCGGTCGACCAGATCATCCTCGTCGAAATGCGCGGGTAAGTCAAAGGGATGGTGGCTGACGACGATGCGCACCTGATCCGGCCCGAGCGCACTGAAACGCTGGCGTATCTGGGCGATCTGGGCATGGTTGATGCGGCCATCCTTGAAGGTCAGCGAGCGCGCCGTGTTAATGCCCAGCAGCGCAATTTCCTCGTCCACATATTCTGGCGCCAGGTCCAGCGTCACATAGCGCTGGTATTTGCGCAGCGGCGTCAGGAAGCGGCTGGCCACGTTGTACAGGGGAATATCGTGATTGCCCGGCACCACGATCTGCGGACCGGGCAAGGTATCGAGGAAGGCGCGCGCGGCCTGGAATTCGGCGGTGCGGGCGCGCTGGGTCAGGTCGCCCGAGACCACCAGCACGTCCGGATCGATCTGGATGACCAGCTCGCGCAGCGGCGCCAGCAGCGCTTCGTCCACGCGGCCGAAATGCAGATCCGATAGTTGTACCAGTGTGCGCATCTAGTCCGCCTGGTCCGAGTCCGCCGCATTGCTCGCCGTATCGAGCGTCAGCTCGGTCGACGCCGGCTGCGCCGCCACCGGCGCCGGCACCATCACCGTCAGCGCCGCCGGGCGCAGCCGGTAGCTGAGCGGGGTCTGCATCAGCGTGACCTCGCCATCGGTGGCCACATGCAGGCGCGGGTGGCGGGTATCGATCTCCATCGAGGTGGCGGTCAATACATCGAAGTCGCGCGCCTCGGCCAGGCTGCCGCGCAGCGCGTGAAAAGCCAGGCGCAGCAAGCCCAGCCGCGTGGGCCGCTGCGCCACATACAGGCTCAGCACGCCGCCATCGAGACGTTCGCGCCCGCCCATATTCAAGCCCTGCATGATGTATTCGTTATTGCCGATAAAGACGAAGGGCGTGCGGCGCGCATGCTCTTCGCCATTGATACGCAGGTGTACATTCAAAAATGGATAACGCCGCAGCGCGGCGATCGCGGCCCAGCTGAACGCGACCCACTTGCTGCGGCCTTGCCGGCGCTGCTGCTGGTCACGGTCGCGCACCACCGCCGGATACAAACCCAGACTGGAGTTGTTCAGGAAAATCCGCCCGTTGACCTCGCCCACATCCACTCGCATCGCTACGCCATGCGCCAGATTGGCCACGGCTTCGTCGAGCACCAGGGGAATGTTCAGGTCCTTGGCGAAATGGTTCAAGGTGCCCAGCGGCAGCACGCCGAAGCGCACGCCACTGCCCGCCACCACCGAGGCCACCGCATTGACGGTGCCGTCGCCGCCGCCGGCCACGATCATGTCCGCGCCATCGGCCAGCGCCTGGCGCGCGGTGGCGATCATCTCTTCGCCGCTGTCGGCCAGCGTGATGGACGGCGCCAATCCGCAGGCGCCAAAGCTGGCCTGCAACTGCGCGGTCAGATCGGCGCTGTAACCCAGCCCCGCGCTCGCGTTGATAATGACGGCGATCTTGTCCAGATGCTTCTCCTTTAGCCTTGCAGGCGAGCCGCGCGGCGCCGCAGCGTGGCACTGGCCGTCACGCAGATGGACAACCAGGCGCAGCTTTCCGCCAGCGCCGCCAGCACATCGCTCAGATAATGCGCGCCCAGGTACAGCCTGCTCGTCGCCACCAGCAGCACCATCAGCAGGGCCGCCGCGGCGGCCAGCGCCTGCGCCGGCCAGCCGCGCAAGGTGCGCACCAGATAACAGGCCAGCACGCCATACAGCGTGGCGGCGCCGGCCGTATGGCCGCTGGGGAAGCTGTAGGTCGCCAGCGTCAGCAGCGGTTCCTCGAACACCGGGCGGCTACGCTGGAATCCATACTTTAGCAGCACATTGATGACCATGCCGCCACTGACCGAGAGCGCCAGCGCCAGCAGCCAGTAGGCTTCCCCGCGGCGCCAAAAATATAGGCCCAGCAAGGCAGACAGGCAGGCCACACCTGCCACGCTGTGCAAATGGGTCAGCGCCAGCACCGCCGTGGTCAAGGGCTCGAAAGCATGCACATGGAACCACTGCGCCACCTGTAAATCAAGCTGCACGATACCGGCCTGGCCCATCACGCTGACGGCGATGGCGTGGAAGGCATAGGCGGCCAGCACCAGCAGCGCCAGCCCGACGGTCAGGTGCAGGCCCAACTCTTCGCTGGGCGACAGCCGCGCCTCCACAAACCGCAGCAGCCTTGCTTTACTCCACTCCATCGCACACCTTTTTGCCTGTTGGTGGAAAAACCACACAATACGAAAACACCTGCTTATTTATCCAGTACCTGTGCATACGTACAGTACTTATGCTATTCTGGACTCTCTCGTTCAACGCAACTCCCAAAAGGAAAACGTCATGACAACATTAAATAGCGGTTTCGGTTCCCGTTTCGGCCTGGAATATGCCCCTACGTCCTTCCTGGTACGCATGGGTAAACGCGAAATGCTCGTCTGCCGCGATTTCCGCAAACGTTTCTACGCCGTCAATCCGGTCATCGAGTGCGACACCGGCATCGAAGCTGGCCATGTCGAAGTACTGCTGATGCGCCGCTGGCTGCTGATCCTGTCCAAAGCACAACATTAATGGCTGTGCCCTGCGGCGCTTTGGCGTACAGCGCTACCATTACGGCTTGCTTCATACTAAGGGTAAATTGCGCTGGCACAACGCCTGCCAGCGGATTTTTCTCCGCATAGGTACGCTAGCGCACACACTCGCCCCGCAGCACGCACTGTTCTCGCAGAAAATCGCGCAGCCGCGGCAGCCGCGACGCTGTCTGCGTCCGGTGCATGCACAGGCAAAGGGGAAAATTGCTGGGGAAGGTTTCTGAAGTGCTGAGCACAGCAGTAGTTCAGCCTGAGGCGGCCTGCTGCCGCAGCAAATGTAATGCGGACTGGTCATGCGCACTGACCATCAGTTGCAGCGCCGCTGCGATCGCACAGACCTCTTCCAGCGCAATCACAAACCGGGTCTGGCGCGCGCGCAGCCGGGCCGCGCCGTAATCGAGCCCTTCGAAGCAGCGCGCCACATCCAGCCCAACGGTGCGCAACTCCCACAGCCCCAGGCGGGTGGCTTCCAGATCACGTTGCATGCGCTGGTCCACATCGATGAACTCGGTTTTGGATTCATCGCTGCGCATGAATTCCTTCAGCGTGCGCTCCCAGCCCTGCATGCGCGCACCGATGCGGCTGATACGCGCGATCTTTTCATCAAGCATGGCGCAGTAATGCCAGGCAATCAGTCCCAGCGGCAAACGCGCCATCCAGCGCGGCAAGCCCGCCGCCCCCAGCGTATGCTCCAGGCGCCGGACCGATTCCAGCAAACGTTCGATACTGATATTCAGGGGTAGGCGCATGATGGACGCTCCGCAGCCAGCGACTGGTGAAGCGTCCACCTTAGCAAAGACAGGCACCGCTTGCTGCGGTGTGCGCGCTGTCTTTGATGCGCGTTAAGAAAACCGCAAATTGATGTGCAAACTACGCGGCTTCCTCGGCCAGCACCGGTACCGGCATTTTCAGCATGGCCTTGATGCCGCGCAGCCCCTGGCGGATGCGCGCCTCGTTTTCGATCAGCGCAAAGCGCACATACTCGTCGCCGTACTCGCCGAAGCCGATGCCCGGCGACACGCACACTTTCGCATGCGCCAGCAGCAGCTTGGAAAACTCCAGCGACCCCAGATGGCGCCAGGCTTCCGGGATGCGCGCCCAGATATACATCGAGGCCTTCGGCTTGTCGACCGGCCAACCCGCTTCGGTCAGGCCCTTGTACAGCACATCGCGCCGGCTCTGGTACTGCGCCACGATCTCGCTCACACAGGACTGGTCGCCTTCGAGCGCGGCGATCGCCGCCACCTGTACCGGCGTAAAGCTGCCGTAGTCGTGATAGCTCTTGATGCGCGCCAGCGCCGCCACCAGCTCCTTGTTACCAACCATGAAGCCGATGCGCCAGCCCGCCATGTTGTAGCTCTTGGACATGGTGAAGAACTCCACCGCCACATCGCGCGCGCCCGGCACCTGCATGATGGACGGCGCCTTGTAGCCGTCGAAGGTCAGGTCGGCATAGGCCAGGTCGTGCACCACCAGGATATTGTGCTGGCGCGCCAGCGCCACTACCCGCTCGAAGAACTCCAGCTCCACGCACTGCGCGGTCGGATTCGAGGGGAAGCCCAGCACCATCATCTTCGGCTTCGGAAAGCTCTCGCGGATGGCCCGCTCCAGTTCTTCGAAAAAGTCCACGCCTGGTCCCATGCGCACCGAACGGATATCGGCGCCCGCGATCACCGCGCCCCAGATGTGAATCGGATAGCTGGGATTGGGCACCAACACGGTGTCGCCGCGGTCTAGCGTGGCGAGCATCAGGTGGGCCAGGCCCTCCTTGGAGCCGATGGTGACGATCGCTTCCGAATCGGGATCGAAGTCCACCTCGTAGCGGGTCTTGTACCACTTGGTGATGGCGCGGCGCAGACGCGGAATGCCCTTCGAGGCAGAGTAGCCATGGGTGTCCGGACGGCGCGCGGTATCAACCAGCTTGTCGACGATGTGCGAAGGCGTGGCGCCATCGGGATTACCCATCGACATATCGATGATGTCCTCGCCACGGCGGCGGGCGGCCATCTTCAGTTCGGCGGTGATGTTAAAAACGTAGGGGGGAAGGCGATTGATGCGCGAAAAGCTGCGCGGAGCTTGGGATTGAGTCATCGTTTTTTCTCGTAAGCGCCCGGAACCGTCCGAGCGACGCGGACGCAAGATGATGCGCCCGCAACGATGTTAGCCGAAATTTTATGCCGTTGACAAGACCCCTCGCCGACTTTTTTTCGGACGTCAGAATCCCATCGACGCCGTCAGCGTCAGACTGCGCGGCGCCACCACCGACACGCCATAACCGTCCGACAGCAAGGCCCGGCGTGCCAGCACATTTCCCATGCTGGCCTGCAAACGCCATTTGTCGGCCCGATAGGCCAGCGACAGATCGGTGGTCACATAGGCCGGCAGCTCAAGCTCATTGGGCGGCCAGCCGGCGCGGCGCCGTCCTTCCGCCACCACGCCCCAGCCCAGCGTCCAGCGCGCGTCGAGTTCCTTGGTCAGCCACACGCTGGCGAACCACGGCGACACGCCCGGCAGCGTGGTGCCGGGTGCCACTTCACTGTCCTTCAGCACGCGGGCGCGCAAGGCTTCCACGCTGAAGTCCATCGACAGGCCAGGCGCCAGCTCGCCACGCAGATCGAGTTCCACGCCACGGCTCTGGCGTTCACCACCCGCCACCGAAAAATTCGGATCGCGGGTATCGACCGTGGCCAGGCCACGGCGGCGCAGCTGGTACACCGACAGCGTACCAAGCAGGCCTTGCTCCGCCTGGCCCCATTGCATGCCGGCTTCCAGCTGCTGCCCTACTTCGGGCGCCAGCAGGCGGCCATCGGCGCTGGTTTCGCCCAGCTGTGGACGCGACGACTGGGTCAGGCTGGCGAACCACGACCAGCGCGGGTCCGGCGTGTACACCAGGCCGGCGCGCGGCGACAGCAGGCGCTCACGCCCTTCGGCCGGTATCGCATTCAAACGGTCTTCGCCGCTGCTGCGCAGCCGCTCGGCGCGCAGCCCAAGCAGCATCTGCCACTGCGGATTGATGCGTACCCGGTCCTGCAGATACAGCACGGCGGTGTGGCTCTGGCCGCGCTGGTCCGACTCCAGCGTGTAGGGACCCGGCTGCGCCTCGTAAGTCGGCGCGGCCAGCAGCAGATCGGCCAGCGGCGCGCGGCTCTCCACTCCCTGCTCGCGGAAGCGTCCCAGCTCCAGTCCGGCCAGTACCTGATGCTGCATACCGGCCCAGCTGAAATGCCCATACAGCTCGGTCTGCGATACCTCGCTCTGGGTCTGGCCGAGGCGCCGCAGGCCTACCCGGTGCAGCGCCGTGCCATCGTCGTTCAATGGACCGGCTTCGCTGTACACATCCGGCTCGGTGGTATCGGAACGCATATGGCTGCGCTGGACAAACAGCGCCTGGCGCAGATGCCAGTCGGGACTGAAGTTATGCTCCAGCGCCAGGCGCCAGGTCGAGCCCTGTTCATGCAGCCAGTCGCCCGGCCGCCCCATGGTGCGGCGTTCGGGGAACGCCAGCAGCGGGCCATACGGAAGACGGTCGGGCGCGATCTGTTCGCGCACCCGCATCAGGTCCGCTTCCAGCGTGATGCGGGTGTCGCCGCTCAGGCGCCAGGCCATGGACGGCGCCAGCGCATAGCTTTCGAAGTCGTGATACTGGCGCAGACTGCCGCCGCCTTCAGCCGACAGGCCCAGACGCAATGCGACATCATCGCTGGCGGCGGTGCCCAGATCGGCCGCCAGCGTGCGGAAACCATGACGCGACAGCGACAGCTGCAAATCGCGCCGGCGCACGCCGTCGGCCCGGCGCGTCAGCACATTCAGGTCGCCGCCCGGTTTGCCGTTGCCGTACAGGGCAGAAGCCGGTCCCTTGAACACTTCCACGCCTTCGCGCGCGGACTGGCTCTCCAGACCCAGATAGCCGAAATCGCGGAAGCCGTTGCGCAGTGCGCTCTCGTTGGGGAAGCCGCGCAGGAAGTCGCGGTTGACGGCGAAGCCGCCATGGTCGGACGGCGCCGCCATGCCCATGCTCGCGCCCAGATCGCTGAACTTGAGCACCTGGCGCGCGCCGCCGCTTTCGTTAAAGCCCTCGGATGCCGCCGCGCCTGTCGCCGCAAGCGCAGTGCTGGCCGTGGCCGCCGTGCTTGCCGTGCTTGCCGTGTTTGCCGCATTTGCCGTACTTGCCGTACTTGCCAACCCTGCGGCCTGATCGCTGCCAGCCGCTGGCCCTTGCGCCAGCACATACGCCGGCAACAGCAGCGCCATTGCCGGCGCTATCCAGATAGTTCGTTTCATTCATTCCTTGATAGCGCGCGGCGAACCTGGTCGGTCCGCCGCCGCGGCGCGCACTGATGGCGCGGCGCCACGGGCGCCAGTGTGATAATTGCAAAAACGGCATCATAGCCCACTCCGGCTCGGGCGGCAATGGGCGCGGCCTTCCGATCCTTACGCCGCCACGCGGTCCAGCTCCAGCGCGGGCATCGCTTCCAGCGATACCAGTTGGCCATTCTCCATGCGCGCCACCCGGTCGGCCAGATGGAAATAGCGGTCATCATGCGAAATCACCAGCACCGTCTTGCCCTTGGCACGCAGCTCAGGCAGCACCTCGCGGTAGAACACGTCCTTGAACACCGGGTCCTGATCGGCCGCCCACTCGTCGAACACCAGGAATGGACGGTCTTCCAGATACGCCACCACCAGCGCCAACCGCTTGCGCTGACCCTGCGACAGCGCGCGCGTGCTGAACGCGCCATTCTTCACCTGAACCTTGTGCTGCAAATGCAGCTTGGCGATCAGCGCGTTGCCGCGCGCATCCAACTCGGCGCTGGCGCCATCGAGCAGGCGGTCGAACAGGTGGAAGTCGGAGAAGATCGCCGTGAAGCGCTGGCGGTAGCGGTCGCGCCCCGCATCGTCGACCGTCTCGCCGTTCAGCGTGATGGCCCCCTCTTCCGGCACGTACAGGCCCACCAGCAGCTTGGCCAGCGTGGTCTTGCCGCTGCCGTTGCCGCCCACCAGAAAGGTGATCTGGCTTGGCGCAAAGTCGAGCCGCACCGGTCCCAGCGAGAAGATATCGTCGCTCACCTCGTGGTAATAGCTATGGCGCACCCCCTCCAGCGCCAGGCCGCGAAACGGCGCCGGTGCCGCCGTTTCGGTATCGTCCGGCGCCAGCGGCAAGTCCTGGGCGATCGCCTCGATGCGGCGCGCCGACACCTTGGCCAGATTGATGCGGGGGAGATTGAGCAGCAGGCTCTCCAGCGGCGTGATCATGTACAGGAACACCAAGGCAAAGCCGGTCATGATGCGCGCGCGGTCCGGCACCTCGCCCACCAGCACGAACAGCACCAGCCCGATGAAACCGTAGATCAGGAAATTGCCCCAGCTCGCAGAGACCACGAAGATCGACATGCCCAGTGTGCGCTCGCGCCGCACCACCTCAATCGACTCGCCCAGCACTTGTTGCGAAAACATGGCGCGTTTTTCGCGGTTCAGACGCAGCTCCTTGGCGCCATCCACCAGCGAACGAAAATAGTCGAACAGCTTGTCCTGCTCGCGCGCGGCCAGGTCCAGATGGCCGATCGCGCGCAGATGCGCCAGGTGGTAGCCCAATGAACCGAGACCGATCACCAGCACGGCGGCGCAAAATACCTGCCACGACAGCCAGGCCATATAGCTCAGACAGCCCAGCACCACGATGCCGTTGATCAGGATGGAGGGAGCGCTGACGAAGAAATCGGCCACATGGGCGCTGTGCTCGGACAGCGCCGATTGCACCCGCGCGCCACCGAGCGCCTCCAGCCGGCGATAATCAGTGGCGATGACGCGCGCCGAAATGTAGCTACGCAGCTCGGCATGGGCGTGCTGGCTCAAGCGTTCAAACAGCACCTGCGCCGCCATGCGCGCCAACATCGTGCCCAGCGCGACGGCGGCAAAGATCCAGGCCAGCGCGGCGCGTTCGCCGGAATCGGCCGTCAGCGCCGTGTTAATCTGCACCAGCAGCAGGACGCTGCAGACGCCGGAAACGATACTGGCCAGCGCGGCGGCCGCCAGCAAATGGCGGGATTGCTTGATCAGATAAGACAGCATGAAGACCTCAGTTAAGCAAAAAATGGGAAATGCGGCGCGCGGCGGGCTGGCTGGCAGTGAGGCGGGTTCGACACCGCGCAATGCAGGTCGACTTTGACACGCCTGTTACAAAGACGCGCCGGCAGGCCGGATGTTTACTAAATTCCCGGCCCTCTCAGCCGTCTATACCGATATGCCACTCACTTTCTATCCTGTTCCGGCCCGGCGCCGGACCGACCGCACCGGGAGCACGCCATGATGGACGTCTTGACGCCGGTATTTCGCGGCGAATGGGAACCGTATGGCGCCGCCGTTTGCTGCACGCCGCCTCCACCCAAGGCCATGACACTGGCCACGCTGCTGACAGCCCCCGCCCTGCTGGCGGCAGCGCTACAGGCGTATGCGCGCCATTGCGGCAGCAGCGACTTGCGTCCGGTCGCCTCGGCCTGGAGCCGGCACTACCTGGACGCGCTGCTGGCGCCGGCGGTGGTGGCCGCGACCTTGCTGCGCCACCGCTTCGCGCTGCACCATGATCAAGTCTGGCTGGAGCTTGACGAAAACGGCGCATTGCGACGTTTCTACCTGCCCGATCAGGGGCGGCCCCACGACAGCACGAACGTCGGCGCGCGCTATGACACCCTGCTGTACCAGCATCTGGCGCCGCTGTTCGCGGCGCTGGCGCGCCTGAGCGGCGTGGCGCCCAAGATCCTGTGGGGGAACGCCGCGCGCAGCATCGACAGTATCCTGAGCCATATCGCGCCGTTCGAATCCGCAATCGGGCAGCCTGGCCTGGCCGCGCACGACCGCCAGGTTTTACTCGACAGCCCGCTGGGCGCGAATGGCGAGCGCAATCCCCTGTATAGCCGGCCGCGCTTCGCGCCGCTTCCCGGCGCGGCGCTGAACGACCACGGCGAACCTGTCACGCTCACGCTGCACAGGCAATGCTGCCTGGTTTACCTGATGCCGCCACAGGACTACTGCGAAGCCTGTCCGCTCGATCCCCAGTACTGCAAAAAACGCGCCTGAGTCCGAAATGCAGCCAGCCACCAACGCAAGGCAAATACCTGGCTGGCGGGCCGCCGGCCTCGACCTGAAACCCACGGCCTAACCCTGGGGTCTGACCCCGCGGG